>NZ_MUMH01000039.1 GCF_002155965.1 Allokutzneria sp. NRRL B-24872
CGGACCGGGAGGCGCGGATCACGGTGTGGCCAGAGGCCTCCAGCAGGGACGACACGGCGGACCCGATGGTGCCGCTCGCGCCGACGACGATGATTCTCATGGCGCCCAGCGTTGCCCGTACTGGAAACGCTAGCCAGAACCCTGGGAGGGTCAGGTTATGGAGCTGGGGGAGTACCTGAAGGCATGCCGCGCGCGGATCAGCCCGGCCGACGCGGGGCTGCCGACGGGTGGCAGGCGGCGGGTGCGGGGGTTGCGGCGGGAGGAGCTGGCGGGGCTCGCGGGGATCAGCGTGCCGTACTACACGCGGTTGGAGCAGGGGCGCGACCGCAACGCCTCGGACTCCGTGCTGGACGCGGTGGCGCGCGTGCTGCGGCTGGACGGCGATGAGCGCGCGCACCTCTACCGGCTGGCGCGAGGAACCGACCACGCCACGCCAGAACGGCTCCGGCCGAGCCTTCAGCTCATGATCGACTCGATGCGGGACGTTCCGGCGCTCGTGATGGGGCGGCGGACGGACGTGCTGGCGTGGAACCGGCTCGCGCACGCGTTGCTCGCGCCGCACCACGACTTCGCGGAGCCGCACACCGTGAACCTCGCACGGTTGGTTTTTCTCGACCAGGCCACGCGGGAGCTCTACGTCGACCACGACCGGAAGATGCGCGATGCCGTCGCGCACCTGCGAATGATCTCCGGTGCCTACCCGGGAGACGACGGCATCGCGCAACTCATCGACGAGTTGTCGTTGCGGAGCAAGGACTTCGCCGCGCTCTGGACGGAGTACCCGGTCCGCAACTGCGCGTTCAACGCGCGCGAGTACGACCACCCCGTCGTGGGACGGCTGACGCTGACGGACGAGCTGATGCTGCTGCCGGACGACGAGGGGCAGCGAGTCGTCGTCTACACGGCGGAGTCCGGTACCAGTTCGGCCAAGGCGCTCGCGCGACTCGTACACCATCTGCTTTCATAGGTCCAGCAAGGACTTTCTCCGGCAGTCCACTGTGGAATCAACAATTCCTCCGGATTTCGCCCAAGCACTTGACGGCCGGGAAAGCCCTGGTGCGCTGCGGCGTTCGGGCCCCGTTCCTGCTCCGATCGGCCGCCCTCCCGGCGTCGCTTGTCCGGAGAACCCGTTCTGGAGTTGCCTTTTCCCAACCGGCCCGCCTGCGGCCGGACCTCGTTCGAGGGCACGGGGAAAGGAGTGACCTAGTGAACTCCCTGCGTCACCTGGTCAAGATCGTCGGCATCACCGCGGCGCTCGGCATCGCCGCCACCACGACCGGAACCGCCACCGCCGCGCCGGCCAAGCCGTCCGGCGACCTGTCGCCGATGATCGTCGGCGGCAGCCCGGCCACCACGGAGCAGTACCCGTGGACGGTCGCGCTGATCTACAACGGCACCCAGTGGTGCGGCGGCACGCTCGTCGCGCCGAACAAGGTCGTCACCGCCGCGCACTGCACGGCGGGCAAGGCGGCCAGCTCCTGGGGCGTCGCCGCCGGGCGCACCGACCTGCGCACCAGCGAGGGCGTGCTGGCCAAGGTCACCAAGGTCTGGCAGCACCCGAACTACCGCAGCGTCACCCAGGGCGACGACGTCGCCGTGATGACGCTGGACCAGAACCTGCCGTACAAGACCCTGCCGCTGGCCACCACGGCGGACTCCGGCCTGTACGCGGCCGGCACCGTCGCGAAGACCCTGGGCTGGGGCGACACCACCGGCACGGGCACCTACTCCGACACCCTGAACCAGGTCGACGTGCCGGTGACCTCCGACCAGACCTGCGCCACGGCCTACGGCACCGACTACCGCAAGGCGTCGATGGTCTGCGCGGGCTACCCGAACGGGGGCAAGGACAGCTGCCAGGCCGACTCCGGCGGTCCGCTGGTCGCGGGCGGCAAGCTGATCGGCGTCGTCTCCTGGGGTGAGGGCTGCGCCCTCGCGGGCAAGCCCGGCGTCTACGCCCGGGTCTCCTCCTACGTGGACCTGATCAAGCAGCAGCTCTGACGCGTCGCGTTCGGCGGGCGGCCCACCCGGGTCGCCCGCCTTCGCTCGTTCCCTTGCGCGCCAACGGTTCCCGCCCAGGAGTGGGCGAATGTCGGACCGGCGAAGTATGGTGGTGCGTGGTTCGGGGTCGATCGAGCGACGGGCGGTGACGGTGATCAAGTGCCAGTGGCACCGGGTGGTGCCGGAGTGCTAGTCCTGATCGCCGTCCATTTTCTCGTAGCCGCACTGCTTCCCGCCGTCGCCGCGCGCTGGGGGAAGGCCGCGTTCGTCCTCGCCGCCCTTCCGCCGGCCGCCGCGCTCGTGACGGCGCTGTCGTGGTCGGCGACCGTCCTCAATGGATCGCCGCCGACGGAGACGCTGACCTGGGCGCCGACGATCGGGCTCGACCTGACGCTGCGGCTCGACCCGCTCTCGCTGCTGATGATCGTCCTCGTGTCCGGGGTCGGCGCGCTGGTGTTCCTCTATTACGCCGCCTACACGTCTCCCGAAGACCCGCTTGCGGGGTCGAGCATGGACACAGCAGGCATTGCCCGTAGCTCTACGCTGCTGGTGATCTTCGCCGGATCGATGCTCGGCCTGGTCACCGCTGACGACGTGTTCTCCCTGTACGTGTTCTGGGAGTTCACCACCATCTGCTCGTTCCTGCTGGTCGGCGGCGCGGGGCTGACCAAGGCGGCGCGCCGCTCGGCCACGCAGGCGCTGCTGGTCACCGGCTTCGGCGGGCTGACGATGCTGCTCGGGCTGATCCTGCTCGGCACGGCGGCGGGCACGTTCCGGATCTCCGCGATCGTGGCCTACCCGCCCTCCGGCGCGGTGGTCGAGGTCGCCGTGGTGCTGCTGCTCGTCGGAGCGCTGACGAAGTCCGCCCAGGTGCCGTTCCACCCGTGGCTGCCCGCCGCGATGGTGGCGCCGACGCCGGTCAGCGCGTACCTGCACGCCGCGGCCATGGTGAAGGCCGGCGTGTACCTCGTCGCCCGGTTCGCGCCCGGGTTCGCGGAGCTGCCCGCGTGGTGGATTCCGTTGGTGGTACTGGGTTTGTGGACGATGGTGCTCGGCGGGATCAGGGCGCTGCGCGAGCACGACCTGAAGAAGCTGCTGGCCTTCGGCACGGTCAGCCAGCTCGGTTTCCTGATCGTGCTGCTGGGCGTCGGCGAGCACGTCGCGGCCGTCGCGGGCGCGACGATGGTGCTGGCGCACGGGCTGTTCAAGTCCGCGTTGTTCCTCGCGGTCGGCGTGATCGACAAGCTCGCCGGGACCAGGGACATCCGCGAGCTGTCCGGGCTGGGCGGGCGGTGGCCGGTCTTCACCGGCTTCGTCGTGCTCGCGGCGGCGTCGATGGCCGGAGCGCCGCCGCTGCTGGGCTTCGTCGGCAAGGAAGCCGCCTTCGAAGCGCTCCAAGCGGAACCGGTCGTGCTCGTCGTCCTGGTGCTCGGCTCGGCGTTGACCGTCGCCTACAGCCTGAGGTTCCTCATCGGGGCGTTCGGCACGAAACCCGGAGTGTCCCTTGTGGACAGTGTGCGGCCGGGCGCCGGGCTGGCCGCTCCGGTGGCGATCCCCGCGCTGGCCGGGCTCGTGCTCGCCTTCGCGCCGGGGATCGTGGAGCCGGTGATCGCGGGCTACGCCTCGGCCTACCCCGTCGCCGAACCCTATGGATTGGCTCTGTGGCACGGTTTCACGCTGCCGCTGCTGCTGTCCGCGGTGGTGCTCGGCGGCGGTTGGCTGGTGTACCGCTTCGCCACCGGGCGCTCCGAGTGGCTGCCGGAGGCGGTGCACGCGCAGACCGGCTACGACCGCGTGGTGATGGCGCTGGACGGCCTGGCGCGCGGGGTCACCGGGCGGTTGCAGGCCGGTTCGGTGCCGGTGTACCTCGGCGTGATCCTCGTGGTCGCGGTGGTGGTGCCGGGCGCGGGACTGCTGGCGGGACTGGCTCCGCTGCCGCGCATGCAGTGGTTCGACTCGTGGATGCAGGTGCCGCTGGCGATCGCGGTGCTCGTCGCGGCCGGGCTCGTGGTGCTGGCGCGGCGCAGGCTGACCGCCGTGCTGGTGACGGGCGTGATCGGCTACGGCATCGGTGCGCTGTTCCTGGTGGACGGCGGGCCGGACCTCGCGCTCGCGCAGTTCCTGGTGGAGTCGCTGACGTTGGTGGTGTTCGTGTTCGTGCTCCGCCGGATGCCGCCGAGGTTCAGCGAGGACCGGCGCCCGCTCAGCGAGGGCAGGTGGGTGAAGGCCGTCGTGGCGTGCGTCGCCGGGACCTTCGTCGCGGTGCTGGCGGTGCTGTTCTCCGCCAACCGGGACGGCCTGCCCGAAGCGAGCGTGGAGTACATCCAGCGCGCGCAGGAGGACGCGGGCGCGAGCAACGTGGTGAACGCGATCATCGTGGACTTCCGCGCTTTCGACACGGTCGGCGAGATCGCCGTGCTCGCGGTCGCGGCGACCGGGGCGGCGAGCCTGATCCTGGCCTCGCACCGGGCCAGGCGGAAGGCGGAGCGGTGAGCGACAGGGGACCGTGGTGGGAGTGGGACGCCCCGCGCGAGCGGTGGCTGCTCACCGAACAGGACTGCAACGGCTGGCCGCGTTCGCTGCTGCTGGAGGTGTGCGCGCGGATCGTCTTCCCGACGGTGCTCGTGCTGTCGGTGTACCTGCTCTTCGCCGGGCACAACAACAGCGGCGGCGGCTTCACCGGCGGGCTCGTGGCCGGGCTGGCGTTCGTGCTGCGCTACCTGGCGGGCGGCAAGGTCGAGCTGAGCGCGGTGGTCCGCGTGCGCCCGCCGGTGGTGATCGGCACCGGGCTGAGCATCGCCGTGATCACCGCGCTGGTGCCGACGCTGTTCGGGCTGCCGGTGCTCACCACCGACGTGTGGCAGCTCGGCCCGGTCAAGCTCGCCACCAGCCTGTTCCTGGACGTCGGCGTGTACCTGCTGATCGTGGGCGTCGTGGTCGACCTGCTCGGCACGCTCGGCGTGAGCCTGGAGGAGGACCAGTGACGATCACCATCACCATGGCCGTCCTGCTGGCCGGGCTGTACTCGGTCGGCTTCTACCTGCTGATGCAGCGCTCGCTGATGCGGGTGATCCTGGGCATCGTCATCCTCGGCCACGGCGCCAACCTGTTCCTCCAGGTCGCGGGCGGGCCGCCCGGAGTGCCGCCGTTCGCCGGGCTCTCCGCGCCGGAGGCCATGGTCGACCCGCTGCCGCAGGCGATGGCGCTGACCGCGATCGTGATCACCTTCGCGCTGACCACCTTCCTGCTGGCGCTGGCCTTCCGCTCCTTCGTGCTGCTCGGCCACGACGAGGTGCAGGACGACGTCGAGGACCGCCGCGTCGGCACCACCGCCGAGCGCAACGACCTCGTGCAGGAGGCGGCGCCGTGAGCATCCTGGTCGCGCTGCCCGTCCTGCTGCCCCTGCTCGCCGCCGCGTTGTCGTTGGCGTTCAACACCTTCCCGCGCGTGCAGCGGGTGCTGGGCGTGATCGTGCTGTCGGCGATCGTGGTCGACGCGTCGGTGCTGCTCGCGCACGTCGACCGCGCGGGCCCGGTGGTGCTGCGGATGGGCGGCTACAGCCCGCCGATCGGGATCACCCTGGTCGCCGACCGGCTCTCGGCGTTGCTGCTGCTGGTCTCGGCCGTGGTGACGCTGGCCGTGCTGGTGTTCTCGATCGGCCAGCGGATCACCGACTACGGCCGGGGCACGGCGTCGAACACCTTCCACTCGATGTACCTCGTGCTGTGCGCGGGCGTCGCGCTCTGCTACGTCACCGGCGACCTGTTCACGCTGTTCGTCGGCTTCGAGATCATGCTGTCCGCGTCCTACGTGCTGATCACCAGGCGCACCACGGCGCAGCGCGTGCGCGCGGGCATGACCTACGTGATCGTCAGCCTCACGTCCTCGCTGCTGTTCATCACGATGATCGCGCTGGTGTACGCGGCCACCGGGACGGTGAACCTGGCCGACCTCGCGGACAAGGTCGCGCAGCTGCCCCCGGGCATCCGGACCAGCCTCGGCCTGTTCACCGTGGTGGTGTTCGGCATCAAGGCCGCGTTGGTGCCACTGCACTTCTGGTTGCCGGACAGCTATCCCACCGCGCCCGCGCCGGTCACCGCCGTCTTCGCCGGCCTGCTGACCAAGGTCGGCGTGTACGCGCTGATCCGGACCCAGACGCTGATCTTCACCAGCGAGGCGATCTGGACGCTGCTGCTGGTGACCGCGCTGCTGACGATGATCGTCGGAGCGCTGGGGGCGTTGGCGCAGAACGACATCAACCGGATGATGTCCTTCCTGCTGGTCAGCCACATCGGCTACATGCTGTTCGGGCTCGCGCTCTACACCGAGATCGGGCTGACCGGCGTGATCCTCTACGTGGTGCACCACATCACCGTGCAGGCGTCGCTGTTCCTCGTCGGCGGTCTGATCACCCGGCACACCGGGACGGTGTCGCTGCGCGCGATGTCCGGGGTGGCCACGGCCTACCCGCTGGTGGCCGTGCTCTTCGCCATCCCGGCGCTGAGCCTGGCCGGGGTGCCGCCGTTCTCCGGCTTCGTCGCGAAGATCGCCCTGCTGCGCGCGGGCGCGGAGTCGGCCACGCTCACCGCCTACCTGGTGACTGGGGGCGCGGTGCTGACGAGCCTGCTCAGCCTGTACGCGGTGACGAAGATCTGGGTCGGCGCGTTCTGGGGCAAGACCCAACCGCCCTACGAGGACCCCGATCCGACCGACGAGGTCACCGTGGGCACCGGGAACACCTCGCGCGGCATGGTGTCGGCGACCGCCGCGCTGGTCGCGACGGGCGTGGCGATCGCGGTGTTCGCCGGGCCGCTGGCGGGGATCAGCGGGCGCGCGGCGAACGACCTGATCGACGGGAAGTCCTACCGCGAAGCCGTTCTGGGGGCCGCCCGATGATCTCGACGTTCGTGTGGCTCGTGGTGGTGTGGCTGATGCTCTGGGGCTCGGCGGACCTCGGTCTGGTGCTGCTCGGCGGAGTGGTGGCCGCGGGCGTGCTGCTGCTCTACCCGCTGCCGGCGGTGCGCTCGCGGGTGCTGCGGCGCCCGCACCGCCTGTTCGGGCTCGGCCTGTTCCTGCTGGCCGACCTGGTGACCTCGGGGATCAGGGTCGCCTGGGAGGCGCTGCGCTACGGGCGGAAGGTGCGCGCGGCGGTGATCGCGGTCCCGGTGCTCTCCGACGAGGACTACGTGATCGCCACGGCCGCGAACCTGCTGTCGCTGGGGCCGGGCAAGTTCGTGCTCCAGCTGGACCGGCGCGAGCGGATCTTCTACGTGTACGCGCTCGGAGTGCGCTCGGACGCGGAAGTGGATCGCGCGCGGGAGGACGTGCTCGGCCTGCAACGCCGGGTGATCAAGGCGTTTGGAGAACCGGCATGAGCACTGTCTTCACGATCACCTTCGGGCTGCTGGTGCTGGCCGGGGTGCTGACGCTGGTCCGGCTCGCGCGCGGGCCGAGGACGCTGGACCGCATCCTCGCCGTCGACGTGCTGGTGGTGCTCATCGCCTGCGGGATCGCCGTGGAGATGGCGGAGTCCGGCCGGGCGATGAACATCGCGCTGCTGCTGGCGATCACCCTGCTGGGCTTCCTCGGCTCGATCGGCGCGGTCCGGCTCATCGAGGACAGGAAGGACCACCGGTGACCAACGTGCTCTCCTCCGTCCTCCTGCTCGGCGGAGCGTTGTTCTGCGTGCTCGGCGCGCTGGGCATGCTGCGCCTGCCGGACGTGCCGAGCCGCCTTCAGGCCGCGACCAAGCCGCAGACGCTCGGTTTACTGCTGATCCTCTCCGGCACGGCGTTGCAGCTGCCGCCGTCGTACGCGGTCGGACTGGCGCTGGTCGCGCTGTTCCAGGTGCTGACCGCGCCGGTGCTCTCGCAGTTCCTCGGGCGCGCCGCCTACCGCACGGGCGCCGTCGAGGAGTCCACGCTGCTCTGCGACGACCTCAAGGCTGTTCGGGATGGTTCGCGGGATAGCGACGCAGAGTCGGGTTCAGCGTCACCAGGAGCGTGACCGCCGCGATCCCGCCCGTGCAGGTGAGCACGGCCGCGGTGGGCGGGAGTGACGCGGCGAGCTGACCACCGGCGAGCGAGCCGATGCCGAACGCGGCGCCGACCACGAGCGTCAGCACGCTGCCCAGCCTGCCGCGCAGCTCGTCCGGGGTGATCAGCATCTGGTGCGTGCTGATCGTGGTGTTCGCGGTCGGCGCGAGCAGGGCCATCAGTCCGAAGAGGACACCGATGAGGTAGCCGTTGTCGAACAGCAGGGTCAGCGGGGTCAGCAGCGTCACGCCCCAGAACACGCCGACGATCGACAGGTAGGGGCTCAGCCGCTCGCACAGCGTGGGCGCGAGCAGCGAGCCCACGATGCCGCCGACGCCGAGCATCGCGGCCATGAACCCCAGCTCCGCCTCGGGGATGCCGCGCCCGTTCGCCAGCACCAGGACCACCAGGTAGAAGCCCGCGAAGAACATGTTCAGCACGGCCGCGCAGATGGTGGTCACGCGGATCTCCTTGCGCTGCCACACCCACCGCAGCCCCTCGGCGATCTCGCGGCCGAGGTGCGGGTTCTCCGGCTTGACGCGCTCGCGCGGCGGGACGCGCAGGAACAGCAGCGCGAAGAACCCGATGATGTGCGTGATCATGTCGAGCAGGAACGGGAAAGCCCTGTTCAGGCCGTAGAGCACGCCGCCGAGCGCCTTGCCGCCGGAGTCCCCGAGCGCGCTGCGCGCCGCGTTGAGCCCGATCGCCGTGGACAGCTGGCTCTCCGCGACGAGGTTCGGCAAGCACGCGTCCTCGGCGGGCTCGAACAGCGCGCGGCAGATGCCCATCACCGCCGCGACGACCACGAGGTGCGGCACGGTCACGGTGCCCCAGAACAGGACCGCGACCAGGCTGCCGAGCGAGACCGCCTGCGCCGCCTCGCACCACACCATGACCTTCTTGCGATCCCACCGGTCGACCAGCGCCCCGGCGGGCAGCCCGACCAGCACCTGGCCGAGCGACTCCACCGCGACGACCGCGCCCGCCACCACCGGTGAGCCGGTGATCAGCAGCGCGAGCAGCGGGAACGCGAACGAGGTCGCGCTGAAGCCGACCTCGGCCAGCGCCTGGCTGGTCCACAGGATCGTGTAGTTCCTGTTGCGGGACAGGGGAACGGTCGTGGTCATCGGCAGTCCTCGGCGATACCGCGCAGCGCGGCCTCGAAGTCGGCGGCCACCCGGGAGACGGACTCCACGTCGTGGCAGTACCAGGAGAAACCGAGCACCCCGTCGGTCACCTCGCCGACCACGTCGACCAGGTGGCCCGCGCTGTCGCGCGAGTCCTGGTCGGCGCCGATCGACAGCAGCGCCGTGCGGTAGAGGCTGTGCTCGGTGTCCTGGGCCTTGGAATCGAACTGGCCCAGGTAGTTGAAGGAGATCCGCGGCGCCGGGCCGCCTTCGGGCAGGCCGCCCAGGTGGCGCAGCGCGCCGTAGCCGAAGCCGTTGCCCGGCACCTTGCGCAGCTGCTTGCGGACCGACTTGACCAGCTCGCGCCAGCCTCCGTCGGGCACGGTCAACGCGACCGGGTACATCGTGGTGAACCAGCCGACCGTGCTGCTCAGGTCGACGCCGTCCAGCACGTCCTCGCGCCCGTGTCCTTCCAGCGCAACGGAAACTCGGTCCTCGCCGGTCCACCGCGACAGCGCCCACGCCAGCGCCGCGAGCAGCACGTCGTTGATGCGCGTGCGGTAGGCGGTGGGTGCTCCGCGCAGCAGGGCCTCGGTGTCCTCGGCGCTGAGCAGCACCGGGACCGAGCCCGCCTCGCCCTTTCGTACGGGAAGGTCGGCGGTTGCCGTCGCGGAGGCCCAGTAGTCGCGCTCGTGGTCGAGGCCGCCCTCCGCGACGTACTCCGAGAGCCGCTTCGACCAGTCGCGGAACGACGTGGTCTTGCCGCCCAGGTCGATCTTCTCGCCACGCACCACCTGCTGGTAGGCGCGGTCGAGGTCGTCGAGCAGGATTCGCCACGACACGCCGTCCACGACGAGGTGGTGTGCGACGAGGAAGAGCTTCTCGTGGTTGAACAGCACCGCCTTGAACAGCGGCCCGGTGCCCAGGTCGAAGCTCGCGTGCACCTCGTCGGCGACCACCTCCAGATCGTCCTCTGTGGACAGTGTGAGGACGTCGACCTCGCTCACGTCCGCGTTGTGCTGGTGCCACTGGCCGTCGCGCTGCTCGAAGCGCATGCGCAGCGCGTCGTGCTGCTCCAGCAAGGCGTTCAGGGCTCGGCGCAGCGCGTCCACGTCGGGCCGCTCCGCCAGCTCCACGAAGTGGGACTGGTTGAAGTGGTGCGGGTTCACCCGCTCTTCGCTGAAGAACCAGTGCTGGATCGGCGTCAGCGGGACCTCGCCCACCACGGCCGCGCGGTCGGCGTCGTCCTGTGCGGTCGTGACGTGCGGCGCGAGCGCGCTGATCGTCTGGTGCAGGAACAGCTCCTTGGTGGCCAGCCGCAGTCCGGCTTGCCTGGCCCGCGAGGAGACCTGGATG
Source organism: Allokutzneria sp. NRRL B-24872 (assembly GCF_002155965.1). Lineage (GTDB taxonomy): Bacteria > Actinomycetota > Actinomycetes > Mycobacteriales > Pseudonocardiaceae > Allokutzneria. The sequence goes on from NZ_MUMH01000039.1 coordinate 10,520, forward strand.
CTCAGGATCGAGTCGCCGCCCAGGCTGAAGAAGTTGTCCGTCACGCCGACCCGCTCCAGGCCGAGCACGTCGGCCCAGATCTCGGCCAGCGCCTGCTCGACCGGAGTGCTCGGCGCGACGTACTCCGCCTGCGCGGCGCTGAAGTCCGGCTCCGGCAGCGCCTTGCGGTCGAGCTTGCCGTTCGAGGTCATCGGCAGCTCGTCCACCACCACGAACGCGCTCGGCACCATGTACTCCGGCAGCCGCTCCGCGAGGTGGTCCCGCAAGCCCGTGTTGTCGCCGACCACGTACGCGACGAGGCGGTTGCCCACGGCGATGACGGCGGCCTGGGTGACCGCGCCGTGGGCGAGGAGGGCGGTTTCGATCTCGCCGAGCTCGATGCGGAAGCCGCGGATCTTGACCTGTTCGTCCGCTCGGCCGACGAAGTGCAGTTCGCCGGTGGAGGTCCAGCGGACGACGTCGCCGGTGCGGTACATCCGCGAGCCCGCGCCCTCGAAGGGGTTGGCGATGAAGCGCTCGGCGGTGAGGCCGGGGCGGTCGAGGTAGCCGCGGGCGAGGCCGGCTCCGGCGACGTACAGCTCACCGGGGACGCCGATCGGCACGGGACTGAGTGCCGCGTCGAGCACGTACACCCGGGTGTTGGGGATCGGGCCACCGATGGGCGGGTGCGCTCCGGGAATCAGCGGCTGGCTCCACGTGGTGACCACCGTGGACTCGGTCGGACCGTACGCGTTGATCATCCGACGTCCGGTTGCCCACTTCGCGGTCAGCTCCGCCGAGCACGCGTCGCCGCCGACGACCAAGGTGCGCAAGGACGGCAGCTCATCGTCCACAGTGGCCAGTGCGACCGGCGGGATCAGCGCGTGGCTGACGCCGTGCGTGTTGATCACCTCGGCGAGCTGGTCGCCGAGCAGCGGGCCGGGCGGCGGTACGACGAGCGCGGCACCCGTCGGCAACGCCATGCACAGCTCCAGCACGGACGCGTCGAAGCTGGGGGAGGAGAACTCCAGCACCCGATCGCCCGCACGCACGTCGAAGTGCTCGGCCTCGGCGGCCGCGAAGCTCGCGAGCCCCTTGTGCGAGACCACAACGCCCTTCGGGCGCCCTGTCGAGCCCGACGTGTAGATGACGTAGGCAGCGTTCTCCGGGCGCACCACGACATCCAGGTTCGAATCGTCCACAGTGGACGTGTCGGGGAGTTCGCGGAGGACGAGCACCGGCTTGGCGTCGTCGAGCATGAAATCGATGCGCTCGGCCGGGTACGCCGGGTCGACGGGCAGGAACGCGGCGCCGGTCTTGGCCACCGCCAGCTCCGCCACGATGATGTCCACCGAGCGCGGCAGCGCGATCGCCACGATCCGCTCCGGCCCCGCACCACGGCTGACGAGCACGCGGGCCACGCGGTTGGCGCGCGCGTTCAGCTCGGCGTAGCTCAGCGAACCACCGTCGAAGACCAATGCGGGCGCATCCGGCGTCCTGGCGACCTGGTCCTGCACCAGCTCGGCGAAGGTCGCTTCGCGAACCTCGTGCGCGGTGTCGTTCCAAACGGTGATCACGCGGTGCTCTTCGCCCTCGGTGAGCACCGGCAGCTGCGCCAACGGCCGGTCGGGATTGGCCGCGATGCCGTCCAGCACAACGGAGAGCTGGTCGGCCAGGCGCTGGACCGTCGCGTGGTCGAACAGGTCGGCATTGTAGTTGATCACACCGGTGAGTTCGGGCTCGTAGAACTCCACGGTGAGGTCGAAGCTCGCCGTCGTCACCGGCAGCTCGACGTCCTCCGCCTCCAGGCCGATCAGCCCTTCGCTGTGGCCCGGCACGTTCTGCAACACCACCATGGCCTGGAACAGCGGCGTCCTGCTGGTGTCGCGGTCGGGCTGCACGGCGTCGACCACGCGCTCGAACGGCACCTCCTGGTTGCTGAAGGCGTCGAGCACGGTCGTCTTCACGTCGCCGAGGAAGTCCGTGAACGTCCGCTCGGAGTCCACAGTGGACCGCAGGGTGAGCGTGTTGACGAAGAACCCGACCAGCCGCTCCAGCTCGGCGCGCTCACGGCCGGAAGCGACCGTGCCCACAGCGACGTCGCGCTGGCCGGACCAGCGGTGGAACAGCACCTTGCAGGCCGCGACGAGGGCCATGAACAGCGTGCCGTCCTGTCGTCGCGCGAGGTCGCGGAGCCTGTCGGCCACGACCGCGGGTACGGCGAACTCCACGTTGCCGCCCGTGGTGGTGTGCACGGCGGGGCGCGGGTGGTCGGTCGGCAGCTCCAACGGTGCGACGCCGTCGAGCTTGTCCTTCCAGTACCCGAGCTGCGTCTCCAGCACGTCGGTGCGACTCCGCTGCCACGCGGCGAAGTCGGCGTACTGCACGGGAAGCTCCGGCAGCTCCGCTCGCACGCCCAGCAGCTCCGACCGGTACAGCTCGGCCAGGTCGCCCATGATCACCCCGGCGGACCAGCCATCGGTGACGATGTGGTGCATGCTCAGCGCGAGCACGTGCTCCTTCGGCCCGGTGCGGAACAACGTCGCACGCAGAAGCGGTCCGGTCGCGAGGTCGAACGGCTTCGTGCTCTCCTCAGCCAAAGCGGCTTCGAGGTCCTTCGTGTCGATCACTGGAATCTTCACCGGCGCGGCCTGGTGAACGCGCTGGACCCCTCGTCCGTCAACGGCTTCGAAGGTCGTGCGCAGCGACTCGTGCCTGGCGATCAGGTGTGACATCGCGCGGCTCAACGCGGCCACGTCGAGGTCGCCGCGCAGGCGGACCGCGAGCGGCGTCAGGTACTCAGTGTTGTGCGGGTCGAAGTCGTTGAGGAACCACAACCGCTGCTGCGCGAACGACAACGCGAGGTCACCGTCGCGGGGCACGACCGGGATCGCCTCCGCCGCGCTCTGCCCGGTGATCGCCGCCGTCAGCTCCGCGACCGTTGGAGCCGTGAACAGCTCGCGCGGCGAGATCTCCACGCCGAACGCCGCGCGCACGCGAGCCGCCACTCGGATGCTCAGAATCGAGTCGCCGCCGAGCGTGAAGAAGTTGTCGTGCACTCCGATCGACGCGCCCAGCACGTCGGCCCAGATGCCGGCCATCGTGCGCTCGTCGTCGGTGCGCGGCGCCACGCCATCGGTCGCCGCCCACTCCGGCGCTGGGAGGGCCTTGCGGTCCAACTTCCCGTTCGCCGTCATCGGCAGCTCGCCCAACTCCACGAACGCGCTCGGCACCATGTGCTCCGGCAACCGCTCGGAGAGGTGCTCCCGCAGGCCCGTGTTGTCGCCGACCACGTAGGCGACGAGGCGTTTGAGGCCGGGGGTGTCCTCGCGGGCGATGACGGCGGCGCGAGTGATCGAGGGGTGGGTGAGGAGGGCGGTTTCGATCTCGCCGAGTTCGATGCGGAAGCCGCGGATCTTGACCTGCTCGTCGGCGCGGCCGACGAAGTGCAGTTCTCCGGAAACCGACCAGCGGACGACGTCGCCGGTGCGGTACATCCGCGAGCCGGGGGCGTCGAACGGGTTGGCCACGAAGCGAGAAGAGGTCAGACCGGGCCGCGAGAGGTAGCCGCGCGCGAGGCCGACTCCGGCGACGTACAGCTCACCGGCGACGCCGGGCGGGACGGGGCGCAAAGCCGAGTCCAGCACGTAAGCGCGGGTGTTGCGGATCGGGCCGCCGATCGCGGGAACAGCGCCGGGAACGAGCGGCGAGCTCCACGTCGACACCACGGTCGCCTCGGTGGGACCGTAAGCGTTGATCATGCGGCGGCCCGGGGCCCAGCGCGCGACCAGCTCCGCCGAGCACGCGTCGCCGCCGACGACCAAGGTGCGCAGCGAAGGCAGCTCACTGTCCACAGTGGCCAGTGCGACGGGCGGGATCAGCGCGTGGGTCACGCCGTGCGTGTTGATCACCGAAGCGAGCTGGTCGCCGAGGAGCGGGCCGGGCGGCGGTACGACGAGCGCGGCGCCGGAGGTGAGGGCCATGCACAGCTCCAGGACGGACGCGTCGAAGCTCGGCGAGGAGAACTCCAGCACACGATCGCCTGGCGAGACCTCGAAGTGGGAAACCTCGGCCGAGGCGAAGCTGGCCAGGCCCGCGTGCGACACCGCGACGCCCTTCGGCTTCCCCGTCGAACCCGATGTGTAGATCACATAGGCGGTGTTGGACGGCCGCAGCTCGACCACGGGGTCGCTCTCATCATCAGAGACGTCGAGCAGATCCGTCAGCACGGCGAGCGGGCGGGAGTCCTCCAGCATGTACGCGATGCGCTCGGCGGGGTAGTCCGGATCGATCGGCAGGTAAGCCGCACCGGTCTTCAGCACGGCGAGCTGCGCGACGATGATGTCGACCGAGCGCGGGAGCTTGAGCGCGATCAGCTTCTCCGGGCCAGCGCCCGACGCGATCAGTCTGTGCGCCAAGCGGTTCGCGCGGGTGTTCAGGTCCGCATAGGACAGAACGACATCGCCGAGTACCGCAGGTGCGGACGGCGTGCGCGCGAGCTGAGCGCGGAACAGCTCCGGGAACGTCGCGGGGACGATGTCGTGCGCGGTGGAGTTCCAGTCGGCGAGCACGCGCGCCTGGTCGGCGGCCGACACCCACGGCAGCTCGCCGAGCGGGCGGTCCGGGTTCTCCGCGATCGCGGTCAGCAGGATCTCCATGCGCGCCGCGAGAGTGTCCATTGTGGACGCGTCGAAGAGCTTCGGGTCGTAGGCCAGCTCGACCCGCAGCACGGGGTTGTCGTCGTCAAGGTAGGCCGCGACGCTCAACGGGAAGTTGGTGGTGTCCAAGCCCTCAGCCGCGCCGAGCTTCGGAGCTCCCTCAAGGCTGTCGTCGCCCATCGGGTAGTTCTCGAAGGCCAGCATGCTGTCGAAGAGCCGCGCTCCGCCGACGATGTTCTGCAACTGGGCGAGCGAGACGAAGTCGAACCGGCGCGAATCGCTCTGCTCCACCTGCAAGGCCCGAAGCCACGCCAGCGTGCTCTCGTCCTCCCGCACGCGAACCCGCGTCGGCACGGTGTTGATGAACATGCCGATGATCGACTCCACGCCGGGAAGCTCTGCGGGGCGCCCGGAGACCGTGGTGCCGAACACCACGTCCCGCTCGCCGCTGTAGCGCGCCAGCAGCAACGCCCACGCGCCCTGGACCAGAGTGTTCACGGTGAGCCCGCCGGAGCGCGCGACCGCGTTGAGCTTGTCGGCCCGCACGTCCAGGGTGACCGAGGCGGAGGACTCGGAGCGGTGCGCGTCCACCGGCGCCCGGTCGAACGGCAGCGGCGTCGGGTCTTCGAAGCCCGCAAGCACTCCGCACCAGTGCTCGGTCGCGGCGTCCGGGGACTGCTCGCCGAGCCAGCGGAGGTAGTCGGAGAACGGCCGCCGCGGCTCGGGGGAGGGCTTGCCGACGTACTCCTCGATGACCTCGCCGAAGACCTGGGACGTGCTCCAGCCGTCGAGCAGGATGTGGTGCGAGGTCCACAGCAGGTCGACCTCGTCGTCGGAGACGCGCCCGATCGTCAGCCGCATCAACGGCGCGACGGACATGTCCATCCCCGCGTCGCGATCGGCCTCGGTGTCCACAGTGGAGTAACTGATCGGCAGCGTCACGTCGCGGTGCACGACCTGCACCGGCTCATCGACGCCCTGCCACACCACGGACGTTCGCAGGATCGGGGTGCGGTCGACCACGCGCTGCCACGCCTCGCCAAGACGGCGCGGGTCGGAGACGCCGGACAGCCGCATCCTGGTCTGGTTGAAGTAGGCGGTGGTGTCGGTGTCCACCAGGGTGTGGAACAGCATTCCCGCCTGCAACGGCGTGAGCGGGTAGATGTCCTCGGCGTCGCCGATCGCGTCGACCTGCGCCTGGGTGAGCTTCGCCAGCGGGAAGTCCGACGGCGTGCACCCGCCGACTCCGGGCTGGGCGCAGTGCTCGATGATCTCGCGGAGCGCCCGCGTCATGGCCTCGGCGACGCCGCGCACCGTGGCTTCGTCGTGGATCTCGGCGGAGTACTCCCAGTCCAGCTGGAGCACGCCGTCCTCGACGCCGCCGGTGATGTCGAGCAGGTGCCCGCGCTCGGCGTCGTCGGGCTGGTTCTGGCCGATCTCCTCGCGGCGAGCCCGGATCAGGCCGCTCGCCTCGTCACCGCCCACGTCGAACGAGCCGTGGTAGTTGAAGCAGATCTCGGGCAGGTCGTGCCCGTCCAGCTCGCCGCGCAGGTAGCGCAGCGCCTCGAAGCTGAGTCCGCGGTCGGGGATCGCGCGGAGCTGTTCCTTGACGGACTTGAGCACCGTGCCCCAGTCGCCGCCCGACATGTCCAGGGCGAGCGGGAACTGGCTCGTGAACCATCCGACAGTCCGCGAGAGGTCGACACCATCGATGACCTCTTCGCGGCCGTGCCCCTCCAGCGCGATCCGCGCGGTGGCGGAGCCGGTCCAGTCCGCGACGGTCCGCCCGAGCGCGCTGAGCAGCACATCGTTGATCTGCGTCCGGTAGACGCTAGGAACGTTGTGCAGCAACGCATCCGTCTCGGCCTTGGTCAAGCTGACCGACACGCTGCGCGCCGAGCTGACCGTGTTACCACCGCTGTGGTCGACCGGGACCGCCTCGGCTGCGGGCAGCGTCGACCAGTAGGTGAGCGCGTCGTCGAAGTGCCCGCTGCTGACGTGCTCGGCGAGGCGCTTGGCCCAGCCGCGGAAGCTCGTGCTCTTGCCGCCGAGGTCCACCGGTTTGCCCTGGGATGCCTGGGAGTAGGCGGTTTCCAGGTCCTCAAACAGGATTCGCCAGGACACGCCGTCGATCACGAGGTGGTGCGCCGCAATGAACAGACGCGGCGCCGGTTCGCGGAACAGGATCGCCTGGAACAACCGTCCTGTGTGGACGTCCATAGTGGACTGTACGGCGTGGGCCTCCCCGTTGACGGACAGGACGTCGTAGTCCTCGCCGAGGTCCTGGCTCAAGCCGTCGAACCTGCTGCGAAGCGCTTCGTGGTGCTGTGCGACGGCATTCAGCGCGAGCCGAAGGGCGTCTTCGTCGACTTCGGGGTCGAGCGAGACGTGCATCGACATCGTGTAGTGCTTCGCCGGGTCCTGGGTGGCGAAGAACCACCGCTGGATCGGCGTCAGCGGCACCGGCCCGGTGATCACTTCTTCAACGCGCTCCACCACCACGTCGGGGGTGACGCCGACCGCGAGTTCGGCCACGGTCTGCCGGAGGAAGATGTCCTTCGACGTGATCCGCAAGCCCGCCTGCCGCGCCCGCGACACCACCTGCATGCTCAGGATCGAGTCGCCGCCGAGCGCGAAGAAGTTGTCCCGCGCGCCGACCCGCTCCACGCCGAGCACGTCGCCCCAGATCGCGGCCAGCTGCTGCTCAACCCCGGCCTTCGGCTCGACGAAGCCCGCGTCCGACTGCGCCTCCACATCGGGAAGCGCCCGCCGGTCAACCTTGCCGCTCGGCGTCAACGGCATCGCGTCCAGCGCCACGAACGCGCTCGGAACCATGTACTCCGGCAGCCGCTCCCCAAGGCGTTCGCGCAGCTCATCGACAACGATCCCCAACGGCTCCTTTGACGCACCAAGGGAGGCGTTGATGTTGGGGGCCACGTAGGCGATGAGGCGGTTGCCGCGGGTGATCACTGCGGCGGAGGCCACCGAGGGGTGGGCGAGGAGGGCGGTCTCGATCTCGCCGAGTTCGATGCGGTGGCCGCGGATCTTGACCTGGTTGTCGGTGCGGCCGAGGTATTCGAGCACGCCGGAGCCGGTCCAGCGGACGCGGTCTCCGGTGGCGTACATGCGAGTACCGGTCTCGAACGGGTTGGCTACGAAGCGCGACGCGGTCAGCCCGGGGCGGTTGAGGTAGCCGCGCGCCAGCTGAACGCCGGACAGGTACAGCTCGCCGGGCACTCCGATCGGGGCCGGGCGCAGCGAGGTGTCCAGCACGTACGCCTGGAGGTTGCGCAGCGGTCGGCCGATCAGCGGGCGAGGACCGGCCAGGCGCGTGGACACGGAGTCCACGGTGACCTCGGTCGGGCCGTAGTAGTTGTACGTCGCGGTGGTGTCCACAGTGGACAGCTCGCGCCACAGCGGTTCGCTGACCGCCTCACCGCCGAGCGAGAGCACCTTCGGCTTGTGCGAACCGGACAGCAGGCCCGCCGGAATCAGCTGCTGCGCGTACGACGACGTGAGGTCCAGGAAGTCGATCTCGTGCTGCTGGACGTACTCCGTGAACAGATGCGGTTCCATGCGGACCGTGTCGGAGATGACGTGCAGTTCGTGGCCGTCCGCGAGCAGCACCAAGCCTTCGAGCGAGGTGTCGAAGGAGAACACCGCCGACAACGCCACGCGCAGGCGCGAACCCCCCGCGTCGGCCACGAAGTCGTTGCGGTGGCTGACGAGCAGGTTCACCAAGCCCGCGTGCGCGACGACGACGCCCTTCGGCGTGCCGGTGGAGCCGGAGGTGTAGATGACGTACGCGGCGTGCTCGGGAAGCGGACCGGGCAGCTCCGCAGATGAATCCACAGCGGACGGGAGCGAGGTCAGCACCAGTGCGGGTCGGGCATCGGAGAGCATGAAGTCGATGCGCTCAGCGGGAAGCTTCGGGTCGATCGGCAGGTAAGCCGCGCCCGCCTTGAGCACGGCGAGGATCGCGATCACCATGTCCGCCGAGCGCGGGAGGCGCAGCGCGACGATCTGCTCCGGACCCGCGCCATCGGCGATGAGCTGGTGCGCGAGACGGGTGGTCAGCGCGTCCAGCTCCGCGAAGGTGTAGCGCTGCTCCTCGAACACCAGCGCCGTCGCGTCTGGCGTGCGCGTCGCCTGCGCCTGGAACATCGCGGGGAAGGTCGACACGGGAACGTCGAGAGCGGTGGCGTTCCACGTGGTGAGGACGCGCGTGCGCTCGGCCTCGGTGGTCAGCGGCAGTGCGGAGAGCGCGCGCTCGGGGTCGGCGGCGATCGCGGTCAGCAGCACGACGAGGTGTTCGGTGAGCCGCGCGACCGTCGGCTCGTCGAACAGCTCCGTGCTGTACTCGATGGCGCCGAGCAGGACGGGACCGGCTTCCTGGAACTCCACGGTGATGTCACACGTGGACGTCACCACCGGCAGCTGCACCTGCGAAACGTCGAGCCCGGCGAGATCCGGGACCTCGCTCGCGGTGTTCTGCAGCAGCACCATCACGTCGAACAGCGGGTTGCGGCTCGGGTCGCGGTCGGGCTGGAGCGCGTCGACCACGCGCTCGAACGGCACGTCCTGGCGGGCGAAGGAGTCCAGCACCGTGCGGCGGACCTCGCCGAGGAAACCGGTGAACGTGCTCGAAAGGTCCACAGTGGACCGGAGAACGAGCGTGTTGATGAAGAAGCCGATCACGCGCTCCAGCTCCGCGCGCTCGCGGCCGGAGGCGACGGTGCCCACGGCGATGTCGTCCTGCCCGGAGTAGCGGGCGAACAGCACCTTGCACGCGGCGAGCAGCGTCATGAACAGCGTGCCGTCCTGCGCCGTGCCGAGTCGCTTCAACCGCGCGAGCACTTCGGCGGGCACCACGAACTCGTACATCGCGCCAGCCGCGCCACGCACGGCGGGACGGGGGTGATCAGTCGGCAGGTCAAGGGGTTCGACGCCGGTCAGCCGCTGCTTCCAGAAGTCGAGCTGGTCGGCCACCATCGGCGCGGACAGCTGCTCGCGTTGCCACTGCGTGAAGTCGACGTACTGCAACGGCAGCTCGGGCAGGTCGCGGCCCGCGTACAGGCTGCTCAGCTCGTCGGTGAGCACGGCCGTCGACCAGCCGTCGGTGATGATGTGGTGCAGCACGACCAGAAGCACGTGCTCGTCGGCCGAAAGGCGGAGCAACCGCGTGCGGATCAGCGGCCCCTGACGCAGGTCGAACGGGGTGCTGTTCTCCTCGGTGAGGATCGCTTCGAGTTCCCCGGCGGTGATGTCCTGCACCGCGACGCTGATCTCGAAGGGCGGTCGGACGATCTGCACGCCGTCGTCGAAGACCGTGCGCAGTGACTCGTGCCGCGCGACGAGCGTGGTGAGCGCGGCGTTGAGGGCGTCGACGTCGAGCTTGCCGCGCAGTCGAAGAGCGGTCGGCGTGATGTAGTCCGTGCTGTCCGGCTCGAACTGGTCGAGGAACCACAACCGTTGCTGCGCGAAGGACTGCGGTGCTCGCCCATCCGATGCGCGTTCGACGACGGGGATCGCCGCGGCCTTGGTCTTCGGCAGCGCGGCGGCCAGTCCGGCGACCGTGGGGTTGCGGAACACCGCGCGCGGCGACAGGTGCACGTCGAAGGCTTCGCGGAGCTTGGAGATGACGCGGATGCTCAAGATCGAGTCACCGCCGAGCGCGAAGAAGTTGTCCTCCGCGCCGACCCGCTGCACGCCGAGCACTTCGGCCCACGCGTCCGCGATGACCTGCTCTGTCTCGTTGCGAGGCTCGACGTAGACGGTCTCCGACTGCGCTTCGACCTCCGGCAACGCCCGCCGGTCGATCTTGCCGCTGGGCGTCAACGGCATGGCGTCGAGTGCCACGAACGCGCTGGGGACCATGTACTCCGGCAGGCTCCGCGCGAGGTGATCGCGCAGGTCGCTCGCGGTGGAGACGGTGTAGGCGATGAGGCGGTTGGCGCGCGCGATGACGGCGGCCTCGCTCACCGAGGGGTGGGCGAGCAGGGCTGCCTCGATCTCGCCGAGTTCGATGCGGAAGCCGCGCACCTTGACCTGGTTGTCGGTGCGGCCCAGGTACTCCATGGCACCGGAGGAGGTCCAGCGGACGCGGTCTCCGGTGGCGTACATCCGCGAACCGTCCTCGAACGGATTCGCGACGAAACGGGAAGCGGTCAGCCCGGGTCGGTCGAGGTAGCCGCGCGCGACCTGTGGCCCGGCGAGGTACAGCTCACCCGGCACGCACGGTGGAACCGGACGCAGCGCGGAGTCCAGCACGTAGGCGCGGACGTTGCGGATCGGCGTGCCGATCACCGGCTCGAAGTGCGGGTCCAGCGGAGCGAACACAGCGTCCACTGTGGTCTCAGTGGGACCGTAGTAGTTGAAGCCGGTGACCTCGGAGTCGCGAACTTCCCGCCACAACGGCGCGTTCGTGGCTTCGCCGCCGAGCATCAGCGCGCGCAGCCCTGAGCGCAGCAGCCCCGCCGCGATCAACTGCTGGGCGTAGGACGGCGTGAGGTCCATGAAGTCGATGCCGTGCGTGGACACGTAGTCGACCAGCGCGGGCGGATCGAGGCGCAGCTCGTCGTCGATGATGTGCAGTTCCTGGCCCGCCGCGAGGAAGATCGGGCCTTCCCACGAGGTGTCGAAGGAGAACACCGCCGTGACCGCCGCCTTGACGCGGCCCGACGAAGCGAGCGGAGTGATCAGGTCGCGGACGTGACCGTGATACAGGGTCGCGAGGTTCCCGTGGGAGACAACGACACCCTTGGGCTTGCCGGTGGAACCCGACGTGTAGATGACGTACGCGGCGTTGTCCGGGCCGATGGCCACGCCGGGATTGGTCGACGGCTGGTCGGCGGCGTCGGGCAGCTCGGTGAGCACGAGCATGGGCGCGGCGTCGGCGAGCAGGAAGTCCAGGCGCTCGGCGGGAAGCTCGCGGTCCAGCGGCAGGTGCACCGCGCCCGCCTTGAGCACACCCAGGATGCCGATGATCATGTCAGCGGTGCGCGGCAACCGGAGCCCGACGACCTTCTCCGGCCCGGCACCCATCGAGATGAGCTTGTGCGCCAAGCGGTTCGCGCGCTCGTTCAGCTCCAAGTAGCTCAACGCCGAGCCCTGGAACACCACGGCGGTCGCGTCCGGAGTCTGGGCGGCCTGGTCCTCGAACGCCGAGGGGAACAGCGCCGACGGCGTCTCCCAGGCGGTGTCGTTCCACTCCGTCAGCACACGCTGGCGCTCGTCGGCGGAGAGCCAGCTGAGCGCGGACAGCGGCCGGTTCGCGTCCTCGGCGATCTCGCACAGCAGCATGCGCAGCCAGCCCGCGATGCGCTCAGCCGTCGAGGCGTCGAACAGGCGCGGATCGTAGGCGAGGTCGAAGTTCAGCCGGTCGACGAGGTGCGCGGTCAGCGTCAGGGGGAGGTTCGTGGTGTCCAGCGCGGACACGTTGGCGACGCGAACACCTTCACCGGTGCTCTCCTCGAACGGGTAGTTCTCGAAGACGAGAACGCTGTCGAAGAGCGTGGTCCCGCCGACGTAGCTCTGAAGCTGCGCAAGGGAAACGTAGTCGTAGCGCCGGGACTCACTTTGCGCGGCCTGGAGCGAACGAAGCCACTCGGCGGTGTTCCGCGAACTGTCCACAGTGGTCCGCGTCGGCACGGTGTTGATGAACATGCCGACCATCGACTCGACACCGACGAGCTCGTCCGGCCGACCCGAAACCGTGCTGCCGAAGGTCACGTCGCGGGAGTCGCTGCACCGCGACAACAACAGCGCCCACGCGCCGGAGACGACCGTGTTGACCGTGAGGCCGTTGCTCTGCGCGATGGCGCGCAGCCGGGCTGACTCTTCCTGCGACAAGGAGACGCGGACAGCCGAAGTGCCCTCGGCGCGGTGGGCCTCGGTGGGCTGGCGATCGTAGGGGAGCGGCGTCGGGGACTCGAAACCTTCTAGAACGCGGTGCCAGTGCTCCGCAGCCGCCGACGTGGACTGCGCGTCGAGCCACCGGAGGTAGTCGCGGAACGGACGTCGCGCGGGCGGAGTGCGCTTGCCCGCGTACACGTCGCAGACCTCGCCGAAGACCTGCGCGGTGCTCCAGCCGTCGAGCAGCACGTGGTGCGAGGACCAGATCACCAGCACGCGGTCGTCGGTGTAACGAGCGATCGCCACGCGCATCAGCACGTCGGCGTTGAGGTCCATGCCCTCAGCGCGATCCTCGTCAAGCACCCGCGAAAGCTCGCGATCACGGTCCTCTTCGGACAGTCCGCGCCAGTCGAAGTGCTCGACCGGCAACGCGACCTCGCGGCGAACCACCTGAACGGGCTCGTCAACGCCCTCCCAGACCACACCGCTGCGCAAGATCGGGTTGCGGTCCACGACGGTCTGCCAGGCGTCGCCGAGCAAGCGAGGGTCGGAGACGCCGTCCAGCTTCAGCCGGATCTGGTCCACGTACACGCCGGAGGTGGAGTCGACGAGGCTGTGGAACAGCATTCCCGCTTGCAAAGGCGTCAGCGGGTAGATGTCCTCGACGTTCGCGCCCGTGCCCGCGATGCGGTCCACCTGGGACTGGGTGAGCTTGGCCAACGGGAAGTCCGACGGAGTGCGACCGCCGACCCCAGAGCGTCCACAGTGGACGACGATCTCCCTGAGCGCTGACACGGTCTGCTCGGCAACGCGGCGCACGGTGCGTTCGTCGTGCACGTTCTCCGAGTAGATCCAGGTCAGCTCCAGCTCGCCGTTCTCCACCACCCCGGCGACGTCGAGCAGGAACGTGCGCGTCTCGGTGGGTGCGAGGTCCTGGCCAACCGCCTCGTGACGCTCGCGGAAGAGGCCTTCCGAGCCCATGTCGAACTGGCCGTGGTAGTTGAAGCTCACGCCGGGCAGCTCGTGCTTGTCCAGGCCGCCCTTGAGGTAGCGCAACGCCTCGAAGCTCAGGCCCCGGTGCGGCACGGCGCGGAGCTGTTCCTTGACGGACTTGAGCACCGTGCCCCAGTCCTCGGACGGCATGCTCAGTGCGACGGGGAACTGCGTGGTGAACCAGCCGATCGTGCGGGAGAGGTCGACGCCGTCGATGATCTCCTCGCGGCCGTGGCCCTCCAGTGCGACGGACACCGTGCCCTCGCCCGTCCACCACGACAGGGCTCGGCCGAGCGCGCTGAGCAGCACGTCGTTGACCTGCGTGCGGTACACGCCGGGCACCTGGTGCAGCAGCGCGTCGGTCTCGTCCTTGGTGAGCCGCACGGAGACGCTGCGCGTGGAGCCCGCCGTGTTGGGGCCGTCGCGGTCCACCGGCAGTGAGACGTTCGTCGGCAGGCTCGCCCAGTACGCCAGGTCATCGTCCAGCGCTCCGCCCGCGACGTGCGCGGACAGCGCGTGCGACCACTGGCCGAAGGAGGTCCCGACCGGCTCCAGTTCCGGGGCGGAGCCCGCGCGGATCTGGTCGTAGGCGGCTTCCAGGTCACCCAGCAGGATTCGCCAGGACACGCCGTCCATGGCGAAGTGGTGCACGGTCAGGAAGAGCTTCGGGCCGTCCAGCAGAACGGCCCTGATGACCGGTCCGTTCTCCAGCGACAGCCCGGTCTGCGCGGCGAGCGGGTCGGTGCCGCGCTCCAAGACGATCTCACTGTCCACAGGGGACTGCGTCCGGTCGTTCAGCCGCAGCCGCAGTGCTTCGTGATGCCTCACCACGATGGTGAGCGCCTGCTCGAGGGCTCGTTCGTCCACATCGGACGCGAGCCCGATCAACGCGGACATCGTGAAGTGGTCGATCGGGCCGTGCTCGGCGAGGAACCAGTGCTGGATCGGCGTCAGCGGCGCGGGCCACGACGGCTGCTCCACGACCTCCGCCGCGACGGCCGGGGTGACCGCGACGGCCAGTTCAGCGACAGTCTGGTGCAGGAAGACGTCCCGCGAAGCCAGCTTCAGCCCGGCCTTGCGCGCCCGCGACACGATCTGGATGCTCAGGATCGAGTCGCCGCCGAGCCCGAAGAAGTTGTCCAGCACGCCGACCCGGTCCACGCCGAGCGCGCTGGCCCAGATCTCCGCCAGCGTCGCCTCGACCTCCGTGCGCGGCGCGACGTGGTCATCGCCGTCCCACTCCGGGGCGGGCAGCGCGCGACGGTCGACCTTGCCGTTCTTCGTCAGCGGGATCTCGTCGAGCACCACGAACGCCGCCGGAACCATGTACTCCGGCAGCGACCCCCGCAGGTGATCACGCAGCTCGCCGGTGTCGGCGACCACGTAACCGACGAGGCGTTTCTGGCCGGGGGTGTCCTCGCGGGCGATGACGACGGCCTCGCGGACGGAGGGGTGGGAGGCGAGGGCGGTCTCGATCTCGCCGAGTTCGATGCGGAAGCCGCGGATCTTGACCTGGTCGTCGGTGCGGCCGAGGTACTCAAGCTCCCCGGAGGCCGTCCAGCGCACGAGGTCGCCGGTGGCGTACATCCGCGAACCGGCGCCGAAGGGGTTGGCCACGAAGCGCGACGAGGTCAGACCACGACGGTTGAGGTAGCCGCGCGCGACCTGGGCGCCCGCGAGGTACAGCTCACCCGCGACACCCGGCGGCACGGGCCGGAGTCGGTTGTCCAGCACGTAAGCCTGGAGGTTGCGCAGCGGTCGGCCGATCACCGGGCGGGAGCCGCGAACGCGCGTGGACACGGCGTCGACGGTGACCTCGGTGGGGCCGTAGAAGTTGTAGCTCGCGGTGCCCGGTACGGAAGCCAGCTCGCGCCACAGGGATTCGCTGAGCGCCTCGCCGCCGAGCATGAGGATCTTGGGCTTGTGCGGGCCGGAGAGCAGGCCGGCGGGGATGAGCTGCTGCACGTAGGACGGGGTGAGGTCGAGGAAGTCGACGCGCCGCGACCGCACGTAGGAGACCAGCGCGTCGGCGTCGAGCCGGACCGAGTCCTCCAGCAGGTGCAGCTCGTGGCCGTCGGCCAGCAGGACCGGGCCCTCCCACGAGGTGTCGAAGGAGAACACGGCGGACAGCGCCACCCGGAGCCGTCCGCCACCCGCGTCGGCCACGAAGTCGTTGCGGTGGTTGAAGAGCAGGTTCACCAGGTGGCGGTGCTCGACGACGACTCCTTTGGGCAAGCCCGTCGACCCCGAGGTGAAGATGATGTACGCGCCCTGTTCGGGGTGGATCGCGACATCCGGGTTGGTAGCGGGAAACGTGTCCACATCGGACAGATAACCCGTGCCGGTCACGAGGATCACCGGGTCCGCGTCGGCCAGCATCGCCGTGCGCCGCGCTTCGGGGAGCCCGGGGTCGATCGGCAGGTACACCGATCCCGTCTTGAGCACCGCGAGGATCGCGACGACCATCTCCGTCGAGCGCGGCAGGCTCAGCGCGACGACCCGCTCCGCGCCAGCTCCGGAGGCGATCAGCTTGTGCGCCAAGCGGTTCGCGCGCTCGTTGAGTTCCTTGTACGTCAACTCATCGGTGCCGCACACGAGCGCGGTCTCGTGCGGGCGCTGCGCGACCTGCGATTCGAACAGCTCCACGTAGCTGTTGCGCGGCACGTCGAGCTGGGTGCTGTTCCACTCTTTGGTGACCCGCGCCAGCGAACCCGAGTCCATCAACGAGAGCTGGTCAAGGCGCGTGTTGACCGCGAGCGATCCGAGCAGCGTGGTCAGGTGAGACGCCAGCCGCTCCATCGTCGCGGCGTCGAAGAGATCGGTGCTGTACTCGAAAACGCACTCCAAGCCCGAAGCGCGCTCGGTGAACTCCACGCTGAGGTCGAAGTTCGCGGCCCAGCGGTTGAGGCTCACCTCCGAAGCCTGGAGCCCGGCGAACTCCGGCAGACCGCGCTGCGCGTTCTGCAAGAGCACCATCACGTCGAACAGCGCGTTGCGGCTCGGGTCGCGCGCGACGCCAACCGCGTCGACCAAGCGGTCGAAGGGCAGTTCGTCGTGGGCGAAGGCATCGAGCGCCGTGGTGTTGACCTCGCGAAGGAACTCGCCGAAGGTCCGCGAAGAGTCCACAGTGGAGCGAAGGACCACGGTGTTGATGAAGAAGCCGACCACACCAGCGAGTTCCGGCCGCGACCGACCCGAACTGACGGTGCCGAGCGCGATGTCCGACTGCCCGGAGCAGCGCGCGAAGAGCACCTTGCACGCGGCCATCAGCACGGTGAACAGCGTCGTCTCGCACTCGCGCGCCAACGACGACAGCCGCGACACGACGGACGGCGACAGCATGAACTCGTGTGCGGCACCCGCCGAGGTCCGCACCGCCGGGCGCGGCCGGTCGGTCGGCAGGCCCAGCGGCTCGATGCCGTCGAGCTGCTTCTTCCAGTAGTCCAGGTGCCCGTCCATCGACGCCAGCCGGCCACGCTGCCACACCGCGAAGTCCGCGTACTGCAACGACGGCGCGGCCAGATCTGCCGACGCATAGAGCGTGCTCAGTTCGGTGGCGAGCACTCCCATCGACCAGCCGTCCACGACGATGTGGTGCGAGCTGAGCAGCAGCACGTGCTCGTTCTCGTCAACGCGCGCGATCATCGCCCGGAACAACGGACCGTTCCGCAGATCGAAGACCCAGGAGAACTCCTGTTCCAACAAGGAGTTCAGGTCCTCACGCGCGCAGTCCACCACCGGGACCGGCAGCTCCCCGGCGGGGTGCACGACCTGCACCGGCGTGCCGTCCAGCTCGCCGATGGTCGTCCGCAGCGACTCGTGTCTACTGTGGACGGTGCGCACCGCCGCGACGAGCTTCGGCAGGTCGAGCGCGCCGGTCAGCCGCACCGCCAGCGCGCTGTTGTACTCGTTGTCGTCCGGGTGCAGCTCGTGCAGGACCCACAACCGCTGCTGCGCCAACGACAACGGCAACGGCTCGTCGCGCGGCGCGGCAGGGATGAGGTCGACGCGCTTCGCCTTGCCCGCCAGCCGCTGCTTCAGCTTCTCCTGGAGGTGCGCGGGCAGGGCGGAGGCACGGTTCTGCTTGGACGACATCAGTTTTCTTCCTCAGCAGCGAGAGCCTCGAGCTCCCGCAAGATCGTTTCTTCGACGAGCGCGGCCAGTGCGGCGACCGTGCGGCTGGTGAGCACATCACGCGGAGTGAGCGCGACGTCGAAGGCTTCCTTGACCTGGGAGGTGATGTGCAGGCTCAGGATCGAGTCCCCGCCCAGGTCGAAGAAGTTGTCCTCGATGCCGACCTTCTCCACCCCGAGCACCTCGGCCCAGATCTCCGCCAGCGCCTCCTCCAGTTCGGTCTCCGGCGCCACGTAACCGACCGGAGCGGCGGGCGAAGAGCTGAAGCGCTCGACCTCGGCAACGGCCACCTCGCCGGTGAAGGCGGGAACGGAACCGTCGGTGGTGATGTCGACCAGCAGCGAGCGCAGGTCGGCGCCGAGGCGGCCGATGGTGTCGGCGTCGAACAGCTTCGGCTCGAAGCCCAGCACGAAGGACAGCTGCTCACCGGGGTAGACCGTCGCGCTGAGCGGGAAGTTCGTCGTCTCCACCGCCCGCAGCTCGCGCAGGCGCAGCCCGTGCGCGCTCGCCGCGTCGTCGTCGATCGGGTAGTTCTCGAACACCAGCAGGCTGTCGAACAGCGACCGGCCACCGGTGACGCCGCTCCACGCCTGCATCTGCGTCAGCGACACGTGCTCGAAGCCCCGGGCCTCCACCTGCGCGGCCTGAAGCTCGCGCAACCACTCGGAGATCTCGGTATCGCCCGGTACCGCGACCCGCACCGGCAGCGAGTTGATGAAGATGCCGGTGATCGCGTCCACGCCGGCGAGATCGGCCGGGCGGCCGGACACCGTCGAGCCGAAGCACACCTCGCTCCGTCCACTGTGGCGGGACAGCAGCAGCGCCCACGCGCCCTGCACGACCGCGCTCGGCGTGATGCGGTGCTCCTTCGCGAACGCGTACAGCCGCGCGGAGTCCTCAATGGACAGACCGAACGACTGCTGCTCCGAAGCCGCGGTGTCGTGCAGGTCGGTGCTCGCGCGGTCCTGGGGGAGCGGCGTGGGCTCGGTGAAGTCGCCGAGCACCTTGCGCCAGTGCGCCTCCGCGGCGTCCTTGTCCTGGCCCTGCAACCACTCCACGTAGTCGCGGAACGGCCGCCGCTCCAACGGCTCACCGCGCCCGGAGTGCGCCTCGAACACGTCGGAGAGCACCTGGAAGACGCTCCAGCCGTCCAGCAGCACGTGGTGGAACGTCCACAGCACCTGGACCTCGGTCCCCGACAGCCGCGCGAGCGCGACGCGCATCAGCGGCGCGGCGGCCAGGTCGAGACCTTCGGCGCGGTCGGACTCCAGCAGCGAGGCCAATCGAGACTGGCGCTCGGAGTCGGAAACACCGGTCCAGTCGAGGAAAGTGACGGGGAGCCGGACCGAGTCGTGCACGATCTGCACGGGCTCGCCGACGCCCTCCCACACCACGGAGCTGCGCAGCACGGGAGTCCGGTCGACGACCTGCTGCCACGCCTCGGCGAAGCGCTCGCTGTCGCGAACGCCGTCCAGCACGAAACTGGTCTGCTGGAAGTAGGCACCCTGATCACCCTGGGACAGGCCGTGGAACACCATCCCGGCCTGCATCGAGGTGAGCGGGTAGACGTCCTGTGTGGACGGAGTGACCAGCCGGTCGACCTGCTCCTGCGTGAGCCGCGCGAGCGGGAAGTCCGAAGGCGTCCGCCCACCGGAACCGGCCGCGGCGCAGTGCGTGATGATCTCCTGGAGCGCGGCGAGCAGCGCTCCGGCCAGCGCGCGGACCGTGTCGCCCTCGTACTGCGCTTCCGAGTAGTACCAAGTGAAAGCGAGCGCGCCCTTCTCCACCCGGCCGACCACGTCGAGCAGGTACGTGCGCTGCGCCTCCGGGGCCATGTCGAGCGCGAGCTCACCCTGGCTGTCGTCGAAGCGGCCCAGGTAGTTGAAGCTCACCTGCGGTGCGGCCGTGAGCGCGGCGTCGCCGGAGATGTGGCGCAGCGCCCCGTAACCGATGCCGCGCCCGGGAATCGCGCGTAACTGCTCCTTGACCGACTTCAGCGCCTCGCCCCAGCCGGAGTCCGGCAGGTGCAGCGAGACCGGGAACATGGTGGTGAACCAGCCGACCGTCCGCGACAGATCGACGTCGCCGAACAGCTCCTCGCGGCCGTGCCCCTCCAGCGCCAGCAGCACGCGCTCGGTGCCGGTCCAGTCGCTGAGCACGCGGCCCAGCGCGGCCAGCAGCACGTCGTTGACCTGGGTCCGGTACGCCTCGGGCACGTCGCGCAGCAGCGCATCGGTTTCCGTGGTGGAAAGGTAAACGCTGACCTCGCGCATCGACGCGGCGTCGTTCACGCCCTCGTGGTCCACCGGCAGTTCACATTCAGCGTGCTCGCCCCAGTACCGGCGCTCGCCGGAGAAACCACCGTCAACGGTGTGCGCGGTGAGCCGCCGCGACCACTCCTGGAACGACGTGGACTTCTGTCCGATGTGGATGGTGGAGCCGCGAAGAGCCTGCCGGTAGGCGGTTTCCAGGTCCTCGGCGATGATCCGCCACGACACGCCGTCCACGACGAGGTGGTGCCCGGTCAGCAGCACGGTCCGCGCGTCCAGCACCTTCGCCCGCAGCAACTGCCCGGCGCCGAGGTCGAACGCCTCGTCCGGGGCCGCGTCACTGAACGGCTCCACGGCACCGACCGGCGCGTTGTCCTGCGCCCAGTCGCCGTCCACCACGCGGAAGCGCATGCGCAGCGCGTCGTGGTGCTCGATCACCGCGACCAGCGCGGCGCGCAACGCCACCACGTCGGCCTTCTCGTCCAACATGATCCGCATCGACTGGTTGAACCGGTCGGGGGAGACGCTGTGGCCGGTGAGGAACCACTTCTGGATGGGCGTCAGCGGCACGTCGCCGACGACCTCGCCCTGCTCGCTGTGCTGCTGCTGCACGCGCGCCTCGGTGACGTGCGGCGCGAGCGCGGCGATGCTCTGGTGCTGGAAGATGTCCTTCGAGGACAGCACGAGCCCGGCCTTGCGCGCCCTGGTCACCACCTGGATGCACAGGATGGAGTCGCCGCCGAGGGAGAAGAAGTTGTCCCGCACGCCCACCTTCGGCACACCGAGCACGTCGGCGTAGATCTCCGCGAGCGTGGCTTCGACCGGCGTCCTGGGCGCGACGTGCTTGGACTCCGCGCGAGCCTCAGCTGGAATCTCCGGCAGCTCGTCGCGGTCGAGGGAGTCCACGAACACGAACGCGGTCGGCACCATGTAGTCCGGCAGCACCTGCGCCAGGAAGGTCCGCAGCGCAACGGAATCCTGCTTGCGCGCCTTCACGAACGCCACGAGCCGACCGCGACCGGCCTCGGTGTCCACCACGGCGACCGCATCGTCCACATCGGAGTGTCGCAAAAGGACGGACTCCACCGAATCGACGTCCACCCGGAAACCGCGCACGCGCACGATCTCGGCGGTGTCGGCGACGACCTCCTCGGAGCCGCGCATCGGCAGGTCGCCGAGCACGCTGTCCGGAGCGGACACGATGCCGCTGAGCAACACCTCAAGGTGCTCGCTCATCCGCGCGATGGTGTCCGCGTCGAACAGATCGGTGTTGTACTCGATGGTCGTGGTCAAGGAGTCGGCGGTCGGCCAGAACTCCACCACGACGTCGAAGCGCGACGACGGGCGCGGCAGGTCGTGCTCGCTGACGCGCAGCTGCCCCATGCGGTCGCGCCGCACCAACGGCTGCTGCAACGCCACCAGGGCCTGCACGAGCGGAGTCCGGCTCGGGTCGCGCTCCGGCTGGAGGTGTTCGACGAGGCGGTCGAACGGAATCTCGTCGTGCGCGAAGGCTTCCAGAACCGTCTCGCGGACCTCGGCGAGGAAGTCCGGGAACTCCAGTAATGGGTCTACATAGGACCGCAGCACCAGAGTGTTCACGAAGAAGCCCGCGATGCCTTCGAGTTCCGTGCGCCCGCGACCCGAGTTCACCGTGCCCACGGAGATGTCGCGCTGCCGCGAGTACCGGGACAGCATGATCTGCACAGCGGCCGTCAACGTCATGAACAACGTCGCGTCGTGCGCTCTGGCCACAGTGGACAGTCGCTCGACGAGATCGGTCGGCAGCACGCTGCGGTGCACGGCTCCGGCCGAGGTCCGCACCGGCGGGCGGAGGTGGTCGGTCGGCAGGTCGAGCACTTCGAGGCCGTCGAGCTTGTGCCGCCAGTACGCCAGGTGCCCGTGCGAGACGCCGCCGCCCAGCACGTCCTTGGAGCGCTCCCGCTGCCACACCGCGTAGTCGGCGTAGGAGATCGGCAGTTCGGTGAGCATCGCGGGCAGGCCCTGGACGGCCGCCGTGTACAGCTCGGCCAGCTCCTCCAACAGCAGCGACACCGACCAGCCGTCGGTGATGATGTGGTGCTGCGCCCACAGGAGCACGTGCTCCTCGGCGCTGACCTCCACCAGCAGCACGCGGGTCAGCGCGCTCGACAGCAGGTACGGGCGGCTCAGCTCGCGCTCCAGCTCGGCGTCCACGTCCACGCCGGAGACCACTCGCACGGGGATCACGCCCTCGTCGGCGATGACCTGGAACGGCTCTCCGTCAACGGAGTCGAAGGTCGTGCGCAGCGCCTCGTGCCGCTGCGTCAGCTCGTCCAGCGCGGAGCGCAGCGCCACCATGTCCAGCGGCCCGCTCAGCCGCAGAGCCACACCGGTGTTGTGGTCAGTACCACCGGGAGCAAGATCCTCCACGAGCCAGAGCCGTTGCTGCGCCGAGGAAAGCGGCAACCGGCGACTGCGGTCGGCGCGCGGAATCCACTCCGCCGCGGTCGCGGTCTCGGGCAGCAGCGCGGCCAGCGTAGCCACGGTCGGCGCGTCGAACACGGCGCGCGCGGAGACCGCACTGCCGTACTTCTCCCGCAGGCGCGCCAACACCTTCACGGCCAGCACGGAGTCGCCGCCGAGCCCGAAGAAGTCGTCGTCGATGCCGATCTGGTCGGTCCCGAGCGCGTCGGAGAACAGGCCCGCCACGACCTCCTCGCGCTCCGTGCGCGGACGGCTGTCCACCGCACCGGCGCGCGCGGGCGCCGGGAGTGCCTTGCGGTCGAGCTTCCCGTGGGGGCTCAAGGGGAACGCGTCGAGCGTGACGAACGCGGCCGGCACCATGTAGTTCGGCATCTCCGCCGCGAGCGCTTCGCGGACGGCCGCCGGGTCGGCGGAGCCGGTGAGGTAGGCGATGAGCCGCTTGTCGCCGGGGCGGTCCTCGCGCACGATCGCGACGGCCTGGCGCACGCCGGGAACCGCCTGCATCGCGGCCTCGATCTCGCCCAGCTCGATGCGGAAGCCGCGCAGCTTGACCTGGTGGTCGGCGCGCCCCACGAACTCCAGCACCCCGGCCGGAGTGCGCCGGACGACATCGCCCGTGCGGTACATCCGGCTCCCGGCCGGGCCGAACGGGTCCGCGACGAAGCGCGTCGCCGACAGCCCGGGACGGCGCAGGTAGCCGCGCGCCAGACCGACACCGGACACGTACAGCTCGCCGACCTCGGTCGGGCGCAGCGCGGCGTCCAGCACGTACGCGGAGGTGTTCCAGATCGGGCCACCGATGGGCGGCGGCGCGTCGGCGGGCACCAGCGGACGGCTCCACGTCGAGACCACCGTGGCCTCGGTCGGACCGTAGGCGTTGATCATGCGGCGACCCGGGGCCCACCGCTGCACCAGTTCCGGCGGGCAGGCGTCACCGCCGACGACGAGCGTGCGGAACTCCGGCAGCCGCACGCCGTCCGGCACGGTGGCCAGCGCGACCGGCGGGATGAGCGCGTGGCTGATCCGGCACCGCTCCAGCACCTCGGCCAGCTGCTCGCCCAGCAGCGGCCCCTCCGGCGGCACCACCAGCGCGGCACCGAGCGGCAGCGACATGCACAGCTCCAGCACCGAGGCGTCGAAGCTCGGCGAGGAGAACTGGAGCACCCGGTCGCCCGGCCGCACGTCGAAGCGCTCGGCCTCGGCCGCGGAGAAGTTCGCCAGACCCCGGTGCGACACCACGACGCCCTTGGGGCGCCCGGTGGAGCCGGAGGTGTAGATGACGTAGGCGGCGTTGTCCGGGGTCATGTCGACGACCGGGTCGCTCTCCGGCTGCCCCTCGCACTCCGGGAGCACGTGCAGCACGAGCAGCGGCCTCGCGTCGTCGATCATGTACGCGATCCGCTCGCGCGGGTAGGCGGGGTCAACCGGCAGGTACGCCGCGCCCGCCTTGAGCACCGCCAGCTGCGCCACGACGATGTCCACCGAGCGCGGCAGCACCAGCGCGACGATCTTCTCCGGCCCCGCGCCCGCCGCGATCAGCTTGTGCGCCAGGCGGTTCGCCCACGCGTTCAGCTCCGCGTAGCTCAGGCGGCGGTCGCCGTCGAGCACGGCGAGCGCGTTCGGCGAACGCGCCACCCGCGCCTCGAACAGCTCGGGGAAGGTCCGCGCGGGCACTGCTCGCGCGGCCTCGGTCCACTCCTGGGTCAGTGCGGCGAACAACGGCGTCGGAGCCGTCTCAGCGGTCATCGGTGGTCGACCCTTTCGGGAACGGTCGGCATGCTTGAGGGCCGGGGCGCACCCGGCGGGGACTGGGGGTGGTGCTGGTCAGCGGCGGCGCGCGAGCCGTCCGCCGACCTGGACGCGGTCGACGCCGCCGCCGGGGCCGGTGAGGAACCGCCCGGTCTGGCTGGTGTCGTCGGTGTCCACGTCGCGCAGGGCGAAGAGCAGGCCGTCGAGCGGGGTCAGCTCGGCGTAGTCCTCACCGTCCACGGCGAGGGCGAGCCGCCCGTCAGCGGCCTCGGTGACGGTGTACGTGAGGTCACCGTTGAGGTAGTCGCCGCAACAGTCTTCGGGCGCGGGCACCTGGCCGCCGCGGTCGACGGCGGGCTGCCCACCGAGGCCGAACTCCGCGGCGAACTCCTGCCACAGGTGCAAACCGTTGCTGCCGTTGGTGGTGAGCGCGACCACCGTGCCCGACTCCGGGTGCACCCGCAGGTGCGCGGACGTGCCGTCGCCGGTGCCGTCGTGGCCGAACCAGTCGCCGTGCACCGCGACGCCGAGACCCCACCCGTCGGCCATGCCGAACGGCTCGGCGCCGTCCACCGGCGTCCGTGCCTGCACCAGCAGGTCCTCGCCGATCAGCTCTTCGGCGCCGAGGAACACACCGCCGACGGTGAGCAGGTCCAACGCGCTCGCCGCGATGGCGCCCGCGGGCGCGTCCAGTTCGCTCAGCGACTGGCGGACCGGGAGGGCGGGGTGCCCGGAGCGCACCGCGTGCCCGTGCACGACGTCCACGCGGGTGTCACCGACGACGTAGGCCAGGTCGAGCCCGAGCGGCTTGCCCAGGACCGCGTCGACGGACTCCCGCCAACTCATCCCGGTCACGGCCTCGACGACTGCGCCGACGACAACGTAACCGATGTTGGAGTAGGAGAAACCCTCGTTCGGCTCGCCCACCGGGGTGAGGGTGCGGCACGCGGTCAGCACGTGCCTGCGCGGCGAGGACGCGCTCGTGTCCGTCGCGTCGGACGGCAGCCCAGCGGTGTGGCTGAGCAGCTGGCGCGTGGTCACCGCGCCGAAGGCGGTGTCCCGCCCCAGTTCCGGCAGGTACTCGGAGACGGGCTCGTCCAGCTCCAGGTCCTGCTCCTCGGCCAGCGCCAGCGCCACCGCGGCGGTGCACGCCTTGGTCACCGAGCCCACCGGGACCTTCGCGCCCTCGGTGAGCGGTTCGGCCCGGCCCTGCCTGGCCACGCCGAACACGGCCGACGTCCGTCGGCCTTCCAGCAGCACGGCGACCTGCGCGCCGGGCACGCCCCGGCTCACGACCAGCTCGCCGAGCCGTCGCGACATCTGGGCGAAATCCATCGATCCTCGCTCATCGACTTCCCAGGGGCACGGGTGTTCCTCGGTTGATTCACCGCGGTCGGTCCACCACGCCCGTGAACCGTTTTCAGTGTCCGACCCGAGAATGTGACCCACAAGACATCGTGAGTCCGTAACGCAACTCCGCGTGCCCCGCGCGGAGTTATGTGCATTGAGTGCACGGCAACGGTGTCAACCCGCCCAGTTTTCAGCGACCGCCAAACGGAGCATTCGAGGAAGTATTACCGAATGCGACGGTGTACGTCGCCGGGGATGTAACCCGAGGTTTGGCGGGCGGCATGCTCATTCACCCTATTGGCGACGGGTTTGCTGTAACG
Source organism: Allokutzneria sp. NRRL B-24872 (assembly GCF_002155965.1). GTDB lineage: Bacteria > Actinomycetota > Actinomycetes > Mycobacteriales > Pseudonocardiaceae > Allokutzneria. Next base: position 36,290 of record NZ_MUMH01000039.1, read on the forward strand.
GCCTGCTCCGACGGGTGATCCAGGGCATGTTTGAGTGACTCTACCGGCGAGTAGTCAGCTGACGGACGGTCCGTTACAGATGAATTCTTCGAATCGTGCGAGCGCCAAGTGGTACGAAAGTAACAGGCCCGCTTTGACTTTAGTACCACTTTTTTCGCGATGTGTACGGACATATTCGACGCGGGCGTGCCATTCGGTTCGGTCCCGTTTTTCGAAACGCACTCGCGCTGGAAATGCCGGAGCGGGGTCCGGGGGGCCGTCCGCCGCGCCGGCGGGGGCTCAGTGGCGGCCGAACGTCGCAATCCGGTAACGCTTACGGCTCAGTCCGGGGCTGTTTTCTCCCACCTCGTGGGACGCGCGGGCTGGTGACCGCGATCACCTGCCCGCATTATCCGGAAAAACGTCTTGATCGCATTTCGGAGAGCAATTGGCAATTGAATCGCGGGTATCGGTCCCCGCGCCCCCGGGCCACCTCCGCCCGTGCCCGGAACGTCTCTAGATGGGGAAATGCTTGTGCGCCAAGGAGATCGCCGTTCCGATTGGGGATGGACTTGGTCACGGCTTGGCCGGGGCGTTGATCGCGACCCGGGCGAGCGGTAAGACAGCGGCAGGCGAGCGAGGGAGAAGGCGTGGACTCGGCTCAGGAGTTGTTCGCAACCGCCGTCGACCGGGAAGCCGCCGGAGACCTGCGCGGGGCGAAAGCGTTGTACGGCAAGGTGATCGAGACCGACGACGAGGAGTGCGCCCCGGCAGCGGCGATGCGGCTGGCGCGGATGCTGGAGGGCGTGGGCGATCTGGCGGGCGCTCGATCGGCCTACCGCGCCGCGGCGGATTCCGGGCACCCGCTGCACTCCGGGGTGGCGGCGCGCAGGCTCGCGGGCGCGGGCGCGCCGCGTCGCGCGGCGGCGGCACCGAAGCTGCTGGAGCCGGTGGCGAACCCGGAGCTGTACCGGCGCAACGCTTTCCGGCTCAGCGGTCTCCCGGTGGACGCCACAGCGCGCGACCTGCGACGACGCGCGGAGCAGCTGCGCGCGGCCGAACGACTCGGCGCCCCGGTGACCGTGACGTCGTCCCCGCTGCCACCGGTCGAGGCACCAGATCCCGCGGCGGTGCGGGAAGCGCTCACGCTGGTGCGCGATCCGACCAGGCGGATCGTCGAGGAACTGTTCTGGTTCTGGGAAAACCAGTCTCCGGACGCCCCCGACAGCGGTCCAGCCCTGCACGACGCCGCCGTGCTGGCACATGCCCAAGCACTGGACGCCGGGCACGACGCGGACCCCGCGCTCTGGCGGCGCGCCTACGAGCACTGGGCCGCGGTCGCCGAGGAAACTGAGTGCTGGCAGTGGTTGGCGGAGCGCGTCGTCCAGTTGGCCGATCGCAGGCTCACCGAAGAGACCGTCGAGACCATGCGCGCCGAACTGCCCAGAGCAGTGCTCGCGCCGCAAGCCGACCTGGCCGTCCGCGCGGCCGAGGCCGGGGCGGAGGACATCGCCCGCGCGCACGTCGAAGCCCTGCGCCGGTCCGGGTTTCCGGTCGCGGTGATCACCGACGCCCTCGCCGCCGCGACGAGACACCTCAGCGCGCGGGTCAGAACCGCCTGCCAGAACGCGGAGCGCGCCACGGCCGCCGACCCCGAGGACGGCGCCGACGCCGTCGACGCGCTGCTGGACCAGGTCGAGCCGCTGCTGCGGGCACTGCGCCTGGTGCTCGGCGCGACCACCTCGGCCTACGGAGCCGCCGCGGACGCGCTCGCGCTGTCGGTCAACACGTGCGTGATCAGGTTCGTCAACGAGGGCCACGACTTCGAAGACGCCTTCGAACAGCTCGAAGAGGTCCTGGACATCGCGGTCAGCGAGCAGGCGCGCGCGGCGATCGAACCGAGCTTCGTCGCGGCGGGCTCCAACGTGCTCGGCGAGCTGTGCCAGGACGCGGCCGACCGCGCCACCGCGTTACCGGAGCAGGGCGCGCAGATCGCGGGGGAGCTGATCGCCGAGATGCGGCCGACGCTGCTGGCGATGGCCGCGCGCGCCGATCCGGAGAACCCGCTCTACCGCGAGTGCCTTGACGGCGTCGCGCTGTGCGTCGTCAGCTGCCTCGGCTCCTTCCACGGCGCGACCGGCGACGACGAGACCACGCTCGACGGACTCGACGGAGCGCTGGACATCGCCGTCGGCGACGAGGCGCGGGTGTCGATCACCCAGGCCATCGAGGTCGTGCGCGGCGGCCTCAACCCGCCGTGCTGGTTCTGCCAGGCCCACAACGGAAAGGACGCCGCATATGAGGTCGCGGTGCACGGTGAGGTCGACCAGTCCGAGTTCCCCAAGGTGACGTGGAAGACGGCCGCCGTCGCCGTGCCGCGCTGCGTCTCGTGCCGAGAGGCGCACCAGCACCGCGACTGGCTGGAGGCGGGTTGGGTCTCCTCGCTGATCACGCTGTTCGGCGCGCCCCTGGTCGCCGTCGGGATGGTGGTGCTGTTCAACGAGGGCTTCGAGGTCCCCGCCGTGCTGTTCTACCTGCTCGTCGCGATCTTCCTGCTGTTCGCGGTGTACGGCTCGCTGGTGAACGCCCGCCAGCGCCGGGCCACCGCGCGGCAGGCGCACCTCACCGCGGCCCTGTCCCGCTTCCCGCCGATCCAGCAGCTCGAAGGGCTCGGCTGGCGGCTCGGCGCGCGGCCACCCGGCCTCTAGCCCTTTCCCCCGAGGAGGAGCATGTCAGCCCACGTCCAGGTGGAGTCCCGCTCGCTGGCCGACATCGCCACGGCGGTGTGGCGGCTGCACGCCAAGCTCGCCGACCAGGACTCGCCCGCGCGCAGGCACGCGCAGACCGCGATGGACGCGCTCGCCGAAGCCGGGATCGAGGTCCAGTCCCACCGCGACCGCGACTACGACCCCGGCATGGCGATCCGCGTGCTCGCCTTCCAACCCCGGCCGGGGCTGACCAAGGAGACCATCGTGGAAACCGTCCGGCCCACGATCTACCTGCACGGCCAGGTGATCGGCATGGGTGAGGTCATCGTCGGCATCCCGTCTGGAGAAGCTCAGTGAGCGGCACGGTCGGCGTCGGCATCGACCTGGGCACGACGAACAGCGCGGTGGCGTTGCTGCGCGGCGTCGACACCGAGGTGCTGAAGAACAACGACGGCGACGAGACCACGGCCTCCGCGGTGTGGGTGGACCGCCGCGAGCGCCTGTACGTCGGCCGCGCGGCGCGGGACCGGGCGGAGGCCGACCCGGACAACACGTGTATGGAGTTCAAGCTGCGCATGGGAACCGCGGGCGCGGCGAAGCGGTTCGCGGCCAGCGGCCGGGAGATGACGCCTGAGGAGCTGTCGGCGGAGGTGCTGAAGTCGCTGCGCGCCGACGTCCGCCAGCGCACCGGCTCGGAGGTCGGCGCGGCCGTGGTGACCGTGCCCGCCGCCTTCGACATCCACTCCTGCGACGCCACCCGTCGCGCCGCCGAGCTGGCCGGGCTGTCGTTCTCACCGCTGTTGCAGGAGCCCACCGCCGCCGCGCTCGCCTACGGTTTCCAGGCGGCGGAGGAGAACGCGCTGTGGCTGGTCTACGACCTCGGCGGCGGCACCTTCGACGCGGCGGTCATCCAGTTGCGCGACGGCGAGTTCTCCGTGGTCAACGACCGCGGGGACAACTTCCTCGGCGGCAAGCTGATCGACTGGCGCATCGTCGAGGAGCTGCTGATCCCGGCCGCGGTCCGGCAAGCCCCCTCGCTGGCCGGGCTCCGGCGCGGTGACCCCCGGTGGTTCGCGGCGGTGAACAAGCTCAAGCTGGCCGCGGAGACCGCGAAGATCCGTCTGTCCAGAGTGGACACCGCGGACGTCGTGGTGGAGCTGGACGACGGCTCCGGCGGGCGCTTCGAGATCGACTGCGAGCTGACGCGGGCCGATGTCGAGCTCATCACCGAGCCGTTGCTCGTGCGCTCGATCAACCTGTGCCACAAGGCTTTGCGCGAGCGCTCGCTGAGCCCGGCGGACATCGAGAAGGTCATCCTGGTGGGCGGCCCGACGCTGTCGCCGTACCTGCGCGAGCGCCTGGCCGATCCGGTGCACGGCCTCGGCGTTCCGCTCGACCACAGCCAGGACCCGATGACCGTCGTCGCCCGCGGAGCGGCCATTTTCGCTGGCACGCAAAGGATTCCTGCCGTTGTGGAGCCGGTCGCCGGTGGCTTCGGCGTGCACTTCGAGTACTCGCCGGTCGGCCCGGACACCGAGCCCCTGGTCGCGGGCAAGATCTCGCCGGCCACCGCTGGGCTGAGCGTGGAGCTGATCAACGCCGACACCCGGCCGCCGTGGCGCAGCGGGCGGATCACGGTCTCCGACGACGGACTGTTCGCGGTGTCGCTGTGGGCGGAACCAGGGCGGCTCAACACCTTCGCCGTCGAGCTGACCGACTCCACCGGCACGCGCCGATCCGTTGAGCCCGGCCACATCACCTACACCGTCGGCGCCGTGGAGACCGAGCCGCCGCTGACCCACTCCATCGGCGTCGGCCTCGACGGCAACCAGGCGATGTGGTTGCTGGAGCGCGGAACCGGCCTGCCCGCGCGCCGCACCGTGACCCTGCGGACCACCGCCGAGGGCGTGATCCGCATCCCCGTCCTCGAAGGCGAGTACCACCGCGCCGACCGCAACCGCCGCATCGGCAGGCTAGAGTTCGACACCGGCCGAGGACTGCCCTCCGGCAGCGAGGTCGTCTTCACCATCGAGATCGACGAGTCCCGGCTGATCAAGGCCAGCGCCTACGTGCCCATGCTCGACGAGGAGTTCCAGGACACCGTCAACCTGCGCACCGAGGTCACCCCCGGCCAGCCGCTGCTCGTCCGCGCCTTCGACGCCGAGCGCTCGCGGCTGGCTGACGTTCGGGAGCGCCAACGCGTCCTCGGCAACCCGGTGGCGGACGTGCTCATCGCCCGTATCGACAGCGAGCGCATGCTGCACGACGTGGACGCCCTCGTTTCGGCCGCCGGCTCTGACCCCGACGCGGCGACAGCCGCCGAGCGCCGGTTGCTCGACCTCCGCGTCGCCATCGACGATGTCGAGGACGAGCTGGAGTGGCCGTCGCTGGTCAACGAGGCGCGCGGCATGATCGCGGAGGCCAGGGATCTGGTGGGTGGCGGGGACCTGTTGTTGTACGAGAACGCGATCAACGAGGCCATTGAGGCACGGGACGCGGATCTGTTGCGGCAGCGCATGGAGGAATTGCGGCTGCACGTGATGCGCGGGTTGGATCGGAGCGGGGTTTTGCAGCTGCACTTCTTCCACGCGTTGCGGGAGATGCGCCCGGAGATGCGGAATCAGGGGCATGCTGATCGGTTGATCGCGGAGGGGGATCGGGCTGTGGAGACGGGGGAGTTGAATCGGTTGCGTGGGGTGAACATGCAGCTGCGGGATTTGTTGCCTGAGCCGCCATTGCCGCCTGATCCGTTTAGTACTGTGGATCGGGTTCGGTGAGTTTTTGGGGGCTTCCGGCTGGGCTTCCAGCGGGGGACGGCTGGGCTTCCAGCTTGCGCCGTTTCCAGCGTGGGATCGGCTTGACCTGGGAACCCCTTGCGCGTGCCCTTGGGCCTTACAGGGGCACGGGTAGTGAACCCGGCCCTCGCGCAAGCGTATGGCACGCGCACCCCAGGTAAAGCCGACCATTCCAGCCGCGCGTTCCGTTTCGTGGGGGTTGCGTTTTTCGGGCGGCGGGGCGCCTGGGAATTCATTCTTTAGAGCCATGATCGTTTCGAATTCGAGAGTAGAATTGAGGTATGACTCTCGAAGAGTTGTTGGTCGAGGTTGAGGCGAGTCACGCTGCTTTGTGTCATGCGAAAGCGAATCTCGCTTCGGCCTTGACCGCGTTCCAGAACGCTGCTGATGATCGTGATTACCGGTATGTGCAGAATGAGGTCGCCTGTGCCTTGCACATCTCCCGTCGTGGCGCCGACCACATCCTCTCCAACTCCCTGGAGCTGACCGAACGCCCCCGAGTGTTGGCGGCGTTGTCGGCGGGGTCGATCGATGAGGGCAAAGCCCGCCTCATCGTCGACCAGCTGCAGATCTTGAAGGAACCGCAAGCCTCGATCGCCGAGGCGGATCTCCTGGCCTACGCCCCGACCCGTACCCACACCTCGGTTCGTCGTCGTGCTCAGACGTTGATCCACAAGCTCGACCCGAAAGCAGCCGAGCGTCGTCATGAGGAGAAGCGCAAAGAGCGGTTGGTGTGGAAGACCAACCTGGACGACGGCATGGCCGAACTGCGCCTGGGCATGACCGCCCACGACACCGCCATGGCCTACGACCACATCGACCGCATCGCCAAGTCCCTGCCCAAAGACGACCGCACCCTGGACCAGAAGCGCGCCGACGTCGCACGGGACCTGTTGCTGGGCCTGGACACTCCCGCGCCGCAGGGGCAGACGATGGTCTACCTGACGATGCCGGTGACCGCCCTCCTGGGCTTGACCGACGACCCCGGGATGCTCGCCGGATACGGCCCCATCCCGACAAGCGTCGCCCAAGACATCGCCGCAGGCGGCATCTGGAAACGCATCCTCACCGACCCGGTCACCGGCATGGCGGAGGAAGTCAGCAACACCTACCGGCCCACGGCGAAACAGCGGGAGTTGATCAACGCCCGCTATCCCCGCTGCACCGCGATCGGATGCCAGCAACCCGCGCAGCGCTGCGACATTGATCATTGCCGCCCCTGCAACGGCAGCAACACGACCATCAAGAACCTCCGGCCGAAGTGCCGCCATCACCACAACATGAAGACCCACTCCAACTGGCGGTGTGAGAACCGTGAGGACGGCAGTCATGTGTGGATCACGCCCAGCGGGCGGGTTCACGAAACGGAACTGGAGCCCATCGCCGAACCCGCGCCCTTCTAGCCGCGCCTTTGGCAAACCCACGCGCACCTGGGTTGGGTGCGGACGGTCGAGCACATGGCGGTGGTCGTTGTCCTGCAAGGGTTGTACGGCTACGTGTTCGACGCGTCGAACCGGTCGCGGGATGCGGACGAGGATCGGGTCAACAATCCGCACCGGCGGGTTGATCACACCGGAGGGAGCGCGGCGGCGGGCTCGGTGTCCTGGAATGGGTACTGCTCTTCCAAGCGGTGACGGCATTCCTCAATCTGCGATGCGCGCCGCGCGCATACCTGTGGTGCAAGACGCCGTGCATGGTCCTCAGCACGATCGCTCAGCTCGCCGCCGCCTGGCAGTCGGTCATCCCCCTCGACGAAACAGGGTGGCGGTGGGTGCTGGCCGTGTCGTTGCTGTTCAGCCTCGCGCTGCCCTTCGAGGACGTGCGGGACATGGCTGGTGACCGTGCCATCGGGCGACGCACACGTGCTCTACGTGCCAACGGGGGCGACGGCGGCGCGGATCGCCTTCTGCGGAGCGGTGGTGGCGGTGGCCTGTGGGACGCCGGCGATCCGGGCACTGGCGCTGCGCGGCACCGCGGCGGATCGGCTGGCCTACCAGTTGCTCATCGTGGCGTACGTCGTGGTGATGTCGACCGGGGTGGTGCTCTGGAGCTGAAGCGTTGCCGCGCCGGTTCCCCGACGCGGCAACAGTGAAGTCAGTTCAGCGCCGCGTCGAGGGTGATCGTGGTGCCGGAGAGGGCCTTGGTGACGGGGCAGGTGCTCTCGGCGACCTTGGCGAGCTCGACGAACTTGGCGTTGTCGATGCCGGGGACGGTGGCGCGCACGGTGAGGGCGATACCGGTGATGCGGAAGCCGCCGCCGGACTCGGGGCCGAGGGTGACCTCGGCGCTGACGTCGATGGAGTCGGCGACGAGGTCGCTGGCGCCCAGGACACCGGAGAGGTTCATGGCCAGGCAGGAGGAGTGCGCGGCCGCGATCAGCTCCTCGGGGCTGGTCTGGCCGTCGGGGTTGCCCGCGCGGGTCGGGAACGAGACGTCGAACTGGCCCGCGTTGGACGAGTCGAACGTGACGGTGCCCTTGCCGTTCTGGAGTCCGCCTTCCCAGTGGGTGGTGGCGTCGCGGCTCGGCATGGGATGCCTCCTGGGGTGCTGGTCGGTGGGTACGAGAAGAAACATAGCGGACACTTACATTGGACGCAATGTAAGTCGGTGAGACGGTGGACACGAGGGGTCCGCGGCTGACAACCGCTCGGTTGGACTTGGGTCGGACGGTAGCGGCACGGGCATACGTTCGCCGCGTGAAGATCCAGGGAAAGCACATCGTGGTCACCGGAGCCGCCGGTGGCATCGGCCGTGCGCTCGTCGAGCGCTTCGTGGCCGAAGGCGCCCGCGCGGTGGTGGCGGCGGACCACGACCTCGCGGGGGTTCAGGCCACGGCGGAGGCGGCGGGGCCGAGCGTGACGGCGCGGAAGTTCGACGCGGGGCGGGAGGCGGACGTCCAGGACCTGGTGCGTTTCGCCAACGAGGCCAACGGGCGCATCGACGTCTTCTTCTCCAACGCGGGCGTGACCGGACCCGTGGGTGGGCCGTTGGAGACGACGAACGAGGACTGGGACTCGTTGTGGCGCATCCACGTCATGGCGCACGTGTGGGCCTCCCGCGCGGTGCTGCCGCAGATGCGCGAAGCGGGGGAGGGCTACCTGCTGAACACGGCGTCGGCGGCCGGACTGCTGACGCAGCCCTCGGCGCTGCCGTACACGGTGACCAAGCACGCGGCGGTGGCGCTCGCGGAGTGGCTGTCGATCACCTATGGCGGAGAAGGGATTCGCGTGTCCTGCGTGTGCCCGCAGGCGGTGCGCACGCAGATGCTGGTGGCGGCGATGGGTCAGAGCGAAGGGGCCTCGGACGTGGTCGCGGCGGCCGGGCTGATCGACCCGGAGGACGTGGCGCGCACGGTGGTCGACGGCATGGCCGACGAGCGGCTGCTGATCCTGCCGCACCCCGACGTGGCCCAGCGGATGGCGTTCAAGGGCGCCGACCACGAGGGCTGGCTGGCCGACCTGCGCGCGAAGATCTGAGGAGGGCGACCATGATCCGCGGAGTGCACCACGTCGGTGTCGCCACGAAGGACATCGACCGGATTCTGCCCTTCTACCTGGACCTGATCGGCTGCGAGGTGATCACCGACTACCGGTGGGAGCCGGGCAACAAGGCCGCGGACGAGGTGACCGGGCTGACCGGGACCTCGGCGCGCAGCCTCATGCTGCGCAAGGGGAACGCGCACATCGAGCTGTTCCAGTACCTCACCCCGGAGTCCGGCCGCGCCAACGCCGAGCTGCGACCGCACGACCCGGGCGTGACGCACTTCTGCCTGGACGTCACCGACATCCACGGCGAGTACAGCCGCCTGAGCGCGGCCGGGGTGCCGTTCAACAGCGAGCCGCAGGAGGTCTTCCCCGGCGTGTGGACGGCATACGGCCACGACCCGGACGGCAACATCGTCGAGCTGCAAGAGGTTCTGGACCCCAACCACCGCATCGCGCTGAAGAGCTGGTGACCGCCGTGGAGATCGTGCTGAACGACCGCAGGTACAACGCGATCGCCGCCGGGCCGGTTGACGGCGAACTGGTGCTGCTGCTGCACGGCTGGCCGGAGTTCGCCGACTGCTGGACCGAGGAGATCGCCGCGCTCGCCGAAGCCGGGTACCGCGCGGTGGCGGTGGACCAGCGCGGGTACTCGCCGGGCGCGCGGCCGACCAAGGTCGCCGACTACCACGTCGACCACCTCGTCGCTGACGTGCTCGGATTCGCAGATGCCCTTGGCGCGCAACGGTTCCACCTCGTCGCACACGACTGGGGCGGCATCGTGGCGTGGGCCTTCGCCGGCGCGCACCCGGAGCGGCTGAAGACGCTGGCGGTGCTCGCGACGCCGCACCCGAGCGCGCTGGGCAAGGCGATCGCGGAGGACGAGGACCAGTCCCGCCGCGTCGACTACGTGCGGTTCTTCCGCCAGCCCGGCGGGATCGCCGAGGAGTCGCTGCTCGCCGACGGGGCCGCGCGGCTGCGAAACGCTTACGGCGGCAAGGTTCCCGCGCCGCTGGTCGAGGAGAACGTGCGGCGGCTGTCCGAGCCGGGCGCGCTGTCCGCGACGCTGAACTGGTACCGCGCGGCCAACGACCAGCTCGACATCCCGGCCCGGCCGAGCACCGTGCCGACGCTGTACGTGTGGGGCAGCGAGGACGCCGCGCTCGGACCGGTCGCGGCGCACCGCACCTCGGAGTTCGTCGACGGGCCGTACCGCTTCGTCGAGCTGACCGGCGCCAGCCACTGGCTGCCCGAGGAGGCTCCGGCGGAGGTAGGCGCTCTCATCCTCTCTCACCTGGCCGGTTGATCTCATCCGGTGCCGGTTCCGCCGAAGGTCTTGCCGACGGCGGAACCGGCCGGACATACTCCCCGTCACCGCTGGCCGCCTCAGTGGTCCCTTCCAGGCCCCTGCACTGAGAGGCGAGCGTGATGTCCAGCAGATTCCGCGCGTCCGCGGCCGTTGTCGCGGTACTCGCACTCATCCTCGGCGGCACCGCACAGGCCGAGAGCCCAGCTCCCGATCCCAGCACCATGGCGACGACCTTCGCCGACGAGTTCAACCTGCCCGCGGGAACGCCGGTCGACGGCTCGAAGTGGCAGTTGGAGACCGGCGACAACGTCAACAACCACGAGCGGCAGTTCTACACCAACAGCACCAGCAACGCCGTCCACGACGGCGCGGGCAACCTGGTGATCACCGCGCGCCGGGAGAACCCCGGCAACTACCAGTGCTGGTACGGGCGGTGCGAGTACACCTCGGCGCGGCTGAACACCGCGGGCCGCTTCACCCAGGCGTACGGCCGTTTCGAGGCTCGGATGAAGCTCCCGCGCGGCAAGGGGATGTGGCCCGCGTTCTGGATGCTCGGCGACAACATGGGCCAGGTCGGCTGGCCGCAGGCGGGCGAGATCGACATCATGGAGAACGTCGGCCACCTGATGAACACCGTGCACGGAACCCTGCACGGGCCCGGCTACTCCGGCTCCGGCGGTATCGGCGCGGCCTACAACGGGCCGAACTTCGGCGACGGCTTCCACACCTTCGCGGTGGACTGGGCGCCGAACCGGATCACCTGGTACGTCGACGGAAACGCTTACCAGACAAGGACTCCGGCCGACCTCGGCGGACGGCAGTGGGTCTTCGACCACCCGTTCTTCCTGATACTCAACCTGGCCGTCGGCGGCTACTGGCCGGGCGACCCCGACGGCAGCACGGTGTTCCCGCAGCAGCTCGTCGTCGACTACGTCCGCGTCACCACCAACAGCACGGGGGCGCCGACCGGGCAGATCACCGGGCTCGCGGGCAAGTGCGTCGACGTCGCGAACGCCAGCACCGCAAACGGGACACCGATCCAGTTGCACGACTGCAACGGCAACGCCGCGCAGAACTGGACGGTCGCCGGTGACGGCACGATCCGCGCGCTCGGCAAGTGCCTCGACGTGAACAACAACGGCGCCAACGACGGGGCGGCCGTGGTGCTGTGGGACTGCCACGGCGGTGCCAACCAGAAGTGGGCGACACCGGCCGCCAGGGACATCGTGAGCATCTCCGGCAACAGATGTCTCGACGTCACCGGCAACAACTCCGCCAACGGGACGCGGCTGCAGGTGTGGACGTGCGCGGGCACCGCGAACCAGAAGTGGAACGTTCCGCGCTAGGTCCGAAAGGGCTCAATCCGCCGCTTTTTCTTTTATTCACAGAGAGAAAGCGGCGGATTTCTTTTGGGTAACATGCCGGTGTGCTGAAAAGATCAACCGCGCTGGTCGTCGCGACCTTGATCGCAATGACCTCGACTCCGGCCGTCGCCGCTCCCGCGCTCGCCTGGGGTGAGTGCGCAGGTCTGCCCGCCGAGCTGGAGTGCGTCAAGCTCGATGTCGCGCTGGACCACCGGAACCCGTTCTCGCGCAAGCTCACCATCGATGTGAGCAGGCTGAAGGCGACCGGCGGCAAGGGGCGTGAGCTGCTGCTGCTCAACCCCGGCGGCCCCGGCGGCGAGGGCGTGGGCCTGCCGATGGCGTTCAAGGACAACGCGATCGCAGCGAAGTTCGAGGTCGTGGGCTTCAACCCGCGCGGAACGGGCAGTTCGGTGCTGGACTGCGGACTTCCGCCGGAAGCCGGGCTCCCGGTGACCAGGCCGACCGAACAGCAGATCCGCGACTACACCGCCGACGCGCAGCGCCGTGAGCGCGCGTGCCAGCAGGCTGGAGCCGCCATTCGGCCGCATCTCAGCACCGCGAATACCGCGAGGGACATGGATGTCATCCGTTCGGCCCTTGGCGGGAAGAAAATCAACTATCTCGGCTTCTCCTACGGCACCTATCTCGGCGCCGTCTACGGATCGTTGTTCCCGCACCGGATGAACCGAAGTGTCTTCGATTCTTCGATGAACCCCGAGTGGCTGTATTACGAGCAGGCCAAGCAGCAGGCCGTCTCCGCGCGGCAGAACTACCGCACCTGGACCGGCTGGGTCGCCGAGCACCACGCGCACTACGGCTTCGGCCGCACCGCCGCCGAGGTCCAGGCGTCCCTGGACGCGCTCGGCAAGGCGCTCGCCGCGAAACCGTTGGTGGTGCAGGGCGCGCCGTACCCCATCGACCGCAACGCGCTCGACATCGTGCTCGGCTCGCAGACCCCGAACCGCGCTGGCTGGACGACCTTGACGGCCGCCGTCAAGAAGGTTCGCGAGGCCTCCGCCTCCGGCACCCTCGACCTCGACACCGCCAAGGCGCTCGGCGCGATGCTCAACGACCTCAAGCTCGGCCTCGAACTGCTGCACTCCGGCTCGTTCGCGACCGTCACCTGCGAGGCCGCTTGGTCGCGCGACACCCGGCTCTACGCCGCCGAGATGCGCCGCTTCGCCACCGAGTACCCCTTCGGTCGCGGCGCCCACGCCGCAGCCGCCTCCGAGTGCGCCTTCCGCTCCTTCACTCCTGCCGAGCCCATGGTTCCCTTGCGCCGCACCGGTTATCCGGCCGGGCTCGTCGTGCAGGGCGATCACGACCCGGTGACCGGCTACGCGGGCGGCCCCGTCATGGCAGCGAAGATGGACTACCGCCTGGTGTCCGTTGTGGACAGTGGGGTGCACGGGCACTACGGCCGCAACGACTGCGTCACCAAGGCCGTCGACACCTACCTCATCGACGGAGTCCTCCCCGCGCGCGGCACCACCTGCGCAGGCCCTCCCCGCCCCAAACCCTGAACGACCCCTTCAGTGCGCTACGGAAGCCCTGAACGACCCGTTTGGTGCGCTCAACTCCCCGAACGACCCGTTTGGTGCGTTGAAGGAGCTGAACGGGTCGTTTAGTGCGTTCAAGTACCCAAACGGGTCGTTCAGGGCGAACCGCGGAGCTAGAAGACGGACCAGCCGGTGAGGGTGGTGAAGCGGTCGAGGGCCGCCACGCCCGCGACGGAGTTGCCGCGCGCGTCGAGGCCGGGGCTCCACACGCACACGGTGCAGCGGCCGGGGACGACGGCGAGGATGGCGCCGCTGACCCCGCTCTTGCCGGGCAGGCCGACGCGGTAGGCGAACTGGCCCGCCGCGTCGTAGGTGCCGCAGGTGAGCATGACGGCGTTGACCCGCTTGGCCTGGCTGCGCTCCAGCAGACGGGAGCCGTCGTTGCGCACGCCGTGCCGCGCGAGGAACAACCCGGACAGCGCCAGCTCGGCGCAGTTCATCGCGATGGAGCACTGCCGCACGTACTGGGCGAGCACGTCGGGCACGGGCGTGCGCATGTTGCCGTAGGAGGCCATGAAGTACGCCAGCGCCCGGTTGCGGTCGGCGTTGGCGGCCTCGGACGCGGCGACCTCCTCGTCGACGACGATGCCGGGGGAGCCGCTTTCCTTGCGCAGGAAGGAAAGCAGCTCCTCGGTCACATCGCAGCCGCGCGCGGCCAGCTCGTCGGTGACGACGATGGCACCGGAGTTGATGAACGGGTTGCGCGGTATGCCGTCCTCGTGCTCCAACTGGACGAGCGAGTTGAACGGGTCACCGGAGGGCTCGCGGCCGACGCGGTCCCAGACCTCGTCCCCGCCGGGCTGGGCGAGGGCGAGGGCCAGGGTGAACACCTTCGACACGCTCTGCACGGAGAAGCGCTCGCGCCACTCCCCGGTGCCGTGCACCGTCCCGTCCAGCTCCGCGACGGCCATGCCGAAGCGCGCGGTGTCCACGCGGGCCAGCGCCGGGATGTAGTCGGCGGCCGAGCCCTTGCCGACCTCGTCGGCCACCTCGGCGGAGATCCGCGCGAGCAGGTCAGGAATGTGCACGCGCCTATTCCACCGTGACGCTCTTGGCCAGGTTGCGGGGGCGGTCGATGTCGCGCCCCAGCTTGGCCGCCAGGTGGTAGGCGAACAGCTGCAACGGGATGGTGAACAGGATCGGGTCCAGCTCGGTCTCGTTGCGCGGCACCCGCAGCTCGGCGTCGACGAGACCGGCGGGCAGCTCGGCGTTGGTGACCGCGATCACCGCGCCGCTGCGGGCCTTGATCTCCTCGATGGTGCCGATGTTCTTCGACAGCAGCTCGTCGTCCGGGACGACGATCACGGTCGGCATGGTGTTGTCGATCAGCGCGAGCGGGCCGTGCTTGAGCTCGGAGGCCTGGTATGCCTCGGCGTGCACGTAGGAGATCTCCTTGAGCTTCTGCGCGCCCTCGCGGGCCACCGGCCAGCCCCGGACGCGGCCGACGAAGAACATGCTCCTGGTGTCGGCGAAGCGCGCGGCGACCTGGGCCACGGCCTGCTCCTGGGCCAGGATCTCCGCGACCTGTTCGGGCAGGCGGCGCAGACCGGCGACGATCCGCTTGCCGTCGGCGGTGGACAGGTCGCGCACGCGGCCCAGCAGCAGGCCGAGCATGGCCAGCGAGGTCGCGGTGTTGGTCAGCGCCTTGGTCGATGCCACCGACACCTCGGGGCCGGCGTGCAGGAAGATGCCGCTGCCGCACTCGCGGGCGATGGCGCTGCCGACCACGTTCACCACGCCGAGCAGCTGACCGCCCTTGCGCTTGAGCTCCTGCGCCGCGGCGAGGGTGTCCAGGGTCTCGCCGGACTGGCTCAGCGCCACGTACAGGGTGTCGGCCTCCACCACCGGGTTGCGGTAGCGGAACTCCGAGGCGGGCTCGGCGTCGGCGGGGATGCGGGCGAGCTCCTCCACCAGCTGCGCGCCCATCTGGCCCGCGTAGTAGGAGGACCCGCAGCCGAGGAACTTCACCCGGCGGATCGCGCGCAGCTCGCGCGGCTCCATGTTGATGCCGCCGAGGTGCGCGGTGGCGAAGCGCTCGTTGAGCCGTCCGCTCAGCGCCCTGGCCAGCGCGGTGGGCTGCTCGTGGATCTCCTTGCTCATGAAGTCCGTCGAGCCGCCCAGCTCGTAGTCGTCGGCCACCAGGTCCACGGTGGTCGGGGACTTCACCACCGGGCTGGCCTCCACGGCCAGGGTGCTGGTGTGGAACTCGTCGGAGCGCACCACGGCCAGCTCGCCGTCGTCGAGGTAGACGACCTGCTGGGTGTGCCGGACGAGCGCGGCCACGTCGGAGGCGACGAACATCTCGCCCTCGCCGATGCCGAGCACGATGGGGCTGCCGTTGCGCGCCACCACCAGGTGGTCGGGGTTGTCGCGGTCGAGCACCACGATGCCGTAGGTGCCCTCGACGCGGCTGAGCGCGGCGCGGACGGCCTCCTCCAGGCTCGGCGCGTCCTCGGCGGCCATCAGGCGGCCGATCAGGTGCGCGAGCGCCTCGGTGTCGGTCTCGGAGGCGAAGCTCACGCCCTCGGCGGTCAGCTGCGCGCGCAGGCGGTCGGAGTTCTCGATGATGCCGTTGTGCACCAGGGCGATCCGGCCCGCGGAGTCCAGGTGCGGGTGCGCGTTGGCGTCGCTGGGCTCACCGTGGGTGGCCCACCGGGTGTGCGCGATGCCGACGGCGGCCGGGATCTCCTCCTTGATCAGGTTGCGCAGCTGCTGGACGCGCCCCTCGGTCTTGATCACGCGGAGGCCGCCCGCCTCGGGGGTCGCCAACCCGGCGGAGTCGTACCCGCGGTACTCCAGCCGGTGCAGACCCTCGACGAGGATCGGCGCTGCCGGACGTTTCCCGACGTACCCAACGATGCCGCACACGTCTGTGACCTGTCCCTTCAGCCGTACACGATGCGCCGCAGCTGGCGTTCGCTGAACGCGGGGGCGGCCACTGGCCGCCGCCGCAGCTCGGCCGCGAGCACGCCCCAGATCTCGGCGTTGCGCAGCTGCTGGCGCTGGAGTTCGGAGTGCCGTCGCCGTACGTAGTCCTCGGCGCTCTCGCCGAAGTACGCGATGACGTCGGCGACCACCCGGGCCGCCGTCGACGGGGGCAGGCCGGTCGTGGCCGACACGTGCCGGACCAGTTCGCCCGCCCCGTCTTCACTCACGAGGAGCGAGCGTGTCAGACGCGGGCCGCCGACTCAAGTTCCCTGCCCGATATCGGGCAGGCGTGTCATTTCTGCTGGTGAGGGCGCTCCACGTACCACTCGCGGCCGAAGAGGGCGCCGAAAACGGGCGCGGGCATCCGCACCATCGCCCGGAAGAGCGGCGCCGACCTGCCGTTGCCGAACACCGGCGTGCGGTGCGCGGCGAGCGCGGCCTGCTTCTGCGCGGCGTAGCGCCGCACGTCATAACGGTGGGTGATCGCCTTGCGCGGGCTGTACCGGTTGCGCTTCGCCGAGCCCGGGACCGGGACCGTGCCCTCCAGCACGCGCACCCCGGTCAGCGCCGCCGCCCGAGCGCCGACGTGGTGCACCTTCACGTGGTCGCGGTGCCCGTAGCCGCCGTTGGGGTCGTAGCTCAGCAGCAGGTCGGCCTTTTCCTCGCGCAGCAGCTCCGCGAGCCTGCCGGTGGCCTCGTCCGGGTCGGCGCGAGCGAAGCGCTGCCGGTCGGACGGATCGTCGTAGAGCAGCGCGCCGTGCCCGCTGTCGGCGTACCCGAGGTGAGCGACCCGTTGCGCCCCAAGCACTTCAGCGCTCGCACGGAGTTCGTCCATGCGCACGCCGTCGGCCTCGTCCATGCACCCGTCGGTGGCGACGACGATCACCACCCGGTGCCCCTCGTCAGCCAGTCGCGCCAGCGTTCCGCCGGTCAGCAGGGCTTCGTCGTCCGGGTGCGCGTGGAAGGCGACAACATTTCCCATGGGCGCCGACCCTACCGACGCACCAGGTGCTCTGTCAGACGCGAGACCGCTTCATTGAGCCTGCGGAAGTACGTCGCGCGGCTCAGCGCCAGGCTCCGCGCGATCTTCTCGTGGCTCTCGCGCCCGTCGAAGAAGCGCTGCGTGAGCGCGGCGCTCAGCTGCCGCTCGTGCGGGCTCGTGCCGAACTCCAGCTCCACCGCGGAGCGCAGCACCGCGCGCACGTGCTCAGCGCGCTCGCGGGTGTCGGCTCCGCGAGCCAGCGGGCTCTGCGCGAGATCGCCGCTGGAGGCGAAACCATCAAGCGCCGCACGGACATCGGCCGCTGTGACCGCGGTCGGCACGCAGACGCCCAGCTCGCGGTAGACGATGTCGCGCTGGGTCACGTACAGCCCGCCGGGTCCGTAGTCGATCAGGTAGACGACCACGCGGCGCCCGTCGACGTCGGTCTCCAGCTCGGGAATCGGCCGCCCGCCGGTCGCCGTGCAGAAGGCGTGCACGCGATCGTTGTGCCCGAACGCGGAGACGATCGCGTAGCGCGGGTTGCGGACCTCCATGCGCAGCACCACCGACAGGTTGAGCATTGCCAGCACGTGCGAGCCCTCGCCGGTCAGGTCGACGGTGTCGCGCCACACGACGGCTTGGCCGTCCGGGCTGATCCGTTGCGCGTAGCGGAGCAGACGCGCGCCGAACGGATCGATCCGCGAGCACACCGGAAGTGCTGACGGGGTAAGGAAAATTGCGTGCCCGACGGGGGAGCCCGCCGCGTCGCGCGCGATCGTGACGTTCTGCGGGCGGTTGCTGTAGTAGGCCTCGCTCATCGCCCACCACTCGTCGTAGCCGCGCGTGGTGAGCGCGTGCCCGACGACCTCGGCGTCACCGACGCGGACGCGGTCGGTCTGGAAGCGCGAACTGCCTTCCCAGCGGTAGCCCCAACGGATCTCCGGCGAGTCGATCAGGTGTGCGAGGTCGACCAGCGCGCCCGCGTCCCCGCTCAGCGCTCGCGCGTAGAAGTGGTCGCACAGCAGTCGTTTGAGCTTGTTGACGCGGTCGGGGCGGCTCTGCCGGACCCGGGCCAGCACCGGCATGCGCACCACGTCGTGCAACGTCAGCGAATCGCCGTAACTGTCCACAAAGGACCTTTCGGCGAGCCAGTCGAAGGCCTCCCTCGGTTCCCCGAGCGTGTGCGCGAGCAGCTCGACCGTGACCTCGCGGGCGATCGCGCAGACCGTGAGCGCGTCGTGGAAGGCCGGGTCCAGCTCCGCTTCCGTGACGACCTCGAACAGCGCGCTGACCGTCGTCGGTCTCGGGCTCGTCGCGCCCGTCGCCAGGTAGGCGCCCGCCGCCAGTGTCAGCGCGAGCGGCGAGCCCTCCGACCAGCCGCGCAGGCGCTCGGCGACCGTGTCGTCGGTGACCCCGTGCGCGCGGAGCAGGCGCTGCGCCTCGGCCGGGGTGAGCGCGCCGAGCGGCAGCTCCGCCACGACCTGGTCCCAGCCGTCGAGGCGCCAGCCGCTGTCCGGCGGTCGCCGCCCGCTGATCACCACGACGGAGTCGTCGGCGAGCTTCGGCAGCACGTCCTGGCGCAGCGTCCGCCCGCACGCACCGATCCGCTCGAAGGAGTCGATGAAGACCACCGGGGCGCGCTCCCCGTCGTGCGCGGTTGCTTCGGCGAGCGCGTCCACCACCGCGTCCGGCACCGGGGCGAGCGCGCGGGCGTCCACCCAGTAGCAGCGGCGCCCCGCCTCGGCCGCGAGCAGCCGCATCATCCGCAGCAGGCTCGTCTTGCCCAGGCCGCCCGGTCCGTGCACGAACAGCACGTTGTGGTCAAGGCCGCCCGCGAGCGCCTGCCGGAACACGCCGATCTCCGCGTCCCGGCCGACGAAGCGCGAGAGCTGCCTGCGCACGAGGCCGTCCCCGATCGTTGCCATGCGGCCAGCATGCGCGAGCGCGCCCGCCCCGACATGAGTAGGCGTTGCTCATTCTCAAGTTCGTCTCACCGCTCTGGTGATCGTTCTCGTGGTGCCTCTAGCGTCGGGATTCCCTGCGGAACAAGGAGAAACCATGCGAGCTGTGGCAGTGGTGCTGTCCCTGTTCGTCACATCCGGCGTCGCCGTGGCCGCGCCCCCGGTGGGTGTGGAGGCGGTCGCGCACGACCTCGCCGCCGCACCGTCCGTGCTCGCCCGCGTCCACGCGGGCCTGACCAGCGGCACGTCCAAGATCGACCTCATCCCGCTCGCGTCGGGCGCTCTGCGCCAGCGGGTCGAGCAGGCCGGAGCGCACGTGCGCGCGGCGAAACGGCTGCCCGCCGACCTCGGGCCCCTGCTCCAAGTGCGTGCGGGCAACCGCTCGGCCCTGACGTCTTTTGAGGGCGCACTCGTCGTGGCCGAGCCCGCGTCCGACGAGGTTCGGCACGTGACCGCCTACTCCGCTTCCGGGACGCGGCGGATCTCCGTCGACTCGCCTCCTGTCGACCGGCCTCTGTTCGTCGTGGCCGTCGACCACCACCGCGTGCTCTCCGCGAACCTCGCCAAGCTCCGCGCTTCGTTGCGCGCCTTGGGTGTTCGCGCCGACGAGCCGTCGGTTTCTGGGGGTTACGACGCCGCCAAGATCACTTCGATCCGGCTCGCCAAGGACCACGAGCCCGACCTGCGCGGCGACGCCGAGATCTACGCGCTGGTCGCGGGCGTCGGCCCCGACGACAAGCCCGTTGTGGACACCGTCCAGATGCCCTACCTCGACCACGACAAGACCACCTACACGCCCAACCAGGTGCTCGTGAACTGGTCGCACTTCAAGTACGCCGCCGCCGACGCCGTGATGATGGAGGAGGACGACAACTTCAGCTACGAGGAGCTCGCGCGGGCCGCCGCCAAGGCCATCCTGTCCGTCGTCGGCGCCGGCGAGTACGTCCCCGTCGTCGACGCCATCCTCGCCGCCGTCCCGGATTCCTTCTGGACCAACGACGCCGACTACGTCGACTCCTGGTACACCATCCGCAAGCAGCCCGTCGGCGCCACCACCACCCTGCCCGGCGCCCGCGCCAACGGCGTCCTCACCCTCAACACCATCCACATCCCCACCACCTGACCCGCCACGTCAAACCTGCTGAATGACTCGTTGAGGTGGTTGGAACGCCTGAATGACTCGTTCAGCACGTTGAACCACATGAACGAGTCATTGAGGTGGTGAAGCCCTGAACGACCCGTTTGGTGCGTTGAGCGCGCTGAACGGGTCGTTTGGTGCGTTGAAGTATGCGAACGGGTCGTTCAGGGCTTTACGGGGACGCGAGCGAGGTTGTTACTGGCTGGTAGGGTACTGGGCGGTAACAATGGGTGGGCGGATGGAGTGCGCGGTGGCCGAGAACGAGTACCCGGCGTTGTTCAACCCGGTCACCGCTGACCTGGGGCACCTGGACGCGGTGGCGCGCGGGAAGCTGCGGGCGCTGGTGGACTGGTTCGAGTCGCGCGGCAAGCAGCGGTTGATCGCCGACCACCTCGACCGCGAGTGGTACACCGACTTCCTCGACTTCATCAAGCGCGAGAAGCTGTTCGCCACCTTCAACACCCCGGCCGCTGACGCCAAAGGCGACCCCGACAAGCGGTGGGACGCCACGCGCAACGCGGCGCTGAGCGAGATCCTGGGCTTCTACGGGCTGTCCTACTGGTACGCGTGGCAGGTCACGGTGCTGGGGCTCGGGCCGATCTGGATGAGCGGCAACGCCGAAGCCCGTGCGCGCGCGGCGGCGCTGCTGGACAGCGGCGCGGTGTTCGCCTTCGGGCTGTCGGAGAAGGAGCACGGTGCCGACGTCTACTCGACGGACATGGTGCTGACGCCTCGGCCGGAAGGCGGTTTCACGGCGACGGGCGACAAGTACTACATCGGCAACGGCAACGTGGCGGGCATGGTGTCGGTGTTCGGGCGGCGCGCGGACGTCGAGGGCCCGGACGGCTACGTGTTCTTCGCGGTGGAGAGCCAGCACCCGAACTTCGAGCTGATCAAGAACGTCGTGGACTCGCAGATGTTCGTCAGCGCCTTCCGCCTCAACGACTACCCGGTCTCCGACGCCGACGTGCTGCACACCGGGGCGGAGGCGTTCAGTGCCGCGCTCAACACGGTCAACGTCGGCAAGTTCAACCTGTGCACGGCTTCGATCGGCATCGCCGAGCACTCCTTCCACGAGGCGATCACCCACGCGCACAACAGGATTCTCTACGGCAACCGGGTCACCGAGTTCCCGCACGTCCGACAGTCCTTTGTGGACGCCTACGCGCGGCTGGTCGCGATGAAGCTCTTCAGCGACCGCGCGGTGGACTACTTCCGCTCCGCCACCGCCGAAGACCGCCGCTACCTGCTGTTCAACCCCATCACCAAGATGAAGGTGACCAGCGAGGGCGAGCGCGTCATCGACCTGCTGTGGGACGTGATCGCGGCGAAGGGCTTCGAGAAGGACACCTACTTCAACACCGCGACCGGGCACATCCGCGCGCTGCCGAAGCTTGAGGGCACGGTGCACGTCAACCTCGCGCTCGTCCTGAAGTTCATGCCGAGCTACCTGTTCAACCCGCGGGAGTTCGAGCCGGTTCCGACCCGCCACGACGCGGCCGACGACGCCTTCCTGTTCGAGCAGGGGCCGGCGCGCGGGCTCGGCAAGATCACATTCCACGACTGGGAGCGGGCGTACACCGCCTTCGCGCACGTGCCCAACGTCGCGCTGTTCCACGAGCAGGCCACCGGGTTGAAGCGGCTGCTCGCCACGGCCGCCCCGGACGCCGAGCAGCAGCGGGACCTGGACTTCCTGCTCAACCTCGGCCACCTGTTCACGCTCGTGGTGTACGGCCAGCTCGTGCTGGAGCAGGCCGAGCTGACCGGCTGCCCCGCCGACGTGCTCGACCAGGTCTTCGACGTGCTCGTGCGCGACTTCTCGGAGTACGCGGTCGGCCTGCACGGCAAGGCCACCGCGACCGGGGCCCAGCAGGCGTGGGCGCTGGAGCACATCCGCAGGCCGGTCCCGGACGCGGGCCGGTTCGGGCGGCTCTGGGAGCACGTCGCGGCCCTTTCTGGCAGCTACGAGATGCGCGCATAACTGTTGCGCACAGACCCGGCTGGCGGTTCGCGCGGCGTGTCAGAATCGGCTTCATGATCGATCCTGCCTCCGTGGTGGACCGCCAGCTGGCCGCGTACAACGAGCACGACCTGGACGCGTTCCTGGCGACCTACGCCGAGGACGTCCACCTCTCGATGGACGAGGGGCGCACGGTGCGGGGGCGTGAGCAGATGCGCGGGCTCTACGAGGAGCAGTTCGCCCAGCGCCTGTGCCGCGCCGAGGTGGTCGGCAGGCTGGTGGAGCGCGGGTGGGTGGTGGACCACGAGGTGGCGCACGGGCTCGGCGGCGAACCCCACCGCGTGCTCGTCGCCTACCGGGTCCGCGACGGGTTGATCGACCGCGTGCGCTTCTTGAGTTAGCGCGCAGTCCACTATGGACAGACGCCGACCGCTGTCCCGGATGCTGGGCGGACACCAGGCGCGGACTCCGCCCGTTCCGGTGAACGAGAGCACTGAGATGGCCGCGCTGGACGAGCTCGCAGCGGAGCCCGGATCGATGCCCGGACCGCTCGCAGCCTCGCGGTATGCCGCCAACACCCTGTGGGAACAGCAGGGGGCGGGCGCGGGCGGCCACCACGCGGGGTGACCTCCGCTGGTCGCTCGTTCGGGAAGCACATCGCCTGCCTGGCCGATGCCCGCGCGTTCGGCCGAATGCGAGGGTCGAACGCGTCAGGCTGCCGTCCCGAAGAGAGTAGGCGCGCCCCATGCAGCAGCAGTCCTTCACGCTGCCCGAGTTCTACGTGCCGTACCCGGCCAGGATGAACCCGCACCTGGAGCGGACGCGGCGGCACAGCGCGGCCTGGGCGGAGCGGATGGGCATGCTCGACTCCAGGACGCCCGACGGCGGACTGGTCTGGACGGCCGACCAGCTCGCCAAGATGGACTACGGCCTGATGTGCGCCTACACCCACCCGGACTGCGACGGCGACGTCCTGGACGTGATCACCGACTGGTACGTGTGGGTGTTCTTCTTCGACGACCACTTCCTGGAGGAGTTCAAGTACTCGCGGGACGTCAAGGGCGGCCAGAAGTACCTGGACCGCCTGGAGAAGTTCATGACGCTGCCCGGTGAGGTGGCGCCGGAGGTGACCAACCCGGCCGAAGCGGGCCTGAAGGACCTGTGGGAGCGCACGGTCCCGTCGATGACGGTGGAGTGGCGCAAGCGCTTCATCACCAGCACGCACAACCTGATGGTCGAATCCATCTGGGAGACCAAGAACATCGAGCTCGGCCGGATCGCCAACCCCATCGAGTACATCCAGATGCGGCGCAGGGTCGGCGGAGCGCCGTGGTCGGCGAACCTGGTCGAGTACGCGGTCGGCGCGGAGGTACCGGACAAGGTCGCCTTCAGCCGTCCGCTCGAAGTCCTGCGCGACACGTTCTCCGACGCGGTGCACCTGCGCAACGACCTGTTCTCCTACCAGCGCGAGGTGGAGGAGGAGGGCGAGAACTCCAACGCCGTCCTGGTGTTCGAGCGCTTCCTGGGCAACGCCACGCAGGAGTCGGCCGAGATGGTCAACGACCTGCTGACCTCGCGGCTGCGCCAGTTCGAGAACACCGCGCTGGTCGAAGTTCCCGCGCTGGCGGCACAGCACGGCCTGCTGCCGCACGAACAGCTCGCGATCGGCGCCTACGTCAAGGGGTTGCAGGACTGGCAGTCCGGCGGCCACGAGTGGCACGCGCGCTCCAGTCGCTACATGAACCAGGAGATGGACGCCGCCGAGCCGCCGAGCCCGCTGCTGGCGGGGCCGGTCGGGCTGGGCACCTCCGCCGCGCGCCTGGAGTTCCGTCCTGGTGTGCGCAAGGCGATCCGCGAGCACACCTACGTTCCCGAGCGCCCGGTCGGCCACCTGCCGATCCCCGAACTGCACATGCCGTACGCGATCCGCACCAGCAAGCACCTCGACGCCTCGCGTGAGCACACCATTCAGTGGCAGCGCGCGATGGGCTTCTACGACGCGGTTCCCGGCGTCGAGGCGGGCGGTGTGTGGAGCGAGCACCGAGGGCGCGGCATCGACCTCGCGCACTGCGCCGCGATGATCCACGCCGACGCCACGCTGGAGGAGCTGAACCTCTCCACGGACTGGCTGGCGTGGGGGACCTACGGCGACGACTACTTCCCGCTGGTGTTCGGCATCGCGCGCGACAACCTCAAGGCGCGGGCCTGCGCGGAGCGGCTGAAGCAGTTCATGCCGTTGCAGGGCAGGGCGCCGCAGCCCGTCGGCCCCATGGAACTGGGGCTCGCCGACCTGTGGGAGCGCACGGCGGGACCGCTGACACCGGGCGGGCGCGCGGAGTTCCGCAAGGCCGTCGACGACATGCTCGACAGCTGGGTCTGGGAGGTGGACAACCAGGCGCAGAACCGGATTCCCGACCCGATCGACTACGTGGAGATGCGGCGCAGGACCTTCGGCTCGGACATGACGATCCGGCTGGCCAGGGTGAAGGCGCTGGACCTCGTGCCCGCCGCGCTCTACCAGACGCGGACGCTGCACGAGCTGGTCACCGCGGCGATGGACTACGCGATGTTCACCAACGACCTCTTCTCCTACCAGAAGGAAGTGGAGTTCGAGGGCGAGGTGCACAACATGGTCGTGGTCGTGGAGAACTTCCTCGGCACCGACCGCCTCGCCGCGCGCGACATCGTGGCCGAGCTGATGAACGCGCGCATGCGGCAGTTCGAGCACATCGTGGCCAACGACCTCGACGACCTCTTCGAGGAGTTCGACCTCGACGCGCGAACGCGCGCGGTGGTGACGCGGCAGGTGGAGGACCTCAAGGAGTGGATGTCGGGCATCCTGGAGTGGCACGTGAAGTGCGTGCGCTACCAGGACGCCGAACTCCGCTCGATGTACGGCGGCGAGCAGGTGCAGAAAGTTTTCTCTTTCCTGCCACAGGGTTTGGGCACCTCGGCCGCGCGGTTGTCATGGAGCGGCAGTCGGTAGCTCGACGCTGGTGTCCTCGCTGACCGAGCGCAGCGCGGTGATCGTCGGATAGCCCTTGGCGAGCAACGCGGCGTCGGTGTCCGGCTCGGGCTCGGCGTCGTCGACGGTGACCGCGACGACTTCCAGGCTGTCGTCGCCGAGGCGCTCGACGCGGCTCTGCACGGTGCCGTAGCGGGCGAGCCGGGCGTGGCGCAGCGGAGGCATCCCCTCCGGCGCCACGTTCGGCACGTTCACGTTGAGCACGGTGCCCGAGGGGGAGTTCCGCAGCAGGCCGATGGCGTGCTCGACGATCTCCGCCGCCACCTCCCACCGGGGCTCGGCGGTGCTGTTGAGGCCGACGTCCAGGGACACCGCCAGGCCGCTCAGGTCATTGACGGCCGCCGTCAAGGTCGCGCCGACCGTGCCGGAGTGCAGCACGGCCCGGCCGACGTTGGCGCCGCGGTTGATCCCGGAGAGCACCAGGTCCGGGGTGACGCCGAACGCGCCCTGCGCCGCGACGAGGGCGATCAGCCCGGGATGTCCGGCCACCGCGTAGGCAGGGACATCGGGCAGGTCCGGGATCTCCTTGCGCGCCACGGCGATCCGGCGATCGTCCTTCGCGGCGGTGAGCCCCGCGCTGGTGCCGCTGGACTCCTCGGCGGGGGCGGCGACCACCACTGACAGTCCATTGTGGACAGCCATCGTGGCGAGCGCGGCCAAGCCGGGGGAGTCGATGCCGTCATCGTTGGTGATCAACGCGATCATGAGTGATTTCCTCGCAGGGGACGGAGTTCCACGCGCTCGGCCAGGGTGCGGATCGCGTCGCCGCCCCCGGTGCCGAGGCCGCGCCTGGTGATGTTGAGCGCCCCGGCCGCCGCGCCGATGCGCAGGGCTTCGCGCAACGGCTCACCCTTGGCGAGGCAGGCCGCGACGCCCGCCGTCATCGAATCGCCGCCGCCCCGCGTGTCCACCGGGCTGAGGTCCGGGACGTGCAGCGTGAGCAGGTCGTCCTCGACCAGCGCCAGCGCGGGCTCGGCGGCGCGGGAGACCACGACCGCCTCCGGGCCGCACTTGGCGATCTCCCTGATCGCGGGGATGAGCTCGTCCAGGTCGCCGCTGGCCGCGCGACCGTCGTCGATCAGCTCCTCGTGGCTGACCTTCACGAAGGACGGCCCGCCGTCGAGCACCTCCACCAGGCGCTGCCCCGCGAGGTCGGCCAGCACGCGGCAGCCGTTGCCCGACAGGTCCTCGGTGAGCCTGCGGTAGAGCGAGTGCGGCAGCACGCGGTCGTTGCTCGGCCCGCTGAGCAGCGCGATCCCGGCGTCCAGGGCGTGGGTCAGGGTCAGCTCGTAGAGGTCGTCGAGGTCGTGCCGGGACAGCTCACCGGCCGGCATCTCCACCAGCTCGTCCCGGCTCCCGTCGCGGCGGTCGTGCACGTAGGCGCCGTTGCGGGCGTCCACGTGCAGCAGTTGCGCCTCGATGGCGGGATCGTCGACCAGGTGCTGGAGCACGCGTCCGGTCTCGCCGCCGACCGTTCCGCACAGCACCACGCCCACGCCGAGCGAGGTGATCATCCGGGCCTGCCAGACACCCTGCCCACCGGGGTGCACGTGGATGTCGGGCTCCCCGTTGAGGTCCTCGACGGTCACCGTCAGCTGAGGAGAGGGCGCGAAGACCACGACGCGTCCGTTTTGTCCGCTCACTTCCCGTGCTTTCCCCGCCGCGCGTCATTCCATGCCCGACACCCGCAGCGTGATGTTGAGGCGCCCGCCGCCGCGCAGGCCGATCTCCGGCCCCGTGCCCGGGAACGTCCTGGTGACGCCGTGGTAGGCCAGCCGCGACGGCCCGCCGAAGACGAAGAGGTCGCCGGAGCGCAACTCCACGTCCGTCCACGGGCGCCCGCGGTTCTCGGTGTTGCCGAAGCGGAACACGCACGCGTCGCCGAGGCTCAGCGAGACCACCGGCTCCGCGCTGCGCTCGTCCGCGTCGCGGTGCATGCCCATCCGCGCTTCGGCGTCGTAGTAGTTGACCAGCGCGATGTCCGGCCGGTAGTCCGCGCCCGCCGCTCTGCGCCCCAGTTCGCCCAGCCAGTCCGGGAACGGCTTCACCGGCTCGCCGTGCTCGGTTCGTCTTGAGTACTTGTACGGCGTCCAGTGCCACCCCAGGCACACCGAGCGCACCGACATCACCGAGCCGTTCGGCATCCGCGTCGCGCGCAGTCCCGCGGGCGGGCGCGACCACTCGCGGCACGCTTGCACCAAGCGCGTTTGCTCGTCCCGGCTCAGCCAGTCCGGCACGTGCACCGCGCCCGGCGCGATCTCCGCGCGTTCGCGGGGGAACAGGGCCATGAGGACCATAATGGGCTCATGCCGAAGATCGAGTTGAGCGAGGGCGGCACCGCCTTCTGGACCGAGCGCCACCTCTGCACGCTGAGCACGATCCGCAAGGACGGCACCCCGCACGTCGTCCCCGTCGGCGTGACCCTCGACGCCGAGGCAGGCATCGCGCGCGTGATCACCTTCTCCCACTCGCAGAAGGTCCGGCACGTCCGCGCCGCCGGTCCCGACGGCGCCACCGTCGCCGTGTGCCAGGTCGACGGCGGCCGCTGGTCGACCCTGGAAGGCCGCGCCGTGGTCCGCGAGGACGCCGCCTCCGTCGCCGACGCCGAGACCCGCTACGCCGCGCGCTACCGCGTCCCCAAGCCCAACCCGGCGCGCGTCGTCATCGAGATCACCATCACCCGCACCCTCGGCAACGTCTGACCCCACGCCGCGCGCCCGCACTCCGTAAGCCCTGAACGGGTCGTTTAGTGCGTTGGAGGAGCTGAACGGGTCGTTCGGGGCGGTCGCCAAGTACCTGAATGACTCATTCAGTGCGTTGAGGGTCCTGAATGAGTCATTGAGGGCGGTCGCCGAGGACCTGAAGGGGTCGTTCAGGGCTCTCAACGCACCAAAGGCGGCGTTGGGTGCGCGGCGCGTCAGCCGTAGAGGTGGGCGCGGACCACGGGGTCCTGTTCGAGGACGTGGTCCACGACGGCCCAGAAGTCGGAGATCCACGGGTGCGCCAAGGCTTCCTCGCGGCTCAGCGTGCGACCGTGCAGCGGACCGGCGGAGCCGTCGAGGCAGGCCTGCACGGCGGTCGCGGCGGGGGAGTCCGAGCCCTCGACCGCGCCGACGCGGCAGCCGAAGCTCACGTGGTCGGAGTGGTCCTCGCCGCCCCAACTGCCCAGGATCACGTCGATCCACGTCTCGTGGCCCTGCCCGGCGTGGTGGTAGCTGTTGGCGAAGTACACGGCGTGCGGGGACCCGTCGCGGAGGACGAAGTTCCACGTCCGCTGGGCGGGCGCGGAGCAGCAGCCGCAGGTGAACTCGCGGACCTGGTGTTCGTCGGCGTTGGTGGAGAGGGACACGGGGAGAGCCTAGGCGGGGCTGGGGATGAGGAAGGCCGGTTCTGGGTAGGCCGGGGTGATGCGGGAGAAGAACATGCCGTCGGAGGTGTCGGGCAGGCCCTCGGTCTTCGACAGGTTCGCAACGCACGCGAGCGAGTTCGTCTCCCGTGCCTGGTTCTTCGTGATGTGCGTGCTGCTGGTGGTGATCTGGGCGCCGTCGTACTTCCTGCTGGACAGCGCCGACACCTGGCAGCTGATCATCAACACGATGACCACGATCGTCACGTTCCTGTTGGTGGCGCTGTTGCAGAACACGCAGAAGCGCTCCGACGACGCCCTTCAGCAGAAGCTCAACGCGATTGCGGACGGCCTCTCCGACATCATGGGTCACCTCGCGAAGGACAACCCGGACCTGCGTCACGACCGCCAGGAGCTGCGCGACGCGGTCGGGCTGGAGGACCGCGAGAGCACTAGGTGAGCCACGCCTTCGCCGCCCTCAGCACCTGGTCGTGGCGCGGGGTCGGCTCGGCCGTGGTGGAGAGCTGTTCACGCAGGATGTCGGCGTGCCCGGCGTGCTGGCTGGTCTCGGCGACCCGGTGCAGCAGCACGTCGAACAGGGTCACGTGCGGGCGCGGCCACCACGGCACGTGGCCGGGGGCGTCGAGCGGCAGTTCGGTGATCGTCGCGTCGGCGTGGGCCCACACGCGCTGGTAGAGCGAGACGATCTCCTCGCGGGTTTCATGCTCGGCGGCCCAGAAGTCGGTGCCGCGCAGGGATTCGTCGTCCCACCGGGGCAGCGGCTCGGGGAACGGGCGCGCGAAGACCTCGCCGAGGTAGCGGGACTCCCAGGTCGCGAGGTGCTTGACGAGCCCGAGCAGATTGGTGCCGGTGAGCGTCAGCGGGCGGCGCGCGTCGTACTCGGAGAGCCCGTCGAGCTTGTCCACCATCACCTGGCGGGCCTCGCGCAACAGGTCGAACAGTTCGGCCTTCACGTGATCCTCGTTCATCGCACCAGCCTTCCACGTGGTCGTTGACTCCGAACGTGAACCGTTGCTACAACTGTGCGAGAGCGCTCTCACATCGAGCCCCGCCGCCGCTCGTCGACCACGCTCAAAGGAGAGCTGTCCATGGGCTATCGCAGCGGGCTGAGATCTGGCCTGGTGGCCGCCGTAGTGCTCATCGCGACCGTGACACCCGTGCTCCCCGCGCAGGCGGAGCCGGTGGGCGCGGGCAGCTACACGACGTCGTTGCCCGCGGGCGCGGCGCTGCCGACCGCGTGCTCCGACCTGGCGACGAACCCCAGGCGCCACCTCACCGCGAACGCGCCCGCCGGAGCGGTGCCGACGAACGACTGGTGGTCCTCGCTGGTCTACAAGCGCACCGAGTGCGCCTTCTCGGACAACCTGATGGCGCACCCCTTCTCCTTCGACACCGTGGCGGGCGGCCTCGGCGTCGACTACTCGACCACGCCGACGATCACTGGAACCGCGACCGGTGTCGGCGAGTACCACTACCAGTACGGCGCGGACTTCACGCTGGGCGTGACCGGCCTGAACGCGCCGGAGGCGAAGGTCGACGGCTGGACGGACTGGACGGTCAGCCCGTTCTGGTCCGACGGAGCCCGCACGCTGCGCGCCACGATCGGCCACGGCTCTCCGTTCGTCTACGCGAAGGTCACCGGCGGCGACGCCAGGTTGAGCTTCTCGGCGGCGCCGAACGTGTGGCAGAACAGCGGTTCGCGCATCGGCTTCTCCGTCGACGGCCACGACTACGTCGCTTACGCGCCGAGCGGAGCGACGTGGAACGCCAGCGGTAACGCGATCACATCTTCCTTGGCGGGCAAGGGATTCTTCTCCGTCGCGGTCCTGCCCGGCGGCGGTGACCGCGTGGCGCTGGCCAACTCCTACGGTGCTTACGCGCACGCGCACATCACCGGAACGCGCGTGTCGTGGAACTACGACCAAGCCGCCAGCGCGGTGCGCGCGACCTACGCCTTCACCACCCAGGCGCTGGAGGGTTCGGCGACCGGGACTGTGGTGTCCCTGTACCCGCACCAGTGGCAGAACCTCAGCGGCGGCGGCACTCCGATCGCGAACACCTACATCTCGCCGCGCGGGCCGATGAAGACGATCGTAGGCACATCGTCGTTCACCACGAGCACGCGCTACAACGGCGTCCTGCCGGAACTGCCCTCGGTGGCCATGTCGGGCGGCGACCTCACCACCCTCAACGGTTTCCTCGACCAAGCCGCGCAGGGCGATCCCTTCGCCGGGTTCAACAACGACACCTATTGGACGGGCAAGGCGGTCGGGCGCGCGGCGCGGATCGCGGAGATCGCTGATCAGGTCAACCGGACCGACGTCCGCGACAAGATGCTCAACGCGATTCGGGCCCGCCTGACGGACTGGTTCACCGCGTCCTCGGGCAAGTCGGAGCGCGTCTTCTACTACAACCGCAACTGGGGAACGCTGATCGGCTACCCGGCCTCCTACGGCTCGGACACCGACCTCAACGACCACCACTTCCACTACGGCTACTACATCGCGGCAGCCGCGACGCTGGCGAAGTTCGACCGCAACTGGGCATCCGGCGGGCAGTACGGCGGCATGGTTGACCTGCTCATCCGCGACGCCAACAACTACGACCGCAACGACACCAGGTTCCCGTTCCTGCGGGACTTCGACATCTTCGCCGGGCACGACTGGGCGGCCGGGCACGGCGCCTTCTTCGCGGGCAACAACCAGGAGTCCTCGTCGGAGGGCATGAACTTCGCCAACGCGCTCATCCAGTGGGGCCAGGTCACCGGCAACAACGCGGTGCGCGACGCGGGCCTCTACATCTACACGACGCAGGCGAGCGCGATCCAGAACTACTGGTTCGACCCGCAGGACCAGGCCTTCCCGCAGGGCTTCGAGCACTCCACCGTCGGCATGGTGTGGGGTGACGGCGGCGCGTACTCGACGTGGTTCACCGCCGAGCCGGAGAAGATCCACGGCATCAACATGCTGCCGATCACCGGCGGCTCGCTGTACCTGGGCCACAACCCGAGCTACATCGACCGCAACGTCGCGGAGATCGTCCGCAACAGCGGCAGCCAGCCGAAGGTGTGGCAGGACATCATCTGGTCCTTCCAAGCGCTGTCCAAGCCGGACGAAGCGCTGAACTCCTTCCGCAGCACCAATTACACGCCCGAGGAAGGCGAGAGCCGCGCGCACACCTTCCACTGGCTGCGCAACCTCAGTGCGCTCGGGCAGGTGGACACCAGCATCACCGCGAACCACCCGCTGCACGCCGTGTTCTCCAAGGGCGGCACCAAGACCTACGTCGCCAGCAACCTCGGCACCGCGCCGATCACCGTGACCTTCTCCAACGGCACCACGCTGAACGTGCCAGCCGGGAAGACCGCGACGACCGGAGGTGGCGGCACCGTCGACCCCGTCCCGACTCCGACCACGCTGCACGTGACGAGCCCGGACAAGCTCTCCACCACAAGCGGTTCCGGCGCTCGCAATGACGCGGTCAACAGCGCTGGAGGCCGCAACTTCGACGGTGTGCCGACCAACGCGCGCGTCTACACCGCGTGCGGGATCAGTGGAACCGTCGACCCGGCCAAGCAGACCCAGTTCTCGCTGAACGTGGATTCCGGGACCGGGGTCGGCAACGGCGTGCAGGCGCGGATCTCCTACGACCCCAACGGTTCTGGGAACTACACGCGTACGGAGACCTACCGGTACTTCGCCACCGACCCCGTGAACGGATGGGAGAACTACACGCAGGCGGCCGGAATCCAGGCGCAGTCGGGCACGCTCGCCAATCTCTCCAACGGCTGTGTGAAGCTGGAGGTCTGGAGCGCTATCGGCAGCGGGAGCACCGCGTTGCGCACCGACGCGACCGCGGGGGAGGGTAGCCGGTCCACAGTGGTCATCCCGCTGCGGACGGGCTGAGCAGGTCCGTGCACCGCTGAGCGGCCGCAAGCGCGTCGTGATCTCCCTTGCGCGCGAACGTGTCCACGGCGGTGTCGGCGAACTTGATCGCGTGTGCGTCGCCGGTCGCGACGGCCCGCTCGACCACCTCGTCCAGCACCAGGTCCGTGCCCGAAGCACCGAGGGCCGGGCGGTCCGGGGCGTAGATCGAGGTGACGGCGGCCGTCGCGATCCACGCCGTGCACAGGCTCGGCACCCAGAGGTTCTCCGGCAGCGCGGGCAGCGTGCGGAGGATCGCGTTGGGCGCGGTCGCCCCGTGCACCGACATGATCGCCGCGCCGTGGCCGTGCGTGCGGTAGTGCAGCACGGCGGCGTCGACCAGCTCGGTGAGCATGTCTTGGGCCTGCGCCGGGTTCTCCGGGCGGCGCAGTGCGGCGAGCGACTCCGGCCAGCCCGCGAGGAAGGCCAACCGGGCGAGGCGCGTCTGGATGCCGCCGGAGCGCTCCGGCAGCGCGGGAACGCCGGGGATGGCTTCGTGCGGCGACAACTCGCCCTCCGGGCAGGTCGCACCCGGAACCGACTCCCACCGCGCGGCCCAGTAGCCGAGCCCGTGCGCCAGTTCGTCCAGCCGGGGCGCGGTCTGCTCGCCCTCCAGCAGCACGCGCACGGCGTGACCGACCCTGATCACGCCGTGCGTCGCGCCCGCGGCGACTCCGGGCAGCAGCCGGGGCCACCACGTGCCGAGCACCGCGCGCCACGGCCGTTCGGCCAGCTCCACCCTGAAGTGCGCGATCCAGTCACCGATCCGGCGCTCGTCGCCCATTGCCTCCAGCCACTCGGAACCGATTCGGTGCGAGGCCGTCGGCAGCTCGTCCAGCTGTTCGCTGTAGGAGTCCACCCACCGGTGCACGAGGTCGGGGCGCCCGGCGCGGACCATCGCTTCCACGGTCATCGGGGCGTGGTTGGACAACCACCCCGCGAACTCGGGGCCGGTGCGGTGAAGACGCTGGTAGGCCTCGTCGAGCACGCCGGTGCCGTCGGTCATCAGAACTCTCCAGACTGCTGGGGGATGTGGGACCCAGTCTCGAACCTCCAGCTAACTGGAGGTCAAGCCGTTGGCTACGGCAGCGTCACGAGTGCGTCGCGAACTACCAGCCAAATCCCCGCACGACGGGCGTACCAGCGGGAACGCACGTAGCGTTGCCACTTTCCCCGGACGTGAGGTGACGTGGTGGAGTACTTCGTGGTCACCGTCGACGGCGCTCAGCAGATCGCCGAGAGCGGTGAGTTGATGCGGGAGTGGCACGGTCACCAGCTCTACGAGCTGCTGGTCTACGCGGGCTACCCGCTGACCCGCGGCGACGCAGAGCTGGACGGCGGCGAGGTCGGCGGCTGCGCTGACTGGTTCGACCTCGCGGTGGACGCCGCGACCGGCGCGGTGGTCGCGCACACCCACGGCGCGGAGCCGAAGACGCACGCGATGGGCGAGGCCGGGCGTGTCCTCGTCGAGTGGTACCTGCGCGAGGTCGACACCTGCTGATGGCTCAGTTCTGCCTGCTGTCCAAGGAAAGCGCGCGCTTCGCCCGCTCCAGCGACTCCTCCGACGCGGGCTGGCCCGGGTTCTCCGTCGCCAGCGCCTGGTTGAGCCGGGCGAACGGCCGCATCCGCGCTTCGTAGGCCGCGAATCCCTCCGAGTGCTCGCCGTGGGCGCGCTCCAGTTCCTCGGCCAGCACGTACGCGCCGACCAGCGCCAGGCTCGTGCCCTGCCCGGACAGCGGTGAGGCGCAGTAGCCCGCGTCGCCGACGAGGGTGACCCGGCCCGCCGACCACGTGTCCATGTGGATCTGCGCCATCGCGTCGAAGTAGAAGTCCTCCGCCGCCCACATCGCCTCGACCAGGCGCGGCGTCTCCCACGCCAGCCCTTCCAGGTTCTCCGCCAGCATCCTGCGGTGCGCGTCGTCGTCGCGGCGGTCGTGCGGCAGCGAGTCGGCCCTGACGCCGAGGGTGACGCGTAGTTCCTCGTTGTCCCGCACGGGATAGACCGCGTAGCCGGTGTCGCCTTCGTTCATCCACACCTGCCAGTTGTCCAGGCCGATGAAGTTCTTCGCGCTGTACACCGCGAGGTAGGTGCCGAGGTGCCGCACGAACTGCTCTTCCGGCCCGAACGCGAGCGCGCGCACCCCAGAGTGCAGGCCGTCCGCGCCCACGATCACGTCGAACCTGCGCGGCGGCGCGTGCTCGAAGATCACTTCGGAGTCGGTGATCGCCGTGATGGTGTCGCCGAAGATGTACTCGACGTCGTCCTTGGTGATCTCGTAGATCATCGAGGTGAGGTCCTCGCGCAGCAGCTCGATGTCGTCGCTGTCGAAGCGGCCACTGCTCAGCGCCATCTCCGTGGAGCGCATGATCTCGTTGCCCTTACCGTCGAGCATCTCCATGCCGCGCATGGTCGTGCGCAGCTCGCGCGCCCGCTCCAGCAGGCCCATGCGGTCGAGCACGTCCAGCGCCACGCCGCGCACGTCGATCGCCTGTCCGCCCGGCCGGGGCGCCGGGGCGCGCTCCACGACCGTCACCTCGAAGCCCCTGCGGCGCAGCCAGTACGCCAGCGCCGGGCCCGCAACACTCGCTCCACAGATCAGCACCGTCTTTGTCATACTCGGCAGCGTACGACGTAAATACAGCCGAGCAGAGCCATGAACGAGCTAATCTGTGCTAGCTCAGCGAGGTTCTGTGCTAGGACAGGGAGCAGCATGGCCGACAGTCCGCCCTACGCCCGCATCGTCGCCGAGCTGCGCCGCCGCATCGCCGAGGGCGAGCTGGCCCCTGGCGACCGCCTCCCGTCCACGCGGCAGATCGCGATCCGCTGGGGCGTCGCGCTGGCGACCGCGACCAAGGCGCTGACCACGCTCAAGAACGAGGGCCTGATCGTCGCCGAGCCGCGCGTGGGCACCGTGGTCGCCGCCGCCCCGACCACGCCGCGCCCGCGCCCGCCCGCGGAGCCCGGTGACGAGCTGACCCGCGACAAGATCGTGCGCGCGGCCGTGGAGATCGCCGACGCCGAGGGCCTCGCCGCGGTGTCCATGCGCGGCGTCGCGGCGAAGCTCGGCGTCAGCGCGATGTCGCCCTACCGGCACGTCGACGGCAAGGACGAGCTGGTGCTGCTGATGGTGGACGCCACATACGGCTCCATGGCGCCGCCCGATCCGAAGATCAAGAGCTGGCGGGCCCGCGCCGAGGCCGGCTCGCGCGGGCTGTGGGCGCTCTACCGGCGGCACCCCTGGCTCGCCCAGTACACGACGCTGACCCGGCCGGTGATGCTGCCCAACCTCGCCGTGCACGCCGAGTGGATGATCACCGCGCTCAGCGCGCCCGGCCGCACCCCGACGCAGGTGATGAACCTGCACGTGCTGCTGTTCAGCTACGTGCAGGGCCTCGCCGTGAACCTGGAGCGCGAGGCCAGCGCGCGCGCCGCGACCGGGCTCACCGAGGAGGAGTGGCTGGAGACGCAGGCCGAGCAGTACCGCTCCTACGTGGAGTCCGGCCGCTTCCCCGCGTTCAGCGGCCTCATGCGCTCCTTCGACGAACACGGCTACGACCTCGACCTGGACGTCATCTTCGAACTAGGCCTCACCGCCCTGCTGGACGGCCTCCGCTAGCCCCTCCACCAGCTGCAATGCCTCCATGCGCCCCACCGCCCCGCCCGCCCGATAGGAGTACGAAACGGGTTCTTGGGCGAGCGTGCGGCAGGGGCTACTGGGCGGTGTGGGTGAGGACGGCGGTGGCCAGTTCGGCGTGCACCTCGGGCGGGAGCGTGTGGCCCATGCCGTGGATCTCCAGGTACTCCGCGCCGGGGATGGCCGCCGCGATGAGCTTGCTGTGGCCGGGTTTCACCGGCTCCTCGCTGCCCTCGATCACCAGGGTGGGCGTGGTGATCTCGCCGAGGCGGCCAACGGGCTCGAAGTCCGGGTCGGCCGCCCACG
The DNA here is from genome assembly GCF_002155965.1 of Allokutzneria sp. NRRL B-24872. Classification (GTDB taxonomy): domain Bacteria; phylum Actinomycetota; class Actinomycetes; order Mycobacteriales; family Pseudonocardiaceae; genus Allokutzneria. The sequence goes on from NZ_MUMH01000039.1 coordinate 72,711, forward strand.
CCTTCTGGTGGTTGGCCACGGTCGCCGGGTCGCGGTCCCGCTCGCGCAGCCGTTCCTCCACCTCGCGCTGCGCGTCGGCGTCGAAGGGCAGCACCGTGCCGTGCAGCATCCGCGCCACCTCGACCGCGAAGTCCTCGCCGGGCGGCGAGGTGAACAGCTCCACGAACGCGGGGCTCGGCTCGGGCAGGCTGCCCGGCGGCTGCGGCTGACCGCTCAGCGCCCGCATCAGCACCACGCCCTCGCCGCCGCCGAGCGGGGAGGAGCCGATGGTGGTGAGGCTGGCGATGCGCGAAGGGTGCTCCAGCGCGATCCACTGGCCGAGCAACCCGCCGGCGGAGTGTCCGACCAGGTGCGCCCGCTCGATGCCGAGCGCGTCGAGAACGCCGAGGACGTCGTTCTTGATCGCCGCCCAGGTGTAGGGCCGCTCCTCGAAGTTCAGCGCGCTGGAGCGGCCGGTGTCGCGGTGGTCGTACCGGATCACCCGACGGCCACCGGCGGCGATCCGCCCCACCAGCTCGTCCGGCCACAGGTGGCCCTGGGACATCGACCCCATGACCAGCAGCACGGCCGGGTGCGTCGGGTCGCCGAACTCCTCGACCCACAGTTCTACGTCGTTGACCTCGATGATTGGCATGCCGCTAACTCTCGTCGCTGGGGTGCCTCGTGCCATCCGTAGGACCACTGGTGGCTACTGGGCCAGTAGTCGCGCGAGTTCGGTGCGGGAGCTGACGCCGAGCTTCGGATAGATCTTGTACAGGTGGTACTCGACCGTGCGCGGGCTGAGGAAGAGCCGCGCGGCGACGTCCTTGTTCGACACGCCCTCCGCCACGAGCTGGGCGATCCGCAGCTCCTGCGGGGTGAGCACCGTCGGCTCGGCCACCGCACGCGACTCGCCCGCGGCGCGGAGTTCACCCAGCGCCCGTCGCTCCCACGGTCGCGCTCCGAGCCTGCCGAAGACCTCCGCCGCCGCGCGCAGGTGCGGCCGGGCCTCGCTGACCTTGCGGTCCCGCCGCAGCCGCTCGCCGAGCAGCAACGCGGTCCGCGCGCGCTCGTAGTCGGAGTCGGTCTCCAGCGCCTGTTCGAGCAGCGGCACCGGGTCGTCCTCGACCAACGCGCGGCAGCGGGCGACGAGCGCCTGGGCTCGCGCGGTCGTCGCGTTCACCGACCACCGCTTGATGAACTCGATGCTCTCCCTTGCCACGTCGAGGTTTCCGGTCGCCACGGCGGCTTCGACGCGGTCGGCCGTCGAGCCCCAGACCGCGATCGGGTGGCCCGCGCCCGGCCCCGCCGTGGTCATCGCGGTGAGCCGGTCGTGCGCTTCCTGGAAGCGGCCCGCGCCGAGGTCGAGCAGCGCCAGCGCGTAGTTCGCGACGCCCACGCGCAGGCCCACGCGGTGGGGGATCGCGATCGCCAGCGCCTCGTTCGCGAAACCCCGGCAGTCATCCTCGCGCCCGTGGATCGCCGCGACCATCGCGAGGTTGGCCAGGTGCGCCGCCGCGCAGTTGACGTACCCGGCCTCCTTGGCCAGCGCGAGACCTTCCTCGGAGAGCGCGGCGCTGTGCGCGAGGTTGCCGTTCATCCGCTCAGCCGTCGCCGCGAACTCCAACACCACGGGCAGCGTGCCCACCATCCCCGACACCCGCGCCACGCGCCCGGCTCGCGCGGCGAAGTCGGCCGCCGCGTCGCCCTCGCCCAGATGGCTCGCCGCCGCTGCCGCCCACAACAGCTCGCTCGCGTCCTCTCGCGGCTTGATGTCGCGCAGAATCGCCGTTCCCCTGGCGGTTTCTCCGGCTTGCAACGCGCCCGTGCCGACGAGCACGTCGCGCAGGAAGCTGGGCTCCAGCTGCTCAGCCCGTCGCCCCGCCTCGATCGCCACGGCGGTGTCCCCGACGTAGGAGGCGGCTTCGGCGGCGTCCGCCAGCAGCTCGACCCGGTTTCCCGCGGCCTCCAGGAAGATCCGCATCGCCTCGGCCGCGTCCCCGGAGTTCAGCTCGAACCGCCCGCGCAACTGTTCCAGCTCCGGCGTGTCGTTCAGGGCCTTCGCCTTGCTCAGCAGACTCCGCGCCTGCCCCGGTTTTCCGCCCAACCAAGCCGATTCCGCCGCTGCCGCGAGGCGTTCTGCCTGGCGTGAGGTGTCCGGTGTGAGCGCCGCGGCTCGGGCCAGCGCGTTGGCGGCGTCGGCGTATCCGCCTCGTTCGCGTGCCCTCCACGCCGAGTCCGTCAGCGCCTGCGCCACGGCTTCGTCCGGGCCGAGCGCGGCTTCCGCTCGGTGGTGCGCTCGACGGTCCGCGTCGCCGACTGCCTCTGCCAGTTGCTCGTGCACCTGCCGCTTCTGCGTCGACGTGGCCGCCGTGACCGTCGCCGAGCGAACGAGGGGATGGCGAAACTGGATCGCCGCGCCGTCGAGGCTGATGAGCCCGCTCTCTTCGGCTGCTTGCAATCCGGTCGCCCCGGCGCGCAGGACTACGCCGAGGTCGCCACGGCCTTCCAGCGCCGCGATCAGCAACGCGCGCCTCGCGTCCTTCGGCAGGCGTGCGACCTGCTCCCCGAAGACGTCGCCGACCGGCAGGGGATCGGGCAGCGGCGTCGCTCCGGACAGCTGCTCCGGTGTCAACAGCTCGCCGACCTCGCGCAGTGCGAGCGGATTTCCGTTGGTGAGCCTGGTGATCTCGGCGATCGGCGCTGCTTCCGGCAGCAGCTTCGCCGCGCTCGCCTCGTCGAGCCCGGCCAGGCGGAGCTGCCGTACTCCGCGCAACGCGTGCCGAACCTCCGCCGTGTCCCGCGCCGCGATGAGCAGGCGGACCTTCTCCCCGCGCAGGCGGCGCGCGGCGAAGAGCAACGCGTCCGCCGACGCCTGGTCGAGCCACTGGAAGTCGTCGACCACGCACAGCAGGCCGTCCGGCTCCGCCGCTTCGATCAGCAACGAGAGCACCGCCGCCGAGACCAGGAAGCGGTCCTCCGCGCGCGACTCCGCCAGGCCGAGCGCGGCCTTGATCGCGTCCCGCTGCGCTTCCGGCAGCGCGTCCGCGAGGTGTGCCACCGGCCGCAGGAGTTGGTGCAGCGCGGCGAACGCGAGCCCTGACTCCGGCTCAGCGCCCGTCGCCCACAACGCCTTCTTCGCGCTTTCCCGTAGCAGAGCGGATTTTCCCGCGCCGGGCTCGCCGAGCACCGCGAGCGCACTGTGATCGCCCTTCAGGAACTCGTCGATCTCGGCCAGTTCCGCTTCGCGTCCGATGAGTGTCATGGCAGCGTGCGTGTCTCTCCGATGGCCAGCGCCCACAGGTCCGCCGGATCGCGCCCGGCCTCCGCCCACGCCTTCTTGATGAGGCGCAGCGGCTCGTCCATCGGCTCCTTCGTCAACGCGAAGGTTCCCCAGTGCATTGCCGCGAGCCGTTGCGCCCCAACGTCTTCGAGTGCTTTCACGGCTTCTTCCGGGTTGATGTGCACCGGCTTCATGAACCACCGCGGCTCGTAGGCGCCGATCGGCAGCATCGCCACGCCGATGCCCGGGTAGCGCTCACCGATCTCCGCGAACCACTTGCCGTAGCCCGAATCGCCCGCGTGGTAGGTCCTCGTGCCGTCCGGCGCCGTGATCACCCAGCCGCCCCAGAGCGTCGAGCACGTGTCGAACGCGCCTCGGCGGCTCCAGTGGTGTGCCGGGACGAAGCTGAACTCCAGGCCCGCCACCGTGGCCGACTCCCACCAGTCCAGTTCCGTCACATTGCGGAACCCGCGCTTGGCGAACCAGGACTTGAGCCCGAGGCCCACGAGGATCGGCGTCTCCCTCGGCAGCCGCTTGATCGTCGACGAGTCCAGGTGGTCGTAGTGGTCGTGGCTGATCACCACCGCGTCGATCTTCGGCAGTTCGCCCCACGCCAGCCCCGGCGGCGTCCGCCTGCGCGCCCCGCCCGGAATCCGCGCCGCCCACACCGGATCGGTCAGCACCGCGACCCCGTTGAGCCGCACCAGGTAGGTCGAGTGCCCCACCCACGTCCAGCTCGTCTCCGCCGCTGGAAGCCCATTGCGCGCGATCGGCACCAGGTCCGCGTTCTCCCCGTTGCCGCCGAAACCCCCGTTCTCGCGCAGTATCCGGACCAAGTCGCCGATCCTGGGCAGCGGCGAGGTCAGGCGGTTTCGGAAGTTCTGGCGAGGCATGCCGCCAGTCTGCCACCGCGCTACGACAGCGGGCGGACGGTGAGGATCTGCTGCGCGTGCCCGACCGGCCCGGCGAGGTCGTGCAGGACCGTGCTCGTCACGCCCTGGCCGGTCGGGCCGAACGTCACCGACGTATCGAGCCCGGTCCACCGCCCCTCCGGCTGACGGTGCAGGTGAACGGTCAGGTCGACGTTCGGGAACATCCACTCGGTCGGCGGCTGGCGCACGGCGATCCCGTTCGCGGTGTCGACCAGCGCGACGTACGACGCGAGCGAGCTGACTTCCTCGCCCGCGACGAGGTCGTGCGGCGTCGACACCCACACCGTCGCGCGCCCCGGCTTCGACGGGACGACCGGGCGCACGTCCAGACTCGCGATGTAGCCGCCCGGCCAGACGTCGGTCAACGGTGTGGGGCTGACGGTGTCCGGGGGAGCGAGCCCGCCTGCTTCACCGCCCGCGACCGCCGTGGTGTCCTCGCTGCTCAGCGCCCACGCCCGCGCTCGCACGACCGAGCGGCCCGCGATCACCACCACCGCTTCGACCAGCTCGATCGTGCGACCGGGGCGGATCGTCTCCACGCGGATCTCGCACTCCTCCAGCGCGAGGCGGCCGAGGATGTCGAAGGAGATCCTGGAGAGCGCGGAGCCCGCGGGCAGGTGCTGCTCGATCGCGTGCGTGATGAGCCCACCCAGCGGGCTGAAGTGCTGTTCCGCCGGGTCCCATGCCCCGCCCGCGTGCTCCGTGGGCTTGTAGCGGCCGTCGCCGACGCGCTGGAAGTAGCTGCTCATCACGCCAACCTAATCAGCCCGGCCGAGGTCGACCTGTCGCCGTCGTCAGGTCCCGGCTCGGAACTCGTCCAGCAGCTCCGCAACCACTCCGTGTACCGATCTCTGCCGCACCCACATGCCGGGGCGCTCGCGCACTTCTTCGAGGAACCCGTACACGTCCCGCAGTTCCGCCGGGTGCTTCTGCATTTGCTTACGCCAATCTGATCAGCCCGGCTGGGGTCGGCCGGAAACCGCAGCTGTCGAAGTAGAACTCGCGCAGGTGCTCCTCGAAGTCCACGTGCAACCACTCGCACCCGGCGGCCTTGGCGTGCTCGGTCGCTGTCGCGATGAGCTGTGTGCCCACACCTCGCCGCTGCACCTTCTTGGCTGCCAACGTGTCGAGCACGAAGGCGTGCACCCCGCCGTCCCAGGCCACGTTCACGAAGCCCACCAGCTCGCCCCGCTCACGCGCGCACACCCAGCCCAGGCTGTGCCCGGTCACCTGGCCCCACCAGTCGTCATCGCGCAGCCGCCCGCCGAAGCCCTCCGCGTGCAGCTCGTTGACCTCGGCGTTGTCGAACTTCCCGCGCCACTCGTAGCTGATCATCCCGCCAACTCCACGAGCATCTTCGCGGCGACCATCGCCCCGTCGCTCCGGACTTCGCTGGCCACTTCCTTCGCTCGGGTGCCGAGTGTCAACGCCGTGGCGAGCGCGGCCGCCAGCGACTCGACGGTCGGCCTTCTGCCCTCGTGCGCCACGCCGATGCCCAGCTCAGCGACTCGGCGGGCCCAATGCGGCTGGTCAGCGATCTGCGGCACCACCACCTGCGGCGCTCCCGCCCGCGCTGCCGCTGTCGTCGTGCCCGCGCCGCCGTGGTGCACGACCGCCGCCACCCTCGGGAACAGCGCCTGCTGGTTGACGTCGCCGACCACGAAGCAGTCGTCCGCGTCGTCGATCGCGGCCAGCCCCGCCCACCCGCTCGCGAGGACCACCCGCCGACCGTGCGCGCGGCACACTTCGATGGCCACCCGCGCGATGTCCTCCGGCGCGTAGGCGGCCATGCTGCCCAGACCCACGTACACCGGCTGCGCGCCCGCCTCCAGGAACTCGTCCAACCCCTCCGGCAACGGCCGCTCGTCGGGCAAGATCCACGCTCCGGTCTGCACGATGTCGAGCTCGGTCAGCCCCTTCGACGGGCACAACGCCTCGTCCGCCGCCAACCACGGCTGACCGGTCAGGACGTGGTCGCGGACGTTGTCCACCGGCGGCAACCCGATCTCCGCCCGGTGCTTGTTCAGCGTCTCCCCGTACAGCCCGTTCACGCGCTCGGCGTCCTGCTCCCACAGCACCCGGTGGTCCGTCTCGTCCTCCGACGACGGCGTGCCCGGACGCCGCCCCGGCCGGAAGTGCTGCGACGGCAAGCCGATGATGTGGAAGCACGCCAACACGTAGGGGATGCCCAGCTGCTCCGCCACATCCCGCGCTCCGGCCGGCATCAGGCCCGTCGCCAGCACCGCGTCGCACCCCTTCGCCGCCTCGCCCAACGTCTCGAACCGCGCCTTGACGAGTTCGGGCGCCAGCCGAAACGCGTCCTGCGCTGTCGGCGGCTTCGGGTTCGCCACCACCGAGCGCACCGTCGGCCCCAGCGGCACCAACTCCACTCCCACGCGGTTGAGCAACGTCGCGAACTCCGCGTCCGGCGGCGCGCACACCCGTGCTTCCGCCCCCAGCTCCCGCAACGCCACCGCGAGCCCCGCCAACGGCTCCACATCCCCGCGCGATCCCCACGTGGTCAACGCAAAACGCACTCTCGATCTCCATTTCCCCAGGTCCTGGCCTCAGGCCGGAGATTCTGCGCCATCACGGGGGTCTTGCCGCAAGCCCCCCAACGCGCTATACGTTGAAGTGGGAGGACGCGCTCCGGCGAGGTTGGGCAGTCTTCAAGACCCCCAAACCCCCCTGTCGATCATCGTTAACCACCCCAAACCCTGATGCCGTCGTTGGCTTGACCTGAAGTCGCGTTGAGGTTGTTGGGTGGAGGAGACGACCTCGACGAGATGGTGGAGCGGGCATGCGCGTGGTGCGGGTGAGCGGGTTCGGCGGGCCTGAGGTGCTGGAGCTGGCGGAGGTGCCGGAACCGGTGCCGGGGGCGGGTGAAGTGCTGGTCGAAGTGTCCACAGTGGACGTGTTGTTCCTGGACGCGAGCCTGCGGAGCGGGTGGGGCGCGGAGTACTTCGGGTTGGAGCCGCCGTACGTGCCGGGCGACGGGATCGCCGGGCGGGTCACGGCGGCGGGCGAAGGGGCCGAAGCCTGGGTGGGCGCGGAGGTGGTGGCGAGGACGCCGGGGGCCTACGCGGAGCGGGTGGTGGTCGGGGTGAAGGACCTGGCCAAGGTGCCGGAAGGGCTCGGCGTGCAGACGGCGGCGGCTTTGGTGCACGACGGGGCGACGGCGCTGGGCGTGTTCGACAACGCGCAGGTCAAGCCGGGGGAGCGGGTGCTCGTGACGGCCGCGGCCGGTGGGCTGGGGATTCTGCTCGTGCAGCTGGCGCGCGCGGCGGGGGCGACGGTGATCGCGGCGGCGCGCGGGCGGGAGAAGCTGGAGCTGGCGCGCGAGCACGGGGCCAGCGAAGCGGTGGACTACACCGAACCGGGCTGGGCGGAGCGCGTGGGCAGCGCTGACGTGGTGTTCGACGGCGCGGGCGGCGAGATCGGCCGGGCGGCGTTGGGGATCGCGAAGCGCTGGTTCTCCGCGCACGGGGCGTCGAGCGGCGGCTTCGCGACGAACGGCGCGACGACCGGCGGAGCGTCGGGAGTGACGGTCAAGGGGATCGAGCAAGCGCAGTTCACGCCGGAGCAGGCGGTGCGGCTGATCGGAAGGGCGATGGACGAAGCGGTGGCGGGGCGGATGAATCCCGTTGTGGGACAGACGTTCCCGCTCGCCGAGGCGGCGAAGGCGCACGAAGCCCTCGAAGCGCGCGCCACTCTCGGCAAGACCCTCCTCGTCGTCTGAACGCGGGAAACCCCGGCTCGGGGGCCGGGGTTTCCAGGACGGGGACTAGGCCTTGGACTTGGAGTGGGCGATGCCCTCGGCGACGCCGATGAGGGCTACGGAGGCGACGACGGCGATGACGAAGCCGAGGGTGTTGAGCTCCCAGATGTCGCCGGTGCCGAGGAGATTGGCGATGGTGCCGCCGATCACCGAACCGACCAGGCCGAGCAGCAGAGTGGCCAGGATGCTGAGGCGCTGCCTGCCCGGCGTGATCAGCCGGGCGAGCACGCCGATGATGAGTCCCGCGACGATGAACCCGATCATGTGAGCCTCCTTGCTCGTGGTGAGGCCGAAACCCTGCGATCAGTATGCGGTGACCAGCATCGCGGGAGACCACCAGTACGACATCAGGGGCATAACGTCCACCTGCGCGAACCCGGCGTCGAGGAGCTGCTGCCGCCACGCGGAGATGGGCTGCTCCCACGTGGAGCGCACGGCGCCGGGCACGATCTGGCCGAGCAGTACGGGCAGTAGGAAACCTTGGGCCACAAGGGAATCAGGGTACTCGGCGACGCCCATTTCGTAGCGCGACACCAGCCACGCGAGGTCGTCGGATGCCAAAGGCACGTCGAACTCCGCGATAACGAGGCGGTCAACGTGCGGGCGGAGGCGGCGGAGCACGGACAGGCGCTCCGAAGGTTCCAAGGCGTGCAAGGAGAAAGTCGCCTGCGCGGCGGACCAACGCCGCGAGAGCTGAAGCGTGAACTCCTGCGCGGTCGAGTTCCACGTGTGCGCGGAGGGAACGCGTTGCCGAGCGAGGTCGAGCAGCGCGGCGGACGGCTCGACGAGGTCGATGCGCTCGAAGGCGTGCGAAGCGAGCGCGGGAGCGACCGCGAGGCCGTCGCCGCACCCGATGTCGAGCAAGGACGACGGCCGGTGCGCGGCGTAGGAGTCGGCCAGAGCCTGGCTCAGCCGCGAGTACAGCTCGACATTGCCGCCGCCGCGCACGAACGCGCGGAACGCGGCGGGCTGGTCGTAGACGTGGCCATCGGCCTCGCTCTTCCAGTACGACGCCAACTCGTCGCCGAGCCGCGTGCCCGCCGACGACGCGAGTGCGCGCGCGGTGTCCCGATCTCCGTTTCGCCAAGCCTCAAGTGCTTCGACAACTGTGCTCATGCGGTCAGTGGAACACGTCGTGGACGGTGCCCACCAACCAGATCAGGCCCGCGCATATCAACGCCCCGAGGATGACCGTGAACACCAGACGTGCGTTCCCGCCGCGAGGGGCGGGAGCCGGAGCCGGAGGCGCGGCGGCAGGGCGCGGGGGCGGCGGAGGAGGTGGAGCGGGAGCGGGCTCGACCGGCTTGTAGATCGATTCGGGGATGCCGTGCTGGTAGAGGTCGAGCACGGTCGGCACCTGGTCGCTCAGCTTCAGCACCCGCGCGACCGCCGCGACGGTGTTGGCATCCCACACCTTCTCGCTCTTGCACAGCGCGTGGAAGTACTGCCGCAGCGGTTTCTGGTGCGGCGCGAGCACCACCTGGACGTCACCAGAGGACTCCGCGGCCAAGCTGACGGAAGCGCCCGTGGTCGGCAGCAGCACGACCAGCCCCGGCACCGAGCCGGTGGTGATCCCGGCGGAGTCCAGTGCCGCGCGCACGGCGGTGACATTGGCGCTGACCTGCGCGCCGGGGTTCATCGAGTGCAGCGCGGCTGGCTGCCCGTCGACCTCCCACACGCCCTCGGCCGGGGTGTGCAGCGCGCCGTCCTGCCGCCGCGTGAAGCCGTCGATCTCCAGCACGAGACAGCCGTAGGGCGACAGCACCAACGCGTCGGCCATCCCGACGGGCGTGGCGGCGTTGAACACCGCGACCCCCGGCAGGCCGAAGTCTCCGGTCCAGGACCGCATCCACTGCGCGACCTTGGCTTCGGCCCCGACCAGGCCGTCCCCGCGCGCACCCTCGCTGTGCTGCACCGCCACCAGCATGCGGCCGAGTCTAGGTTGATCTCCGTGGCTCGGCGAGCGCCGCCAGGTCCAACCCTGTTCCGTCGTACCCGCGCGTGAGGTCGTTGAGCGCGGTCACGATGCGGCGCTCCTCGTAGCTGAAGTGCGATTCCATGATCGCCGCGAGCCCGTCCAGCTCGGAGCGCACGCGCGCGGCGTCGGCCGGATCGGCGCCGGCGACGAGGGTTTCGAGCTTGGCGAGGATGCCGGAGACGAGGTAGTGGTCCTCGCGCAGCTTCTCCAGCGTCGGCGCCAGCTCGGGGAACTCCTCGGCGAGCGCGGGGAACGCGTGGTCGTCCTCGCCGGTGTGGTGCCTGCTCAGCGCGGTGCAGAAGGTCATGCAGTGCGCCAGGAGGTCCTTGGGGCGTCCGCCTTCGCCGTTGAGGTAGGCGTCCATGTCCTCGCGGAGGCGGGAAAGCTCCGTGCGGAGCCAGTCGTGCACGGTGATCAGTTGTGTTCCGAAAGCCCTGAGGCGTTCGTCAGGCGTGTTCATGGTCGAGATCCCATGATCCGGCGCCTCCATGCCCGCAGCGGTCTCTTGGCCGGGTGCACGCGACGCTGCCGGGGATCAGATCAGCTCGCGACGACCGCGTCAAGCCGCGCGTGGATCGGCCCGCTCAGCGCGGACAACGGCAGGCCGGAGCCGCCGCGTCGGCACGCGACGATCTCCGCGGCGATGGACAGCGCGGTCTCCTCCGCGGTCCGCCCGCCGAGGTCGAGCCCGACGGGGGAGCGCAGCCGTGCCAGCTCCTCCACGCTGAGTCCGTTGGCGCGCAACAACTCCAGCCGCTCAGCGTGCGCGCGCCGCGAACCCAGCGCGCCGACGTAGCCGACCGGCATCCGCAGCGCGCGCGTCAGCACGGGCACGTCGAACTTCGGGTCGTGGGTGAGCACGCAGATCGCGGTCTGACCGTCCACAGTGGTCTGATCGAGGTAACGGTGCGGCCAGTCGACGACCACGTCCGCGCCGGGAAAGCGCTCTGGAGTGGCGAAAACCGGGCGAGCGTCGCACACGGTGACGCGATAGCCGAGAAACACGCCGATCGTGGTCAGCGCGGCGGCGAAGTCCAGCGCGCCGAAGATCAGCAAGCGCGGCTGTGCGGTGCCTTCCGGAATGAGCACCGGCGACGGCTGGACGACGACCTCGATCACGCCGCCGCACGTCAAACCCACAGCGAACGCGGTCTCGTCCGAATAGCCGAACGTGTGCGTGCTGGACTCGCCGCTCACGATCGCCTCGCGGCACAGCTCGTACACGGCGCCGTCCACGCAACCGCCCGACACGTTGCCGATCACCGAGCCCTCGGAGTCCACCGCCATGGACGTGCCGACCGGGCGGGGCGCGCTGCCCGAGGTCGCGGTGACCGTGGCCACCGCGAACTCCCGGCCAGCCCGCGCCCACGCCCGCAACGAATCGGCGATCTCGATCACGGGCTCACACCACCTTGTCGAGCGTGATCGGCAGGTCACGGACGCGCTTGCCAGTGGCGTGGAAGACCGCGTTGGCCACCGCCGCCGCGGCACCGGTCACCCCGACCTCGCCGACGCCGAGCACACCGGCTGGCATCGTGGGATCGGGCTCGTTGAGGCAGTGCACGTCGATCTGCGGCACGTCGGCGTGCACTGGTACGTGGTACTCGGTGAGACTGGGGTTCATGATCCGCCCGGTGCGCGGGTCGACCAGGGTCTCCTCCGACAGCGCCGTGCCGATGCCGAGCACGATCCCGCCGCGCAGCTGGCTGGCCGCCGTCTTCGGGTTGATCACCGTGCCGCAGTCGAAGGCGCCGACCCATCGCGAGACCCGGATCTCACCGGTGTCGGCGTCCACCCGAACCTCGCAGAACTGGGCCCCGGTCGTTGCGCGTACCCAGTTCCTCCTGTCCCGCAGGAACTTCGACACGAGCCGGACCTGGTTGGCCGCCCTGCCGAAGCCGACCGACACCTCGACGTGCGGCTTTCCCTTGCGAGCCAAAGCAGCCACGGACACCTCGCCGCCGAGCGCGCGCCGGAGCTTCGCGGCAGCGGCCTGAACGGCGCTGGCGACGGTCGCGGTCTGGTTGGAGCCGCCCGCCATCGGGCCGACGGGCAGGCGTGAGTCGCCGTACTCGACGCGAACGGCCTCGAACGGAATCCCGAGCGCGTCAGCGGTGATCTGCGCCTGAGCGGTCGCGCTGCCCATGCCCATCTCGTGAAAACCACAGCGCAGCAGGGCGGTTCCGTCCGCGCTGAACCGCAGGGTCGCGTTGGCGACCAGATGCGCCGGCGGGTGGAACGCGGTCGCGACGCCCCAGCCGACCAGCCATCTGCCGTCGCGCATCGATCGTGGCTGCGGAGTGCGCTGCTCCCAGCCGAACTCCTTGGCGCCGAGTTCGTAGGCCGCGCGCAGGTTCCGCCGCGAGAAGGGCTTGTCGCCGATCGGGTCGCGGGTCGGCTCGTTGCGCATGCGCAGTTCGATCGGGTCCATGCCCAGCTCGTGCGCGAGCTCGTCCACTGCGGACTCCAGCGCGAACGTGCCGATCGCCTCGCCCGGCGCGCGCATCGCGGTGTTGGCCAGGAGATCGAGTTCGACGATGTTCTGCTGCAACAGGATGTTCTGCGCGTCGTAGAGGTGGCTGGACTGGATCGTCACGCCCTCCGGGCTTCCGCCGGTGCGGCCGAGCCTGGTCGCCGAGGTGTGGATGAGCGAGGTCATCCGGCCGTCGCGGTCCGCGCCGATCGCCACGCGCTGAACGGATGGAGTCCGACCGCCGACCGTGCGGTAGACGCCTTCGCGGGAGAGCATCAGCCGTACGGGGCGGCCGGTCACGCGCGCCGCGAGCACGGCGAGGAGCGTGCCTGGCCACACCTGGAACTTGCCGCCGAAGCCGCCGCCGACGTGCTCGGCCACCACGCGGATGTTGTCCAGCGGCACGCCGAACGCCGAAGACAGGGTGCGGCGCACGCCGTCGATGTTTTGCGTGGAGTCGTGCACCGTGAGCCGGTCGCCGTCCCATAACGCGGTCGTGGTGTGCGGCTCGATCGCGTTGTGGTTCTGCGGGGGAGTGCTGTACTCGCGGTCGACCGACACCGGAGCGCTTCCCAGGGCGGCAACCGCATCGCCCTTGCTGGCCGATCCGTGCTGGAGCATGGAGTTCTTCTGCGGCTTGGTATCCGCTGCCCGAAACTCCACTGTGGACGGTAGTGGCTCGTAGGTGACGTGGACGCGCGCGGTGGCTGCGCGAGCGGCCTCTTGGGTGTCCGCGACGACCAGTGCGACCGGCTGGCCGTCCCAGTGCACCTCATCGGTGTTCAGGCAGCTGACGGAGCTTCCCGTGACCACAGGGCCGAGCCGCGCGGTCGGCAGCTTCATCTTCGGCGCGTTGCGGTGGGTGATCACCGCGAGCACTCCGGGGACCTTCGTCGCATCCGTTGTGTTGATCTCAACAATGCGACCGCGGGCGATCGACGCGTGGGTGAGCGCCGCGTGCGCCAGGCCGGGGTGGAGCTGGTCACCGGAGAACTTCGCCGCGCCGGTGGTCTTGATGACGCCGTCCACGCGGTCGAAAGGCTTGCCGATCGCTGTCACGCCAACCCCCTGAGCACCGCGACGACCGTGCGCTCAGCAAGATCGACCTTGAACGCGTTGTGCGGCAACGAGACCGCGGAAGCAAGCTCAGCCCGGGCCGCCGCGCGGAAGCTCTCCTCGGTCGCGGGCGCTCCGAGCAGCAGGCGTTCAGCTTCATAAGCGCGCCAAGGCTTCGTGCCGACACCGCCGAGCGCGAGCCGGATCGCGGACACGTTGCCGTCAACCACATCGAGACAGGCCGCGACGGACACCAGGGCGAACGCGTAGGAAGCGCGATCGCGAACCTTGCGGTACTGCGTACCACCCGGAGGCGGCGGAGGAAGTTCCACGGCGGTGATCAACTCATCGGAGGCGAGAACGGTCTCAACCGACGGCGTGTCACGAGGAAGCCGGTGGAAGTCCACGAGTGGAACCCGGCGCGTGCCTCGCGAGCTGCGAACTTCGACGACCGCGTCCAGGGCTGCCAAAGCCACGCACAGGTCCGAAGGATGCGTCGCGGCGCAGCTCGAAGAGGCTCCCAGAACCGCGTTGCCGCGCGAGAATCCGCCGATCGCGTCGCATCCGCTGCCGGGCGAGCGCTTGTTGCAGGCCGCCGCGTCGTCGTAGAAGTACAGGCACCGCGTGCGCTGCATGAGGTTGCCGCCGACCGTGGCCATGTTCCGCAGTTGCCCCGAAGCGCCGGACAGCAAAGCCTGCGATACCAACGGGTACCGAGTTCGAATCACCGCGTGCGCCGCGAGGTGGCTGTTGCGCGTCATCGCGCCGATCCGCACGCCGCCATCCGGAAGTTCCTCGACCTCGGTGAGCGGGAGGCGCGTGATGTCGACGACGGTGTCCGGGCGCTCGATGTCCTCGCGGATGAGGTCGACCAGATTCGTGCCGCCGCCGAGGAACTTCGCGTTCGGCTCCTCGGTGATCGCCCGCAGCGCCGCGTCGACGTCCTCGGCGCGGACGTAGGAGAACGTCCTCACCGCGCCACCTCTTCGATCGCGTCGACGATGCCGTTGTAGGCGCCGCAGCGACACAGGTTGCCGCTCATGCCCTCGCGGATCTCCTCGCGCGTCGGCGCGGAGTCGCGTTCGGCGAGCATGCCGAGTGCCGAGCAGATCTGGCCGGAAGTGCAGAAGCCGCACTGGAAGCCGTCGCGCGTGATGAACGCGCGCTGGAGTTCGGCGCCGTTGGGCAGGCTCGCCACGCCCTCCACCGTGGTGATCTCGCGGCCGTCGTACTGCACGGCCAGCGCCAGGCAGGAGACGATCCGCTCACCGTCGACCAGCACCGTGCACGCCCCGCAGGCGCCCTGGTCACAGCCCTTCTTCGGACCCGTGAGCCCCAGCCGGTCGCGCAGCCCGTCGAGCAGGCTGACCTGCGGTGGAACGTCCAGCGCCACGGGCTCGCCGTTCACCAGCATCTTCGTCTCCGCCATGTCGCCAAGTTAACAGTACGGCGTTCTCTTAACAAGAGGACAGCGTTCTCCTAAGGGGCGCGGTAGGGTCACTCCGCGATGACCGAACCAGCGTTCGTGCGGGCCAGGAGCCCGGAGCACAAGCAGCAGCGGCGCGCGGCGATCTTGGAAGCCGCCCGCGAGCTGGCGACGAAGGACGGCGTCCGCTCGGTCAGCCTGGGCGGCGTCGCGGCGGAGGTCGGCTTCGCCAAGTCCGCGGTCGCGCGCTACTTCGGCACCCGCGAGGAGATCTACCTCGAACTCGCCGCCCAGTGCTGGCGGGAGTGGGAGGCCGAGGCGCTCGCGCGCATGCCCGAGGTGGGTCCGATCGACGCGCTGGTGGACCCGCTGGCCGAGCGACCGCTGTTCTGCGACCTGCTCAGCCAGGTGACGACCACGTTGGAGCACAACATCTCCGTGCCCGCCGCGCGCCGGTTCAAGCAGGAGGTGCACGCGATCCTGCGCTCCGTGGGCGCCGCCGTCGCCGAGCACTCCGAGCTGACCGAGCCCGAGGGGATCGAGCTGGTGACCGCCGCGGGCGCGCTCGGCGGTGTCCTCTACACGACGGCGACCCCGTCGGCGACGCTGCGCGAGCTGTACGAGCAGGAGCCGGAGATCGCGGTCATGGTGCCGCCCTTCGAAGCGACGTTGAAGCGGGCGCTCGCCGCGCTCATGGCGGGGATTCCCACGCTGCGAGCGTGACGGCGGAAAGGCGCCAGAACCGACGGCGCCCGCGCAGCAGGCTTGGGGCATGACTGATTTCCGCGTCCACGCGCTGCTGCCCGCCCTGCTCGCCCAGGTCCGCGCGACCGGGCTGGACACTTCGGGCAATCCGGTCCAACGGCTGACCGGGGTCACCGGCCCGCTCCGGTGCTGCCTGCGCAGCGCCCGCGCGGACGAGGACGTGATCCTCTTCGGCTACGAGCCCGTGCTGCCCGGTTCCGGGAGCCCATATCGCGAGGTCGGCGCCGTCTACGCGCACGCGTCGCACTGCGATGGGCCGGAAGGGGAGGACTACCCCGCGCAGTGGCTCAGCCGCCCGCAGGTGCTGCGCGCCTACGACGCGCGCGGCTGGATTCACCCGGCGACGCGCACGCACGACGGCTCCGATCCGCTCGGCGAGATCGCTTCGATCCTGGCCGAACCGGACGTCGTGGAGATCCACAGCCGCAACATCGCTTACGGCTGCTACATGTTCTCCATCACTCGGGCCTGAGCGCCCTAGCGTGCCAGGATGGACCACCGTGTCCTCCCGTGTGGACCCCGTGACCGGGGTCGTCCTGGCCGTCGCGGTGCTCGCCGTCTCCTCCTCGGGGCCGCTGACCGCGTTCGCCGCCGCCCCCGCGCTGGCGATCGCTTTCTGGCGCAACGCGATCGCCGTCGCCGCGCTCACCCCGTTCGCCGCGGCCAGGCGAGGTGCGGAGTTCCGCGGGCTCGTGCGCGGTGAGCACCGCACCGCCGGGTGGTTCAGCGTGGCGGCCGGAGTGGCGCTCGCGGTGCACTTCTCCACCTGGATGCCGTCGGTTCAGCTGACCTCGGTGGCCACCGCGACCGCGCTCGTCGCGACCCAGCCGGTGTGGCAGTGCGCCATCGCGTCCATGCAGGGCAAACGTCTGCCCGCGGCCACGTGGGTCGGCATCTCCCTCGCCGTGGTCGGCGCGGTGATCGCCACCGGGGCGGACTTCGAGGTCTCCGCGACGGCGCTCACGGGCGACCTGCTCGCGCTGGCGGGCGGGCTGATGGCGGCGATCTACACCGCGCTCGGCGAGCGGGCGCGCGTCACGATCAGCACGACCACCTACACCTCCGTCTGCTACTCGGTGTGCGGCGTGCTGCTGCTCGGCGTGTGCCTGGTCGGCGGGGTGCCGCTGGTCGGCTTCGACGGGGCGACGTGGCTGGCGATCCTGGGGCTCGTCGCCGGGGCGCAGCTGCTCGGGCACTCGATGTTCAGCTTCGCGCTGCGCAAGGTCTCCGCGACCACGGTCAGTCTGATGATCTTGCTGGAGGTGCCTGGAGCTGCGCTGATCGCGTGGGTCTGGCTCGGTCAGGTGCCGCGTGCGGGGGCGCTGCCGGGGCTCGCGCTGCTGCTGCTCGGTGTCGCGGTGGTGATCGTCGCGGGCACGCGGACCCGCGATGTCACACCTGCGCGGGCTGTCTCGTCCTGAGCACGTGGAGACGGAGTTCCAGCGTGCACGGCCGAGGTTGGTCGGAATCGCGTACGGGATCATCGGCGACCTCGGCGAGGCCGAGGACGTCGTGCAGGAGGCGTGGCTGCGGCTGAGCCGCACCGAGGGCGTCGTCGACGTGACGGGATGGCTGGTCGTGGCCACCTCCCGGCTCGCGCTCGACGTGATGCGCTCGGCGCGCAAACGCCGCGAGGACTACGTCGGCCCCTGGCTGCCGGAGCCCGTGGTCAGCACCGAGGAGGGGCCCGAGGACCGGGTCACGCTCGCCGACTCGGTGAACATGGCGATGCTGGTCGTGCTGGAGACGCTGTCCCCGGCCGAGCGCACCGCGTTCGTGCTGCACGAGGTCTTCGGGCTGCCGTTCACCGAGATCGCCGAGGTCGTCGGGCGCACGCCCGCGTCCGTGCGGCAGCTCGCCTCGCGGGCCCGCAAGCACGTGCGCGAGCGCTCCCCGCGCTTCGAGGCCGACCCCGCGCGGCAGCGGGAGGTGGCCACCGCGTTCCTCGCCGCCTGCGACGGCGGGGACGTCGAGGCCATGCTCCGGCTGCTCGACCCCGACGTCGTGCTGCTCAGCGACGGCGGCGGGATGGTGCGCGCCGCGCTGCGGCCGGTCGTCGGGGCGGACAAGGTGGCGCGCTTCCTCGCGGGGATTCGCGCGAAGTGGCCGACGCGCGTGCTGCGGCCCGTCGTGGTCAACGGCTTCAGCGGTTTCGTGATGGTGCACGACGAGAAGCTGATCGCCGTCTACTCGATCACCGTCGCCGACGGCCGGGTCACCGCGATCAACGCCGTCCTCCACCCCACCAAGCTCGCCCGCGCGAGCACCCTGATCACCAAGGAGAAGTAGCGATGCGCCTCACCGACGACCTCAGCACCACCCCCATCTACAAGGCGATGGGTCAGATCGAGGCGTTCCTGGCGTCGAGCCCGCTGCCCAAGACGGTCCTGGAGCTGGTGAAGCTGCGGGTCAGCCAGATCAACGGCTGCGCGTTCTGCGTCGACATGCACTCCCACGACCTGAAGAAGGACGGCGAGGCCGACGAGCGCCTGTGGGCCGTCGCGGTGTGGCGCGAGGCGCCGTTCTTCACCGAGCAGGAGCGCGCCGCCCTCGACCTCGCCGAGGCCGCCACCCGCCTGGACGAGCACGGTGTCCCCGACGAGGTCTGGGAGGTCGCCGCGAAGCACTTCGACGAGGAGACGCTGTTCGCGCTCGTCGCGGCGGTCGCGCAGATCAACGCCTGGAACCGGTACGGCGTCACGCTTCGCCTGGTGCCGGGTCCGGGTCGTAGCCGCCACTGAACCGCTGCGTCGCGGGGTAGCGGTCCCACCCGGGATTTCCGTTCTCCGCGAAGCGAATCCACGTGTTGTGCATGTGCTTCGTCAGTTCCTGCGGGGGCTCCGTCGGTCCGAGAAGTGCTTTCGGGCCACGGAGTCCCGGCAGGTGCGCGGTGTCGAAGACGAAGGGGAGTTCGACCGCGTGCGCGGCTCCGAGCTTCCCGTCGAACGCCTGTGACCGCCACGCGAACTCGTAGTGGTGAGCTCTTCTCGCCTTGACGAAGGCTCTGGTGCCCTTGGCGAAGAGTCCTTCGGTCAGTTCGTGTGGATCTCGCGTTCCGTTGTAGGGAACGACGTAGAGGTTGCCCTCGTCGGTGTTCGTGCCCAGCATCCAGTCCACAGTGGAACTCAGGTTCGCTGGCTGGTCGGGAAGCGTCTCCGTCCCGGCGACGAGGCTGAATGGCAGCATTCCGTGCAACGGGTCCTCCTCGCCCGTCGCGGTGAGGTCGACACCGACCGGGACGGCTGCGAGGAGTTCTTCGTCGGAGGCTTCCTCCGGGTTGTCGTGCTTGAACGCCTTCGTGATGAGGTCGGCCTGCGCGGTGCTGAACGCTCCGCTCGGGTTGCCGCTCTGCGAGATCGCGCGGCGGAACAGTCCACTGCGGTCAGTCGCCGCCGCCGCGCTGACGATGGTCGCCCCGGCCGACTCGCCGAAGAGCGTGACGTTGTCGGGATCTCCGCCGAACTCCGCGATGTTCTCCTGCACCCACTCCAACGCGGCGAGCACGTCGAGGAGTCCTCGGTTGTCCGGAGCGCCGGGCAGCCGTAGCCACCCGGGCGCGCCGAGGCGGTAGTTCAGCGACACGAACACCACGCCGTCACGTGCGAACGCAGTCCCATTTAGTACTGGAGCGCGGCTCGATCCGGACACGAAACCACCGCCGTGCACGAAGACCATGACCGGCAGCCCGGCGGTCGCGGTGCTCGGCGTGCGGACCGTGACCGTGAGGTAGTCGTCGCCGCGCACCCACCCCGGGCCGACGAGCGGCCTCATGTCCAGCTCGCCGAAGAAGCTCCGGTCCGGCGCGGGCACGGTCGGTCCGGGCTGAGTTCCATCACGAACGCCGTCCCACTTTTGTGCACGGATCGGTGCCCTGAACCTTGCGGAGCCGGTGGTGTTCGCCGCGTACGGAATCGCGTGGAAGACCGTGTGGTCGTTCAGTGCGGCACCGCGGACTCGGCCGAAGGTCGTGCGAACTGTGCTCACGGGGACACCGGCCCAAATGGTGCCCAGTCCTTGATCGCGAACTTGCTGCCGTCGCGACGGACCTCGGCGGCGCCGTGGCCGGGCAGATGCGCGGGCAGGACCAGGGAGTTCGTGTCCGCCGCCCATTCCAGGACGCTGCGCCTGCTCGCACGAGCCCGCGCGGGGTCCTCGCAGAAGCAGCTGTTGAAGTCCGGCTCGATGAGCTGAACCGCCGTGTGCAGGAGGTCCCCGACGAACACCGCGTGGTCACCGCCGGACTCCAAGCGCAGCACGGAGGAACCGGGGGTGTGCCCGGCCGCGAGGTCCAACCGCAGGTTCTCGTCGAGCACCAGCGAGTCATCCCAGAGCTGCACCAGTCCCGCCTCGTGCACCGGCCGGACGCTGTCCTCGAAGAGCGCGTTGCCGTGGAAGTGCGTGAAATCCCGTTGCGGCACAAGATAAGTGGCGTTCGGGAAGGTCGGGACCCAGTCGTCACCGTCGAGCCGCGTGTTCCACCCGACGTGGTCCGCGTGGATGTGCGTGTTGATCACCACGTCCACGTCCTCCGGCGCTACCCCGGCCGCGGCGAGGTTGGCCAGGAACGGCGTGTCGAGGTGGTGGAACATCGGCATGTCCGGGCGCTCCTTGTGGTTGCCGACGCCGGTGTCGACCAGGATCGTCCGCCCGCCGCTGCGCAGCAGCCACGTTTGCAGGGCGCAGTGCACCATGTCGGTCTCCGCGATCCAGTGGTCCGGTGCGAATCCGGTCCAGTGTCCCGGTTCGCTGTCCGGCACGAACTCGCTCGGCGGCATGATCGGCCCGTGCCACTCCAGCACGCGGGTGACGCTGACCTCGCCGAAGTTCATCGTGTGCATGCCTGCGCCTCCGCGATCGCGATCAGGGTGTCCTCGATGCCCCGCGCGGTGAAGCGGCGGAGGTCGTCCAGCCGCCCCGCGAACTCGGGGAGCACCTTCAGCAACTGCCAGTCGACGGTGACGACCGTGTTGGCGTGGAAGGAGTAGGTCCAGCGCACGACGCCGTCGCCGACCTCCCACGAGAACTCCTTGCCGGGCTCGGCCGTGAGCACCCGCGAGGTCGACTCCCAGACGCGGTCGCCGGCCTTGTTGACGCCGGTGAACACCGCTCCCGCGCGAGGTCCGTCGCCGTCCGTGTAGGCGACCTTGACGACGTTCGGGCTCCACTCGGCCATGCGGGAGACATTCGCGATGAGGTCGTAGGCGCGGTCCGGGCTCGTGGCCATCCAGGCGCGGCGCCGGATCGGTGGTGGTAGCTCCATGCCGATCACTGTCGTGCGTTTACGCAGGTGGGGGTATCAGTCACGTGACTGCACCGTCCCGCGTTCGCTATATTCAGAATATGCTGAACATGGTGATGCGCAGAGGGGGCGGGGAGCTGCGGTACGCCGACCTCGCCGGGTCGCGGTGCCCCGTCGTCCTCACGCACGGCGCCGGTATGGATCACCGGATGTTCGAGGCGCAGGCACGCGCCCTGCACGAGGCAGGGCACCGGGTGGTCGTCTGGGACCAGGCCGGGCACGGCGGGTCGAGCCTCGCGCCGGGCGAGCGGTTCACCTCGGCCTCGACGCTGGACGACCTGCTCGCGCTGCTCGACCACCTCGAGCTCGATCGCCCGGTCCTGGTCGGGCACTCGCTCGGCGGGAACCTCTCCCAGGCGCTCGTTCGCCGTCACCCGTCGCGGGTCTCCGGCCTCATCGCAGTGGATTCCACATGGAACTCCGGCCCATTGACGGCCCTGGACCGGTGGCTGCTGAAGCTCGCCGCACCGTCGCTGGCGCTCATCCCCGCTTCGCGGCTGCCGGGTGTGATGGCTCGCGCCTCGGCTGTCACGCCGGAGGGTGTCGCCGAGGCCGAAGCGACGTTCGCGCGCATGCCCAAGCACGTTTTCCTCGACGTCTGGCGGGCCACAGTGTCCTTTGTGGACCCCGACCCGGGTTACCGCACGCCCGTCCCGCTCGGCCTCGTCCGCGGTGCCCGCGACCGCACCGGCAACATTGCTTCCGCCATGCCCCGCTGGGCGCGGGCTGAGGGCGTGACCGAGCACGTCATCCCCGGCGCTGGGCACGTGGTCACCCTGGACGCGCCGGAGGCGACGACCAAGGCCCTCATGGAAATCATCAGCATCTGGTCTTCTTGAGCGAGAAGAGCAGCACGGTCACCGCCACCGTGCTGATGCCTGCGGTGAGCAGCGCGTGCGGCAACCCGTCGATCAGCTTCGGTCCAGTGGTCGCGATCAGTCCCAGCAGCGCGACCCCGATCGCGGTCCCCGTCTGCCTCGTCGCGTTGACCGTCGCCGACGCGATCCCCGACTGCCGTGGTGGCACCAGGCCCACCGCGAGGGCGTTGCAGGGGACCCCTGAGGTGCTGACGCCGAGCCCGAGTCCCGCGAAAGTACTGCCACCCGAGGATAAGCCGACTCAGCGTCCACTGTGGACAATCCGATCAGGCTCGCCGCGATCAATGCCTGCCCGAGCAGCAGCGGTGGCTTCGCGCCGAGGCGTTGCACCACGCGCCCTGCGATGGTGGAGCCGACCGTGGCGCCCAGGACGTACGGCAGCAGCTGCAATCCCGCCTCGGTCGGGCTCGCGCCGCGTGTGCTCTGGAGGAAGGCCGAGAGCAGGAAGAAGCTGCCGAAGGCCGCGAAGCCCGTCGTGAACGAGGCCAGGTTGACCAGCCCGAACCCGCGCTCGCCGAGCAGCCTGATCGGGAACATCGGCTTCGCCTGCCGCAGTTCCACCACGATGAACAACGCGAACGTCACCGCCGCGACTCCGAGCGCGACCGCTGACACTTCGATCAACGCGTAGGCCAGCGAGCTGATCCACGCGATCGCGAGCACTTGGCCGAGCGGGTCGGGCGAGGAGCCGTCCGGGTCCGCCGACTCCGTCAGGAACCGTGCTCCCAGCGCCAATGCGAGCCCACCCAACGGCAGGTTGATCAGGAAGACGCTGCGCCACCCGAAGAGGTCCGTCAACGGCCCGCCCAGCACCGGCCCCAACAGGAACGCCAGGCTGATCACCGTGCTCCACGTGCCGATCACCCTCGCCCGCGCGCCCGGTTCCCGGGAATGCGTGCACGATCAGCGACAGCGCCCCCGGCGCCAGCACCGACGCTCCCACCCCCTGCGCCGCTCTCGCCGCGATCAGCCACGCCGCGCTCGGTGCCACCGCGCAGGCCACCGAGGCCCCCGTGAACACCGCCAGGCCGATCAGGAACACCCGCTTGCGCCCCCACCGATCAGCCAGCGCTCCGCAGGACAACATCGTCGAGGCCAGCGCGACCGTGTACGCGTCGATCACCCACTGCGCCCCCGCGAAGGTCGCACTCAGGTCCTCGGTGATCGCCGTCTGCGCGATGACCACGACGCTGACGTCCAGGAGTGCCATGAAGGTCGCCAGGTACAGCGACGCCAGTGCCCAGATCTGTTTCACGGGGGCACTTTGCGTCCTCAAGTCGACTTGAGCGCAAGCCCGGTTCGCGGTGTTAGAAGGGAGCCGGTTCCGCGATCGGATCCAGTTCCGTTTCGTGCACCCGCCCGCTGGGTGTGATCCACACGTGGCTGCCGTCGTCCCGGTTTTCGCATCGCCAGTTAGAGTGGGTCTTCATGTTGTGGTGATGGCGGCACTTCGGCCGCAAGTTCCGGATCGTGGTGTTCGTGCCGTCGTAGGGGCGGCAATGATCAACGTCGCAGCGCTGTGCGGGTTGTTGGCATCCGATCGCGGTGCAGCGCGGGTAGCGGGCGTTGATGAGTTCGCGTTGTTTCGCGGTGGGTCGGTAGGTGCTGCTGACTTCTTCTGCCATGCCGGTGGCGGGGTCGGTGAGGATGCGTTTCCAGATGCCGCCTGCTGCGATGTCTTGGGCGACGTGGGTGGGGATGGGTCCGTATCCGGCGAGCATGCCGGGGTCGTCGGTCAAGCCGATCA
Source organism: Allokutzneria sp. NRRL B-24872 (assembly GCF_002155965.1). Lineage (GTDB taxonomy): Bacteria > Actinomycetota > Actinomycetes > Mycobacteriales > Pseudonocardiaceae > Allokutzneria. The sequence goes on from NZ_MUMH01000039.1 coordinate 96,305, forward strand.
GTGCGGTCATGGGCATCGTGAGGTAGACCATCGTCTGGCCCTGCGGTGCGGGAGTGTCCAGTCCTAGCAACAGATCCCGCGCGACGTCGGCGCGCTTCTGGTCCAACGTTCGGTCGTCTTTGGGAAGACTGCGAGCGATCCGGTCGATGTGGTCGAAGGCCATCGCGGTGTCGTGGGCAGTGAAGGCTAGGCGAAGTTCGGCCATGCCGTCATCGAGGTTGGTCTTCCACACCAACCGCTCTTTGCGCTTCTCCTCGTGACGGCGCTCAGCTGCCTTGGGGTCGAGTTTGTGGATCAACGTCTGGGCGCGGCGCCGGACTGAGGTGTGGGTGCGAGTCGGGGCGTAGGCGAGGAGATCTGCTTCGGCGATCGAAGCCTGGGGCTCCTTCAAGATCTGCAGCTGGTCGACGATGAGGCGGGCTTTGCCCTCATCAATCGACCCCGCCGACAACGCCGCCAACACTCGGGGGCGTTCGGTCAGCTCCAGGGAGTTGGAGAGGATGTGGTCGGCGCCACGACGGGAGATGTGCAAGGCGCAGGCGACCTCATTCT
>NZ_MUMH01000390.1 GCF_002155965.1 Allokutzneria sp. NRRL B-24872
CGCCAAGACCTATCGCGTCGCGATGAACGAGTTCCTCGCGGGCGGCGGCGACGGCTTCCCGGCCTTCAAGGACGGCAAGAACAAGCTCGTCGGCGCCTCCGACCTGGACGCGTTCACGGCCTACCTGGGCGCGCACTCGTCGCAGTCCTCGCCCCTGGACCCGCCGAAGGCGGACCGCATCACGATCGTGAAGTAACCGCCTGGCGCCTGCCGATGGCCCGGCCGCCACAAGCGGCCGGGCCATCGTCATGTCACCGCAGCGCGTCCTCGATCAGATCGGCGGCCCGCCCGGTGCCGCCCTCGGCCCGCACCTCGTCCCGCAGCCGCGCCGAGACGCGCGCGACCTCCGGATCCGTGGTGAGCTCGGTCAGAGCGGCACGCAGCACCTCGGCCGTGGCATCCGCCGTGTCGATACGGCGGGCCACGCCCAGTTCGACCAGCCGGTCGGCGTTCATCGGCTGCTCGGCACTCTGCGGTACGGCGATCATCGGCAGCCCGCAGTACAGCCCTTCGGCGCTGCTGCCCATCCCGGCATGGGTGACGAAGGCGTCGGCCTGCTCCAGGATCGCCAACTGCGGCACCCAGCGGTGCACCTCGATGTTGCCCGGGATCTCCCCCAGCTCGGCCGGGTCCACGTACTTCCCGATCTGCAACACCACATGCCATCCGGGCAGTTCCCCGAAGGCCGCGACGCACTCCCGGTAGAAGCCCGGCTGCCGGGTGAAGG
>NZ_MUMH01000391.1 GCF_002155965.1 Allokutzneria sp. NRRL B-24872
CCCGCAAGAGGTCCTCTGTGCTGCTCTCCGTCCGTTCCCTGCGCACCCTCAGCACCCTTACAGTGCCCGCCCTCGCCGTCGCCCTGCTCGCCGGCTGCCAGTCGGCGTCGAAAACCGCCTCGGTGGACCCGGCCGACGCCAAGCCCGCCCGGATCACGATCACCCCAAGCAGCGACACGGCGGCGATAGCCCCCGACGCCACGGTCAAGGTGACCGCCTCCCACGGCACCCTCACCAAGGTCCGCGTCGTCCCCGACGGCGCCGGTTCCCAGGCCGCCACGGTGACCGGCGCCCTCTCCCACTCCAAGAGCAGCTGGCGCTCCACCCGCACCATGACCCCGGGTACGACCTACACCGTCGAGGCCACGGCCACCAACGCCGCCGGCAAGTCCGCCGTCCAGCACTCCACCTTCCGCACCCGCGCCGCCCAGCAGGCCAACGGCGTCACGGTCACCCCGACCAAGGGCTCCACCGTCGGCATAGGCCAGCCGGTCTCCCTGGCCTTCGACCACCCGGTGCAGAACAAGGCAGCGGTGGAACGCACCCTCTCCATCTCCACCAGCCCCAAGACCGAAGGCTCCTGGGGCTGGACCAAGGACCCCCTCACCGGCATCGAGCGCGTCGACTGGCGCCCCAAGACCTACTGGCACAAGGACACCAAGGTCACCCT
>NZ_MUMH01000392.1 GCF_002155965.1 Allokutzneria sp. NRRL B-24872
CGCTCCCCGTCGTCGCCGCGGCGCGCAAAGCGGCGCCGGAGACGTCGGCGATCACCGGGACGCCGGCTTCGGCGCCGAGCCGCGCCAGCCGGGCGGGCACCTCGTCGCCGAGCCCGGGCGGCACGCTCCCGGAGATGACCACGGCTCCCACACCGGCCGCCAGCTCGGCGCGAAAGGCCGCGACGACCTCGTCCCGGGTCCCGGCCGCCACGGCGGTGCCGCGCTCCTGCAGGCTCGTCGTGACGCCGTCGTCCGCCACCACGGCCACGGTCCGGCGGACCGCGGCCAGCGCCGGGACCAGGCGGTGGGGAAGCCCGAGCCGGTCGAGGCCGGCCCGGAACTCTTCCGGCTCCGCGCGTCCGGACAACGCCAGGACGACGCTGTCGCCGCCCAGCTGCCGGGCCACCGCGGCGACGTTGACGCCCTTGCCGCCCCCGCGGCTGCGCACCTCCGTCACCCGGACGGTCTCCCCGACCGCCAGCCCGGCCACGCGGTAGGTGACGTCGATGGCCGGGTTGAGGGTGACGGTGAGGATCCTGGTCACGACGCGGCTTCCCGCGCGGGGGCAGCGGCCGGCTCTTCGCCGCTCTTCTCCGTGCTGTAGACCATGAGCG
>NZ_MUMH01000393.1 GCF_002155965.1 Allokutzneria sp. NRRL B-24872
GCGCCACCCCGCCCTTGACGTCGTACGGCGTGCAGAACGTGGCGCAGAGGTCCTGCCAGGTCGAGTAGTAGCCGTAGATGTTCGGCCCGAGCAGCCGGATGCCGTGCCGCTCGGCGATCGCCACGATCTCGTCCTGGAGTTCGTGCTCACCGGTCTCGGCGAAGCCGGAGGGGATCAGTACGGCGTTGGGGATGCCCTTGCGACCCACCTCCTCCAGCGCCGCGGCCACGAACTTGGCGGGGATCGCGAAGACCGCCACATCCACCTCACCGGGAACGTCCGTGACACTCTTGTACGCCTTGCGGCCCAGAATGTCATCGGCCTTGGGGTTCACCGGATAGATCTCGCCGGCGAACCCTCCGTCGACGAGGTTGCGCATCACCGAGTTGCCGATCTTGCCCTGCTCGTTGGAGGCCCCGATCACGGCGACCGACTGCGGCTGCATCAGCCGGCGCATCGACACCAGGATCTCGTCCCGCGTGTACCTGCGCCTCGGCTTCGGCACCGACTCCGCGAGGATCACCCGGATGTCCGCCGCGACCGCGCCCTCCGGTGTCGCGATCACCGGGTTGAGGTCCACCTCGGCGATCTCGGGGAAGTCCGCGACCAGTTGGGAGACCCGGCGGATCTGCTCGGCGATCGCCCAGCGGTCCACCGCCGGAGCCCCGCGCACCCCGCGCAGGACCTCCGCCGCGCGGATCGAGTCCAGCATGGAGAGCGCCTCGTCCGCGTCGACCGGCGCGAGCCGGAAGGTGACGTCCTTGAGGACCTCCACCAGCACCCCG
>NZ_MUMH01000394.1 GCF_002155965.1 Allokutzneria sp. NRRL B-24872
GATCAGGGTGGTCGGCGGCTACGGTCCGACCGAGGTCACGTTGCACTGCGCGGAGTTCGTGATGCAGCCCGGGGACGAGACGCCGTCCGGGGTCGTGCCGTTGGGCCGTGTGATGCCGAACTCGCAGGTCTACGTGCTTGATGAGCGACTGCAGCCGGTTCCGCCGGGCGTCGCGGGAGAGCTGTACCTCAGCGGCTCGGGCGTGGCGCGCGGCTACTACCGGCGGCCGGGGTTGTCCTCGGAACGCTTTGTCGCCAACCCTTTCGGTGCTCCGGGCAGCCGCATGTACCGCACGGGCGACCTGGCGCGCTGGCGGGAGGACGGCATCCTGGAGTTCGGCGGGCGCGTGGACAACCAGGCCAGCGTTCGCGGTTTCCGGATCGAGCTGGACGAGGTCGCGGCGGCGGCGGTGTCCCACCCGGATGTGGCCTATGCGGCGGCCGTCGTGCGCGAGGACCGGCCTGGTGACAAGCGGATCGTCTGCTACGTCGTCGCGG
>NZ_MUMH01000395.1 GCF_002155965.1 Allokutzneria sp. NRRL B-24872
GCCAGAAACCGTCGTCGCGGTGGCCGGTCACCAGCCGTCGCATCCGGGCGAACTCGCGCTCACGCACCAGTGCTTCGCGCTCCGCGGCCAGGAAGCGGAAGGCGCCGGCCAGCTCGACCTCGAAGTGCCGCGACAGCAGCAGATCGCGCCCGGCACCACGGGGCAGCTCCGCGCGCAGCAGGGAGCACACCCGCTCCAGGGCGTCGAGGGTGGGCCGGGTCCTGTTCACGAGGGTCAGATGCCGACCGTCGGGGCGCCGCACCAGGTAGTAGCAGTCGTAGTCGGCGACCACGGAGATGCGCCGGGCCCGCAGATAGGCGGTCGCCGTGAACGGCTGGTCCTCGCCGACCCGCAGCGCGGTGTCGAAGCGCAGCCCCAGCCGTTCCACCAGCTCCCTGCGGAAGAGCTTCTGCGCCGACAGCGACCAGTAGACGCGGGAGGCGAACAGGTCCGCGTCCGGCTGGTTGGTCCGGAACATGGAGCGGGGCACCCTGCGCCCGACGTCCTTCATCCTGCCCAGGACGACGTCCGAGTCCCACTCCTCGGCCGCCGCGGTCAGCCGCTCCAGCGCCCGCACACCCAGGTAGTCGTCCGCGTCGAGGAAGAAGACGTACCGTCCGCGGGCCAGCCCGAGCGCCGTGTTGCGCGGACCGGAGGGGCCGCCCGAGTTGTCCTGGTGGAGCACCCGCAGCAGCTGTGGGTGGCGCCGCGCCAGCCGGTCCAGTTCCTCGCCGGTGCCGTCGGTGGAGCCGTCGTCCACCACGATCATCTCGACCGCTCCGGCCCCCAGGGACTGGTGCAGCA
>NZ_MUMH01000396.1 GCF_002155965.1 Allokutzneria sp. NRRL B-24872
GGCCGTTGAAGACGACCAGACCGACGCCCATCGTGAGCAGCAGCACACTGATGTTGGCCGCGACCCAGGTCGGGAAGAGCTCGCGGACCTTGCCGGTCCGCTCGGCGTCGGGGACGGGTTCGAGACCGCGTGTCTCCACGGCGCCGTCGTGCGTCGCGCCTTCGGTTTCGGAGGCGGCGTGGGGCATAGGGGTACTCCGTCGTACAGATGTGGGGGAACCACCCACTGTACGTGCTCCGCCATCGGCCCCCTCGTGGCAGATACTGGACGGGTTATGGAACTCATCCTTGCTGTAGTCATCGCTCTCGTCGTCGCGGTCGCCGTGACGAGCGGGCTAGTGATCAGCGGTCGCAAGAAGAAGCAGCTGCCGCCGGCCGAGCCGCCGTCCACCGCGCCGACCATCACCGCTCCGCCCGCAGAGCCGCACGTCGGCGAGGAGGCGGAGACACCGCGGGAGGAACCGCGGCGCACGGTCGAGGAGGTCGAGCTTCCCGCCGAAGCGGTCCCCGAGGCCCCGGTCGCCGAGGAGCCCCTCGTCGAGGAGCCGCTCGTCGAGGAGCCCCTCGCTCCCGAGATCGAGGTTCCCGAGCCCACCGCCGGCCGTCTCGTACGGCTCCGGGCCCGGCTCGCCCGCTCCCAGAACTCGCTCGGCAAGGGGC
>NZ_MUMH01000397.1 GCF_002155965.1 Allokutzneria sp. NRRL B-24872
ACCACCAGGCGCGCAAGGAACGGTTCGCCCGCTTCGAGGAACTGCGGCGGCGCTGGGACGAGGAGCACGCGAAGCTCAAACGGCTGGTCGCCATGTACAAGCAGAAGGCGGCCTTCAACTCCGACATGGCCTCCCGGCTCCAGGCCGCCCGTACCCGGTTGCAGAGGTTCGAGGAGGCGGGCCCGCCGCTGGAGCCGCCCCGCGAGCAGGACATCACCATGCGGCTGCGCGGCGGCCGCACCGGGGTGCGGGCCGTGACCTGCCAGGGGCTGGAGCTGTCGGGCCTGATGAAACCCTTCGACCTGGAGGTCTTCTACGGCGAGCGGGTCGCCGTCCTCGGCTCCAACGGCTCGGGCAAGTCCCACTTCCTGCGGCTCCTGGCCGGGGGCGACGTCGCCCACACGGGGCAGTGGAAGCTCGGCGCCCGGGTCGTCCCCGGCCACTTCGCGCAGACGCACGCCCATCCCGAGCTGGAGGGCCGGGCACTGCTCGACATCCTGTGGAAGGAGCACGCGCAGGACCGGGGCGCCGCCATGTCCGCGCTCCGCCGCTACGAGCTGACCCGGCAGGCCGAGCAGCCCTTCGACCGGCTCTCCGGCGGCCAGCAGGCCCGCTTCCAGATCCTGCTCCTGGAACTCCACGGCGCCACCGCGCTGCTGCTGG
>NZ_MUMH01000398.1 GCF_002155965.1 Allokutzneria sp. NRRL B-24872
ATCCGCAGGTGTCGGCGGAAGAGGTGATCGCGGGTTACCGGGAGCTGATCGCGCTGGCCCATGCCCGCGGTATCAAGGTCATCGGCGGAACGATCCTCCCGTTCGAGGGCGCTGAGTACCACACCCCGCGCTCCGAGGCGAAGCGCGCCGCGATCAACGAGTGGATCCGCACCTCGGGCGCCTTCGACGCGGTCGTCGACTTCGCGAAGGTCATGGCCTCGCCGTCCGATCCGCTGCGGCTGGACCCGGCGTACGACTCGGGCGACTTCAAGCACCCGAACGACGTGGGCTACCGGCGGATGGCCGAAGCCATCGACCTGGGGGCGCTGTGAGACCGCCACGGAGATGAGGCCAGGTCATGTCGGCCCAGACAGGTCGGGCCCGGACGGGCCGGGTCAGGCCAGCGGCAGCTTGAAGCCGACGTGGCTGGCCTCGAAGCCGAGCCGCTCGTAGAAGCGGTGGGCGTCGATACGGGTCGCGTCCGAGGTGAGCTGCACCAGTGCGCACCCCTCGCGGCGCGACTCCTCGACGGCCCATTCGATCAGTTGGGTG
>NZ_MUMH01000399.1 GCF_002155965.1 Allokutzneria sp. NRRL B-24872
GTCTTCTGGAGACCGAGGTAGCGGGCACGTCTCATCCCGGTGACCGCGACGGCCTGGTGGATGGATCCCTCGATGCCCGCGCGGGTTCTGTACTTGGTTCGCCACTGCTCGTCACCTTGCTGGAGGCGGGCATGGTCGAGGACTTCTTGCAGCTTGCGGGGTTGCACACATGACGAGCCCCTCGGAGGCATTGGAGCTGCCTCCGAGGGGCTCTGCCGTACCGTACCCAGGTCCGGGCAGTTACCGGGATTCGGTGTGGGTCCGAGAGCTGACAGACGTTGTCGGTTTCTTGTCCGGTACGTCCTGTGAACCCTTTCCGCCGCCGCCAACGAGCGCCAGCACAAGGAGCAGGAGTAACAGGCCGCCACCCCCGCCGGCCACCGCAACGGCAGCAGGAGCGCTGATCCGGCGATAGTGCGGCCGGACGTAGTACCCGTCGCGGTAGTGGCCTCGTACGCGCGTCACCGGACCTGCCGGAGCAGACCCGGAGCTGGGCGCGGTCGTGCCGACGCGGCGATGGGTGGCGGGGCGAACGGATCCAGCAGCGCCGGTCGACGGCCTGGACCGGCGGTAGTGCGGGCGGACGTAGGAGCCGTCGCGGCGGTAGTGCCCACGAACATATGACATCGGGGAATTCCTCGGGTGAGTCAGGCAGGAGCGAAAAGCAGGCCCAATCCGGGCGCTCAGCTCGACGGTACAGCCGCCCACCGACACTCGATGTCCGCCAACTCCGGTGATCTACAAGGGGCTTGATCAGCAACAGTCCTCGCGACACCTCAACAC
>NZ_MUMH01000004.1 GCF_002155965.1 Allokutzneria sp. NRRL B-24872
CGGGTTCTGGTTCTGTGTGTGGTTGTGAATTCCATAGTGTTTCGGTGGTTATGGCGGAGGGGAAACGCCCGGTCCCATTCCGAACCCGGAAGCTAAGCCCTCCAGCGCCGATGGTACTGCACTCGTGAGGGTGTGGGAGAGTAGGACGCCGCCGAACAATTCTTCGAAAAGGGGCCGGTCCACGGTTATCGTGGGCCTGCCTCTTTTCGCTTTGTTCGGGAGGTTGTTGTGTTCGGAACACCAGATGGGCGCGGCGACGACCGCCGAAACGAGCGCGGCCGCGATGAAGGCCGTTCCGGGGGCGATCGACGCCCCGGCAAGGAACGGACCGGGTACTCCGGACGCTCCAGCAGCTCCGGCGGCGACCGCCGTTATGACAATGACAGCCGTGGGGACAACCGCGGCCCTCGCCGCGACGATTCCAGGCGAAGCTACGGCACGCGCGATGAGCGCAGCGGGTACGGCGACGACCGCCGAGGCCCGAAGCGCGACGACCGCCGTGACGACCGTGGTGGGTACCGGGGAGGCCAGCGCGACGACCGCGCTCCGCGCCGTGACGACCGGGGCGACCGGAAGTGGGAGGACCGCCGTGGCGGTCAGAGCCCGCGTCAGGGTGGCTGGCAGGGCAGCGACAACCGGGACGACCGCGGACCCCGCAGGGACGACCGCGGTGACCGGAACGACTCGCGGGGCGGCTACGGCGGCTCCGGGTCTCGCGTCGAGCGCGACGATCGCGGCGGCTACCGCAAGGACGACCGGGGCGGGGAGCGCAAGTTCCAGCCCCGTGACGATCGCGGCCCGCGTCGCGATGACCGTGGCGGCTCGGGCGGTCGCTCCTTCGTCCCTCGTGATGATCGCGGCGGCGAGCGGAAGTTCACGCCTCGCGATGACCGTGGTGGCGACCGCAGGGACGACCGCGGTGGGGAACGCAAGTTCACTCCCCGCGACGACCGTGGTGGCGAGCGGAAGTTCCAGCCCCGTGACGACCGCGGCGGTTTCCGCCGTGATGACCGGGGCGACCGTCGGGACGATCGCGGTGGCTCCGGCGAGCGTCGGTTCCAGAACCGCGACGATCGCGGACCTCGCGATGACCGTGGCGGGTACCGCAAGGACGACCGCGGTGAGCGCAAGTTCCAGCGCGATGATCGTGGTGACCGTGGGCGCTTTGGCTCGCGCGACGAGCGCGCGGGCGGCGGTGACCGTAGGCACGACTCCCGTGACGACCGTGGTGGCGACCGACCCTTCCGCCGTGACGACCGTGGCGGGGACCGCCCGTTCCAGCGCGATGATCGTGGTGGCGAGCGCAAGTTCTCTCCCCGCGACGGTGAGAGCGGCGAGCGGAAGTTCCAGCGCGACGACCGTGGCGAGCGCAAGTTCGGCTCGCGCGATGATCGTGGTGGCGACCGCAGGGACGATCGTGGCGGGGAACGCAAGTTCACGCCGCGCGACGGTGGCGGTGAGCGCAAGTTCCAGCCCCGTGACGACCGTGGCCCGCGTCGGGATGACCGTGGCGATCGCGGTGGTGAGCGGAAGTTCGCGCCTCGCGACGACCGTGGTGGCGACCGCAGGGACGACCGCGGTGGGGAACGCAAGTTCACGCCGCGCGACGGTGGCGGTGAGCGCAAGTTCGCTCCTCGGGATGACCGGGGCGGTGAGCGGACGTTCGACCGTGGACCTCGTGAGGACCGTGGCGGAGACCGCGGACCGCGTCGGGATGACCGTGGAGACAGGCGTTTCCCGCGCGATGACCGTGGTGGCGACCGCAGGGACGACCGGGGTGGCGAGCGCAAGTTCGGGCCTCGGGACGACCGTGGCGGAGACCGCCGTCCGGGCGGCAAGTTCGGCTCGCGGGACGATCGCTCCGGCGGCCGCAAGTTCGACCGGAACGACCGTGGGCCCCGTGGGGGCGACGACCGGCGGTTCGACTCGGACGCGCCGCGCCTGCCCGAGCCGGAGCTGCCCGAGGGCATCGAGGCCCATGACCTCGACGCCGACGTGCGCGCCGATCTCCGCAGCCTGCCCAAGGGCGCGGCGGAGTCGATCGCGAAGCACATCGTCGCCGCTGGTCAGCTGATCGACGACGAGCCGGAGAAGGCACTGGAGCACGCCCGCTACGCGCGGTCCAAGGCCGGACGCGTCGCGCTGGTGCGCGAGGCCGCCGGCCTGGCCGCCTACCACGCGGGTGAGTGGGCCGAGGCCATCGCGGAGCTGCGCGCCTCGCGGCGGATGGGCGGCGGACCCGGTCACCTGGCGATCCTCGCCGACTGCGAGCGGGCCCTCGGCCGGCCGGAGCGGGCGCTGGAGTTCGCCAGGAGCTCCGACGCCGCCCAGCTCAGCGTCGACCAGGCGGTCGAGCTGCGCATCGTGATCGCGGGCGCTCGCAGGGACATGGGTCAGCTGGACGCGGCCGTGGTCGCGCTCCAGGGCGACGACCTGGACGCGAAGCGGCGGGACCCGTGGAGCGCGCGGCTGTTCTACGCCTACGCCGACAACCTCGCCGCCGCCGGGCGGACCGAGGAGGCCGTGCGCTGGTTCATCAACGCTGCCGAGGCCGATGTCGAGGAGGAGACCGACGCCTCCGAGCGCGCCTCGGAGTTGAGCGGTGGCGCGCCCGCGCAGTTCCTCGTCCAGGTCCCGAAGCCCCCGGCCCCGGCCGAGGCTGACGCCGCCAAGGCCGATGCGGACAAGGCCGATGACGCCGAGTCCGGTGCGGCCGGGTCTGGTGCCGCCGGGACCGACGCCGACGACGAGGTTGAGGCCGAGGACGGCGCCGCGACGGACAGCGTGGCGGCGGACGCCGCCGACAAGGGTGATGCCAGCGCCGAGGACGACGATGTCGTCAACGACGCTGCCGCCGACGTCGACGCTGCCGACGAGAACGACGCCGACAAGGGCAACGGTGGCGCTGGCAACGGTGGCGCCGAGGACCGGGCTGCCGTGGCCGACGCCGCCGAGAGCGTGGCTGACCGCAAGGACAGCGCCGTCAGCGCTGACGCGGACGAGGCCGCGAAGAAGAACGTCAACGAGAAGGACGACAACGCGTCCTGATCGAGCAAGTACCGTGGTGGAAAGCCCCCGTACCCCTTGGGTGCGGGGGCTTTCCGGTTTCTGGCGAACATCGGCAGGGAGTGAACGGCGTGCTGCTTGAGGACTACGACGGCCTGCTCTTCGACCTCGACGGCACCGTGTACCGAGGCGAGCAGCCGTTGCCGTCGGCCGCGGAGGTCGTGCGGGCGGCGCGGGAGCACGGGCGGGCGGTGCGCTTCGTCACCAACAACGCCTCGCGGCGCCCGGCGGAGGTCGCGGACCACCTCAACGAGCTGGACCTGAACACCGGACCGGACGAGGTGAGCACGAGCGCGCAGGCCGGGGCGGCGTTGCTGGCCGAGCGGGTGCCCGCCGGGTCGAAGGTGCTGGTGCTGGGCGCGGAAGGGCTCGTCGAGGAGGTGCGCCTGGTCGGTCTGACGCCGGTGCGCAGCGCCGACGAGAAGCCGGTCGGCGTGGTGCAGGGCCTGTCGAAGACGCTGGGCTGGCCGGAGTTCGCGGAGGCCACGCTGGCTATCCAGGCCGGAGCGCTGTGGGTGGCCTGCAACCTGGACCTGGTGCTGCCGACCGAGCGCGGGATGCTGCCGGGCAACGGCGCTCTGGTGGCGGCCGTGCGTGCCGCGACGGGGGCTGAGCCGCTGGTCGCCGGGAAGCCCGCCGCGACGCAGCTCGACCAAGCGGCTTCCTCCGCCGGGCTGAGCAGGCCGCTCGTGGTGGGGGACCGGTTGGACACCGACATCGAGGGCGCGGTGACGGCGGGGATGGACTCGTTGCTGGTGCTGACCGGGGTGGCCACGCCCGCCTCGCTGCTCGCCGCTCCCGCTCACCAGCGGCCCCGCCACGTCTCCGCTGGGCTGGAGGGGTTGCTCGCGCCGACCGCCGATTCGGAGATCTCCGGGCCGAGCGGTTGGAAGTCCACTGTGGACGGTTCTCGGCTGGTGCTGGCGCACGACGGCGGCTCGGAGCACGACCTTTCCGCGCTGCGCTCGTTGTGCTCGGCGTGGTGGGCGAGCGGGACGGGGACTCCGAAGGTGGTCGCCGCCGATCACGCGGCAGAGGCGGCTTTGCGTCGGTTGGCGCTGGACTGACCCGCGCCGTCGGCCCCATCGGATAGCTTGAAAGCCGCACACCGGCACACCAACACAGGAGCGCGAGCCCATGACGCCAGAACAGCCTTATCGGCCGTCGCCGATGGCACTGGCCACTCCATCGGCCACGATGAGCGCCGACAGCATCGACGCCGCGCTGGTCGGCATCGAGGACCTGGAGTCCGTGCCGCTGGAGGAGCACGTCGGCAGGTTCGACGCCGTGCACTCGGCGCTGACCGACGCGCTCTCCGCGATCGACCGGGTGTAGGCCCGTGCCGAAGAGGGCGAGGCTGGACGCCGAACTGGTCCGCCGGGGGTTGGCGCGCTCCCGCGACCACGCGGTCGAACTCGTCACCGCCGGACGCGTGACCGTGCGCGGCTCGGTGGCGACGAAGGCGGCGACCGCCGTGGAGGCCGACGCGCCGGTGGTGGTTCGCGAGGCCGAGGACGATCCCGGCTGGGCCTCGCGCGGCGCGCACAAGCTGTTGGGCGCGCTGGAGGCTTTCAAGGTCGACCCCGCTGGGCGGCGCTGCCTGGACGCGGGAGCCTCGACCGGGGGGTTCACCGACGTGCTGCTGCGCGCGGACGCCGCCGAGGTCGTGGCGGTGGACGTGGGCTACGGCCAGCTGGCGTGGAAGCTGCGCACGGACGAGCGGGTGCGCGTGCACGACCGCACGAACGTGCGCACTCTGACGCCGGAAACCATTGGCGGCCAAGTGGATCTGGTCGTCGCGGACCTGTCGTTCATCTCGCTGAGGTTGGTGCTGCCCGCGCTCGCGGCGTGCGCCGGACCCGACGCGGACCTGGTGCCGATGGTCAAGCCGCAGTTCGAGGTGGGCAAGGAGCGCTTGGGCGCCAAGGGAGTCGTGCGCGATCCGGAGCTGCGCGCCGAGGCCGTGACCGATGTGGCGATGGCCGCGGCGGAGTCCGGGCTGGGCCTGCGCGGGGTGACCGCGAGCCCGTTGCCGGGACCGAGCGGCAACGTGGAGTTTTTCTTATGGCTGCGCAAGGAAGAGCCGTCTTCGCGGGCCGAGGTGGAGGAACTGGTGCGGGCAGCGGTCGAGGCGGGTCCCCAATGAGCGAGCGCGAGGTCCTGCTCGTCGTGCACACCGGGCGCGAGGAGAACGTCAAGACCGCCAAGGACGTGGCGAACCGGTTGACAGACGCGGGAATCCGGCTGCGCATTCTCGGCGAGGAGTCCCCGGACCTCGACCCGGCCTGCTACGGCACGGTGGTCAAGCACGCGCCGGAGGCGGCCGAGGGCACCGAGGTGGTGCTCGTGCTCGGCGGCGACGGCACGCTGCTGCGCGCGGCGGAGCTCGCGAGGCCCGCAGGGGTGCCGATGCTCGGGGTGAACCTCGGGCGCGTCGGGTTCCTGGCCGAGGCCGACGCGGACGCGCTGGACGAGGTCGTCTCCGCCGTCGTCGACCGCGAGTACCGGGTCGAGGAGCGGATGACCGTCGACGTGGTCGCCAAGGTCAACGGCACCGAGCTGACCAGGACGTGGGCCTGGAACGAGGCCAGCGTCGAGAAGATCAGCCGCGAGCGCATCCTGGACGCGGTGCTGGAGGTCGACGGCCGGCCGGTGTCGGGTTTCGGCTGCGACGGCGTCCTGTGCGCGACCCCGACCGGGTCGACGGCGTACGCGTTCTCCGCTGGGGGACCGGTGATGTGGCCGGAGGTGCAGGCGCTGCTGGTCGTGCCGAGCAACGCGCACGCCCTGTTCGCGCGGCCCCTCGTGCTCTCGCCGCAGTCCGTGGTCGCGGTGGAGCTGGACGCGGGCGGGCACCCGGCCGTGCTGTGCTGCGACGGGCAGCGGACCTTCGAGCTGCCGCCCGGCGCGCGGGTCGAGGTCACCGGCGGGTCGCTGCCGGTCCGGCTGGTCCGCCTGCGGCAGGCGCCGTTCACCGATCGGCTGGTCCGCAAGTTCTCGTTGCCGACGCAGGGCTGGCGCGGCCCGGCGAGGTGACCCCGCGCGGCGGGCGCTGTCGGGGCGAGGGGCTAGGGTGCGGACTGTGCTAGCCGAGATGCGCATCCAGGGCCTCGGCGTGATCGACGACGCCACCCTCGAACTCCACCAGGGCCTGACCGTCGTGACCGGTGAGACCGGCGTCGGCAAGACCATGGTGGTGAGCGGGTTGCACCTGCTCTCCGGTGGTCGCGCCGACGCGTCGCGGGTCCGAACCGGTGCCGAGCGGGCCGTGGTCGAGGGCAGGTTCAGCCTCGCCGAGAACAGCCCAGCCCTGTCCGTCGCCGAGGACTCCGGCGCCGCCCCAGACGAGGACGGCAGCCTCATCGCCGTGCGCACCGTCAGCTCCGACGGTCGCTCCCGGGCCCACCTCGGTGGCCGCACCGTGCCGGTCGGACTGCTCTCCGAGCTGGCCGACCAGTTGCTGGCGGTGCACGGGCAGAACGACCAGCTGCGGCTGCTGCGCGCCGGTGAGCAGCGCAACGTGCTCGACCGCTCGGCGGGCACGTCGGTCTCGCGTCCGCTGGTGGAGTACCGCAAGGTGCGCGCGGAGTGGATGAAGGTCTCCCGCGAGCTGACCGAGCGCACCGAGAACGCGCGCGAGCTGGCCCGCGAGGCGGATCTGCTGCGGCACGGGCTGACCGAGATCGAGTCGGTCGACCCCAAGCCCGGCGAGGACGTGGAGCTGGTCGAGCTGACCCGCCGCCTCGCCGACACCGACGTGCTGCGCGAGGCCGCGACGGGCGCGCAGTTCGACCTGACCGGCTCGCAGGAGGCCGACGGCGACGCGCTCGGCGCGCTGGGGCTGGTCGGGGACGCGCGCAGGCGCATCGCCGCGAGCGAGGACCCGGAGCTGCGCGAGCTGGACTCCCGGCTGGCCGAGGCCGCCGCGCTGCTGGCCGACGTGGGCACCGAGCTGGGCTCCTACCTGGACCGGCTCGACGTGGACCCGGCGGCGCTGGAGCGCGCGCTGGCCAGGCAGGCCGAGCTGAAGCAGCTGACCCGCAAGTACGCCGCCGACGTGGACGGCGTGCTGGCGTGGGCCGAGGACGCGCGGCAGCGGCTGGCCGGGATGGACGTCTCCGAGGAGGCGCTGGAGGCCATGGCCGCGCGCCGCGACGAGCTCGCGGTGGAGCTGGCCAAGCTGGCCGGCGAGCTGACCACCGCGCGGCTGGCCGCGGCGCAGGAGCTGGGCGAGGCGGTGACCAAGGAGCTGGCCGGGCTGGCGATGCCGCAGGCCCGCTTGGAGGTCGCGGTCTTCGACCGGACGGCCGGAGCCGGTGATCCGACCGCGTTGCAGCTCGCCGGGCGCGCGCTGCAGGCCGGGCCGGACGGCGTCGACGAGGTCGAGCTGCAACTGGTCCCGCACCCCGGAGCGCCCGCGTTGCCGGTGCACAAGGGAGCTTCCGGTGGTGAGCTGTCGCGGGTGATGCTGGCGATCGAGGTCGTGCTCTCGCACGCCGACCCGGTGCCGACGATGATCTTCGACGAGGTGGACGCCGGGGTCGGCGGCCGCGCGGCGGTGGAGATCGGCCGCAGGCTGGCCCGGCTCGCCCGCAGCCACCAGGTGATCGTGGTGACCCACCTGGCCCAGGTCGCGGCCTACGCGGACCGGCACCTGGTGGTGGACAAGGTCAGCGGCGACGCCGGGGTGACCCGCAGCGGGGTCCGGATGCTCAACCACAACCAGCGCGTGGTGGAGCTGGCCAGGATGCTCGCGGGCATGGAGGCGACCGAGTCCGGCCGCGCCCACGCCGAGGAGCTGCTGGCCACCGCGGAGGCCGACCGGGAGAAGCACCGGGCGAAGAAGACCCGCAAGAAGTGACCCGCCGCTCTCTTCTCTAGGGAAGTGAGCGGGGCTCATGGAACAAAGGATTGCGAAAGCGCCACTGGGAAACGGGCGATTCGGGGAGCGGGTTGGTCAACGCGCCGTAACGGCGTGTACTTCGGGCGAGTGACCTGGGGAAATCGTTCCGGCGTGGCGTCGCGGTCTCGATGCGGTGTTTTGTGAGCATCGATTCCATGAAGCTCACCGGACTCCTCCACCGCAACACTGAGGCGCAGCCCGGAGTCACCGGTGTCGCGCGCGTCGACCGCCGCACCGGCGGTCTCCTCCGACGGCTCGCCCCCGGCGACATCGCCGTCATCGACCAGGTCGACCTCGACCGCAAGACCGCCGACGCGCTCGTCGAGGCTCGGGTGGCCGGGGTGGTCAACGCCTCCCGCTCGATCTCCGGCCGCTTCCCCAACCTCGGCCCCGAGGTCCTCGTCGCCGCGGGCATCACCCTGATCGACGGCGTCGGCCAGGAGGCGATGCGCCGGATCAAGGACGGCACCCGGCTGCGCCTGCACGACGGCGGGGTCTACGCCGGTGAGGACGAGCTCGCGCACGGGGCGCAGCAGAGCGCCGAGTCCATCGCGGACCAGATGATCGAGGCGAAGGCGGGGATGGCCGCGCAGCTGGAAGCCTTCTCCGCCAACACCATCGAGTTCCTGCGCCAGGAGCGCACGCTGATCCTGGACGGCATCGGCGTTCCCGAGCTCTACGTCTCGGTCAAGGACCGGCCGGTGCTCGTGGTCGCCCCCGGCCGCGAGCACGAGCAGGACCTGGCCGCGCTGCGCAAGTACATCAAGGAGTACCGCCCGGTCCTGGTCGGCGTGGACGCCGCCGCCGACACGCTGCGCCGCGCGGGCCACAAGCCGGACATCATCGTCGGCGACCCCGAGGGCATCACCAACGAGACCCTCAAGTCCGGCGCCGAGGTCGTGCTGCCCGCGCAGGTCGACGGGCACGCGCCCGGCCTGGAGCGCATCCAGGACCTGGGCATCGGCGCGGTCACCTTCCCCGCCTCCTGCAACCCCGAGGACCTCGCGCTGCTGCTGGCCGAGGCGCACGGCGCCAGCCTGGTGATCACGGTCGGCTTCCAGGCCACCCTCGCGGAGTTCCTGGACCGGGGCCGCAACGGCTCCAACCCCTCGACGTTCCTGACCCGGCTCCGCATGGGCAGCAAGCTGCTCGACGGCAAGGCGGTCGCCACGCTCTACCGCAGCCGCGTCTCCCTCGGCGCCGTGCTGCTGCTCGTCCTCACCGCGCTCGTGGTGCTCGTCGCCGCCCTGTCCGTGACCAACGTCGGACAGGCCTACGCCGAGCAGGCCGGCCGGTTGTTCACCGACCTGATGACCTGGATCAAGGGACTCTTCTCGTGATTTCGCTGAGATACCACCTGGTTTCCATCGCCGCGGTCTTCCTCGCGCTGGCGCTGGGCGTCGTGCTCGGCTCCACCACGGTCAGCGAGCCGCTGCTGGCGGGACTGTCCAACGACAAGGACTCGCTCGGCAAGCGCGTCTCCGACCTGCAGTCCGAGCGCAACGGCCTCAACGCCCGGCTGGCCGACGCCGACCGCTTCAGCGGCGCGATCGCCCCGCTCGCGGTCCGGGGCCAGCTCGACCAGCGCACGGTCGTGCTGGTCACCACCGCCGACGCCAACCCGGCCGACCGGGACGCGCTGACCCAGCTGCTGCGCACCGCGGGCGCCACGATCACCGGAGAGCTCCAGCTCACCGAGACCTTCGTGGACCCGAACAAGGCCGACCAGCTGCGCGACCTGGTGCCGAGGGTGCTGCCCGCCGGAGCGCAGCTGCCGACGGCGTCGGACCCCGGGACCCTGGCCGGTGGGCTGATCGGGCAGCTCGTGCTGCTCAACCCGCAGAACAACAAGCCGCAGGCCAGCGGCGAGGAGAGCAGCGCGGCGCTGAGCGGGCTCGCCAACGGCGGCTTCGTCCGGATCGGCCCGAACCTGCGCCCCGCGCAGCTGGCCGTGGTGCTCACCGGCGGCGCGAACGCCGGGGACGCCGCGGGTGACCGGGCGGCGACGATCTCGCGCTTCGCCACGCAGCTCGACCGCGCGGGCGCCGGTGTGGTGCTCGCCGGGCGCGGCGGTTCGGCCGACGGCACCGGCGCCATCGGCGTGGTGCGCGCGGACACCGCCGCAACCTCGATTCTGTCCACTGTGGACAACGCGGATTCGTTCGCTGGCCGCGTGGTGACGGTGCTCGCGCTCCGGGAGCAGCTTGAGGGCCGCTCCGGGCGCTACGGCATCGCGGGCAACGCGCAGGCGCCCGCCCCGCAGATGGCGAACTAGGACCTCCCGCCCGTCGCCCCACCCGAACGTGAGTGGGGCGACGGGCGACACAGCGGTCGGGATTACTGCTCCGTCCGAGTGAGGTGTTACCGTGAAACCCCGTGGATGGCCGTTCTGGCCGACCTCATCACTGCGATGATCTGGACACCACGGGAGCCCTCCTTGGTCTTGCAAGGCCGTACGACAAAGCACGTGTTCGTCACCGGGGGCGTCGCCTCCTCGCTCGGCAAGGGGCTGACCGCTTCCAGCCTCGGCGAGCTGCTGACCTCCCGAGGGCTTCGGGTGACCATGCAGAAGCTGGACCCGTACCTCAACGTCGACCCCGGCACGATGAACCCGTTCCAGCACGGCGAGGTCTTCGTCACCGAGGACGGCGCCGAGACGGACCTCGACATCGGTCACTACGAGCGCTTCCTCGACCGCTCGCTGGACGGCAACGCCAACGTGACCACCGGCCAGGTCTACTCGGCGGTGATCGCCAAGGAGCGGCGCGGGGAGTACCTCGGCGACACCGTCCAGGTGATCCCGCACATCACCGACGAGATCAAGTCCCGCATCATCGGCATGGCCGCGCCCGGCCCCGACGACCGCGCCCCGGACGTGGTGATCACCGAGGTCGGCGGCACCGTCGGCGACATCGAGTCGCTGCCCTTCCTCGAAGCCTGCCGCCAGGTCCGCCACGACGTTGGCCGCGACAACGTGTTCTTCCTGCACGTCTCGCTGGTGCCCTACCTCGCGCCCTCCGGCGAGCTGAAGACCAAGCCCACGCAGCACTCCGTCGCCGCGCTGCGCAACATCGGCATCCAGCCCGACGCGATCGTCTGCCGCGCTGACCGGGAGATCCCGGACGGCCTCAAGCGCAAGATCGCGCTGATGTGCGACGTCGAGACCGAGGCCGTGGTGGCCGCGCCCGACGCGCCGTCGATCTACGACATCCCCAAGGTGCTGCACGCCGAGGGCCTGGACGCCTACGTGGTGCGCCGCCTCGGCCTGCCGTTCCGCGACGTCGACTGGACCGTGTGGGGCGACCTGCTGGAGCGCGTGCACAACCCGCGCGACACCGTGCGCGTGGCGCTCGTCGGCAAGTACGTCGACCTGCCGGATGCCTACCTGTCGGTCAGCGAGGCCCTGCGCGCCGGCGGTTTCGCGCAGAAGGTCAAGGTCGAGATCAAGTGGGTGCCCTCCGACGAGTGCGAGACCGCGGCCGGTGCCGCGACCGCGCTGGCCGGGGTGGACGGCGTGCTCATCCCCGGCGGCTTCGGGGTGCGCGGCATCGAGGGCAAGCTCGGCGCGATCACCCACACCAGGACCAGGGGCATCCCCACGCTCGGGCTGTGCCTGGGCCTGCAGTGCATGGTGATCGAGGCCGCGCGGGGGCTGGCCGGGATCGCCGACGCCAACTCCGCGGAGTTCGACGAGGCCAGCGCCAACCCGGTGATCAGCACCATGGCCGACCAGGAGGACGTGGTCGCGGGCGAGCGGGACATGGGCGGCACCATGCGGCTGGGCGCCTACCCGGCCAAGCTCAAGCCCGGTTCCGTTGTGGCGCAGGCGTACGGGGCCACCGAGGTCTCCGAGCGGCACCGCCACCGCTACGAGGTCAACAACGCCTACCGGGCGCGGCTGACCAAGGCGGGCCTGGTGTTCTCCGGCACCTCGCCGGACGACCACCTCGTCGAGTTCGTCGAGCTGCCGCGCGAGGAGCACCCGTTCTTCGTCGCCACCCAGGCGCACCCCGAGCTGAAGAGCCGCCCCACCCGCCCGCACCCGCTGTTCGCGGCGTTCATCGGCGCGGCGCTGGACTACCGGGCCGCCGACCGGCTGCCCGTGGAGATCGCCGAGAGCGCGGGGGTCTGAGCCGTGGCCGCCGGTGAGCACGAGTTCCACGCCGTGAGCAGCGAGGACGTCTACGCGGGCCGGGTGATGGCCCTGCGCGTGGACGAGGTGGCCATGCCCGGCGGCAGCGTCGCCGTGCGCGAGGTCGTCGAGCACCCGGGCGCCGTCGCCGTCGCCGCGATCGACGCCGAAGAGCGGATCGTGCTGATCCACCAGTACCGGCACCCCGTCGGGCGTCGGCTGTGGGAGCTGCCCGCCGGGTTGCTCGACGTCGACGGGGAAGCTCCCGAGCTGACCGCCGCGCGGGAGCTCGCCGAGGAGGCCGGGCTCGCCGCTTCTTCGTGGTCCACGTTGGTCGACGTCGCCGCTTCGCCCGGGTTCACCGACGAGGTCGTTCGCGTGTTCCTCGCCCGCGATCTGTCCACTGTGGACCGTGGGGAGATCGCCGACGACGAGGAGTCCGACCTGGTGCTGCGCCGCGTTCCGTTGCGCGAGGCCATGTCCATGGTGCTCAGCGGCGAGATCGTGAACGCGTCGTCGGTCGGCGGGGTGCTCGCCGCGCACGCCGTGCTCAGCGGCGCCGTCTCCCCGCGCCCGGCTTCGGCTCCGTGGCAGGACCGCCCGCACCGCTGGGCTTCCCGCCGCCGCTGACGCGCCCGTGCTTCGCGTTTTGGCAACGCGATGCGATTGGAGAGCGCTCTCTTTCGCAAGTTGTTGCCAAAACGCGAAGTTCGACGGCTGTGACCCGGGGCTCGGGTGGTGAGGGGCGGCGTGCTTCGCGGGACTCGTCGTGGCGCTTCGCGGTGGGGGCTTCGCGGTGGGGCGAACGGCTCGTTTGACGCGTTGA
>NZ_MUMH01000040.1 GCF_002155965.1 Allokutzneria sp. NRRL B-24872
CGCGCTTCCGTGCTGAACGAGTCATTGAGGCGCTTGAACGCACCGAATGACTCGTTCAGCACGTTGAACCACACCAATGACTCGTTCAGCACGTTCAACGGACCAAATGCGGCATTCGCGTGGGTCAGGAGAGGACGGCGAGGGCGTCGATCTCGACGAGCAGGCCCGCGGGCAGGCCGACGTAGACGGTGGTGCGCGCGGAGAAGGGCTCGGTGGTCATGAACTCGCCGTAGGCCTCGTTCATCTCGGCGAAGTGGGCCACGTCGGTGAGGTAGACGCGGATCATCACGGCGTCGTCGAGGGAGGCGCCCGCCTCGGCCAGCACGGCCTGGACGTTCTTCAGGGTCTGCCGGGTCTGCTCGGCGACGGTGGTGCCGACGACGTCGCCGGTCTTGGGGTCGAACGCCACCTGGCCCGCGACCTGGAGGATGTTGCCCTTGCGCACCCCCTGGGAGAACTTCGCCACCGGGGTGGGGGCCTCGGCGGTGCGGATCTCCTGCTTGCTCATCTCGTTGTCCTTCCTCATCTCGGAGTCCTTCCTCGATCGGTGGGGTTCTCCTGAGCGCCCTCCGGCCGCCACCCGCAGTCGGCCGAGGCGGCGCGCGCCGCGGCCAGCAGTTCGGGGAGCAGGCCGAGCAGGCCCTCGAAGTCGAGCAGCATCTCGGGAACGGACAGCGACATCGCCGCCAGCACCTCGCCGCGCGGCCCGCGCACGGGTGCGCCGATGCAGTGGATGAAGTCCTCGTGCTCGCGCCGGTCGACCGCGTAGCCGCACTGCCGGACCTGCTCCAGCTCGGCCAGGTACGCGTCGGCGTCGGCGATGGTGTTGGCGGTGAGCCGGGGGTAGGGGATGGAGCGGGCGACGGCGCGGCGCTCGTGCTCGGGCAGGGCGCCGACGAGGATCTTGCCGACGGCGGTGCAGTGCAGCGCGGCCTGTTTGCCGATGCGCGAGTACATCCGCACCTGGTGCCTGCTGTCGTACTTGTCGATGTAGATCACTTCGCCCGCCTCGTAGCTGGCGAGGTGCACGGTGTGGCCGGTGCGCGCGTTCAGCTCGCGCAGGTGCGGCTCGACGGCGCGGCGGACGTCGCGTTCCTCCAGCGCGCGGAAGGACAGGTCGAACAGCGCCGTGCCGAGCCGGTGGTGGCGCGCGCCCTCGCGCTGGACGAAGCGGTGCTTCTCCAGGGTGCGCAGCAGCCGCAGCACGGTGGACTTGTGCACGTCGAGCGTCGCGGCGAGGTCGTCGAGGGTGCGCGGCCCCTCCCCCAGCTCGCGCAGGATGACCAGCGCGCGGTCCAGGCTCTGACTCATCCCAGCCTCACCCCTTCGGTGCTGACGCGGGCTCCGCGCCACGCGGGTTCGTCGGCCTCCAGCAGCGCCGACACCAGCTCGGCGGGCAGCGCCTCGCCGACGTCCTCGTGCGTGAGCAGTGTCCCCGCCGCGCTGAGGTGGCCCGCGCGCAGCCGCCTCCCGGGCTCGCGTCCGTCCAAAGTGGACGCCAGGAAACCGGCGGCGAAGGCGTCCCCCGCGCCGACGGGCTCGACCACGTCGACGGAGAGCGCGGGCTCGAACACCCGCCGACCGTCCTCGATCAGCGTGGCACCGTCCGCTCCTTGTTTCACCACAAGGGTTTTCGGCCCGGGTAACAGGGAACGGACCTGGGCGGGGTCATCGGTCCCCCACAGCGCTTCGGCCTCGTCGGAGCCGACCAGCACGATGTCGGCGGAGTCGGCCAGCTCGCGCAGCAACTCCGGTCCGCCGCCGCGCTCCCACAGCGCGGGCCGCCAGTTCACGTCGAAGGACACCAGGTAGTCGCCTCGCCGGTCGCGCAACACCGCGCGCAGCAGGTCCAGGCAGCTCGGGGAGAGCGCGGCGGTGATGCCGCTGACGTGCACCAAACGCGTGTGCGCCAAGGAGATCCGGTCGAGCAGGTCGGCCCCGAGCGCGGACGCGGCCGACCCGCGCCGGTAGTACGTGACGGCGCCGGGCTGCTTGAAGTACAGGCCGGTCGGCCGAGCGGGGTCGATGTGCACATCCGTGGTGTCGACGCCTGCGGCGCGCACCCGGCCGAGCACCGCGCGGCCGAAGGAGTCGTCGCCGAGCGCGCTCACCCAGCGGCTGCGGAAGCCGTGCCCGACGAGGTGGCACGCGACGTTGGACTCCGCGCCGCCGACACCCTCGGTCCAGCTCCGGGGCGCGGCAGCGGGCACGAACACGGCCATGGACTCGCCGATGCAGACCACGTCGCCCGAGCTGTTCACCGTGCTCCCCCCATGTGTTGACCGGCCGGCCCGGCGAATGCTACACACCCTCGCAGCACATAGCGCAATAGTTGTTGCACTAGACGCAACGAAGGAGCGGTGCCCCGTGACGTCCATCGACCGTGCGGCGATCGAAGCGAGCCGTGCCGAGCGCATCGACTGGCGCTTCAAGGGCCTGCCCGAGGCGTTGCACGGGCTGACCATCGCCGAGGCGGCGGAGCGGCGGCTGGACCTCTTCGAGGACGGGTTCCTCGGCCCGGTCGTGGTGCTCGACGCGCCCGCTATGCGGCACAACCTCGACACCATGGCCGCGTGGTGCGCCGGGCACGGACTCCGGCTCGCGCCGCACGGCAAGACCACCATGGCCCCGCAGCTCTTCGCCGACCAGCTCGACGCGGGCGCATGGGGCATCACCGCCGCCAATGCCAGCCAGTTGCGGGTGTACCGGGCCTTCGGCGTGCAGCGCATCGTGTTCGCCAACCAGCTCGTCGACCCGGCCGCGCTGCGGTGGCTCTCCGCCGAGCTGGATCGCGATCCGGAGTTCGAGTTCGTGTGCTGGGCCGACTCCGTGCGCGGCGTCGAGCTGATGACCGAGGCGCTGACAGCGGCGGGCGGAGCGCGACCGGTGGACGTGCTCGTGGAGCTGGGCGGGGAGAACGGGCGCACCGGCGCGCGTGAGCTGGACACGGCCGTCGCGGTCGGCGAAGCGATCGCCGCCAGCCCGGTGCTGCGCCTCGCGGGTACCGGGGGTTACGAAGCCGCTGTGGCGCACGGAGACTGGGCCACGAAGCAGTCCACTGTGGACAAGTACCTGGTGAACCTGCGCGAGCTGACGATCCGGCTCGCCGAGCACTTCACCGGCCCGGCGGTCGT
Organism: Allokutzneria sp. NRRL B-24872; assembly: GCF_002155965.1. Taxonomy (GTDB): domain Bacteria; phylum Actinomycetota; class Actinomycetes; order Mycobacteriales; family Pseudonocardiaceae; genus Allokutzneria. The sequence goes on from NZ_MUMH01000040.1 coordinate 3,135, forward strand.
GACGGCGGGCGGCAGCGCGTACTTCGACCAGGTCGCCGCCGCGATCACCGAGCCGTGGCCGGACGGCCTCGACGTGGTGCCGGTGTTGCGCAGCGGCGCGTACCTGACGCACGACGACGGCTTCTACCGAGGGATCTCGCCGTTCGCGCGCGACCACCGGCTCGGCGGCGGAACCGCGTTCCACTCGGCACTGCATGCCTGGGCGCAGGTGACCTCGCACCCTGAGTCCCGTTTGGCACTGCTGACCGTCGGCAAGCGCGACGTGTCCTTCGACGAGGGGCTTCCCGAGCCGCAGCTCGTGCGCTCGGGCACGAGCGTGTCCACCTTGGCCGGCTGCACGGTCAGCGCGCTCAACGACCAGCACGCCTTCCTCCGGCTGGCCGAGGACGACCAGGTGGATGTCGGGGACTGGGTTTCACTTGGGCTCTCGCACCCGTGCACGGTCTTCGACAAGTGGCAGTTGATCCCGGTCGTCGAGGGCAGCACGGTCGTCGACTACGTCAGGACGTGGTTCTGATGCTGGTCTTCCGTGGCGCGCAGATCGCGGACGGCACCGGCGCGGACCTCTTCCGCGCGGATGTCGCGGTGTCGGAGGGGCGCATCCTGGAGATCGCGCGCCACGACCGGCTCACCGGCTCGCGGGTGATCGACGCGGACGGCCTGGTACTGGCACCCGGTTTCATCGACATGCACTCGCACTCCGACCTCCAGGTGCTCGCCGAGCCCGCGCACGAGGCGAAGGTGTGCCAGGGCGTCACGCTCGAAGTGCTCGGCCAGGACGGGCTGTCCTACGCGCCCGCCGACGACGCGGTGCTGACCCAGCTCCGCCAGCAGCTCGCGGGGTGGAACGACGACCCGGCGGGTTTCAACTGGAACTGGCGCAGTGTCGCGGAGTACCTCGACCGGCTGGACCAGGGCATCGCGGTCAACGCGGCGTACTTGGTACCACAAGGAACTGTGCGGATGATGTGCGTGGGCTGGGAGGACCGCCCACCCACACCGTCCGAAGTGGACGCAATGAAGGAACTGGTCGCTCGTTCACTGCGCGAGGGCGCGGTCGGGATGTCGTCGGGGCTGACCTACACGCCCGGCATGTACGCGGACACGGCTGAGCTGGTCGAGCTGTGCCGCGTCGTGGCCGCGCACGGCGGCTACTACAGCCCGCACCACCGCAGCTACGGCGCTGGCGCGGTCGAGGCGTACGCGGAGATGGTCGAGGTCTCGCGCGGTTCCGGGTGCCCGTTGCACCTGGCGCACGCGACGATGAATTTCCCGGTGAACAAGGGAAGGGCGGGCGAGCTGCTGTCCATCGTGGACGAGGCGATCGCCGAGGGTTGCGACATCAGCCTCGACACCTACCCCTACCTGCCCGGCGCCACCTACCTCTCCGCGCTGCTGCCGAGCTGGGTCTCCGAGGGCGGCCAAGACGCCGCGCTCGCCCGGTTGTCCGATGTGGACACACGGGAGCGGATCAGGGTGGAGCTGGAGGAAACCGGCTCCGACGGGTGCCACGGCGTCGCCGTGGACTGGACGACGATCGAGATCAACGGGACCCGGCGCGCGGAGAACTCGCACCTCGTCGGCCTCAGCGTCGCCGAGTCCGCGTCGGCCGCCGGGCGCGCGCCGAGCGAGCTGTACTTCGACACGCTGATCTCCGAACGACTGGGCACCTCGTGCCTGATGCACGTCGGCCACGAGGAGAACGTGCGCGCGATCATGCGCCACCCCGCGCACACCGTGGGCAGCGACGGCCTGCTCGTCGGCGAGCGCCCGCACCCGCGCGCGTGGGGCACCTTCCCCCGCTACCTCGCCCGCTACGTGCGCGAACTCGGCGTGCTGAGCCTGACCGAGTGCGTCGCGCACATGACCGGGAACGCGGCGCGACGGCTGCGGCTGCCCGATCGGGGGCTGGTGCGCGAGGGCTACCGCGCGGACCTCGTGCTCCTCGACCCGGAAAAGGTGGCCGACACGGCAACGTTCGACCAGCCGCGCAGCCGTCCAACTGGTATCCCGTACGTCTTCGTCAACGGGGTCGCGGTGGTCGACGACGGCACCAGGACCTCGGCACTGCCCGGCCGGGCCGTGCGCAACTCCCACACCACTGGAGTCGTCGCGTGACAGGATTGCTGAACTGGCTCCAACACTCAACGGGCGGGCTGCTGACCCTCTCCGGCGTGGGCATCGCCGTGCTGCTGTTGATGATCATCAAGTTCAAGGTCGAGCCGTTCATCGCGCTGCTGATCGCCGGACTGCTGGTCGCGCTCGGCGCCGGGCTGTCCATCGAGGCGATCGTCGGCTCCGCGCAGAGCGGCAAGAACTCCTTGGTGGAGAGCGGTTTCGGCGGGGTGCTCGGGCACGTCGCCGCGATCATCGGCCTCGGCACGCTGCTCGGCTCCATCCTGGAGGCCTCCGGTGGCGCCGAGGTGCTGACCCGCAGGCTGCTCGGCGCGTTCGGGGAGAACCGCGCGCCGCTGGCGATGGGCCTGTCCGGCCTGATCTTCGGCATCCCGGTGTTCTTCGACATCGGCATCTTCGTGCTGGCGCCGCTGGTCTACGTGGCGGCCCGGCGCAGCGGCCGCTCGATCCTGCTGTACTGCCTGCCGCTGCTCGGCGGCCTGTCGGTGATGCACGCGTTCCTGCCGCCGCACCCCGGCCCGGTCGCGCTGGCGGGCCTGCTGAAGGTCGACCTCGGCTGGCTGATCATCATGGGCCTGGCCTGCGCGATCCCCGCGTGGATCGTCGGTGGCGTGCTGTTCCCCGCGTGGATCGGCAAGCGCATCAACATCCCCGTCGCGGAGGAGTTCATCGAGGCGGCCAAGGTCGCGGCGGAGAAGAACAAGGGCCGCGACGAGCCCTCGCTGGGCCTGGTCAGCTTCATCATCGGGCTGCCGCTGGTGCTGATCCTGCTCGCCACGTTCGGCAGCATCCTGTTGCCCAAGGGCCAGCTGCTCGCGGTGTTCACCTTCTTCGGCAGCCCGCCCGTCGCGTTGACCATCGCCGTGCTGCTGGCCTTCTGGCTGCTGGGCACGCGGCGCGGCATGACCGCCAAGGACATCGGCGAGCTCTCCAGCGCCGCGCTGCGCCCCGTCGGCATGTTGCTGCTGGTGATCGGCGCCGGTGGTTTCTTCGGCGCGGTGCTCTCGGCGACCGGCGTCGGCAAGGTGCTCGCCGGGACCCTCGCTTCGGCCGGGCTGCCGCTGATCGCGCTGTCCTACGTGATCTCCTGCGGCCTGCGCATCGCCCAGGGCTCGGCGACCGTGGCGATCGTGACCACCGCGGGCATCGTCGGCCCCCAGGTCGCCGAGGCCGGGCTGACGCAGCCGCAGCTCGCGCTGATCGGGGCGGCCATCGCGGCGGGCTCGATCATCGCCTCGCACGTCAACGACGGCGGTTTCTGGATCGTGTCGCGGTACTTCGGCATCTCCACCAAGGACACGCTCAAGACGTGGACCGTGCAGGAGACGATCCTGTCCGTCGTCGGCTTCGCCGTGGCCGCGGCGTTGATGGCCGTCGTCTAGGACCCGCAACGTCGCCGAGGTCGCCTACTCCCGTTTCGTACTCATAGCAGGATTGGGGAGCGCTCTTTCCCGCTCTGAGTACGAAACGGGTTCTCCGGGCCACCCCGACGGATGGTCAGAGTGCGGCAGGACCAAGTGCACGCACACGGGTTACGCGGCGAGCGGAGTGCTTCGACGTGCCTGCGCGACGCACTCCACGCGCGCTGGCTGCGGGGTCGGGTCAGCGGGCGGCGGCCACCTTGGTCGCCTTGCGGGTGCGCTTGGTGGCGTCGGCCTTCTTGGTGGCCTTCTGCGCGGCGGTCTCCTTCACGGGCGCGGAAGACGCGGCGGCCAGCAGGGGCTTGAGGAACTTGCCGGTGTAGCTGCCCTTGGCCCCGGCCACGTCCTCTGGGGTGCCCTCGGCGATCACGGTGCCGCCGCCGGAGCCGCCCTCGGGGCCCATGTCCACGAGCCAGTCCGCGGTCTTGATCACGTCGAGGTTGTGCTCGATCACGATCACGGTGTTCCCCTTGTCCACCAAGCCGTTGATCACGCCGAGGAGCTTGCGGATGTCCTCGAAGTGCAGGCCGGTGGTGGGCTCGTCCAGGATGTAGACGGTCTTGCCGGTGGAGCGCTTCTGCAGCTCGCTGGCGAGCTTGACGCGCTGCGCCTCACCGCCGGACAGCGTGGGCGCGGGCTGGCCGAGCCGCACGTAGCCGAGGCCCACCTGCACCAGCGTCTTGAGGTAGCGGTGGATGGCGTTGATCGGCTCGAAGAACTCCGCGGCCTCCTCGATCGGCATGTCCAGGACCTCGGAGATGGTCTTGCCCTTGTAGTGCACCTCCAGGGTCTCCCGGTTGTACCGGGCGCCCTTGCAGACCTCGCACGGCACGTAGACGTCGGGCAGGAAGTTCATCTCGATCTTGATGGTGCCGTCACCGGCGCACGCCTCGCAGCGCCCGCCCTTGACGTTGAAGGAGAACCGGCCCGGCTGGTAGCCGCGGACCTTCGCCTCGGTGGTGGCGGCGAAGAGCTTGCGGATGTTGTCGAACACGCCGGTGTAGGTCGCCGGGTTGGAGCGGGGCGTCCGGCCGATCGGCGACTGGTCGACCTGCACGAGCTTGTCGACCGCGTCCAGGCCGTTGACCCGGACGTGCCTGCCGGGCACCTGGCGCGCGCCGTTGAGCCGGTTGGCCAGCACCGTCGCCAGGATGTCGTTGACCAGGGTCGACTTGCCGGAGCCGGACACGCCGGTGACCGCGACCAGGCAGCCGAGCGGGAAGTCCACGTCGATCCCGCGCAGGTTGTGCTCGCGCGCGCCGACGACGGTCAGCTTCCGCTTGGGGTCCACCGCGCGCCGCACCAGCGGCAGCGGGATCTCCCTGCGCCCGGAGAGGTAGGCCCCGGTCACGGATTCCTTGTTCTTCAACAGGTCCTTGTACGGCCCGCTGTGGACGACCTTGCCGCCGTGCTCACCCGCGCCGGGGCCGATGTCCACCACCCAGTCCGCCGACTGGATCGTGTCCTCGTCGTGCTCGACGACGATCAGCGTGTTGCCGAGGTTGCGCAGCCGGGTCAGCGTCTCGATCAGCCGGTGGTTGTCCCGCTGGTGCAGGCCGATCGAGGGCTCGTCGAGCACGTAGAGCACGCCGACGAGACCGGAGCCGATCTGCGTGGCGAGCCGGATGCGCTGCGCCTCACCACCGGAGAGCGTGCCGGAGGCGCGGTCGAGCGAGAGGTAGTCGAGCCCGACGTCGAGCAGGAAGCTCAGCCGCTCCTGCACCTCCTTGAGCACGGCCGCGGCGATCATCTTCTGCCGCCGGTCGAGCACGAGGCCGTTGAGGAACTCCGCGCACTCGCCGACGCTGAGCGCGCAGACCTCGGCGATGGACTTCTCGCCGCGCTGCTTGTGCTCCAGGGTGACCGCGAGGATCTCCGGCTTGAGCCTGCTGCCCTGGCAGGCCGGGCACGGGATCTCCCGCATGTAGCCCTCGTACCGCTCGCGCATGTAGTCGGACTCGGTCTGCTCCTGGCGGCGCTCCAGGAACGGGATCACGCCCTCGTAGTTGGCGTAGTAGGCCCGCTCGCGCCCGTAGCGGTTGCGGTACTTCACGTGCACCTGCTGCGAGACGCCGTGCAGCACGGCCTTCTGCGCCTTGGCGGAGAGCTTGCGCCACGGCGTGTCCATCCGGAAGCCGATGTTCTCCGCCAGCGCCTCCAGCAACCGCTGGAAGTACTCGGCGGTCTGCCCGGTCGACCACGGCGCGATGGCGCCCTCGGACAGCGGCAGCTCGTCGTCGGGCACGACCAGCTCGGGGTCGACCTCCTTGCGGACACCGATACCGGTGCACTCCGGGCACGCGCCGTAGGGCGAGTTGAACGAGAACGACCGCGGCTCCAGGTCGTCGACGGCGAGCGCGTGACCGTTGGGGCAGGCCATCCGCTCGGAGAACCGGCGCTGCCGCTCCGCGCTGTTCTCCGGCTGGTCGACGAAGTCCAGCACCACCAGGCCGTCGGCCAGCCGCAGCGCCGTCTCCACCGAGTCGGTCAGCCGCTGCTTGGCGCTGGACTTCACGGTGAGCCGGTCGATCACGACGGAGATGTCGTGCTTCTCCTGCTTCTTGAGCTTGGGCGGGTCGGTGAGCTGGTGCACCGCCCCGTCCACCATCACGCGCGAGTAGCCCTGGCCCTGCAACTGCTCGAACAGGTCGACGTACTCGCCCTTGCGGCCGCGCACGACGGGCGCCAGCACCTGGAACTTGACGCCGTCCGGCATCGCGAGCACCTGGTCGACGATCTGCTGCGGGGTCTGCCTGCTGATCAGGTGGCCGCAGGTCGGGCAGTGCGGCTTTCCGGCGCGCGCGTAGAGCAGCCGCAGGTAGTCGTAGACCTCGGTGATCGTGCCGACGGTGGAGCGCGGGTTGCGGCTGGTCGACTTCTGGTCGATGGAGACCGCGGGCGAGAGGCCCTCGATGAAGTCGACGTCCGGCTTGTCCATCTGCCCGAGGAACTGCCGCGCGTAGGCGGAGAGCGACTCGACGTACCTGCGCTGCCCCTCGGCGAAGATCGTGTCGAAGGCGAGGCTGGACTTGCCCGACCCGGACAGGCCGGTGAAGACGATCAGGCTGTCCCTGGGCAGGTCGATGTCAACACTGCGCAGGTTGTGCTCGCGCGCTCCGCGAACAACGAGGCGGTCGGCCACGGGGGTCCCTTCGAGGCTTGCTTTGGGTGGCGGCGGGCGGCCCGTCCCTCCCTCTTTCCGAGGGGCGGGGAGAGCGTCCACAACTGGCCGGGTCCCATGCTAGGCGGGGGGTCTGACAATCTCGGTTCCCCGCCCTGTTCACGCAGGTCAGGAGCCGTTGTCACTCCAAGACTACGTCCTTGGTCTCCCGGGAGCGGAGGAACACGACCAGGCTCACCAAGCACAGGACCGCGATGTACCACGGGTACAGGTGCGCCAAACCGACCGCGCCCAGCTGTTCGACCACCAGCGGCGCCGTTCCGCCGAAGATCGCGACGGTCAGCGCGTAGGGAAGGCCGATGCCCGCGGTGCGGACCTCGGTCGGGAACAGCTCGGCCATCGCGGTCGGCGCGACGGCTCCGTACAGCGCGAAAAGTAGCAGCCCCAACGTCATGCTCAGGAACAGCGACCACGCCGAGGAGTTCAGCAGTGCGAACAGCGGCACCACCAGGAGCACGTACCCGGCGGCGAATCCGATCAGCAGCGGACGCCTGCCGATCCGGTCGGACAGCGCTCCGAACAGCGGCAACGCCACGATCATGATGAGCTGTGCCGCGGTCGAGGCCCACAGCGCGGCGCTCTCGTCGACCTTGTGCGCGGACTTCACGTAGGTCGGCAGATATACCGCGAACGTGTAGTACGCGATGGTCGCGCCCGCCGTGAAACCGACGACCTTGAGCGCTGCCAAGGGATAGCGGCGCAGCACCTCCAGCGTCGGCCGGGTGACCTTGCGCTCACGACCGCCGGAGAGGTAGGCCTCGGTCTCCTCCAGCGTGCGGCGGAGGTAGAGGCCGTAGAGCCCCAGCAGCGCGCCGATGACGAACGGGACGCGCCAGCCGCCGTCGATCAACCCCTGCTTGCCCATCACCGCGACCAGCAACGTGGCGAGCAGGGTCGCGGCGAGGGTGCCCAGCACGTTGCTGACGTAGATGAAGCTGGAGTACAGGCCGCGCTTGCCGGGCGGGGCCAGCTCCGCGAGGTAGGTCGACGCCGCCGCGAACTCACCGCCGGTGGACAGCCCCTGCGCGATCCGGCCGAGCAGCAACAGCGCCGGCGCGAGCACCCCGACCTGCTCGTAGGTCGGCGACACCGCGATGACCAGGCTGCCGCCCGCCATCAGCAGCACGGACAGGGTCAGCCCGGCGCGGCGGCCGTGCCGGTCGGTGAACGCCGCGAGCAGCATCCCGCCCAGCGGTCGGAAGAAGAAGCCGACCGCGAAGACCGCGAGCGTGCTCAGCGTGGCCGTCAAGCCGTCGACGCCCTTGGGGAAGAACTGCGTCGAGAAGTACACGGCGAAGATCGCGTACGCGTTCCAGTCGAACCACTCCAGCCCGTTGCCGATCGAGGCGGCGACCAGCCCGCGCCTGCGGTGCTGAGGTGGTGCTGCTTCGCTGCTCACGGTGCCTCCGCGGACTCGATACCGACTGGTACCGGCATTGAACGCGGATTCGCGTTCGGTTACTCCGGACTTCCAGCTAGTGGGACGGACGAAACGGACACCCATCCACGATCGGGTGGTACCCGGACGGGGCAGTCGCACCTAGGCTTGCTGGTTCCATCCGAGCACCTCCACCGCGGGAGGAACGCCATGGCAGGCACTGAGACCGGATCGCGCGCCCGTTCCGTTCGGGCCAGGGTCCCCCGGCCGAGGATGAGCGTCGAGGAGGCCACCGCCCGCGCAAACGATGGCCTCGCCGCGCTGGAGCACGCGACCGAGCGGCTGCTGGAGGTCGTCGCCGGGCTCGACGAGGGCACCATCCGCGGCGCGAGCGCACTCGACGGGTGGAGCAGGGGGCACGTCATCGCGCACCTCGCGCGCAACGCCGACGCGCTGCTGAACCTGCTGACCTGGGCCAGAACCGGCGTCGAGCACCCCATGTACGCGAGCCGGGCGGACCGCGACGCCGACATCGAGGAGGGCGCGCGCCGGTCGGGGCGGTTGCTGCGGGAGGACCTCATCGCGGCGTGCGAGCGCTTCGCGGCGGCGGCCGGGGCGATGCCCGAGACCGGCTGGCGGGCCGAGGTGGTCGTCGGCGACGGCTGGCCGTTGACCGGCCACGAGATCCCGTGGCTGCGCGTGCGCGAGGTCTGGATCCACCTGGCTGATCTCCGGTGCGGCTTCGACCTGGCCGACCTCCCCGAGGAGGTGCAGGAGGAGCTGATCGACGACGCCGTCGCGCACTACGACGGCATGGACGGCGTGCCGCCCTTCGCGCTGCGGGTCGATCTGCCCGACGGCACTCAGCGCGAGTGGATCGTGAACGGCACCAACGACTCCTCGACCGGTGCCGTGCGCGGTGACGCGATCACGGTGCTCGCGTGGTTGACCGGCCGAGGCGACGCGAGCGCCCTGTCCGGCGACGCTCCCAGGCTGCCCGACTGGATCTGACCGGCGACGCCGGTGCGCACCGCCCAGCCGAGCCGGACGGCGAGGGCGAGGCGCATCGTGCGCAGCACCTGCACGCGCGCGGCGCGGCGCAGCGGTGGGACGGCGGCGGTCAGCGCGTCGTAGATCGGCTGCTCGACGAGGCGCGTCAGCAACCAGCCGAGCACGATCGCCATCGCGACGACCAGGAAGAAGCGGGGCCACGGACCGACGCCGATGTCGACGAGCCTGCGCGCGAGGATGTACCCGAGTTCCTGGTTGGCCAGGTAGACGCCGTAGGAGATGCCCGCGAGCCACCTGATGGGCTTGGCCAGCGCGCGGATCGGCGCGATGTCCCAGTCCGGCCCGAGCGCGGCGAAGCACATCAGCACGACCATGACCCCGACGCCGATCGAGGACGGGATGTCGTCGCCGAGCTGGATGATCTGGGCGTAGGTGGCCGCTCCGAGCAGCGCCAGCGCGTGGACCGCGCCGATGCGCCTGCTCGACCACAGCCAGATGGTGATGCCCACCGCGAAGAAGTGCGCGTGGTGCAGGACCAGCGCCCCGAAGATCCGCGCGACGAACGGGTCGTCGAGGAACCAGCGCATCCCCAGTGGGACCGCGATGATCAGCCACGCCAGCACCGGAACCCCGCGCCCGCGCACCAGACCCGAGCCCGCGAGCGCCGCGGCCGCGATGAACGCCGGGATCTGGATCGTCAGCGTCCAGTACGAGAAGTCGATGTAGGCAGCGCCGACCCAGGGCTGCAGCAACATCATGTTCGGCAGGATGTCGCTGGACTGCACCGCCTTCCACCCCTCCGGCGCGACGAGCTTGATCGCGGAGTAGGTGAGCAGGACGGCGAAGAGGTACACCGGGATCAGCCGGGCGAGGCGGTGCTTGAGGAAGTAGATCGGCGGTCTGCGGGCCAGCGTCACGCACACGAAGTACGCGGAGATGATCAGGATCGAGTTCGCGCCGATCAGCAGCGTGAAGGACCAGGGAAGCCCGCCGATCTCCGGGTGGTCGTGCGGCCCGGTGTTCGTGGCGTGCTGCACCACGACGGCGAGAATGGCAACGACGCGCAGCACGTCCCAGCTGATCCGTCGGCCGGATCGTCGCCGGGGACGCTCTGGGGCGGTTCGCGAGTTCAGCACGGCACTCACCGGGGGCTGGGGAACATGATCTACGGCGGTAAGCCTAGAGCCGCCTCCTGAAGCGGAGCTGAGGGCTGTTCGGTCGAGGGACTACCGTGTGTTCCCGTGGACGTAGTTGACGAGTACACCGGGCATGTCGACGCAGGTGGAGCGGCCGCGCGCCGCACTCTGGACGAGTTGACGATCACCAAGCTGTCCGTCGGCCCCATGGACAACAACGCTTATCTGCTGGTGTGCCGGCAAACCAACGACGCCGTGCTGATCGACGCCGCCAACGATCCCGAGCGCCTGTCCGACCTCCTCGGCCACGACGCCGACCGGCCGCAGCTGCGCACCATCGTTACCACCCACCGCCACGGCGACCACTGGCAGGCCCTCGGCGCCGTCGCCGGTGCCACCGGTGCCAAGACCGCCGCGCACCCCCTCGACGCCCCCGAGCTGCCTGTCCCCTGCGACCTGCTGCCCGAGCACGGCGACACCCTCAAGGTCGGCGCGTGCGTCCTGGAGGTCATCCACCTGCGCGGCCACACCCCCGGCTCCATCGCCCTGCTCTACCGCGACCCCGCCGGGCACCCCCACCTCTTCACCGGCGATTCGCTCTTCCCCGGCGGCGTCGGCAAGACCTGGTCGCCGGAGGACTTCGTCTCGCTGATCGACGACGTGTCCGCACGGATCTTCGACATGCTCCCCGACGACACCTGGTTCTACCCGGGCCACGGCGACGACTCCACGCTGGGCGCCGAGCGGCCCAAGCTCGCAGAGTGGCGCGAGCGGGGTTACTGAACTGAGCGACGGACGGCAGACCTCAGCCATGAGTGTCCAACGCGAAAGCGTGCAACGTCGGCGTCTCGTGCCACTGACGCAGTTCGCCGCCTTGTCTCGCGATGCGACTCCCATCGACATCGAGGCATTCCGCGTCGACCAGGAAACAACGGTGATCACAGCGATGAACTCGTCCGGCTGACCGAGGATGCCGGGTAAGCACGAGGACTTCGCAATCCAACCTTGGATATCGCCGAGCCGGGATGACCCGAGGGTCATCCCGGCGTGAACGGTCAGACGCGGTAGAACCATTCCTGGACCTCGTAGTCCGGGCGGGCCGGGTCGACGAAGTCGGTTCGCCAGAAGACCCACAACTGGCCCGGCCGGTACTGCGACATCTTCGCGTAGACGTGACGCTTCGCGAATCCGTGGTCGTAGAAACCGTGAATGTGGCCGGACGACATGCGGAACTCGGAGTTGCTCCAACCCCAGTCGCAGTTCGTCGGCGAGCACTTTCCGAACACGCGCATCGCCCAGCCCGCGTCGTGCACGATGTGACAGACGCTGCCCTCGCACACGGTCACGGAAAGGCAGTCCTGCAGCTCGGTCCGCGCGATACCGGTGGCGTTCGGATCGGCGTTGACCCACTTGCCGTACTCAGGAGGATGACCAGCGCAGAGCATCTTGCTGACGTCACCACTGGGCGCGACCTTCTGCGGCGCGGCGCCCGCGGGCGGGGTCTCGACGGGGATCTGCGACGTGGCGGCCGCGCTCCCCGTGGCCACGCTGCACGTCAGCAGCACGACCGACACGATTCCCAGTAATACGCGCCGAATTCTTCCAGATTCCATGTCGAGTCCCCCTATTTTACAGACAGAACGCGGTCGAACTCAGAGTAAGCCGCCAAGGAAAACCGACAAGGGCCGCAACCTGAAGGGGCAACTACAACACTCTTTGAGCCGCCCTGTTTGCTGCCCGTTCGTACATGGCGCAGTCACACTCCAAGGCTCTCCGCGCCAGGCGGCGGGACTACGCCAACCGGCGTGAAGACGAACGCGAGACTGGAGGGGCTCAACACCGTGACGGTGAGGTCGTAGTAGCTGCCAACCGTGATCTTGGTGCGGGTTTCCGCAATCAACGACAGGCGGGGCAGCGCGTCCCGCCTGAAGGCATCGACAGCATCAACGTCGAGAGCGAACAGCGACACTCCGATGCCGCTCAGCAGTCGAGCAGGAGTTTGAACCGTGCCACCGGAGCCGCTCACCCGCACCGTGGCCGCCCGCAGCGGACTGAACGCGTGCCCCGCCGAGGACAGCAGATAGATCTCAGCGCTTCGCGTTACCGCTCCCCCGAAAACGCCGTCCCTGACCACTGAGGTGGGCAGCTTCGTCGCCCCTTCGGCAATGAGCGGCAGCTGAAGGTTGATCTGCGCGAGAACGTCATTCACGGACGCGGCGAACGTGGCACCACTTCTCGCGCTCGGCGCGGTGGTCGTGACAGCGGTCGTCGGCGCAGTGGGCACCGTGCTCGTACGCCCCTCCCCAGCACCCGACGCACCACACCCCGCCACGAGAACGCTCAGGGCACCCACAAGAGCAGTGATCACAATTCGCATGTTTCCTCTTTCGACGCCGTTGCGCTTGCAATCGAAACCAGGCGACAACTCGTTACCACCGTCGGACACAACGTCACCAATTCAGGCACATGCCAATTTTTACCCCGAGAAGCAACCTTACCGAAACCGGGCCGCTACCAGGAACGAGCTAACAAAACAGAGATCGACACCGAACCACCTATCACCCTCAACAATGAGGGAGCCACGCACAACAACCTGGAGACGCTATGGCTACATTTCGCATCGTAAGCACCAAGCAGCGCCCATGCGGGGCGGGCGGCCACATCGAGGCAGTCGGAGTCGGCGACGGCTCTTCTCCGTCTGGCCAGATTCTGTCGGTCTCGGACGTGCACTGGCGGATGAGCCAGGGAGACACCTTCTACACCTACGCCCACGGCCTCCGAGCAGACGTCCGGAAGTTCGACTGCGGTTGCACCAAGAAAACGCTCCGGTCCGCCCCCGACGCCACTGTCCACAACAACTTGGACAACCTGCCTCAATTCAGTTAGCGACGCGGTTTGTGGCGAGCAGCGGCCGTTCGGACGGCCCTGCTCGCTGCGTCCCACTACGGCGCTCATTCAGCGGGACGCGCGCTCCCACGGATCTTCGACTCCGATGCGATCGGCGCCACCGAAGAACTCGTCGGCCTCTTGGCGTACGTCCGCGTAGCTGACGCGGGGCAGTTGTCCATGCCGCTCAACCAGCTCGCTGGCCTCGTCACCGTCCCGCACGACACGTTGTACCTCCACGGCGCCCATCATGACAGCGGATTCACAGGAGGGCTCCTGGGATCGCCGCGACGAGGCCGCCGTCGATGATCAGGTCCTGGCCGTTGACGTAGGACGCTTCCGAGGAGGCCAGGAAGGCCACGGCGTCGGCGACGTCCTCGGAGGTGCCGACGCGGCCGCTGGCGACCTCGGCGACGACGGCGGTCTTGGCCTCGTCGGAGACGGCGGCGTGGAACATGGCGGTCTCGATGTAGCCGGGGCTCACGGAGTTGACGCGGATGCCGCGCGGGCCGAGCTCGGCGGCGAGCGTGTGCGCCAGGTTGTGCACGGCGGCCTTGGTCGCGGAGTAGAGGGTGCCGGTGACGAGGCCGCGGTGCAGCGTCCACGAAGCGTTGATCACGATGGCGGCATCGTTGGACAGCAAGGGAATGCTCTTCTGGATGGTGAAGTACACACCCTTGAAGTTGATGTCCACGACGCGGTCGAACTCGGCCTCGGTGACCTCGCCGACGGGCTGGAAGGACGCGATCCCGGCGTTGGCGAAGACGACGTCGAGGCGGCCGTGGCGCTCGCGGATCGCGTCCATGAGCGCGGAGAGGTCGTCGAGGTCGGCCACGTCGCCGCGCACGGCGAGGACGCGGTCGCTGCCGAGGTCCTCGACGGCGGCGTCGAGCCGGGCCTTGTCGCGGCCGGTGATGACGACGTGGGCGCCCTCGGCGAGCAGCCGCCGCGCGGTGGCGAGGCCCATGCCGCTGGTGCCTCCGGTGACGAGCGCGATCTTGTTCTCGAAGCGGGTCATGGTGCCAAGCCTGCGGCGGCGCGCGCGGGGCGAACAGGGCGGAGTTATCCGGGGTGTGGCACCACCAGGCTGAGCGCTAGGCCGGGGCGGCGAGCCGGATGCGCATCAGTCGCTCGACCCGGTGAGCGGTCTCGGTGCCGGGGCGCGGGTTGAACAGCTCAAGCCGCCAGTCGGGGTGATCGGCAACCACCAGGGTCGTTTTGTCGAAGATCAGGTCGCCGACCTCGGGGTGGTGCGCGGCCTTCACCGCTTGGGCGTGCGCCGCGACGTCGTGGCGCGCCCACAGCTCGACGAACTCGGAGCTCACAGCGCTGAGGTCGTCGATGACGCGGGTGAACCCGGGGTCGCCGGGGAAGTGCGCGGCATCGGCCCGGAACGCGGCGACGACGTCGGGGGCGATCGAGGTCCAGTGGACCTGCGCGTCGCGGTAGCGCGCGTTGGTGAAGAACGTGATCAAGCAGTTGTGGTCGGTCTCGTCGAAGCCGAACACCGCACGCGTGGAATCGTTGACCGCCAACACGTTCCAGTACCGGTCCTGCAGCATCGCGGGGCGCGGGGACCACGCGTCGACGAGCTGGCGCAGCTCCTGGGTGACAGCGGTGGTGCGCGCGACCCGTGTGCGCGGCGGGTTGAGCCCGGCCAGCAGGTAGAGGTGTTCGCGCTCGGGCTCGCTCAGCCGCAGCGCCGTGCTGATGGCGTCGAGCACTTCGGCGGAGACGGTGATGTCGCGCCCCTGTTCGAGCCACGTGTACCAGGACACCCCGACCCCGGCGAGCACGGCGACCTCCTCGCGCCGCAGGCCCGGCGTCCTGCGCCTGCCCCCTGCCAGCATGCCGACGTCGGCGGGGTTCAGCCGCGCCCGGCGGCTGCGCAGGAAGTCGCGGAGCTGCTCGCGGGACTCGCTTGCCATGCCTTCCACGGTAACAAGATCCGCGTGCTCGAAGCGGCTGCCAGACTGCTCGGCGTGAGCGTCGTGCAGCAGATCATCACCCTGGTCGGAGTCCTCGTCGGCGGCTTGATGTCCTTCGCCGCCACCACGCTGGTCGAGCGGAGCAAGTGGCGGCGCACGCACTCGACGCGCTGGGACGAGAAAAGACTCGACGCCTACAGCGAGTACGCCAACGCGGTGAAGACGTGTTCGCAGTTGTCGTACCGGCTCGCGGCGGCGCGGGGCTACCCGGCGGGCGCGCAGCCGATCGACCTCGACGAGGGGTTGAAAGCCTTGGCGGAAGCGGAGATCGAGCGCACGGTGAAGTGGGAGTCGGTGCTGCTGCTCGGTTCCCCCGAAGCAGTCGCCGCGGGGCGGAGCTGGCACGAGACGATCTGGAAGCTGAGCTGGGTGGCGCGGGGTCAGGACGTCGACCGGGACGAGTTCATCGGCATCTACGAGGTCACCGGTCGCCGCCGCGACGAGTTCTACCGCTGCGCGCGGACGGATCTCGGGGTGCGCAGCGGGGACCTTCCCAAGACGACGCGGGACTGGCTGCCGCCCGCGGACAAGGAGGTCACCGACCAGCAGTGACGCTGAGTCACAACATGAACCGGTTTCGCCAGGGCCGATCGGAGGGTTCCTGGTGGTGAACAGCGATGGATCACCGGTGTTGACCTCAGCGTCGTGACTGGTCAGGCTAAGAGCGCGCCACGATCGTGTGAAGGTCTGCCCCGTCAACCCTGCGGCGGGGCGCGCGCGGTCGTTGGTGACCCAAAGGAGCCAACACGTGCATCCTGTCAGCAAGGGAGTCGCCGTCCTTTCGGCGGCGGCCACCATCAGCGCCCTGGCCATGACCACCGCGACCGCGGCGCCGCACGAAGCACCGCTGATCTCCACCGCGGCCTCTGCCACCGTGCAGCCGGTCAAGGACTCCTACATCGTCCTGCTGGACCCGGCCAAGGCCGGAGCTCGCGCGACCAGCGTCGCGGCGGCGGCGAACGTCGTGCCCAACGCCGTCTACGACTCCGCCGTCACCGGGTTCTCCGCGACACTGACGCCGGAGCAACTGCGCACCCTGCGCCGCGACCCCGCGGTCAAGAGCGTCGAGCAGGACGTGCTCGTCACCGACGCGCTGGACGCGACGCAGGCCAACCCGCCGTCCTGGGGCATCGACCGGGTCGACCAGAAGAACCTGCCGCTGTCGAAGAGCTACACCTACAACGTCAACGGTTCCGGCGTGCACGCCTACATCATCGACACGGGCATCACGCCGAGCCACCCCGACTACGGCGGGCGCGCGACCTTCGACCACAACGCCGTCGACACCAACAACACCGACTGCCACGGCCACGGCACGCACGTGGCGGGCACCATCGGCTCGAAGACCTACGGCGTCGCCAAGGGTGTCCGCCTGCACGGCGTGAAGATGATGAACTGCTCGGGTGGGGCCACCACCACCTCAGCGCTCAACGCGATCAACTGGGTCACCCAGAACGCCCAGAAGCCCGCCGTCGCCAACACCTCGTGGAACTTCACCGCATCGGCCTCGCTGGAGACCGCGATCCGCAACATGATCTCCTCCGGGGTCTTCCTCGCCACCTCGGCGGGCAACACCAGCGGAAACTCCTGCGAGCGCCTGCCGCGCAAGGTGGAGACCGCGACCGTGGTGGCCTCCTCGGACAACGACGACGACCGTTCTTCCTTCTCCAGCACGGGATCGTGCGTCGACCTGTACGCGCCCGGCGGCAACATCATCTCCACGTTGCGCACCGGCGGGAACGGCTCGATGAGCGGAACCTCGATGGCGACGCCGCACGTCGCGGGTGTCGCCGCGCTGTACAAGTCCAAGAACGGTGACGCTCCGGCCAAGACCGTGCACGACTGGCTGAACGCCAACGCCACGCCGAACGTGGTCAACGGTGGCGCCACCGGTGGCACCGTCAACCGCCTGCTGTTCACCGCAGGCCTGTAAGGGGTCCAGGAGCCCCGTGCCCAAGCGCGGGGCTCCTGGCATCTGCCTGAGCCGTCAGGGTTTCCGCGTCATGGGTAGTCCCCTGTTCCGTTGACGCCACATGGCTGACAGAAGAATCGGCGGTGCCGGGGGCGGTTCGGACCCGGGTACCAAGAAGTCCCCCGTCGTCGTGGCGATGGCCGCAGCGGGCGCGCTCGTCGTCGGAGGCGGAGGCATCGGCGCGGGTGGCGCCCTCAGCGGCAGCACGGCGGCCGAGTCGGCGGCGCTGCGCAACATCAGCTCGAAGAAGGCCGACGGCACCAAGGCCGCGCAGAGCGGCAACGCGCAGCAGGCCTGGCGCCGCATGGGGCTGCGCGAACTGAAGAAGCACGCGAAGAGCGACCTGAACTGCGTGATCAACTCCTTCGGGGAGATCCGCGGGTTCCTCATCCGAACGCCGTGCACATCGTTGGAGCGCAGGCTCTTCGCGGTCGGCGACGACGAGGGCAACGCCGCTGTGGTGTCCGTGGCGTGGGTCCGCTTCCACACGCGCGGTCACGCGGAGAGCTTCGAGCGGCTTCACAAGGTCCACGGCAACGGTGACATCACGCCGCTGGCCAGTTCGCTGCTGGGCATGGCGGGCGTTCGGTTCACCGCCGACCACTACGGATCCCGCCGCAGCGGAAGCACGGTCACCATCGCGGAGGCCGAGTGCGCCAAGGGAAAAGTCGACGGCGAAGCGCTCAAGGTGATCGCGGAGGTCTCCTCCTACCTGCCGCACCCTTGAGTCAACACCGTTGGAGGACGATTCGTCAGGCTGTTCCCCTACACGACAGGCCGCATTCCCCTGCTTTCCGCGACCACCGCTGCCTACCGTGCTGAACAGGGGTGAACAAGAACAAAGGGGGAATCGTGGTCCTGACCAACCAGGCACGGCGACAGGTGGAGCGGAAAGCGGACGAGGTGCTGACGGCCGCCATGCCGGGCTTGCGGCCAGAGGAACGCCAGATCTTCGTCGCGCTTCTCGCGAAGACCGCCGAGGGCTGGCGGCTCTTCGTCCGCCGGGATTCAGCGCGAACCGGCGCGGACGCCTTCCTGGTCGGACGCAACGGGGTTTCCGCGATCGTCGTGAGCGAGACCGCCCCGGCGGGAGAAGCCGTTATGCGGCACGCGGAAGGACGGTGCGCCGGCATTCGCGGTCCCGGCGCTCAAGCTCTCACACCCAGCGCTGTGCACTTCGTGCTGGTCAAGCCCGGGGGTTCCGCACCTGATAGGAACAACGGGGCGTTCCGCTGCTTGACGGCCGCCACCTTGCAGAAGCTCTTCCAGCGCGAGCTCGACCACCTCACCAAGCGCCAGGTGGAGGCGATCGCCGACCAGCTCGGCACTCGCCTGAACGGCTACGAGGAAATGCGCGTCGCGCCGCCGGAGCGCGCCGCCGAACAGGTCGGCCTGCTCGACGCCGCCGAACTCGAAGAAGACCACCTGACGAACGCGCAGGAAGGCACCTTCGAATCCTGGAGGACCTTTCTGCACCCGCACCAGCAGGCGGTGGCCACGCGCAACTACAACGGACCCGCGCGGATCAGCGGCCCGGCGGGAACGGGCAAGACCGTGGTGGCGCTGCACAGACTCCGTTACCTGGCAAGGCGTTCCACCGGACCGCTGTTGTTCACCACGTTCGTCCGGTCCCTTCCTCCGGTACACCGCAACACCTTCCGCAGACTCGCACCGGAGCTCTCCGAGCGCGCGGAGTTCGTCCACCAGCACGCGTGGGCGCGCGATTTTCTGGCCAAGCGGAAAGTGGCGGTGAACCTCGACAGCAGAAGCGTCTCCAACGCGCGCAGCAGTGCCTGGGTGGAGCACCGTGATTCGCTGGCACCGTTGAACCCCAACCCGCACTACTGGAACGACGAGATCGGCAGGGTCATCAAGGGCAGAGGGCTCACCACGTTCGCCGAGTACGCCAAGGTGGATCGTCCCGGACGCGTTCTGCGCCTCCACCCGAGCCAGAAGCAGCTGGTGTGGCAGTTCTTCGAGACCTATCAACACAAACTGGCGGAAAAGGGGCTGCACGACCACGCCGACATCATTGATCTGGCGCTGGCGGAGCTGCGCCGCGAACCGCTCGCCAAACCCTACGCGGCGGTGGTCGTCGACGAGGTGCAGGACATCACGCTCGCCGGACTGCGCATGCTGAACGCGTTGGCGGGCGAGGGCCAGAACCGGCTTCTCCTGGTGGGAGACGGACAGCAGCAGGTCTATGCCGGCGGTTGGCGCCTGTCCGACGCGGGAATCGCCATCCAGGGGCGCGGAGAAGTGCTGAAGGTGAACTACCGCAACCGGGACAAGGTGCTGTCCTTCGCGCAGGGTTTCGACGCGAAGAACCACGTCGACGACTTGGACGGAGCCGCCGGAGTCGCTTTGCGCGACGCGGAGTGCGCGAATCCGGGCGGCACGACTCGTTCCTGGACGGGGTCGGAGAAGGAGTTCGCGGACGAGCTGCTCAAGGTGATCCGCGCCCTGCCGGTGCCGCTGGGAGACGCGGCCGTGATCGTGTTCCAGCACAACGCGCTCAAGCGGTGCAAGGAGGTGCTGCACAAGGCGAAGATCCCGTACCACGACCTGGAGTCCTACGACGGCGAGCCCAACGGCAAGCTGAAGATCGGCACGGTGCTCCGGGCGAAGGGCGTGGAGTTCCAGGCGGTTCTCGCCGTCCACCTCGAACAGTCCACTGTGGACGACGAGGAACTCCAGGGGCGCCAGCACCTCGTCGCCGCGACGCGGGCGCGAGATCACCTGTGGTGGGGTGTGGTGCGGGCTCAGACCTCCGGCGGTGTGCGGCCGTAGATCTCTTCGGGGCTCAGCTGCTCGCGCGCCGTCGAGACGGCCCAGCGGTGCCCGAACGGGTCGCGGAACGCGCAGAACCGCTCGCCCCAGAAGGCTTCCTGGAGCGGGATCTCCTCCTCGGCGCCCGCCCAGCGAGCCCTGCGGTGCACGGTGTCGACGTCCTCGACCTCCACGTGCAGCTGCACCGGGCTGCCGCCGATGGTGGGCGGGGCGAGGGCGTCCAGCGACGGCGTCTCCTCGCTGATCAGCAGGCGGTGGTCGCCGATGGCCAGCTCGACGAACAGGATCGTGCCGTCGGGCAGCCGGTTGCGCCACAGCTCGTGGGCCTGGAAGACCTTGGCGTAGAAGGCGATCGCGGCCTCGGTGTCCTTGACGAACAGGTGCGGCGCGAAGCCGGTCGGGCGGGTGCTCACGCGCACTTCCGCTCGGCGAGCAGGCCCGCGGTCCTGGCGGCCTCGACGAAGGCGGCCAGCAGTTCGGCCTCCCTGCGCACGGCCTGCCCGCCGAGCGCGGTCAGCTCGTAGTAGCGGCGGCGCGCGTCGTGCGGGGCGTCGGGGTCGACACCCTCGGTCTCGGTGACGAGCCCGTCGGCGACCAGCCGCGCGAGCGTCCGGTACAGGGTGCCGGGGCCGAGCTTGACCGCGCCGCCGGAGGTCTGCTCGACGAAGGTCATCACGCCGTAGCCGTGCCCTGCGCCGCCCGCGAGCGCGAGCAGCACCTGGAAGGCCGCCGGGGTCAGCGGTGCCGTTGCGGAACTCACCCCCGAAGGATACAGTCCGGCCTCGTTGTATCCATAATGGATATACAAGGAGGGGTTCGACGTGATCACGGGTGTGAGCAAGGTCGTGCTGACCGTGCGGGACTGCGACTCGGCCAAGGAGTTCTGGGTGGGGCGCATGGGTTTCGCGGTGGAGACCGACGCCGAGTACGGCGAGGGCGCGCGCTGGCTGGAGGTGCGCTCCCCCAGCGGCGTGACCCTGGTGCTGGACGGCAAGAGCCCGGACCGCGCGGGCGATCGCCCCGTGCCGGCCGAGCTCCCGCACTCCAACGTGTTCTTCACCTGCGAGGACATCGAGAAGACCTACGTCGAGCTGGTCGAGCGCGGTGTGCGCTTCCCGCAGCCGCCGGTGCAGCAGCCGTGGGGCTGGTGGTCGCTGTTCGAGGACCAGGACGGCACGCGTTACGCGCTCAACCAGGGGTAGCCGAAGCGGGCGGTGCAATGCCACAAGCGCTTCAGCCGCTGTGCGTCGCACCGCCCGGCACGAGCCGCGTCGCCGATGACACGCGCGTCGACGAATCCTGACCGCGCAAGGGATTCGCCGAGTTCGACGACCTCGGCTCCCCGGTAGTCCGCGTGCTCGCGGAGGACTTCGACGTCGAGCCGGAAGCCGTGGTGCCACTCCACCGGACAGGGCAGTTCGGCGGCCAGCCGGTCGACTTCTGTGCCGCGGAAGCACGGGTCCAGCACGAGGGCTTCGACGTCGGTCGCCAGGGTGACCGGGCCGTGGACGTGTGCCTCCACGTAGTCGTCGAGCAGGTCCTTGTGGTCGGCCTTCGCCTTCGCCACCAACGACATCCGCGCAGCCACGCCGAAGTCCACCGGCTCGAAGACGCTGTCCGGGTAGCAGAACGTGCTGCGGCGGTTGACGTCCGGAGCGAGCCGAAAGTACGCGGAACCAAACCGAACTGCGGCCCCCGCGGCTCGTCGCCGGAAGTTGAGCGCTCCGTACTTCGGCCGCTCCGCCGGAGCCGCATTGTCGTACGCGGCGCCGAAAATGCGGCTCTCCCAGCGCCAGCGATCTCCGCCGGGATGCGCGGTCAGGCCGCCGCCGCTGGTCCCCGTCTCGAACTGCGAGCGGTAGATCCCTTCCCGGACAAGGGATTCCAGCACGCGGTCGGGGTGAAAGTGCAGGTTCACCCGCAACTCCGCGTCCAGCGGCGGCCCGGCCGAGCGCTCCGCGACGTCGGCGAGCGCCCGCTCCTGCGGAGTCCTCACCCTGCCCCGCGCACCGCCAGCGCGACCGGGCGCCGCTCGCGGCCGTGGGGCAGGTACTTGCGGGTCGAGCGCTCGCCCTCGATCTCGTCCCAGACGATCGCCATCCGCTCCAGCCACCTGGCGACCGTCAACGCGGGCTCCGCGCCCAGCGCCGACATGTCCAACGGCTGGGGCAGCGTCGGCCAGCTCGGCTGCTTCGGCTTCTTCTCCAGCGCGTCGTAGACCGCCTGGAGTTCTTCGCACAACGCCGCGAAGCCCTTGAGCGTGGCATCCGGGTCGATGTGCGCCTCGACCCGCACGCCGAGCCGCCGCAACGCCTTCTCCCCCGCCGCCGTCGCCAGCACCCTGCGCCCGCGCACCAGCAGCTCGATCTTCGCGACCTCGCGCACCGACAGCACCCACGCACCCGTGAGCCGGGGCATGCCCGTGTCGAAACCGGTGTGCACGTGCCAGATGGCGACCTCGTCGCCGCGCGCGTCCACAACGCAGTCGGTCATCGTCTCCTCCAAGGGCGGGCGAGCCCCGTTCCTACCAGAGCCGCCGTTCACCGCTCAGTCCAGGACCTCTTCCAGGCGGTCCAGGAAAACGCGTTGTCCACCAACGATTTTCGCCCTGGCCTCGGCGAGGGCGAACCAGGCGACGCGGTCCACCTCGGGGAACTCGCGCATGGCGCCGGAGCCCCTTGGCCACTCCATGGTGAACGTGCCGGGAACGACGTCGGCGGGGTCGAGGTCGCCGCGCACGGCCCACGCGGTGACGTGCTTGCCGCCGGACTGCTTCACCTCACCGAGCGGAACGAGCTCGCCCTCCGGCACGGCGAGACCCAGTTCCTCGGCGAACTCGCGCCGGGCCGCGGCTTCCGGCTCCTCGTCCTCGCCGAGCTCACCCTTGGGCAGCGACCACGCGCCCGCGTCCTTGCGCGCCCAGAAGGGGCCGCCCATGTGACCGAGGAGCACCTCGGTCCCCTCCTCCGCCGAGCGGAACACCAGGATTCCCGCGCTTCGCCGCACCATGGGCCGAGCTAACCACGTGTGACGGAGAACTCAGCGAGGTGACCACGATCCAGTGAGGGGGAATTGTCAACCGCGCCCCCGGGCCGCCACGATCAAGATCAGCGGTCCGAGGGACGAGGAGAGCGGTTGTCCACCAGAACCGGCCACGGCGAGGCGTTCGCGCGGGCCAACGACCGGCCGCACGCGGACCGGGACGACCTCCCCACGCTCGTTGACTTCGTCCGGACCAGGGCTGATCCCGGGGTCCTGCTGGAACTGGGTGTCGGGACGGGTCGCCTGGCGATCCCGCTGGCGAAGGCGGGGGTGCGCGCCTACGGGGTCGACGACTCCCCGTCGATGCTGGCGCGGCTGCGGGCGAAGGACCCCGATCGGCTGGTCACCGTGTTCGAGGGGTGCATGACCGAGCCGCCGATCACCGCCCCGTTCGGGTGCGTGCTCATCGCGTGCGACACGGTGGCGGCGCTGCCGGACCGGGCGGCGTGGGCGAAGTGCTTCGGCGCGGTGGCCCAGCGGCTGTCGGCGGACGGCAGGCTGATCGTCGAGGGTGCGCTGCCCGATCCGGCGTCCTGGGGCGGGCCGACCCGGCTACCCCGGCCGGAGGAGCTGGACCTGCTGGCGCACAACGTGGCGCTGCGGCTGACCGAGCGCTACGAGGACTACGCGCAGCGGCCGTTCACCCCGGTCTCCCCGAAGTGCGTGTCGGTGTACCAGCGCGTGCTGTGAGAATCAGGGCGTGGCCATGACCTGCCCGTGCGGGCTCGACAAGTCCTACGACGAGTGCTGCGGCGCCCTGCACTCCGGAGCCGCCGCCGCGTCGACGGCCGAGCGGCTGATGCGCTCGCGCTACAGCGCCTTCGCCGTCTCCGACGAGGCATACCTGCTGCGCACCTGGCACCAGGCAACTCGTCCGTCCACAGTGGACTTCGAACCGCGCCAGCGGTGGACGGGACTGGAGATCCTGTCCACCTCCGGCGGCGGGGTGTTCCACACCGAGGGCACCGTCGAGTTCGTCGCGAGCTACCGCGTCCGAGGGCGCGCGGGCGAACTGCACGAGAACAGCGACTTCGTCCGCGTCGACGGGCTGTGGGTGTACGTCAGGCCCAGATCGACCTGACCCACTCGGGGTGGTCGATGAACGGGTTCCTGTTGCGCTGGAAGCGGTCGAAGATGAGCTGGTTGCGCTTCTTCTCGAACGCGTCCGGCGGGTCCTGCTCGTTCCACTGCTTCAGCACCGACAGCTTGCCCATGAACGGGTTCGAGCCGTTGTTGACCAGGTCGTTGACCTCGAGGTCCGGGAAGCCGTCGCCACCCGCGTAGCGCACCGCCATGTAGAAGATCATCCGAGCGACGTCGCCCTTGGCGTAGTCCGCGGGCTCCCACGAGTCACCGTCGGTGCGGTTGTCCGGCGCCTCGGTGACGGGCGAGCCGCCCATGTCGAAGTCCTTGCTGCCGCGCGTGGCGTTCACCGAGACGTCGGTCGGGCGCAGGTGGTGGATGTCGGTGCCGGGCCCGGTCGCGGTGCCGAAGTTGCCGTGCGACTTCGCCCAGACGTGCTCGCGGTTCCAGTCGTCGGGGTTGCCGCCGCTGGTGCTCTTGGCCACCGAGCGCTTCTCGTAGAACAGCATCACGTTGGCGCTGTTGGCCGGGTCCTCGTCGGTGACCTTGAGCGCTTCCCACACCTGGTCGTAGGAGAGCTTGGTGTTGGTCTTGATGATCGTGTGCAGCGCGGTCTTCAACGCGGGGCCGGTCTTGCCGATCGCGTCCTTGTAGTAGTCGTCCGCGCCGACCGGGGGCGGCGTCGTGG
>NZ_MUMH01000400.1 GCF_002155965.1 Allokutzneria sp. NRRL B-24872
GGGCGGGCTCGGAGGTGCCGTAGACCTCGCCGTACATCCGCGCCCACGAGCCGTCCTGGAACGCCTTCTTCAGCATCGCTTCGAGCTGGCGCCGGAGTTCCTTGTCGCGCGCGGGGACTCCGATGTAGTAGCCCTCGTCGGTCAGCTTGACGCCGAGGACCTTCAACGCGCCCTTGGCCTGCCCGGCGTAGCCGCGCAGCACGGCGTCGTCGGCGGAGAAGGCCGAGACGCGGCCCGCCTGCAACGACTCCACGCAGCGGCTGCCCAGGTTCTCCTCGACCACGTTCTGCGTCACGCGCGCGGCCTTGAGGCTCTGCCCGGCACCCGTCCCCGCGACCACGCACACCGGCTTGTCGGCGAGCTGGGCGGCCGTGGTGATGCCGCTGTCGGAGCGGACCAGCAGGTCCTGCGCCACCTTTAGGTACGGGCCGACGAAGGCGATCTGCGGCTGCGGCTGGTTGGTCTTGATGGCGCCGACCACCAGGTCCACGTCACCGCTGCGCAGCGAGTTCAGCCGGGTGTCCAGGCTCGCGGAGCGGTACTGCACCGGGTCCGAAGCCTTGAGCCCGACCATGTCCTTGGCGATGGCCGTCGCCAGCAGCGTGTCGAAGCCGGAGTACTTGCCGCTGCCCTGCTCCTGCAGCGACACCCCGGGGAGGCTGTCGGTGGTGCCCATGAACAGCCGGCCGTTCTGCTTGATCTTGTCGACCGTCGGCGAGCCGGAGCCGTCCTCGGTGACCGAGGTCTTCGGCG
>NZ_MUMH01000401.1 GCF_002155965.1 Allokutzneria sp. NRRL B-24872
CACGTTCACCGCCGAGTTCGCCGGCCTTGGCTCCGTCTCCCTCTCGTTCATCTGAGGTGATCATGACCATCAAGACAAAGGCGACCGCCGCCATCGTCGGATCCGGCAACATCGGCACCGACCTGCTGTACAAGCTGCAGCGCTCCGCGCACGTCGAACCCCGCTGGATGATCGGCGTCGACCCCGGCAGCGAGGGCCTCGCCCGCGCCGCCCGGGCCGGCCTCGAGGCCAGTCACGAAGGCGTCGACTGGCTGCTCGCCCAGGACGAGAAGCCCGACATCGTCTTCGAGGCCACCAGCGCCTACGTCCACCGGGCCAACGCCCCCCGCTACGCCGAACTCGGCATCAAGGCCGTCGACCTGACGCCGGCGGCCGTCGGCCCCGCCGTCGTACCGCCCGCCAACCTCCACGCGCACCTGGACCAGCCGAACGTCAACATGATCACCTGCGGCGGACAGGCCACCATCCCGATGGTGTACGCGGTCTCCCGCGTCGTCCCCGTCCCGTACGCGGAGATCGTGGCCTCGGTGGCCTCCGTCTCGGCCGGCCCCGGAACCCGGGCGAACATCGACGAGTTCACCCGCACCACCTCGCGCGGCATCGAGACCATCGGCGGTGCCGAGCGCGGCAAGGCCATCATCATCCTCAACCCCGCCGAGCCGCCGGTCATCATGCGCGACACCGTCTTCTGCGCCATCCCCGAGGACGCCGACCGGGCCGCCATCACCCTCTCCGTCAAGGAGATCGCCGAGCAGGTCGCCTCGTACGTCCCCGGCTACCGGCTGCGCGCCGAGCCGCAGTTCGACGAT
>NZ_MUMH01000402.1 GCF_002155965.1 Allokutzneria sp. NRRL B-24872
CATCGCGACCGATTCGGCGGCGGCCGTCTCCCCCGCCCCGCACTCCTTCCGCGCCTCGATCGCCCGCGCCGCCTACGAGGAGGCGGGGCTCGGGCCCGAGGACCTGTCCCTGGCGGAGGTGTACGACCTGTCCACCGCCCTGGAGCTGGAGTGGTACGAGGACATCGGGCTCTGCGCGCCGGGCGAGGGCGCCAAGCTGCTGCGGGAGGGCGTGACGGCCCTCGGCGGACGCCTTCCGGTCAACACCAGTGGCGGCCTCGGCTCCTTCGGGGAGGCGGTGCCCGCCCAGGCGATCGCCCAGGTCTGCGAGCTGACCTGGCAGCTGCGCGGGACGGCGGGCGACCGACAGGTGCCGGGCGCGCGGGCCGGGATCACCGCGAACCAGGGCCTGTTCGGGCACGGTTCGGCGGTGGTGGCGGTTCGCTGACCGCCCGTGCGGTCACGTGGTGACCGGACTCCGGTCCGCGAGGACGAGGGCGTGCTGCACGACCGCCACGAGCACGTCCTTCACGGACTCGCGGTCCCGGGCGTCGCACATCAGCAGCCCCACCTCGGGGTCCAGGCCGAGCGCGACGCGCACGCTCTCCGCCGGGAACCGCTGGGCGCCCTCGAAGCAGTTGACGGCCACCGTGAACGGGATGCCGCGCCGCTCGAAGTAGTCGATGGCGGCGAAGCTGTCCTCCAGGCGGCGGGTGTCCGCGAGGACGATGGCGCCCAGGGCCCCCTGGGCCAGCTCGTCCCAGAGGAACCAGAAGCGGTCCTGCCCCGGGGTGCCGAAAAGGTACAGGACGAGGTCCTCGCGCAGCGTGATCCGGCCGAAGTCCATGGCGACCGTGGTGGTCGTCTTGGTCTCGACGCCGTGCAGGTCGTCGACGGGCCGCCCCGCCTCGCTGAGGATCTCCTCGGTCCGCAGGGGCCTGATCTCGCTGA
>NZ_MUMH01000403.1 GCF_002155965.1 Allokutzneria sp. NRRL B-24872
GTGCACCACCGCGCCCAGCGTGCTGTGCGCCCACGGCCCGGTGCGCTGCGGGGTCGGCCGTTCGAGGTACGCGAGCCGGTACCGGCGCGGGCAGTCGTCGAAGGTGGCCAGCCGCGCCGGCGACACCTTCGTGAGCCGCACCGGTTGCGCGACGCCGAAGTCGAACCCCATCTGCTCCTTCACGGGTGCCACGCTACGCACCACCACCGACAGTTTTTCCGGGGGTTCGGGTGGCGGAGCCCCCGACCTGGGGCGAAGCCCCAGATGTCACCGACACTTTCCGCGCGGCACCCGGAAGTCCGTGAATGGCACATTCACGGACGCTAAGTCCCTCAATGTGCCATTTACGGACTTCCTACCGCACCACCAGGACCGTGTGGGTGCCGCCGGCGACCGTGAGCGGGCCCGCAGCGCGCAGCGGCCGCCCGTCCAGCAAGACCAGCCGGCCACCAGGGACCACCAGCGAACCCGAAGTCCCGCGAGGAGCCGAAACCGTCAGCGAGAACACCGAACCCTTCTGAGACCACGAAGCCGACAACGCACCCTTCGGCGTCGGCACCGCCC
>NZ_MUMH01000404.1 GCF_002155965.1 Allokutzneria sp. NRRL B-24872
ACCTAGAGCTGAAGTTCCGCGTGGAGTCCTCGTCCATGTCCGCGCTCGCCCGGGGCGACTTCCATCTGCGTGACGTGTCCGCCTCCCGGGGCGCCGGAACCTTGACGGGCCGGTTCCTCGACCTGCTGGACACCTCGGCCCGCGCCCGTGCGCACGACGTCCTCGCCGGCCTCCCGGTCAGCGACGCCGGTACCCAGCCGGCGCAGGTCTCGTTCGCCTCCGTCGACCGTGCCCATGCCCATGTGATGCGTGCCCCCGAGATCCTGCCGGACGTCATCAGCGTGGGCGAACACCGCCAGCCCAACAACGGGGTGCTGCCGCTGGAGGACCTGGCCGTCGCCTGCGACCCCCACCGCCTGTATCTGGTGTCGCTGTCGCGGGGCTGCCGCCTGAACCCGCTGACGTTCAACGCCCTGGAGCTGCGCGTCCACACACCGCCGCTGGTCCGCTTCCTGGTGGAGATCACGCGAGCGTCCACCTGCGCCGCGGCGGGATTGTCCTGGGGAGCTGCCGAACACCTGCCGTACCTGCCGCGGGTTCGCGCGGGGCGCATCGTGCTGGCTTCGGCCAGATGGCGGCTGGCCCCTTCGGACCTCCCCCGCGAGGCGGCGTCGGATGCCGAGTGGGTGCAAGCGTTCAGCGAGTGGCGGGCTCGGCGTCGTGTGCCGGCCACGGTCGCCCTCGTCGAGCAGGACCGTCACCTGCCCCTCGACCTCACTCGTGCCGCCGACCTGGAGCTGGTCCGAGCCCACCTGCGGGACGCGGCTGTCGCGGTGCTCGTCGAAAGATCACCGGACCCTGACGGCTGGCTGAACCAGCACGCCCACGAGGTCGTCGTCCCCCTGACCGCAGCGGACGCCCCGCAGTGGCCGTCCCTGCCGCCCGTATCGCGGGAACGGCTGCTGAC
>NZ_MUMH01000405.1 GCF_002155965.1 Allokutzneria sp. NRRL B-24872
GACCGATGTGATCGTTGCCGAAGTACCGATAGCGGACCAGGTCGATGCTCCGCCGGTGCTCGCGTACGGCGTGCGCGTCATAGCGGGTGAAGTCGCCAGCGACGCAGATCAGCCGCGGTGCGCTCCACAGGACCTGGGACGCGGCCGAGGCCCCGAGCCGGTCGCGGACTAGGTTCCGGAAGGCATCCTTGTGTGCCGTCAGCCACGCCATGTAGTAGAGGCCCTGATTGATCACGCCGGCTGATGTGCCGCGCTTGTACTCGACGACCACAGGCGCCTGGTTCTCGTCGAGCCCCAGGGAATCGATCCGCCCTCCGTCGACGCAGTCGATGACGTACTCGCTCGCGAGGAACGTGACGCCCAGCAATGTCTCCATATGCGCCTCGATGAGGCTCTGCACATCGGCCTCGACTTGAGCAAGACGCGGCATGACCTCGATCACACCGCTCTTCGTCGTGTGGAAGAGCTTCAGACCTGACACCTTCCCCTCCTCGGCTAGGGGATCAACAACGTCGCGCAGGTGCAGATTTGTTTCCACGAGAGGCTTCAACATCGTGAAGAAAGTGTGAGCGCACGAAACTCGACCGCATCCGCTCCCCCGCCTGCGGAGCCGAGCCCACAAGTCATGGGAGCCTCGCCAGCATCCCAGCACGAGCCCAGCACGGTAGGAGTGAGCAGGGGTGATGACGGGTGATGAGGGTCAGATTTCCCCGGGGCCCGACCCCAAAG
>NZ_MUMH01000406.1 GCF_002155965.1 Allokutzneria sp. NRRL B-24872
CTCCAGGCCCGTACAGCAGTACGGTGAAGGGCATGCGCCCTGACACGCCTGCCGCCCACACCACCGAAGCCGAGCGTCTGCTGCGCACCGCAGCGCAGTACCCGGGAGACCGGGAGCCCCTCTACCTCCAGGCCGCGGCCCACCGGGAACTGGCGGGAGACCGCGAGGGCGCGACGGCCCTGTACGACGAACTCCTCTCCGGGGAGCCCGCGAACCCGCACCTGATCAGGGCGCTGAAGGCGGCGAACCTGTGGGAGTACGGCCACGAGGCCGAGGCGCGGGCGATCATCGACGGCATCCGGCGGACGAAGCCGTCGGACGCGACGGCCTGGGAGATCACCGCGGAAACACTGGAAGCACACGACGAACTGGAAGCGGCGGAGTCGGCCCTCACGGAAGCGGCAACCCTCCTGGCGGGTCCGGAAGACCTCCCCCACGCAACCCAATCGCTCCTGATCACCCGCCACCGAATCCGCCGCATGCTGGCCCGGGACCACGACGCCTGGGACGTCCGGGCGGACCGCCTGCACACGGGCACGGTGGGCCTTGACGAACTCCACGACCCGAAGCGCCTGTGGTCGCTGGGCTCCTCGGACCCGGCGGAACTCCAGGCGGAGATCACCCGCCTCCGCTCGGAACTGGGCACCTACCGCACGGCCCTCTCCCGCCCCTTCCCGGTCGCGGTCCTCCACTGGCCGGAACGGGAACTGGACGAGCTCCTGGCGGCGTACCCGGAACTGGAGGCGGAGTACCCCACGTA
>NZ_MUMH01000407.1 GCF_002155965.1 Allokutzneria sp. NRRL B-24872
GTCAGGGGAGGAGGGGGCCGCCGCGCCAGTGCTGGAAGATCAGGTTGGTGTGCACGAGCGCGACCTCGGTGCGCGCGGTGAACTCGTCGAGCACGAGGCGCTGGAGGTCGGCGGCGCTGCGGGCGGCGACGTGCACGAGGAAGTCGTCGGGGCCGGTCAGGTGGTAGAGCGCGCGCGTTTCCGGTTGCGCCAGAACGTGTTCCACGAACGGGTCGACGAGCGGGCGACGGTGGGGCTGGACGCGGACGGAGAGGAACGCCTCCAGGGGCCTGCCGAGCTTGGCGGCGTCGACGCGGAGGTCCTGGCCGAGGATCACGCCCGCCTCGCGCAACCGGTTCACCCGGTCAAGGCAGGTGGACGGCGCGACCCCGACGGCGGCGGCCAGCTCCTTGTTGGAGGTCCGTGCGTCGTTCTGGAGCACTCGCAGGATGTCGAGGTCGACCGAATCCAAGCGCGCGTTCGGCATCATCCGCCGAATTCTAGCCGGATCGCTTGCTGGCGAACCGCCCGATCTTCGACGCTGCTGCTCATGCAGCTGGAGACAACGGCCGTCCACGCGGGCCGCGAAGA
>NZ_MUMH01000408.1 GCF_002155965.1 Allokutzneria sp. NRRL B-24872
TGCCGGAACTGGCCGTCGCCGCCGGGACGGGAGGGACGCCCGGCGCTGCCACGGCGCCGGCCGCCGGGCCCGGTGATCCCGGCCCCACCCCCGTACGCCTGGTGCTGTCCGGTCCCGCGACCGAGCGGGCCGGGTTCGGGGCGGCCTGGCGGTTCGTCACCACGCCCGGGAACTGTTATGTGCTCGGGCCCGCCGCCTGGCACCCCGAGGACTGGCAGCTGCTCGACGAGACGTGCCTCGCGGCCCCGGCCGGGCTCGTCGTGCACGCCGAGTTCCGGCCCGGCGAGAGCCGGCTCGCCCTCGCGCCGAAGGATCCGTTCGACCGGAGCAACGTCCGCTGGCTGGGCGTCTTCGACCACGCGGGCGGAGCCCGGGAGCACGGCGAGGACGAGGAGCACGGCGGGGACGAGGGGCGCGTCCGGGACCGGACGCACGAGGAGGCCTTCCTCAGGACCGACTCCGCCGGGCGTCCCGAGTGGCAGATCGACGTCCCGGCGATCGAGGGTTTCCCCCGTACGGTCAAGGTCGTGTTCGCCGGACCCGCCCCGCACGCGCGTTCCGTCCTCTGCGGCGTCGAGTCCTGGGGCGACAAGGGGGCCCGGCAGGCCGAGGTGACGGTCCAGGCGTTCCAGGAGCACGGCATCCAGGAGGAGAAG
>NZ_MUMH01000409.1 GCF_002155965.1 Allokutzneria sp. NRRL B-24872
ATGTAGGGCAGGTTCCGCTCGCGCAGCGCCGCGCTGCGCACGATCCGTGCGATGTACGGGACGTAGGCGATGGACAGCGCCACGACGGCGGCCGGCAGACCGGAGCCGAACAGGGCGGTCGCGAGGATGGCGAGGAGCAGACCGGGGAAGGCGAACACCGCGTCGACGACGCGCACCACCACCTGGTCGAACCAGCCGCCGAACCACACGGCCGCGAGCGCGAGGACCGTCCCGAGGAGCGTCGAGAGCGTCACGACGAGGAACGGTCCGATCAGCGCGGTGCGCGAGCCGGCGATGAGCCGGGAGAGCAGATCCCGTCCGCTCGCGTCGGTGCCCAGCAGATGCGCACCGCTCGAACTCTGGTACGCGCCGGAGAGGTCGACGGCGTTCGGGGCCTGGGGCGAGACGACCGGCGCGAGCAGGGCGCAGGCGGCGACGAGCCCGAGGAGCCCGAGCGCGACCCAGCCGGACGGGCCGATGCCCCGGGCACCGCGTGCACGCCGGCCGGCCTTGCGGGCTCCGATGCGGCGAACCGCCGCTGTGGCGCTCATGAGTCCTTCTTCCCGATCGACACGCGCGGGTCGAGCAGTGTGTAGGCGATGTCGATGAGGGTGTTCAGCACGATGAAGGCGGTGACGTACACCAGGCAGATCGCCTGGACGACGGGGAAGTCCTTCTGCTGGA
>NZ_MUMH01000041.1 GCF_002155965.1 Allokutzneria sp. NRRL B-24872
CTACTCGGCTGCGGGGAGTTCCAGGCGGGGGAAGAGGGCGGGGGGCTTGCTGATGGCGCGGCCGGTGAGGTCGGCGAGCCACGCGTCTGCGGCGGGGACGCTCTCGGCCTTCTCGCCGAGGGCCTCGAGGATCGCGGCGCTGGGCACGGGCAGGTACGGCTGGATGAGGCCGCCGAGCTGCCGGATGGCGCCGACGAGGTGGTGCAGCGTGGTGTCGAGCAGGGCCTCGGACTCGGGGGTACCGGCCTTGGCGAGGTGCCAGGGGGCGCGCTCGTCGACGTAGGCGTTGGTGCGCCGGACGAGGTCCCACACCTTGGTCAGGGCCTCGCGGTGGTCGTAGCGGACCATCGCCTCGAGGGAGTCGCGGGCGCTGACGGCGACCTGCTCGGCGAGGGACAGCTCGGGCGCCTCGACGGGGCCGGGCGCCGGGACGACGCCCTCGCGGTAGCGCTGGGTCATGCTGGTGACGCGGCTGACGAGGTTGCCGAGGCCGTTGGCCAGGTCGGTGTTGTAGCGCGAGACCAAGCGCTCCTCGCTGAAGTCGCCGTCGCCGAAGGGCGAGAAGTCGGCGAGCAGGAAGTAGCGGATCGCGTTGACGCCGAACTGCTCGACGAGGGCGACCGGGTCGACGGCGTTGCCGAGGGACTTGCCGATCTTGCGACCGCCCGCGGTGATGTAGCCGTGCACCACGATCTCGGTGGGCAGCGGCAGGCCCGCGGACATGAGCATGGCGGGCCAGTACACGGCGTGGAACCGGGTGACGCCCTTGCCGACCACGTGCACGCGGTCCTCGGCCTCGACCCAGTACTTGCGCCAGTTCTCGTCGTCGCGGAACCAGCCGAGGGCGTTGGTGTAGTTGGTCAGCGCGTCGATCCAGACGTACATGACCTGGCTGTCGTCGCCCGGGACCGGGATGCCCCAGCCGCGCGCGCGGGCCATCGAGCGGGAGATGCTGATGTCCTCAAGACCGGCGCGGACGAAGCTGGTCACCTCGTTGCGGCGGGTCTCCGGGACGATCTTGATCTCGCCGGACTCCAGCGCCGCGAGCAGGCGGTCGCCGTAGCGGGAGAGCTTGAAGAAGTAGTTGGTCTCGCTGACCAGCTCGGGCACGGTGAGGTGCTCCGGGCACTTGCCGTCGACGAGCTCGTCCTCGCCGTAGAACTGCTCGCAGCCCACGCAGTACAGGCCGGAGTACTCCTTGGTGTAGATGTCGCCGCTGGCGGCCATCCGGCGCCAGATCTCCACGGCGCCGTCGATGTGGTCCTGGTCGACGCTGGTCCGGATGAACCGGGTGAGGCCGACCTCCAGGCGCCTCATCAGCTCCTCGAAGAAGACCACGTTGCTCGCGACCAGCTCCTCGGCCGAGACACCGGCCTTCTCGGCGGCGAGCACGTTCTTCAGCGCGTTCTCGTCGGAGCCGCTGAGCACGTAGACGTCCTGGCCGCGCATGGCCATGTGCCGGGCGAACGCGTCCGTCTGGACCCACTCCAGCGCGTGGCCCAGGTGCGGGCTGGCGTTGACGTAGGGAATCGTCGTGGAGATGAAGGACGCGCCGGACATGGTCTCCCCAGCATTTGGTTGAGCAAGAGCGGGTCGTCACCCAGTTTAGTGGCATCCCGTCACGCGGATTTTCCGCAGGTCAGCCCAGAGCTGCCAGCACCGCCTCGCCCCTGGCCGAGAGCCGGTAGCCCACGGCGAGGCTTTCGGTCAGCCCCAGCTCCTTCAGCTTGCGAACGTCCACTTTGAACAGTCGCGTCTCCCGGCCCCGGAGTTCGGCGAGGCAGGCGGCGGGCTCCCCCGGGTTCTCCGCGATCAGGCGGAGCACGGCGAGCGTCCACGCGCCGTGCGTGCTCGCGGAGTCGAAGCGGTCGAGCCGGGCGCGGATCTCGGTCAGCTCGGCAGGGATCGGAGCCCGCTCGCGCAGGGCCACGCGCGGGTCGGCGCCAGCGAGCCGGACCTGGACGCGGTAGATCTCCCCCGACCGCCGCTCCAGCTCGGCCAGCAGTGACGCGCGCGAGGAGTACCCGGCGCGGCGCGCGGCCTCGGCGGAGATCTCCGTCAGCGCGACGACCTCGACGGCCACGAACTCGACGACACCGGCGGCGGTGCGCTGACTGCCTCCGGTGCGCGCGGCGGGCTTGGTCCGCCTGCGAAACGCCAGGTCGGCCTCTCCGTGCACGAGGGCGTCGAGAAACCGTTGGGGGAACAACACGCGCTGCTCCTTCCAGCTCTATGAACCGCTCATCGGGGCCGCTACCTTCCGACCGCATGAGGTGGTTGCCCCTGAGTGTCGCCCTGCTCGCGCTGGCTCCGCTGCCCGCAGTGGCCGCCGAGTCACCATGGCAGCTGACACCGACGAACACCGAAGCGCGCTTCCGGGGCCTGTCGGCGGTGAGTGACCGCGTGGCGTGGGCGGGCGGCAGCGGCGGGGTCGTGCTGCGCACCGTCGACGGCGGGCGCGCGTGGCAACGGGTCGGTCCGCCCGGCACCAGCGCGCTCCAGTTCCGCGACATCCACGCCTTCGACGCGGACCGCGCGGTCGTGCTGTCGATCGGCGAGGGTACGGACTCCCGCGTGTACCGGACCTCGGACGGCGGGCGGAGCTGGCAGCTGGCCTTCCAGAACCCCGAGCCGAAGGCGTTCTACGACTGCCTCACGTTCTTCGACTCGCGCAACGGCATCGCGCTGAGCGACCCGGTGGGCGGGAAGTTCCGCATTCTGTCCACTTCGGACAGTGGGCGGAGCTGGAAAGTCCTGTCCGACAAGGGAATGCCACCAGCATTGGAGAAGGAGGCAGCATTCGCGGCGAGCGGGCAGTGCCTGGTCTCCTCCGGCCGCCGGGACGCGTGGTTCGCCACGGGCGGCGGGGCGAAGTCTCGGGTCTTCCACTCCGAGGACCGTGGACGCACTTGGCGCGTAACGGAATCACCGGTCGCGGCGAGCGAGAGCGCCGGGATCTTCGGGATGGCCTTCACCGGCAGGCGCGAGGGGATCGCGGTCGGCGGGGACTTCGCGAACGCGGCCGGCAAGAGCACCGTCGCGCTGACCGGTGACGGCGGCCGCACCTGGCAGGCGGGGCCGACCCAGCTCGGCGGATACCGGTCGGGGATCGCCGTCCGGCCGAGGTCGGTGGTCGCGGTCGGGCCGACCGGCAGCGACGTGAGCCGGGACGGCGGGCGGAGCTGGACGCACCTGGACGCCGGGAGCTTCGACACCGTCGACTGCACCGCCGACGGCGCCTGCTGGGCTTCCGGGGAGCGCGGGCGGATCGCGCGGCTGAGCTACCGGTTGCCGTAAGCGCGCGATTCCTGCACGGCGCGTTCTGCGGGATTGCGCAGCAATGACGCGCCGAGCGGAGTGAGCGTGTGCAGCACGGCGCTGCCGTAGCGGCGGCTGGTCACCAGACCGGCGTTGCGCAGAATTGTCGCGTGCTGGCTGGCCGAGGCCGGGGAAATGTTCATCCGCCGCGCCAGCTCGCTGGTCGTGTGCCCCGCCGCGACCGCTTCGAGGACTCCGGCGCGGGTGCTGCCGAGCAGCGCCGCGAGCGCGCGTTCGCCGTCGTTGCGCGCGCGCCGCGAATCGTCGCCGATCCACCTGGCGTCGCGTTCCACTGGGTAGACGAGCACCGGCGTCAGCGTCGGGTCCATCAGCGAGACCGGGTACTGGTAGCAGAAGAACGACGGCAGCAGGAGGAGCCCCCTGCCGTCCAAGCGCAGCTCCTGGTCCACCGGGTACTCGACCTCCAGGATCGGGTACGACCAGCGCATCATCGGCCTCAGCCCGGACAGCAGGCCCTCCGCGCCCGCGTCGAGCACGGTGCGGGCGCGGACCGCGCGGTCGGAGTCCACGCACGCCTGCAGGCGCGACTGGTACGGCGCGAGCGCGACCTCGTGGTAGGTGACGATCGCCGAGGTCAGCCGCCGCAGCACCTCCCGGTCGCCCTCCGCGAGCGCGCTGACCCACGACGGCAGCTGGTAGCGGTTGTCCAGCAGGTCCAGTTCGGCGCGCAGGCGCTGCTTGGGCGTGCTGAGGATCGCCTCGATGCCCGCGCGCAGGCCCTGCGAGCCGTTGGTGGGCGTGAGGAAGTCCGGGAAGTAGCCGCGCGGTGGCAGCAGCGGGAGCAGCAACCGCAGCTGGTCGAGCAGGCTGGGCTGGGTGAAGGCGGAGCGGACCTGGTGCCGCCAGCCGTCGAAGACCGCGTCGCTGTCCCGCGCGAGCAGGCGCTGCACGCTCAGCACCGTTTCCCACAGTGGGTCCGGTGCCGCGGCGACGCGCGTCCTGCCCAGGTCCTCCGCGGTGAAGTGGATGCGCAGCATGGTGACTCCCGTTCTCCCCGGCGAACTGGAATCTGAAGACAGTCACACGGTTTCCGAAGAGTCAACAGTGGCGGACAAGACCTCGATGCGCGAGTCGCCGCTTGCGCCGAACGGAGCAAATCGGAATCGAATTACTCGCGCGTTCTTCGATCAGCCTTGAAGGGGGGCGCACGAAAGCGCCGACAGGGGCGAACCTGATTCACGTGTGAGGCCACTCACACTCCGTGATCACCCCCTGCAACCACGGAGCACAGAATGATCAAACGATTGGCGTCCCTGGTGGTCGTCGCCTCGGCGGCCATGTCCCTCGTCTCGGGCGGCACCGTTTCCGCCGCGCCCGCGACCCCGGCCAGCAAGGCCGAGGCCTCGGCGGGCTCGGTCAACGCCCTCTCCAGCAAGGTCCTCAACCACACCTGGTACGGCCAGGAGACGTGGTACTGGTGCGGCCCCGGCTCGGCCAAGATGGCCATCGCCACCCGGCGCACGCCGCCCAGCCAGCAGCAGCTGGCGAACTACATGGGCACGACGCAGAACGGGACCAACCACATCGGTCTCGTCCGCAACGCGCTGAACTACTACATCGGCACGAGCTGGTTCGAGGTCAAGAACCTGCCCGACCCGCCGTCGCAGGCCCAGCGCGACCGCCTGCAGTACGACCTGGTGCTCAACGTGAACAACAACTTCCCGATGGTCGCCAACGTGGTCAGCGGCTGGCGCCCGCCCGGCTACCCCGGCGGCACGATCTACCACTACGTCGCCGTCGTCGGCTACCGCTCCGGTGGTGCCGAGGCCCTCATCGCCGACCCGGCCGCCGCCGGGGCCGGAGGTGGGAGCTGGAACAACGTCCCGCGCACCTACTGGATCAGCACCCACAACCTGGGCACCTGGATCGGCGGAAAGGGCTACACCGCCTGAGTTCGCGACGGGCTCCACAGTGGACGGCAGTCCGCGTCCACTGTGGAGCCGATCGCCCGTCCCTGCCGGACACGAACTCAACCGGAGTGGTCATGATCCGCCGTAGAGCCGCCGTCGTGGCGGCGGTTTCCCTCGCAGCAACGGTGTTCGCGGCCCCTGCGCACGCGAACGCCACCGAGAAGACGCTCACCCACGAGTGGCAGGGCCAGCAGCAGACGGGCTGGGCCGACGCCGCCGCACTGCGGGTCGCGGTGAGCCCGCGCGTCAAGCCCGTGCCCAGCCAGCAGAAGCTGCACGGGCTCCTGGGGTCACCGATCGTCGGCGACCCCGGGACGCGCATGAGGCGCGCGGTGAACCAGGCCCTGCGCACGTCCTGGTTCGAGCTCAAGCCGATCAGCGGCCAGCTGTCGCGCGACGTCGTTCTCAACATCAACAACAACTACCCGGTGATCGTGCACCTCGCCGACGGCTGGCACCCGTCGGGTCCGCGGGGTGGGCACCACGTCACGGTCGTCGGCTACCGGTCGGGTGGGGCGGAGGTCCTGGTGGCCGACGCCTCGGCCGAGGGAACGGGCGGGCCCGGCTGGGAGACCGTTCCCCGGACTCGCTGGCTGACCGCCGAAGCCCTCACCTCCCTGGTGGACAACTACATCTCGTAGTCCCGTACGTCCTTCGCGGACGTCATCAGCAACGGAGACTCAACATGATCAAACGACTGGCAACCCTGCTGCTCGTCGGTGCGTCGACCATGACGCTCATCGCCGCCGGTACCGCGAACGCCGCCCCTGACGCGGCTTCGGAGGGCGTTGTCGCCCAGGCCGACAACAAGGTGCTCAACTACACCTGGCGCCGCCAGGAGACCGGCTACTGGTGCGGCCCCGGCTCCACGCAGATCGCGTTGAGCACCAGGGTCTCCCCGCCCAGCCAGCAGACGCTGGCCAACTTCATGGGCACCACGGAGAACGGGACCAACCACATCGGGCTCGTCCGCAACGCGCTGAACCACTTCGCGGGCACCACGTGGTTCGAGGCCAAGAACATGGCTGACCCGCCCAGCCAGGGACAGCGGGACCTGCTCCGCCGCGACCTCGTTCTCAACATCGACAACAACTACCCGATCGTCGCGAACGTGGTCAGCGGCTGGCGTCCGCCCGGCTACCCCGGCGGCATGATCTACCACTACGTCGCCGTCGTCGGTTACCGGGCGGGCGGGGCCGAGGCCCTGATCGCGGACCCGGCCGGTGAGGGTTCCGGCGGCGGTGGCTGGGCCAACGTGCCGAGGGCGTACTGGATCAGCACGCACAACCTGGGCACCTGGATCGGCGGAAAGGGTTACGCCGCCTAAGAAAACACGTACATGAGGAAGCCGGGGAGCCCTGACCTCCCCGGCTTCCTCGTGTGCGGTGCCCGCCTCAGGCGGTCGCCAGCGCCTCGGTCGGCGAGAGCTTCGCCGCCTTGCCCGCCGGGAACCAGCCCGCCAGCGATCCGATCAGCACCGAGGCCCCGACCCCGGCTCCGATCGCCACGACAGGCACCGTGATCGGCCACCCGCTGTTGACCGACCACGCGACGCTGATCCCCAACCCGAGCAGGACCCCGAACAACCCGCCCAGCCCGGACAACAGCACCGCCTCGGTGAGGAACTGCGCCCTGATCTGGCCCCGGCCCGCCCCGAGCGCGCGCCGCAACCCGATCTCCGAACGCCGCTCCAGCACGGAGACCACCATGGTGTTGGCCACCCCGACCCCGCCGACCAGCAGCGCGACCGCGCCGAGGCCGAGGAACATGGTGGCGAAGGTGTTCTGCGCGGTGATCTGCGCCTGCAACGCGTCCGACGGCCTGCTGACGCTGACCTCGTTGGGGCTCTGCGGGTTCACCGTTCCCGGCAGCACCTCGCGGACCTGCTCGACACTGTCGTCGTCCGAGCGCTCGTAGACGGTACTGGGGTGGCCGTCGAAGCGGAGCTTCTGCTCGGCGATCTCCCAGCCGACGAGCGCGGCGCGATCCAGCTCCGGCACCAGCTGCACCGGGTCGAGGATGCCGACCACGGTGAACCACTGCGCGCCCAGCCAGACCTGCGTGCCCGGCTTGTCGATGCCCAGGTGCTCGGCGGCCTTGTGCCCCAACACAACGCCGGGGTACTTGGCGATCGCCCCGTTGAGCCACGTTCCACTTCGGACAGACGCGCCGACGGTGTCGAGCAGGTTGAGCTTCGCCGCCAGCACGGAGATCCCGCCGGTCTCCCTGGCGTTGCTGAGATCGGTGCGGAAGACGTTGACGTTGGCCACCGCGCCGGTCCCGCTCGCCTGCCGCACGCCGCCGATCCTGGCGACCATCTCGACCACCTCCTTCGGCAGCCGGGTCTCCTCGCCGAAGAAGGACTTGCCCGCGCCCACCTGGAGCAGGTTCGTGCCGAGCTTGTCCAGCTGCGCCTTGAGCTCCGCCTGGCTGGCCGCGCTGATCCCGAGCACCGCCACCATCGCGGCGACCCCGATCGCGATGCCCAGCGCGGAGAGCACGGCCCGCGTCGGCCTGCCGACCACCCCGGCGAGCCCCGCGCGGACCAGGTCGGCGAGCCCGACCCGCGCCGAGCGCGGCAGCGGGCGCGGTTCCGGCGACGCGCTCGCGGGCCGGTCGATGAGCGTGGTCATGCCGCCTCCCGGAGCGAGGTGTCGTGCCGGATCGTCCCGTCCAGCAGCTCCACCCGGCGCGGCAGCGAGCGGGCGATCTCCTGGTCGTGGGTGATCACCGCGATCGTCGTGCCCTCCGCGTTGAGCTCGTGCAGCAGCGCGAGAACCCCCGCTCCGGAGCGCGAGTCCAGCGCCCCGGTCGGCTCGTCCGCGAGCAGGATGGCCGGTCGCGCCACCAACGCCCGCGCGACGGCCACCCGCTGCTTCTCGCCGCCGGAGAGCTCGGCCGGGCGGTGCTCGACGCGGTGGCCGAGGCCGACCCGCTCCAACGCCTCCAGCGCCCTGCGCCGCCGCTGCGCGCGGCTGAGCCCGTGGTAGAGCAGGCCCGTCTCCACGTTCTGCGCGGCGTTGAGGTGCGGGGTGAGGAAGAACTGCTGGAACACGAAGCCGATCCAGTTCGCGCGCACCGCGGAGAGCTGCCGGTCCGACAGCGCCGCGACGTCGTGCCCGAGCAGCCGCACCACGCCCTCCGACGGCCGGTCCAGCGTGCCCATGAGCTGGAGCATCGTGGACTTGCCGGAGCCGGACGGGCCGACCACCGCGAGCAGTTCGCCCTCCACGATCCGCACCGACGCCTCGCGCAGCGCGCGCACGTCACCGGGGTAGGTCCTGGAGACCCGCTCCATCTCGATCACCGTGGCGAGGGTCGGGTTCGTCATGCCGCGACCTTGATCCTGGCGCCCTCGCGGATGTCCGCGCCGGTCACCTCGACCTTGCCGTTGCCGAACAGGCCCAGCTCGACGCCGACCAGCTTCGTGCTGCCGTCCGGCTGCACCAGCTCCACGCCGTAGCCGCCCTCCGCCAAGCGCAGCAAGGCGTTCAGCGGCACCGCGAGCACGTTCTCCTTGCTCTCGCTGGTGAAGTAGACCGACACCGGCGCCCCGTCGAGCGTGCCCGCCGCGCTCGGGTCGTCGAGCACGACCTCCACGTCGACCGTGGGCGGCGAGCCGCCGAAACCCTTGTCGTCCTCGGCCTTGGTGGCGACGGTGCCGACCGAGGTGATCCGGCCGGGCGCGCGCTTGCCGCCGGGCAGCGCGACCTCGACCTTGGCGCCGTTCTTGGCGACCGACTGCTTGGTCACCGGCATCTTCACCGTGACCACGCGGTCGGTGCTGCTGGCCGTGCCGAGCTTGCCCTGCGCGGGACCGCCGAGCGTGCCGTCCACCTTGGTCATCCGGATGTCGCTCGGCATGATCACCACGTCGCCGACGTCGATCGCGCCGGTCTGCTCGACGCCGAGCGCCTTCTGCCACTTCTTGATCGCCGCGGCCGTGGCGTCGTTGAACTTCTCGTCCGGCGTCTGTTTGAAGAAGCCGAGATCGCGCAGGTTCTGCTCGACGAGCTTGATGTCGGAGCCCTTGTCCACGCCGGAGGAGAGCTTGCGCCACAAGGGAACTCCGCCCCGCCACAGCGGCACCGTGCGGTCGTTGACCGAGTACAGCTGCTGGCCGTGCCGGACGACCTGGCCCTCCTTGGGCAGCGATGTGTAGATGCCGCCGCCGGAGCCGCCCGCCGACACGTCGTAGGTGCCGCCGTAGCCGAGCTTGCCGTCGACCTTCTCCTGCTGCACCAACGTGGTCTTCTCGATCTCGGAGGTGGCCCCCGGCTTGGCCCTGGTGTTGTCGGCCGCCGCTGGATCTCCCCCGCTGAGCAGGGCGACCGCGGTGATCCCACCGGCGGCGAGCACCGCCGCGGCGCCGACGACGACCGCGGCCCTGCGACCGCCGCGCTTCTCGGTCACTTGTCACCACCCGGGCGCACCGCGATCATGCCGCCCTTGCCGTCGCCGCTGCACTTCTTGAACGCGGCCTCCATCTTCTCCTTGTCCCCGTCCAGCGGGATCGCGGCCGCCGTGCCGTCGGCACCGGGGTCGGGGACGTCGATCCCCTGCTCCCGCATGCACTTGGCCCACTTCAGCTGCTCCTCCTTGAACTTCGGGTCGTTGGGGTTGAAGTCCTTGGCGCCGGAGTACTTCTCGCACGCCTTGTCGGCCTTCTTGAACTTCTCGGGGTCGATCTCACCCCGGCCGAGCGTGACCGAGGAACCGCCCTCCCCGAACTCCGGGTCCGGCATGTCGACCCCGTTGTCCCGCATGCATTTCGCGAACTTGAGCATGCGTTCCTTGGGGTCCTTGGGCACGTCCGCGTCATTCTGCGCGGCGGCCTTGTCCTTGTCCCCGCCGAGCGAGGCGACCTTGTTGTCCGGCGCGCCCGAGCACCCGGCCAGCACCAGCGCCGACATCAGGACGGCGCTGACACCAGCGAGCCGCAGTGTTCTCATCGTGTCGCACTCCTCGAATAGCTGACTTCGCCGTCGTCGGCGTTACGGCGACCAGGTCTACGTGGTGGGGTGTTTCGGAAGGTTTTCGTTCGCCGGAAACCTTTCGGAAACCCCGGCCCGTGCAGGGTGGGCGGGTACAACGGAGCGCGTGGAGGACCGGATGAGGGTGTTGGTGGCCGAGGACGAGAAGGTCCTCGCCGACCTGGTCGCATCGGGTCTGCGATCGGAGGCGATGGCCGTCGACGTCGCCTACGACGGGCTCACCGCGCACGAACGGCTCGCCGTGCACGACTACGACGTGGTGGTGCTCGACCGCGACCTGCCGGGCATGCACGGCGACGACATCTGCGGCGAGCTCGCCCGCTCGGCGAGCCGGACCAAGGTGCTGATGCTGACCGCGGCGGGCTCGCTGGACGACCGCGTCGACGGCCTCGAACTCGGCGCCGACGACTACCTGACCAAACCGTTCGAGTACCCCGAGCTGGTGGCGCGGGTGCGCGCGCTCGCCCGCCGGGCCGCTCCCGCGCTGCCGCCCGTGCTCAGCGCGAAGGGCGTCGAGCTGGACGCGGCGCGGCGCCGGGTCACCAGGGACGGCAGGCGGATCGAGCTGACGCCGAAGGAGTTCGCCGTGCTGGAGGTGCTGCTGCGCGCGCAGGGCACGGTGGTCAGCTCCGAACAGCT
Source organism: Allokutzneria sp. NRRL B-24872 (assembly GCF_002155965.1). Classification (GTDB taxonomy): domain Bacteria; phylum Actinomycetota; class Actinomycetes; order Mycobacteriales; family Pseudonocardiaceae; genus Allokutzneria. The sequence goes on from NZ_MUMH01000041.1 coordinate 10,883, forward strand.
GCTCCGGCAGGCGTGGGACGAGTTCGCCGACCCGTTCACCAACGCCGTGCGCGTGGCGATGTCGAAACTGCGCGCCAAGCTCGGCGAGCCGCCGGTGATCGAGACCGTTCCCGGCGCCGGCTACCGGATCTGAGGCGTGATGGGACTGCTCCGGCCGACCGTGCGCACCAAGCTGACCGCGCTCTACAGCGGGCTCTTCCTCGCTTCCGGCACGGTGCTGGTGACCGTTGTCTACCTGTTGATGTCGCAGACGATCGGGGACCGGCTGTCGATCGCGGTGGCGAAGTCAGACGTGCCGTCTGAAGTGCTCATGTGGTCGATGAACGGAGCGACGGCCGAGGTCGAGCCCCGTTCGGTCGTCGCGGCGCGACGGGTGGAGTCGTTCACCAGGGACATCGCCACCGTCAGCGCGGACACCGCCCTGTCATCGCTGCTGCTCTACTCCGGGCTGGCGTTGATCTTCATCGCGGCGCTGTCGGTCGCGGCGGGATGGTGGATCTCCGGCCGGGTGCTGCGCCCGCTGCACCAGATCACCGCGACGGCGCAGCGGCTGTCCTCGGCCAACCTGCACGAGCGGATCGCGCTGGCCGGGCCGCGCGACGAGCTGACCGACCTCGCCGGGACCTTCGACACGATGCTCGACCGGTTGCAGCACGCCTTCGACAGCCAGCGCCGGTTCATCGCCAACGCCTCGCACGAGCTGCGCACCCCGCTGGCCATCCAGCGCGCGGCGATCCAGATCGGGCTGAAGGACCCCAGCCGCGAACAGCTCGCCGAGGTCAGCGAGCAGATGCTGGAGGCCAACCGGCGCAGCGAACGGCTCATCGACGGGCTGTTGCTGCTCGCGCGCAGTGATCGCGGCATCGAGAACCGTGTCCCGGTGGAGCTGCACCGGATCGTCACCGATGTCGTGGAGCAGCACGCGTCCGCCGCGGCAGGACGCTCGATCGAGGTCGAGGTGAACGCGGAACCGTTGCTGGTGCTGGGGGATCAGGTGCTGCTGACGCAGTTGGTCACCAACCTCGTCGGCAACGCGGTGCGGCACAACGTGGACGGCGGGCAGATCTGGGTCCGCACCAACGCCCGCAGCGGGCTCCAGGTGGTCAACACCGGCCAGGTGATCGACCCCGCGACCGTCCCACTGCTGTTCGAGCCGTTCCGCAGGGGCAAGGAGCGCACGGGCTCCGCAGACGGCGGCGCCGGGCTCGGCCTGTCGATCGTGTCCTCGATCGCCCAGGCGCACGGCGGTTCCGTCGCGGCCGAGGCCAGGGCGAAGGGCGGCCTGCACGTGCGGGTCACGCTCCCGCTCAGGTCATGAGCTGGTCTCCCGCAGCGCGGCGGCGATCTCGGCGCCGTCCAAGGTGATCCCGGTCGGCTCGACACCGGCGGAGAACCACTCCACCAGGAACTCGAAGGGCTGCTCCGGCGGCAGCGGCCACAACCACAGCAACGCGTAGGTGTGCACCACGTCCTCCTTGACCGTGGCATCGGCCCAGGTGACGCTGAACGACGGCTCCAGCCGCCACGCGCCCTCGCTGTGCCGGTAGCTCGGCCAGCCCCCGCCGTGCTCGACGGCGAGCGTGTCGTCGGCGAACCGGACGGCGAAGCGCGGCGGCTTGGCCGAGCCCGTCAGGCCCGCCCGGATCTGCTCCCACTCCGCGACCGCGAGGCCCTCGGCCCGCGCGGTGACGCTCACCTCGACGTGGCAGCCCTGCGGCGTCGCCCACACCGCGGTGACACCGACCGCGATGTTGTCGGTGCTGGCAACGGCCCGGCGGACCGGGACCACCGTGCCACCCGAGCCCTCGAAGGCGCAGAACGAGTCCATGCCACGACGGTAGCCCCGAAAAGCCCTGCGCAGAGGCCTGCGAAGGCGATCTGGGGGTGTTTTCAGGGTTCACCCCTGCGGAGCCCGACGGGCCCCCGGAATCGGTCGTCCGGGGGCCCGTCGGGGTGGTTCGCTAGCGGATCGGGATGAGCGCGAGTGCGCTTCCCCCACCCCGCCGGTTGGGCTCGGCGGCGAACTGGATGCGGCCGTTGCCCAAGAACTCCAGCGCGGCCACCGTGCCGATCTCCGGGTTCGGCGCGAAGGTGGTCGGCGCCAGCGTGAACTGGTGCCCCTTGGCCTCCAGCAGCGGGCGCAGCGGGGAGTCCATGAAGCCCTTCTCCGCCTCGGTCTTGGCGGCGTTGCGCTGCGAGATGCGCGGCGCGAGCACGGCCTCCGGCAGCGACTTGCCCAGGTCGAGCCGGTTCACCAGCGTCTGCAGCACGGTGGTGATGATCGTCGAGCCACCGGGCGAGCCGACCGCGAGCAGCGGCTTGCCCTGCTTGAGCACGATGGTCGGCGACATGCTGCTGCGCGGGCGCTTGCCGGCGGCGGGCGCGTTGGCGGGCAGCGGCTGACCCGCGGCGGGCGGCTCGATGTCGAAGTCGGTCAGCTCGTTGTTGAGCAGGAAGCCGCGCTTCGGCACGGTGATGCCGCTTCCGCCGGTCTGCTCGATGGTCAGCGTGTAGGACACCACGTTGCCCCAGCGGTCTGCCGCCACCAGGTGCGTGGTGGACGGGCCCTCGTAGGTCATCGGGGCGGCGGGCATCGGCGTCGCGCACGGCTGACCGGGGACGATCTTCGTCGGGTCACCGGCGACCGCGGGGTGGCCCATCGTCTTGTCCTGCTTGATGGCGCAGGCCCGCTGCCTGGCGAACTCGTCGGAGAGCAGCCCCTGCACGGGGACGTTCACGAAACCCGGGTCGCCGACCCACTTGTTGCGGTCGGCGTAGGCCAGCCGCGTGGCCTCCAGGTAGAGGTGCAGCGCCTCGGCCTCGTCCTTGGGCGTCTTGCCGGAGAGGCGGTAGTTCTCCAGGATGTTCAGCGACTCGCCGACGGTGGTGCCACCGGAGGACGGCGGGGCCATGCTGTAGACGTCGAGGCCCCGGTAGCCGATCTTGGTCGGCTTGCGCTCCTCCACCTTGTAGGCGGCGAGGTCGGCGGGCTTCATCAGGCCAGCAGGCACGGTCAGCCCGGCCGCGGGGTCCACCGGGGGCTTCTCCGCCGTCCTGGCGATGTCGCGGCCCAGTTCGCCCTTGTAGAGCCAGTCGACGCCCTTGCGGCCCAGCTGCTCGTAGGTGTCGGCCAGGTCCGGGTTCTTCAGCTTCGTGCCGACCTCGGGCAGCTTCCCGCCCGGCAGGTACAGCTCGGCGGTCGCGGGGAAGGCGCGGAAGCGCTTCTCGTTCAGCGCGGTCTGGCCGCGGAACTCCTCGTCGACGACGAAGCCCTTGCGGGCGATCTCGATCGCGGGGCGCAGGTTCTGCCTGAGGTCGAGGCGGCCCCACTTGCGCAGCGCGCGCTCCCACGTCGCCGGGGTGCCGGGCACGCCGACGGAGAGGCCGGAGGTGACGGCCTGGTCGAAGGGCAGCACCTTGCCGGTCTTGGGGTCCACGAAGGAGTTCGGGCCCATGGCGGCGGGCGCGGTCTCACGGCCGTCGATCGTGTGCACCTGCTTGGTGCGGGCGTCGTAGTAGACGAAGAAGCCGCCGCCACCGATGCCGGCCGAGTACGCCTCGGTGACACCGAGGGCGGCCGCTGCGGCGACAGCTGCGTCCACAGCCGTGCCACCCCTGGCGAGGGCTTCGATCCCCGCCTTGGTCGCATCGTGGTCGACGGTGGCCACGCCACCGCCGTAGCCGGTGGAGGTGGCGCGCTTGGCACCGCCCGGCCATCCCATCCGGTCCTCGGGTGCCGCCGTCGCTGAGACCGGCGTGAGCACACCTGCCAGCACCGGGACCACGGCGAGGACAGCCAGACCGAGCCGGGTCCGCGCAGTTCTCGGGGTTGTCATCGCCCCTTCCTACACGCGGCTCCGGCGGATGGCATCCCCTTCAGATCACGAAATGGGTACCCTGTGGCAGTGCGAAACGAGACGGCCACGCAGCGTGTCCGAAGCCGTTTCACGACTTTCTTCCTGCTCGCCGTCTACGTGACGCTGCACCTGTCCGTCTGCTGCTCTTCCGAGTCCGGCGCGCCGGCTCCCGTCGCGCACGCCTCGCACGGGCACTCGCACAACCTGCCGCCGTGCGATCCGCACGCGCACTCCTCGGACGACGTGCTGTGCACCGCGGTGCCGCGTGCGAAGGGCGAACCCCCGCCGCTGGCCGAGCTGGCCGTGGTCCTGCCCGTGCTGGGCCTCGTGACCTCACCGGTGCCCCGGCGGCGGCGGAGCAGCTCGAGCAGATCCGTCCACAGTGGACGAACACTGCTGCTGACCATCTGCGTGGCTCGGAACTGACAGTGCCACCGCCCCCTTCCCGGGGACGGCTCGCTGTCACATTCGTGCTCGGGTCGCGCTCTCGCGCGCCCGAAATCCCTTGAGGGACAACGCAGATGAACACCATCACGCAGGCCAGAACCGACCTGACCTCCGTCGTCGGCAACACCCCGGTGCTGTGGATCGACGAGCCCGGCGGCCGCGGTTTCTGGGCGAAGCTGGAGGGCAGCAACCCCGGCGGCATGAAGGACCGCCCGGCGCTGCACATGATCGGCAAGGCCAAGGAGCGCGGCGACCTCGCGCCCGGCTGCATGATCGTCGAGTCCACCAGCGGCACCCTCGGCCTCGGCCTCGCGCTGGCCGGGATCGCCTTCGACCACCCGATCACCCTGGTCACCGACCCCGGTCTGGAGCCGATCATGCACCGCCTGCTCGCCGCGCACGGCGCGCGCGTGGAGCTGGTCCGGCGGCCGCACCCCACCGGCGGCTGGCAGGAGGCGCGGCGGCTGCGCGTCGCCGAACTGCTCGCCCGCTACCCCGGCTCGTACTGCCCGGACCAGTACAACAACCCCGACAACGTGGACGGCTACGCGTCGCTGGCGCACGAGCTGATCGCGCAGCTCGGCCGGGTGGACGCGCTCGTGTGCTCGGTCGGCACCGGCGGTCACTCCGCGGGCGTGTCCCGCGAGCTGCGCAAGCACTTCCCGCACCTGCGCCTGATCGGCGTGGACACCATCGGCTCGACGATCTTCGGCCAGCCCGCGCGGCCCCGGCTGATGCGCGGGCTCGGCTCCAGCATCTACCCCCGCAACGTGGCTTACGAGCACTTCGACGAGGTGCACTGGGTCGCCCCAGCCGAGGCCGTCCTCAAGTGCCGCGAGCTCGCCGCGACCAGCTTCGCCACCGGCGGGTGGAGCGTGGGCGCGGTGTCACTGGTCGCGGGCTGGGTTGCTCGGGCTTCCGCCCCCGGCACGCGCGTGGCCGCCGTGTTCCCCGATGGGCCGCAACGGTATTACGACACCGTGTTCAACGACGAGTACTGCGAGTCCCACGGCCTGCTCGGCGCATCCGTCGCGACCGCTCCCGACGAGGTGGCCAGTCCCACCGAGCGCGAGATCCACCGCTGGACCCGCTGCGCCACCGTGACCGCTCCGGCGGGTGCGTGATGCGAGAAACCCTTGCGCAGTACCGGTCCTTCAACCGGCCCGCGCGGATGCTCGTGGTCAACCAGTTCACGATCAACGTCGCCTTCTACATGCTCATGCCGTACCTCGCCGCGCACCTGTCCGGCACGCTCGGGCTCGCGGGCTGGCTGGTCGGGCTCGTGCTCGGCGTCCGCAACCTCTCGCAGCAGGGCATGTTCCTGCTCGGCGGAGCGCTCGCCGACCGCTTCGGCTACAAGCCGCTGATCGTCGCCGGGTGCACGCTGCGCACCGGGGGCTTCGCGCTGCTCGGGCTGGTCGACTCGCTGCCCGCGCTGATCATCGCCTCATTCGCCACCGGCTTCGCCGGCGCGCTGTTCAACCCCGCCGTCCGCGCCTACCTCGCCGCCGACGCGGGCGAGCGCCGGGTGGAGGCGTTCGCGCTGTTCAACGTCTTCTACCAGGCGGGAATCCTGGTCGGGCCGCTGCTCGGGCTCGCGCTGACCGGCCTGGATTTTCGGCTCACCTGCCTCGTCGCCGCCGCGGTGTTCTTGGGGTTGACCATCGCCCAGGTCGGGGCCCTGCCCACGCACGAGGCGGCGAGCGCGGACCGCGTCTCCTCGTGGCGCACCGTGCTGCGGAACCGGCAGTTCCTGGCGTTCTCCGCCGCGATGATCGGCTCCTACGTGCTGTCGTTCCAGGTCTACCTGCTGCTGCCACTGCACGTGCGGAAGGTCAGCGGGAGCGAGCTGGGCGGCACGATCGGCGTCGGCGCGCTGTTCGCGATCTCCGCTGTCGTGGCGATCGTCGGCCAGGTCCGGATCACCGCGTGGTGCAAGCGAAAACTGTCACCCGGCCGCTGCCTCGTGCTCGGCATCGGCCTGATGACGGCGGCGTTCGCGGTCCTGCTCGGCGCATCGCTGCTCGGCGTCGACCACGCGGGCTCTCCCGTCGCGCTCATCCCCGCCTTGCTGGCCGCTGCGGTCCTGACGGCGGGCACGATGGTCGGCTACCCGTTCGAGATGGACACGATCGTCTCGCTGTCGGGCAACCGCCAGGTCGCCACGCACTACGGCCTGTACAACACCATCTCCGGCATCGGGATCACCGTGGGCAACCTGCTCACCGGCGCCGCGCTCGACCTCGCTGAGGAGATCGGGGCGCCCTACCTGCCCTGGTTGGCGCTCATGCTGACCGGCGCCGTGTGCACGCTCGCGGTCCACCTGCTCGACCGCTCTCGCGGACTGCAACCCGCCTGAGCTCAGTCCCGGACGATCCGCACCGCCACCGCGCCGACCCCTGCGAGAGCCAGCAGGGCGAGGCCGATGGCGAGTGCGGGCGCCGGGGCTCCGCGCACGGGGCTCTCCGGCGGAGAGGCCAGCATCGCGCCGCCGGAGACCGCGCTGTCACCGGCGTAGTACGGGTCGGCCGCCGCCGAGCTCGGCTCGGCGGTCCTGGCCGTGGGCAGCGAGGGCGAAGAGATCTGGCAGTCCTCCGGCACGAGGCCGAGCGCCACGACGATGCCGCAGTCCGGGGCCTGCTCAGCGACCGCCGCGTGCTCAACGGCGAGGACGAGCGCGCACGCGACCAGCACTCCACCGAGAAACCGCACGCCAACCCTCCTCACATGTGACCGGACACCTGGTTTGTCCGATTGCGAACCGAATTCGTTACCGGCGGCCATCCGGGTGAAGCTCGTCCTGCGGAGACGCCGACCGTCTCCCACCATGGGAGCGAGCCCACGGGGAGGCGCGCCATGGACAGCACACCGATCACGATCAACTACGTTCCCGACGGTGACGACTGGACCATCACGGTCAACGCGGGCGAGGAGAGCACGACGGCGCACGCCCCCGGCCTGATCGCGGCACGGGACAGCGCCGACCAGATCGTCGAGAAGATCGTCACCGGCAAGAAGCAGCGCACCGTCGTGCACCTGCTCGACGGCGACGCCTTCGCCTTCACCACCGCCTACCTGCACGCCCGCCACGGCATGACCACCGGGCAGCAGCAACCCCCGGCGTCCGAGGCCGAACCCGAGGAGTCCGCCAGCGCGGCGGGGTGAGCACGGGGCTTCCCCGAGCGACCTAGGATTGGCGCGCGGGCACACGGGCCGCATCCGGTCGCAGGGGAGGCATGGTGGCCACAGCGCCCCAGTCGGAACAGCCCAGAACAGTCCAGCGGGGCAGGCCCCGCGACGCCACCAGGGACGACGCGCTGCGCCAGGCGACGCTGGAGGTCATGGCCGAGGTCGGCTACCGCGCGCTCACCATGGACGCCGTCGCCGCGCGGGCCAGGGCCGGTAAGGCCACCATCTACCGCCGCTGGGAGTCCAAGCTCGAACTGGTCATCGACACCTGCCAGGAGCTGGTCAGCCGCAACATCCCGCAGCCGGAGACCGGCGCCGTCGCCGACGACCTGCGCGAGTTCCTGTCCACCTACGCCACGCTGCTCACCGGCCCCGTCGGCAAGGCCGCGCAGGCCCTGGTCGGCGAACTGCCGCACGAACCCGAGCTCGCGGAGGCGTTCCGCGCGGGCTTCCTGAGCTCACAGCGGAGAATCCTGCGCAGGATTCTGGAGGCGGGCACCGCGCGCGGCGAGATCCGCGAGGACGCGCCGCACGGCATCGTCGTCGAACTGGCCGGTGCGGCGCTCACCCACCGGCTGATGCTGATCGGTGAGCCCGCTGATCCGACCTACATCGACCGGCTGGTCGACGAGGCCCTGATGCCCCTGCTGCGCTGATCCGCACTGGACCGCGCTGAACCGCCTAGCGGAACAGCTTGCGCACGAGGGTCAGCACCACAAGCACGCCCAGCCCGATCAGCGGAAGCTTGATCTTGGGGTCGTCCAGCTTGTGGCGCACGGCGTCCGATCCGCTCTCCACGAACCGCTTCGGGTGCGCGCGCACACTCAGCTGGTCCAACGTGGTGGCGAGCGCGTCTCGCGCCTGCTCGATCTCGCGCTCAATGGTGTCCGGGTCGCGGGCCACGGCTCCTCCTCGCTCACGACACACTCCGGCCCAACACGGTAGTCAGCACCGCGCGCATGCCGGACACCGGCACGCCGAAAGTCGGCAAACAGCGTTCCGAAGCTGCCCGCGACGCCCTCCGGCAGGGCCGATAGGCTGTGCTCCGCAGGGGGCCGTAGCCCAATTGGCAGAGGCACACGGTTTAGGTCCGTGCCAGTGTGGGTTCGAGTCCCACCGGCCCCACGCTCAGGCGCCCCGTGTCCGCGGAAGCGCGGACCGGGTCGCGTGGCGTGATGTCGGGGGACCGAGTCCCCCAAACCCCCTACGGCGCGAGCTTCTGCCGATCCAGCACGGTCGGTCGAGAAGTGACCATCACACGTGGTCTCGACATATCTGGTCCGCCAGCACAGGCGCTCCGGCCTGGCCGAAAGAATCATTCAGTTGACCACGCGAAATGATCGCGCTGGGACAGATCTGGGACCGGCTTCTCAGCCCCACTACCCGCTGTCTCACCTCCTCACGCGCAACCAGGCACCACCGCCGGACGTCTTGACGGGTGCCGTCTCCCGCAGGACAAGCGTCAGACGGTGATCCGACCAACGTGGGGAGATCGAGCGCATGACGACATCGACCGTGTCCGCCGCAGGGGTCACACCCCGCAAAGCTCAACGGGCACCTGTCATGGCCACCTCGCCCTCATTCCTCATCGCGTGAACGGCGACCGCGCCACCCGAGCAACGTGGCGAATCGACGTGAGCCGCCTGCCCGAGGACGTCGTGGACCTCATCGACGCCCTCAAGCCCGGTGAGGACGTGGCCCTCATCCGAGACGGCAGCCCGATCGCGACGATCACCAGCACCCGCGGCGCGCTGGAGGACGCCCTCGCCGAGCCCGGTTCGCCGAACGAGGCGGCCGACCCTCAGCTGACGGACTACGACGACGTCACCATCGTGGCAACGGCGATGAAGTTGTCGGCCGCCGCCCGAGCGTCGCTGTCCGCCGAACTCGGCGCGGACTACATCGTCCTGGACATGCACAAGGCCCCGACGACCGCCGAGGTCCTGCTCGTGCCGCCGATCAGCCCGCAGTTGATCGGAAGCCTCCAGGCGAGGTTCCCGAAGGCCCGCGTCATCATCGCCGAGATCGAGGACGACGTCCTCGGCGTCAGCTACGAAGGCCCGGTCCGCCGCCTCCTCGACGCGGGCGCCGAGACCTACCTGAGCTCAACCACGGTGCCGCGCCTGGCCAAACAACTCGACCACGCCATCACCCACCGCCACCAGATCACCGGCGACACCGGCGGACGCCTGGGAATCGAACCCTCCCAGGTCCGCCTGCTCTCAGAGTGAACGCTCTGCGGGTGGTCCTCCTCTCTGTGGTTCGGTTCAGCGGTCAGCGGAGCTGTTCGCGTTCCAGGGTGAGCCGAGCGCGATCCGCAGCGGCGTGCCCAGCGGCCCAGCCGGTGGCGTCGCGCACGGTGAAGTCCCGGGCTTTCAGTTGCGGGAACAGCTCGTCAACGGTGTTGTCGACGGCCTGCTCGCGCGCGGCGAACACGGGGACGAGCGCGCGGGACACCGAGTCGTCCAGTTCGGTGACCGTGTGCAGCCGCTCGCCGATCCGAACGCCGTACGAGATCAGGAAGGACTGGCGGTACGAGCGCGTTTTCGCCTGCCCGGTCCGCTTTCCTTCCGCCAGCATCGCCCTGTTAGCCTGCACCAGCAACGAGGTCGCCAGCAGTTCGGTGGAGTCCAGGTCGAACTCGTCGCCGACCACCGTGAGGTACCCCGGTTTCTCGGCGAGCACCGAACGACATCGGTTGGCACCGGCAACCGCTGAGACCAGGTGTCCTTTCTCCGCCACGTAGGGACTGTCCAGCCAGATCCGGCGCACCGCGACCGCGGGTGGCGCCTGTTCCTCGACCTCAACCGCGGCGCGGTCCAACGCGTAGCGGTTCATCAGTTCCTGCGCCTTGGCCGACAACGCCTCGGCCTCGTCGGGAAAGTCGGTGGACTCGGCCTTGGCGAGCAGACCTCGAACGCGCGAAAGCACCTTCTCGTCAACGCCGGAGCGCGCCCGGGACGCGTCCTGGGCACTACCGGGCGGAGGCACGCTCGGTGTGGTCGCGGGCGTGAAGGCGAGATCGCCGAGCACGGCCGCGGCCGCGGTGAGCGCGGTCGCCTCGTCGTGTCCATGTCGCCGCGCCCACTGGCTCAGCAACGGTTCTGACCGCTCCCACCACACGGTGGCCCCGATCTCAGCCAGCTGGCTCCGCCACCGCGGGTGCACCGTGGCCACAGCGTGCCGGGAGTTCTCTGCCGCGACGACGTCGACCAGCAGTGACGCGGCCTCACGTCCTGCCCTGCGCCGGACGAACTGGAACGCGTCGACCGGCAACCATCCGCGTCGCCACAGGTGGCCGACCTCGTCCAGCAACATCCGATCCACCGCCAGGTGCACGTCACGAACGCCGACCCGCGAGCTGTGGACGACCAGATCGTCGATGAGACCCGCCGCCGCGTCCGGCCCGTGCATCAGGTGCACCTGCGCCGCCGCGCGCACAGCCGAGCGCACCGAACGAAACCACTCTTCAGCACTCGCCTGCTCGTTCATGAACACGTCAGGACCGTCCGAGTCCCGACTCGGCGGGATCGGTCCGTCGTGCCTGCGCGCTCGCTGCTCCGCCTTGGCAGCGCGCTTCTCTCGGGTGCGCTTGCCCATTGATCAGTCCTTCAGCATGGAGTTGGGCCTCCGTTCGGTCTCCGAGTGTGTCGAAGGCTGTCCGCGACCTTCGACCGACCGGCGGAACCAGCTGTGTGATCCGTGCACAGCGGTCCGCCTCAGCCAGTCTGGGCCGGTACAGCAGCGAGGCGCACTGAGGTTTTCTTCAATCTTTCGCTGTGGTTCTCATCTCTGGTTCGGATGGTTTTCCTCAGCGACTTCCCGGCCCGGGCTTCCTAGCGTCGTAGGTGTGATCGACGAAGTCATGAACCTGGCGACCAGCACCGAACCCGGCGGCATCACCGGCTGGGCCATCGGGCTGATGGAAGCGTTGGGCGGGCCCGGAGCGGGGCTCGCCATCGCCTTGGAAAACCTGTTCCCCCCTCTCCCCAGCGAGGTGATCCTGCCGTTGGCGGGCTTCACCGCGAGCAAGGGAAGTCTCAGCCTCGTGGGCGCGATCCTGTGGACCACGCTCGGCTCCGTCGTCGGCGCGCTGGTCCTCTACGCGGTCGGCGCGCTGCTCGGCAGGGAGCGCACCCGCGCCATCGCGGCGAAACTCCCCCTCGTGAAGGTCGCGGACATCGACCGCACCGAGGCGTGGTTCGCCCGGCACGGGGTGAAGGCCGTGTTCTTCGGCAGGATGATCCCGATCTTCCGCAGCTTCATCTCCGTACCCGCTGGCGTGGAACGGATGCGGATGTCGACCTTCCTGTTCTTCACCACCCTGGGAAGCCTGGTGTGGAACACCGCCTTCGTGCTGGCGGGCTACACACTGGGCGAGAACTGGGGACTGGTGGAGCAGTACGCGGGCGTGCTGTCGAAGGGTGTGGCCGCGGCGGTCGTCCTGGTGGTGATCTGGTTCGTGGTGACGCGAGTGTCGAAGCGCAGGCGGGTTCAGGAACCGAGATAGCGCAGGACCGCGAGCACGCGACGGCTGTACCCCGTGGTGTGCGAGAGGTCCAGCTTCTCGAAGATCGCGTTGACGTGCTTCTCCACGGCGCTCCGGGACACGTGGATCTGCTCGGCGATGGTGTTGTTGGTGTGTCCCTGCGCCATCCTGTCGAGCACATCGCGTTCCCGGATCGTCAAGCTCGCCAACGGGTCGACGTGGCGGGTCCGGGACAGCAACTGCCGGACCACCTCGGGATCGAAGGCGGCTCCCCCCTCGGCGACCCGTTGCAGCGCGTCGAGGAACTCGCCGACCTGCACCACCCGGTCCTTCAGCAGGTACCCGACGCCTTCGGAGTCGGTGCTGAGCAGTTCGGTCGCGTACCGCTTCTCCACGTACTGCGACAGCACCAGAACGCCCACCCCGGGCCAGGTGCGGCGGATCTCCAGGGCGGCGCGCAGGCCCTCGTCCGTGTGCGTCGGTGGCATGCGGACGTCCACGACGACCACGTCCGGTTGCCGCTGGCGCACCTGGGCGAGCAGTTCGGTCGCGTCACCGACCGCGGCCAGCACCTCGTGGCCCTCCTCGGCCAGCAGACGAACTAGACCTTCCCGCAACAGCGCCGAGTCCTCGGCGAGGATCACGCGCACGGCAGCATCACCCGCAGCTCCGTCGGCCCGCCCTCGGGACTGCTCAGCACGAACTCGCCGTCGAGCGCGGCGACCCGACCGGCGAGGCCGCTCAGCCCGCGTCCGGCCGGATCGGCACCCCCACACCCGTCGTCTCTGACCATGACCACGATCTCTTCCCCAACTCGTCCGACGTGAACCCCGACACTGGAGGCACCCGAATGCTTCACCGCATTGGTCACCGCCTCGAACACGACGAAGTACACGACCGCCTCCACCGACGGGACCAGGCGTTCCTCAAGCAGGTAGCGCAGCCGCACCGGGACCTCGGAGCGCTCGGCGAGCGCCGCGAGGACTTCGGCGAGGCCCAGGTCGTCGAGTGCGCTCGGGTACACCCGCCACGCCACCTCGCGCAGGTCGGTCAACGCCTGCTGCGACTCCTCGTGCGCCTGGCGCAGCAACTCCTGCGCGTTGTCGGGGTCCGTCCCTCTGCGCACCCGGCCCAGCAGCATGCCGAGCGCGACGAGTCGCTGCTGGATGCCGTCGTGAAGGTCACGCTCGATCCTGCGGCGCTCGTCGTTGACGGCCTTGACCATTTCGGCCCTGCTCACCGAGAGCTGGGTGACCCTGCGCTCCAGCACCTCGATCGCGCTCGGCCCGAGCAGTTGGCGCAGCAACCAGCGTTCGACCGCCACCTGGGCGAAGGTGAAGAGGGCCGTGGCGTACAGGCCGATCAGGCCGATGCCCGTCAACGCGATCATGTAGGCGACGGTGCGAGCGTCGTCCGGGTCGGCCTGGACGGCCCAGCCCTGCGTGCCCTCCAGCGGCGAGCCGGGTGGAACGTAGAGGTACACCAGCAGAAAGCTGACGCCGTACCAGATCCCGACGAGGACGACCAAGCCTCCGAGCAGGCCGATCGGGGCGCGAGCGGCGAGGTAGCGCACCGCGCGGCGTCCATCGTTGTCCCGTCCCGGTTCGGCGCCGCACCACCGCACGAGGCGTCGGCGTTCCCAGCGAACCAGCGCACACGCCCGGTAACGCACCATTCCGGTGGACGATCGGCGCAGTGCCGGCCAGATCAGGCCGGGCGCGGACATCAGGCCCGCCCACAGCAGGAAAACCAGGTCCACCAACGCCATCGGCAGCCCGAGCAACACTCCGAGGGTGACCGATCCCCACCCGCGAACGCCCTCGGGCGTTGTCCTCCGCCCGGCCAGATCAGCCCCCACAGGGCGAGGCTAACCGAGCCCGGGGTCCCCTGCTTCTCCGGCGGTGAGGCCGTGCCGGTACGCGTAGCGGACCGCGTCCGCGCGGTTGCGAGCGCCGATTTTCGCGAACGCGTTGTTGATGTGCGTCTTCACGGTGGTCTCGCCGATGTAGAGCTTCTTCGCGATCTCGCCGTTGCCGAGCCCCGCAGCGATCAGGGCGAGCACCTCGGTCTCTCGCGGTGTCAGTCCGTCCGCGGGCCGCCGGAGCGCTGCGGCCTCGGTGTCACCGGCGAAGGCGGCGACCAAGCGCTGGGAGATCGCTGTGTCAAAAGTGGACTGTCCGGCGGTGACCGAGCGAAGTGCGGCTGCGATCTCGGCGCGACCGGCGTCCTTGGTCAGGTAGCCGCGCGCGCCCGCGCTCAGGGCAGAAGCGATCGATTCGTCGTCGTCGTAGGTCGTGAGCACCAGCACGGCGACCTCCGGATGCCGTTCCACGATGAGGCGCGTTGCCTCCGCACCGCTCATGACCGGCATGCGCAGGTCCATCAGCACGACGTCCGCGGCCACCTCGTCGAGCAGGTCCACTGCCTGGCGGCCGTTGCTCGCGGCGCCGACCACCTCGACCTCGGGAAGGAGGTCCAGCAACGCCACCAGACCCTCGCGCATGACCTGCTGATCGTCGGTGACGATCACGCGGATCGGCTCGTTCACCCCGGGACCTCCACAGTCACCAGCCAACCACCGTCCTCGGTCGGCGCAGTGGTGAGACTGCCACCGACAAGGGCGACCCGCTCACGCATCCCGGTGAGGCCGTAGCCCGCCGCCTCCACGGCGGTGGTCGGGACTCGCTCCGAGGGTGCGTTGCGGACCTCGACGTGAACGCCCGCGTCGTTGTACCTCAAGGTGATCGTGACGGGTGCGCCTGGAGCGTGCTTGGCCGCGTTGGTCAGTGCCTCGCGCACGGTGCCCAGCAGGCACACCGTGGCGGCAGAGGAGAATGGGCGCGGTTCTCCCTCGGATGCCATCGCGACGTCCACGCCGTGGTCCGAACGGTGTGCTTCGGCGAGCGAGGTCATCGCCTCGGCGAGAGGCACCACGTCGGCGCGAAGGGCGGCGACCGCACGACGGGCTTCGGCAAGGCCTTCGGCCGCCAACCGGCGCGATCGGCGGACCCGCTGCACAGCTCCGTCGACGTCGCCCTTGTCGGTCAGCAGGACTTCGGCCACTTCCAGCTGAACTCCAAGGGCGCCAAGGGAATGCGCGAGGACGTCATGCAACTCCCTCGCGATGCGGGTGCGCTCGTCCAGTGCGGCGGCGCGAGCCTGTTCCCGTTGGGCCAAGCGGGTCTGCTCCAGCAGCTGGCGGGAATGCGCGGCCTGCATCTGGTGGTGACGCGGGTGCAGTCCGAGCAAGGTGACGAACACGCACAGGGCCACGGCGCCGAACGCCAGGCTCGGTGGCCGGTCGAGAAGGAGGCAGCTGGCGGTCGCGGCCACGGCGTCCAGCGCGGTGGTCGTCCCGATCACCACGACGGTCGCGCTCGGCAGCATGGCCACTCGCCCGAGCACCACCGCCATCATGATCATCGCGGTGCCGTCCGCGCTCGCCCCGACGACGAGCGCGGGCAACAACGACGCGAGCACCACCAACCCCAGGGAGGTGCGCGGCAAGCGAGACGCCGACAGCAGCCAGAGGACCCAGCACGCGAGGCTCGCCAGATAGACCAGCAGCAGCCAGGTCGGGGCCGGAACCGCCGTGACGACCGTGGCGGTCAGTGCCACCGTGCCCAGCACCTGGACGACGAGCCAGCTGGGCGCGAGCCGGTCGGCCGCCCGAGTTCCGGCCATTCCCGTTCCCTCCCGGCCTGCGGTCTGTGAAGAACTGGTCAGTGAGGGCGCGAATCGTCGAGGCGGTTGAGCACCACCTTGGCCACCGTGCCCTTGAGCCCAGTCTCCTGGCTCCTGCGCTGGAGCACCGGCCCGACGACGTTCTTCGCCTGTCCGAGCAGTCCCAGTTTCTTCAGCGCCACCAGGAGGACGATGCCCAGGATCACCAGTCCGACGACGACCGCCGCGATGATTCCCACCCGCAGCAGGTAGAACTCCATGACGTGTTCCACGTTCTCCCCTTTCTCCGATGAGGGGAACGCTAGGTCGGCGACCAGGGGTGACTGGACCTCCCGAGGGTGGAGACGCGGGTGGAGATCGTCGGTGGCGGGTTCTCCACCGCAGACGGCGCCAGCACCTCGAACCCGGCGTCGACGCGGATGATCTGGCCGGTCACCGCGGCGAAACCGTCATCGAGGACGAGTCCGACCACTCGGGCGATGTCGTCCGGCTCCATCACGCGACGGAGCACCGACCTGCTCGCGAGGTGTTCGCGGTAGACCGGGGACAGCACGTCGGCGGTGGCCGCGGTGGCGACGGCCGCGGGTGCGACGGCGTTCACCGTGATGCCCGCTCGTCCCGCGTCGGCGGCGACGTTGCGCATCAACGCCTCCAGCGCGGTCTTGGCCGTGCCGTGAGCGAGCAGCGCGGGCGCGGCCTTCCCGGTGACGCTGCTGGAGATGTACACGATCCGACCGCGACCGCGGTCCTTCATCGAGGGGAGCACCTGCTGGGTGATGTGGAAGGCACAGGCCAGTTCTCCGCCGACCTTGTCCAGGAACACCTGCCACGGCAACGACTGGATGTCCACGAACGGCGGTTGGATGTTGGCGTTGCACACCAACGCGTCGATCCGGCCGGTGGCGCCGAGCACCGTCTCGACCATGGCGCTCACCTGGTCGCCGTCCCGGACGTCGGCCGCGATCGCCTGGGCGGAGCCGCCGGCGTCGGTGATGGCGCGCACGGTGGCCTCCGCCGACTCGGCGTCGCTGCGGTAGTTGACCACCACGTGGTGGCCGCGGGAACCGAGGTCGCGGGCGATGGCGGACCCGATCCCCCGGCTGGCGCCGGTGACCAGGGCGACCGGGCGGGAGTCGGTCATGCGGTTCCTCCGGTCTGGTGCGGTGCAGATCAGTTCGGGCCGGCGCCGTTGAGGTAGGCGAGCACGGCGAGGACGCGACGGTTGTCGTCGTCGGAGGGCGCGAGGCCGAGCTTGGTGAAGATGCTCGCGGTGTGCTTGCCGATGGCGCCCTCGCTGATGAACAACCGCTGCGCGATGGCGGCGTTGGAGCGGCCCTCAGCCATCTGCTCCAGCACCTCCCGCTCGCGCTCGGTCAGTTTGCCGAGCGGTTCGTCACGAGCGTTGCTGGCCAACAACTTCGAGATGACCTCGGGGTCCATCACCGTGCCACCACCGGCCACGCGGCGGACGGCGTCGACGAACTGCTCGGCGTTGAACACGCGGTCCTTCAACAGGTAGCCGATGGCGCCCGTGCCGTCGGCGAGCAGCTCCCTTGCGTAGAGCTGCTCCACGTGCTGGGACAGCACGAGCACCGGCAGGCCGGGTACCTCGCGGCGGGCGGACAGCGCCGCTTGGAGGCCTTCGTCGGTGAAGGTCGGTGGGAGCCGGACGTCGACGACGGCGACGTCCGGCCGGTGCTCGGTGAGCGCGTGCTGGAGCTCGGGACCGCTCTCCACCGCCGCCACGATCTCGAAACCGTGCGCCTGCAACAGGTGCGTCAGGCCGTCTCGGAGGAGGTAGAGGTCTTCGGCGAGGACAACGCGCACGGCAACTCCATGATCACCTTGGTCGGCCCGCCCACCGGGCTGTCGACGGTGAACGTACCGTCGAAGGTCGCGAACCTGCGTTCGATGCCGCGCAGGCCGCTGCCGCTGGCCGGGTCCGCGCCGCCGCGCCCGTCGTCGGTGGCGACGATCCGCAGGCGTTCGCCGTCGTGCTCCAGGTGGATCGCGAGGCGGGTGGCCTCTGCGTGCTTGGTGGCGTTGGCCAGCACCTCGGAGACGCCGAAGTAGGCGGCGGACTCCACGGGGGCTTCGGGCCGTCCGGGGAGTTCGCCGGTGACCTCGACGCCGAGCGCGCTGTCCAGGCCGAGAGCGCGGACGGCGTCGACGAGGCCGCGTTCGGCGAGCACCGGCGGGTGGATGCCGCGCACGAGGTCGCGGAGTTCCCGCAGGGCGACCGAGGACGCCTCGCGGACCTGGGCGACGAGTGCCTTGGCCGCGGCGGGGTCGCGGTCGATGAGCACCTCGGCGGCACCGAGCTTCAGGCCCATCGCGACCAGGCGGGCCTGGGCACCGTCGTGCAGGTCGCGTTCGATGCGGCGCAGTTCGGCAGCCTGGGCGTCGGAGGCATCGGCGCGGGACTCGGTCAGGGTCTGCACGCGCTTGGCGAGCAGGGCCGACTTGGTGGGCGCGAGCAGGTACTTGTTCCACTTGGCGTAGATCAGCAGCAGCCGTGGCGTGATGACGAACGCGAGCACGGTCAGCAGCACACCGAACACGAGCTCGAAGAAGCCGGGCAGCAGGCCGAGCAGAGTCGACTTCGGCAGCAGCAGGTCGGCGAGGGTGTAGCCGGGTTCCGGTGTCTTGTCGAAGAAGTAGGCGAGCAGCGGCTCCCAGAACCACGGGAGCACCCAGCCGAAGGTGCCGATGCACGCCAGGACGGCGGGGAGGAACGGCAGCAGGCTCACGAAGGTGTTCAGCAGCATCCACGCGAGGTCGCGCCACGTGGCCCGGTCGGTCATCACCCACTTCCACCGCTCGTGCCGGATCACCGGGCCCGCGGTGCGGTAGAGGTGACGCGCGGCCTGGTACTTGCCGTCCGGGCGGGGCCGGGGCAGCGGGGGCTCGGCCAGGTAGGGGTCCGGGATCTCCGCGCCGAGCAGTTCCTTCACCCGGGCGCGGGCCATGTTGGGCAGCGTGCGGCTGGCTTCGACTAGGGGCGGCCACACGAGGGGCTGCATCCCGGTGAACTGGCTGACGACGAGCACGATGAGGTTCGCCAGGAACAGCAGGAAACCCAGCACGCCGAACGCCGCGACGGCGGCGCCGTAGCCGATGGTGCGCAGTCGATCTCCGAGCCACACGCGTGGCCGGGACCTGGCGCCGCGCTCGCGCCGCACCCGGAGCAGCAGGCGGTTCCACCTGCACTGCGCGGTCACCAGGTGTGGCGCGGAGAGCACGCCGAGCACCATGAGCGGCAGGCCGATCAGCGGGGCGAGGCCCAGGGGAACGCCCGCGTACCAAGCGATTCCGAACGGCTGCCACGGTGCGATGAGGCCGAACAGGCCGTAGCCGAGCGCGGCGACGGGCAGCAGGCCGAGCACGGTGCCGACGATGCCGTTGGCCAGCATCCACAGGTGGTCGCGCCAGGTCGCGGGGTCCTCGCCGATCCAGGTGAACCGCTTCTGGTAGTTCGGCCACCACCCGTGCTTGAACAGCTGGTCGCCGTCGCGGTACCACCCGTCCGCCTCGGGTCGCACGGGTTCCGGTGCTGGGCGGTACGGATCTGGAATGTCCACTGTGGACCACCGGCCGGTGAGGCGGCGCGCGAACCTCGGCAGGAAACGGGTTCCCTCCACAACGGGCATGTGCGTGAAGACCAGGCCGACGAAGACCGGGGCGAGCGCGACGATCAGCAGCAGCCCCGCGAGCAGTCCCGCCAGCGCGAGCCCCGCGAAGGCGACGCCCCGCGCCATCGCGACGAAGTACCTGCGCACCATGGCCTGCTCCTGACAACTCGGTCGAACGACTGCGACAACGACGCGCTCAGTCTGCGGTGCCGCACCGGGGCGACGCATTCCGCCGAGGGCCACGAAGGGGGTGGTGCTAGGCCCACCCCCACTCGGGACTCAGACGGATTCTGGCCGGCCCCCCGCGTCCCTAGCGTTTTCCCCGTCACCGCAGCACAGTCGGAAAGGCGGGCGAGATGCCGGTCATCGAGGTCACCAACCTGCACAAGCGCTACCCCGGCAAGATCGCCGTGCACGACGTCTCCTTCAGCGTCGACGAGGGCGAGATCTTCGGGATCCTCGGCCCGAACGGGGCGGGCAAGACCACCACCGTGGAGTCCGTGATCGGGTTGCGCAAGCCCGACGGCGGCACGATCTCCGTGCTGGGCATGGACCCGGTCCGCGACCGCGACCAGGTCCGCACCCGGGTCGGCGTGCAGCTCCAGCAGAGCGAGCTGCCGGAGCGGATGCGGGTGCGCGAGGCGCTGGCGCTCTACAGCTCCTTCTACCCCGATCCGCTCGACTGGCGGGAGCTGGCCGACCAGCTGGGCATCGCGGACAAGCTCGGCACCGAGTTCCGCAAGCTCTCCGGCGGCCAGAAGCAGCGGTTGTCCATCGCGCTCGCGCTGGTCGGCAACCCCGAGGTGGCCGTGCTCGACGAGCTGACCACCGGGCTCGACCCGCAGGCCCGCAGGGACACCTGGGAGGTCGTGCAGCGGGTGCGCGACCGCGGCGTCACCGTCCTGCTGGTCACGCACTTCATGGAGGAGGCCGAGTTCCTCTGCGACCGGCTCTCGCTCATCGATGACGGGCGCGTTGTCGCCACCGACAGCCCCACCGGGCTCATCGCGCGGGTGGACAGCGGAACGCGGCTGCGCTTCCGGGTCACCGGACCGTTCGACACCGCAGTGCTGACCGCCCTGCCGGGCGTGACCGAAGTGCGCAGGACCGGCCCCCAGGTGCAGGTCTCGGGCACCGGGGAGCTGCTGTCGCACGTCACCGCGGCGCTGGCGGCGGCCGGGATCACCCCGGCGGACATGCGCACCGAGCACACAACCCTCGACGACGCCTTCTTGGCGCTGACCGGCCGCCAGCTGGCCAGCTGAGACACAGGAGACATGACGATGAACCGCCTTGCCCGCATCACCGCCGCCGAACTCCGGCTCTTCCTGCGGGAACCGATGACCGTCGTGTTCGGCATCGCGCTGCCGCCGCTGCTGCTGGTGATCTTCGGATCGATCCCGTCCTTCGCCGCGCCCGACCCGGACCTGGGCGGCGAGCGCTTCATCGAGGTGTACGCACCCGCGCTGATCGCCACCTCGCTGGCGATGCTGGCGCTCAGCTCGCTGCCGACGATCCTGGCTTCCTACCGGGAGAAGGGCGTGCTGCGCAGGCTGGCCACCACGCCGGTGCGGCCCGGTTTCCTGTTGACCGCGCAGGTGGTCACGCACCTGCTGATGGCGCTGCTGTCGGTCGCGCTGCTGCTGGCCATCGGGGCGATCTGGTTCGACCTGGCGCTGCCCGCGAACGCGCTCGGTTTCGTGCTCGCGCTGGTGCTGGCCACGACCGCTGTGTTCGCGATCGGCCTGCTCATCGCCGCGCTCGCCACGTCGGGCCGTTTGGCGTCGGGGATCGGCTCGCTGCTGTTCTTCCCGGTGGCCTTCCTCGCCGGGCTGTGGACGCCTGGCCCGACCATGCCGGAGTTCCTGCGCAACATCGCTTCGTTCAGCCCGCTCGGTGCGGGCAGCCAGGCGATCAAGGCGGCTTGGGCGGGTGGCTGGCCGCAGCCGCTGCACCTGCTGGTGATGGTGGGCTTCACCGCGATCGCGGGGTTCGCGGCGGCGCGCTGGTTCCGCTGGGAGTAACACCGGACCGGTCGGAGCGGCGAGCCGGACAGCTGTCTACCTTGATGGCATGTCCGAGCTCGCCGCTCTTTCCGCGCGTCTGCGCGCTTTCGCCGCCGCCAGGAAGTGGGAACCGTTCCACACGCCGAAGAACCTCGCGATGGCGCTGGCCGGGGAGGCGGGTGAGGTGGTCGCCGAGCTCCAGTGGCTCAGCGACGCCGAGATCACCGAAGGCCTCGCCGACGGGCCACTGAAGCAGCGCCTCGCCGACGAGTCCGCCGATGTCTTCCTCTACCTGATGCAGTTGGCGGACGCGAGCGGCATCGACCTGCTGGTCGCCGCGCACGCGAAGATGGACCGCAACGAAGTGCGCTTCCCAGCCTGATCAGATCGCACCGAAGTGGCGGTCGAACACCAGCCGCTGAGCGTTCTCGAGCCCGACCGCGACCGCGCCGGAGAGCACGGCCTCCTCGCCCAGCTCGCCCTCGACGATGCGCGGCGTCAGCGGCGTGAAGCCCCGCAGCGCGCGGTTGAGGGGGTCGAGCAGCAGATCGCCGTTGCGCCCAACACCGCCGCTGAGCACCACCAGCTCGGGGTCGATCACCGCGGACACCGACGCCACGCCGTAGGCGAGCCGGACCGCGATCAGCTCGACCGCGCGCAGCGCCTTGCTGTCACCGGCGCGCGCGGCGTCGAAGACCTCGCGGGCGCTTTCGGGTTCCTCCATGCCGAAGGCGGCGGCCAGCTCGACGACCGAGCGCGCGGCGGAGACGCGTTCGAGCATGCCGCCGGGCGGCGGGGACAGCTCGCCGGAGAGCAGCGTCGCCTCGTCGAAGTGCCCGTAGGGCAGGTAGCCGATCTCCCCCGCCGCTCCGTTCGCGCCGCGGAAGAGCTTGCCGTCCACCACGATGCCCATGCCGAGGCCGGTGCCGACGGTGATCAGCACGAAGGAGTTCGCGCCGCGCGCCGCGCCCAGCTGCCGCTCGCCCAGCGCGGCGAGGTTGGCGTCGTTCTCCACGACCAGGCCCGCGCCGAGTTCGGCTTCGAGCTCGTCGAGCAGGCCCTTGCGCCCCCAGCCCGGCAGGTTCGGCGCGTGCTGGAGCGCGCGGTTGCCGCGATCGGGCACGCCGGGACTGCCGACGACCTTCGCGACCACGTCGTCCAGGGTGCGGTCGGCGCTCTCCAGGAGCTGTTCGGCGAGCTTGCGCACGGTGCGCACGAGCGAGCTGGCCGAGCGGCAGCGGTTGCGCTCGTCACTGCTGGCGATCTGCGCGCCGCTGAGGTCGACCACGCTGAGCCTGATGCGTTCCCGGCCGATGTCGACGGCGAGCACGTGCCCGGCGGTGGGGTCGGCCTCGTAGACGACGGCGGAGCGCCCGGGACCGGCGGAGGTCCGGCCGACCGCGCGGACGAGTCCGGCCTCCTCCAGCCCGAGCAGGGCCTGGCCGACGGTGGGCTTGGACAGCCCGGTGTCCTTCGCGATCCGCGGCCGGGTGGCCGAGCCGGTCTGACGCAGCCGCTCCAGCACGGCGCGCTGGTTGAGCGTGCGCATGCTCGACGGGGTGCCGAGGGGTGGGGTCAAGGCGACCTGCTCTTTCGTCCGAGAACCACGGGAGTCTATGCAGCGCACCGCACGAGCGGAGGATTCCCTTCCCCCACAGCCTATGTTAAGAAGTCTTCCAAAATAGGCCCAGGAGGTTCGTCGTGGCAGGTGTCTCCCCACCGTCCTCCGGTTCTCCGGAGCCGGGGTTCGAGCGCAGGATCGGGCTCCTCCAGGCCACCGGGATCAACATGACGCAGATGTGCGGGATCGGCCCGTTCATCACGATCCCGGGCATGATCGCCGCGATGAACGGGCCGCAGGCCATGTTCGGCTGGCTGATCGGCGCGGTGATCGTGCTGGCCGACGGCCTGGTCTGGGCGGAGCTGGGCGCGGCCATGCCGGGAGCCGGCGGCACCTACCTCTACCTGCGCGAGGCGTTCCAGTACCGGACCGGGCGGTTGATGCCGTTCCTGTTCACCTGGACGGCGATGCTGTTCATCCCGTTGATCATGTCGACGGGCGTGATCGGCCTCGTCACGTATTTGGGGTACCTGGTGCCCGGTCTCGTGGACGCGGACGGGGCGACGACGTTCACCGGGCACGCGGTCGGGATCGGCGTGGTCGCGCTGGTCGTGCTGCTGCTCTACCGCAGGATCGGCGAGATCACCCGGCTCACCACGGGCCTGTTCGGCGTGATGCTGGTGTCGGTCTTCGCGGTGATCATCGCGGCGTACTCGAACTGGCACTCGGAGCTGGCGTTCACCTTCACCCCGGGCGCGTTCTCGCTGGACGGCGGCTCGTTCTGGCTCGGCCTCGGCGCGGGCCTGATGATCGCCATCTACGACTACCTCGGCTACAACACCAGCGCCTACCTCGGCGCGGAGATCCGCGATCCGGGCAGGAACATCCCGCGCTCCATCGTGCTGTCGATCCTCGGGATCATGGCGCTGTACTTCGTGCTCCAGGTCGGCATCCTCGGTGTGCTGCCGTGGGAGGAGGCCGCCAAGCCCGGCCCGATCGCGTCCACCGTCGTCGAGCACAACTGGGGCACCACCGCCGCGCAGATCCTCACCGCGCTCGTCGTGGTGACCGCGTTCGCGTCGGTCTTCGCCGGGCTGCTCGGCGGGTCCCGGGTGCCGTACAACGCGGCCAAGGACGGCGTGTTCCTGTCCTGGTTCGGCAAGCTGCACCCCCGCCTGCACTTCCCGCACACCGGCCTGCTGGCGATGGGCGTGGTGACCGCGATCGGCTCGCTGCTGGACCTGGCCACCGTGATCGCGATGCTGACCGCGGTGTTCGTGCTCGTGCAGTCGATCGCCCAGGTGCTCGCGCTGGTCGTGCTGCGCAAGCGGCAACCGGACCTGGCGCGGCCGTACCGCCAGTGGCTCTACCCGGTCCCGTGCGTCGTCGCGCTGCTGGGCTGGGGCTTCGTGTACGTCCACTCCGGACAGCAGGAGATCCCCGGGACCGGGATCAACCAGTTCATGCTGTCCCTCGGATGGGTGGGGCTCGGCGTGGTCGCGTTCCTCGTCTGGGCACGTCGCGAGCGGTCGTGGCCCTTCGGTCCCAAGGAGATCCGCGAGGAGTTCCTGAGCAAGCCGTGACTATGTCCCGCCCGGTTCGGGACACCTGCTCCCGTGACCGGGCGGGGCTTCACCGGCACACTGAGCGGGTGGTGGGCAGCGCGTTCTGGTCGGGGTTCCCTCGCAGGGCCGCGCCGCTCGCGACGGCGTCCTTGGTGCTGCTCGTGCTCAGCGTGCTCTGCTTCTGGACCCGCGCCGCCGCACCGTCGGACGGCACGATCGTCAACGTCGGCGACATGGCCTTCGCTGACGGCGAGGTCGTCGTCCGGCAGGTCGCCCCGGGCAGTCCACTGCGCGTGGGCGACGAGGTCGTCTCTGTCGGCGGACGCGTGCTCACCGACCAGATCGGTCCCGGCGCCATCCCCGCTGAGGTGGGCGATCGGCTGACCTACGTCGTGCTGCGCGACGGAGCGCTGGTGCCGGTCGAAGTCGTGCTCAAGCCCTACCCGGTGCTGTCCGCGCTGGCGAACCAGTGGCCGATGGTGCTGCTGATCTCGATCATCGTCAGCGTCGCGCTGTTCATCTTCGCCAACCGGCCGCGCGATCCGGCGGCCCGTGCGTCGCTGATGATCGCGATGACCTCGTTGTTCTGCACGTCGGGCAGCGGCTACTTCAAGTTGGAGGCACTGGACCTCGTCTCGGGTGTCCAGTTCTGGCGCTGGTACCTCGCGCAGGTCGGGTTCGCGCTGCTGTGGGGCTCGATACTGCATTTCGCGCTGTCCTTCCCGACTGCGCTGAACTCGCGGCACCGCAAGCTCTGGGTGGCGTTGTCCTACCTGGGCCCCGCGCTGCTCTACGTGGTCGATGTGCTGCCGCGGCTGCCGTGGGCCACGACCGCGCTCGCGCGCTGGGAACTCGTCGGAGCCCCTGTGCGCCTTCTCGTCTTCGTCTACCCCGCGCTCGTTTTCGTGATGCTGGTGTACCGGTACCGCACGTGCGAGGACACGCTCGCGCAGCAACGGTTGCGCTGGCTCGCGGCAACGCTCGGTGGAGCGTCCCTGCTCTACCTGTTGTTCTGGGTGGCACCGGAGATGCTGTGGGGCGTACTGCCGCTGGCGCGCGAGTTCTACCCCGTTGTCTTCATGCCAGCACCGTTGGCGCTCGCGGCGGCCGTGTTGCGCTATCACGCGCTCAACATCGAAGTGGTCGTCAGCCGCTCGTTGGCCTACGCGTTGCTGTCCGCGTGCGTAGGCGTCGGCTACGCGGTCATTGTCAGCATTCTGTCCACGACGCTGCCACGGCTGAACAGCTTGTGGCAGCAGGCAATTGCCGCAGGTGTGGCTGCGGCGCTGACTTTGCCGCTGCGCGACCGTGTGCACGCGGTCATCAACCAGCGCCTGTTTGGCGCACGCCAGGACCCGTACCGCGTGGTCTCCGTGCTCTCCGACCGTCTTCAAGGCACGAAAACACCTCAGGAGACCGTGCAGGCCGTCGTCGAGACGGTTGGGCAGGCTCTGCGTCTTCCGTACGCGGCGATCGAACTGCGCCGCGGTGACAACTTCGAGCAGGTGGCGGTCTTTGGTACACCGGTGGGCCTGTTGACGCGTCTTCCCTTGAGTTACCAAGGAGAAGTGCTCGGTGACCTGGTGGTGGCGGGAGGCCCGCGCGAACGGTTCAACCGCAAGGACCGGGCTGTGCTCGCGGACATCGCGCGGCACGCCGGGGCGATCGTGCACACCGCGCGGCTGACCACGGACCTCGCGCGCAGCCGCGCGGAGATCGTGCAGGCGCGTGAAGAGGAACGACGGCGGCTGCTGCACGACCTGCACGACGGAGTCGGCCCCACGCTCGCGGCGGCGACGCTCGGCCTCCAGGCGTCGCGGCGCCTGCTGACCACGAATCCGCCCGCGGCCAAGGACATGCTGCACAGGCTCGAAGACGACCTGCAGAACGCGATCGGTGAGATCCGCCGCGTCGCCAACGAGCTGCGCCCGCCGGTGTTGGACCAGCTGGGCCTGGTGACGGCCGTGCGCGAGCACGCGAACACGATCGCCGGACGGCTCGGGCCGTTGAGCGTGGAGATGGACCTGCCGGAGGAGCTGCCCGCGCTGCCCGCCGCCGTGGAGGTCGCGGCCTACCGGATCGTGTGCGAGGCGCTGACGAACGTCGCGCGGCACTCGAAGGCGAAGCGCTGCGCGGTGCGGCTCGGGTTGGACGGCGGGCTCACGCTGGAGATCTCCGACGACGGGGTCGGACTGCCCACCCGGTACCGGGACGGCGTGGGACTGCACTCGATGCGCGAACGCGCTGTCGAGCTCGGGGGAAGTTGCACCGTGGAGTCGGCGGCCGGGCACGGAACCCGCGTGCTCGCCCGCTTGCCGTTGCCAGAAAGGGGACACTGAGGGTGGAGCAGATGCGCATCCTGGTTGTCGATGACCATCCGCTGTTCCGATACGGGCTCTGCGCGATGCTGTCGACAGTTCCGGAGATCGAGGTCGTCGGCGAGGCCGCGACGGGCACGGCCGCGGTGTCGCTGGCCGCGTCGCTGCAACCGGACGTGGTGGTGATGGACCTGAACATGCCCGACTTCAACGGCGTCGAGGCGAGCAGGCGGATCACCCACACCAGCCCGCACATCGGGGTGCTGGTGCTGACGATGTTCGACGACGACCAGTCGGTGTTCGCCGCGATGCGCGCGGGCGCCCGCGGCTACCTGCTCAAGGGCGCGGGCGAGGACGAGATCGTCAGGGCGATCCGCGCGGTCGGGCAGGGCGAGGCGATCTTCGGGCCCGCCGTCGCGACCCGGCTGCTCGGGTTCTTCGGCAGCACCCCGGCCCAGCCGGTTGAGGCGTTCCCGGAGCTGACCTCGCGGGAACGGGAGGTGCTGTCGCTGATCGCGCAGGGCGAGAGCAACCCGGCGATCGCCAGGCACCTGGTGATCAGCCCGAAGACGGTGCGCAACCACGTGTCCAACATCTTCAGCAAGTTGCACGTCGCCGACCGGACGCAGGCGATCATGCGCGCCAGGGAAGCCGGGCTGTAGCCCGTTCAGGCAAAGACGGGACTCCCGGTCCCATGTGCCCGGGACATCCCCCCGGCCACTGTAGACATCGCGAACCAAGGCAGGGTCGATCTAGGGGGATCGAAGTGGGCACCTTGATGACCGAACGGCTATCGCTGCTCCTGCACGCGACGGACGGCATCTCCCGCGCGGGTGTGGCCGCCGCGCTGGGTCAACGAGAGGAAATCCGGTTCGTCAGCGTCGAACAGGCGCGGCCGGACGCGGTGGCGATGGTCGTCACCGACCGCACTGACGCCCGCAGCTCGCAGGTGCTGCGGGAACTGAGGTACCGGGGGTTCACCAAGCTGGTGCTGGTGGCGTCGGAGTTCGAGGACGCCGAACTGCTCACCGCCGTCGAGATCGGGGTCTGCGGGGTACTCCGAAGGGCGGAAGCGACTCCGGAAGCGTTGCTGCGCCTGGTGATGGCGGCGGCGAGCGGGGACAGCACCCTCCCGCCGGAGCTGCTGGGCAAGCTCATCCAGCGGGTGTCGCGCCTGCACCGGCCGGGGTCCGGGCGGGGCGGGGCGATGACCGGCATGACGCCGAGGGAGACCGAGGTCCTGCGCATGGTGGCCGACGGGCTGGACACGCGGGAGATCTCGGAGCGGCTGAACTACTCGCAGCGGACGGTGAAGAGCATCCTGCACGACATCATCAGCCGCTTCCAGCTGCGCAACCGCCCGCACGCGGTGGCGTTCGCGTTGCGGGAAGGGCTGATTTGAGGTGATCGTGGAAGCGGGCGAGGCGCTCCGCGCGGCGCTGCTGGAGAACCTGCCGCGCGGAACCCTCGTGCGCTTCGACCCGCCGACCCCGAGCTGGCTGGCCGAACCGCGCCCGAGGCCGACCGTGCACCTGTTCCTGTTCGAGATCCACGCTGACGAGGAGCTGCGCTACCTGGTCACCGCGCGGGCCGAGGACGTCGAGCGGGAGCACGAGCTGCTGGACCGCACGCTCATCGCGCTGAAGTCCGTGACCGAACCCGTTGTGCGCCTTGCTGATCCCGGTGGGGGCCAGCTGTGGAGCGCGCTCGGGATGCCCGCGCGGGCCGCCTTCGTGATCGCGGTCGGTTCACCAGGCTAGTTCGCGGCACGGGGTGGCGCAGTCGGCCGGTTCGACCTGCAGCGTCGCGTGCTCGATGTGGTACTTCTCGGCCAGGGACCGTTGTGCGGCAAGGAGAACCTCGGTGTGCTCGATCCCGGGCTCGGTGATCAGGTGCGCCGAGGCCACCTCCATGCCCGAGGTCAGCGTCCACACGTGCAGGTCGTGCACCTCGATCACGCCGCCGAGGGTGAGCAGGTCCTCGCGCACCGAGGCCACGTCCACCCGCTCCGGCGCGTGCTGGAACAGGATGCGCAGCGCGTTGCGGCCGAGCACGTAGGCCCTCGGCAGGACGAACAGGCCGATCGCGACGCCGATCAGCGGGTCCGCGTAGCGCCAGCCGAAGAACATCGTGATGAGCCCGCTGACCAGCACGCCGACCGAGCCGATCATGTCGGCCATGACTTCGAGGTAGGCGCCCCGGACGTTGATGCTCTCCTTCGCGCCCGCCTGGAGCAGGAAGAAGGCGATCACGTTGGCGATCAGCCCGACCAGCGCCACCAGTGTGACCGGCAGCCCCGGCACCTCCGGCGGCGCGTCCAGCCGGTTGACCGCCTCGATCAGCACGCCGATCGCCACGCCGAAGAGCAGCAGCGTGTTCGCCAGCGCCGCCAGGACCTCCGCGCGGTACATGCCGAACGTGCGGCCCTTGTCCCCCTTGGCCTTGCGCGCCAGCAGGATCGCGACGACGGCGAGGGTGATCCCCAGGACGTCGGTGAACACGTGCGCGGAGTCCGAAAGCAGGGCGAGCGATGAGGTGCTCAACCCCACCACGACCTGCATGACCAGCGTGAACGCCCCGAGCCCCACCGCCGCGTAGAGCCGGTTCAGGTGCTTGGCCGACGCGCTCTCCGGGTTGTTCGCCGCGATGCCGTGCCCATGTCCGTGTCCCATCGGACCCCCTCTCACCACGAACATATAGCGAGATGCGCATACGAGCAATCGTGCCCTGGACCACACCCGGGGTACCCGCGCGAACCCGGTCGACCCATGCGCTAAGCTTCAGCAGTCGCAAGCGCGATGGGCCCCCGTAGCTCAGGGGATAGAGCACCGCCCTCCGGAGGCGGGAGCGCAGGTTCGAATCCTGCCGGGGGCACTTCCACGAAACCGGGCCCTGAACAGCGGAAATGCTGTTCAGGGCCCGGTTTCGTCGTGTACGGGCCCTACTGGCTCAAGGCGGCGACGGCCTCGCGGAGCTGGACGCGAAGTGCCTCGTCCGCGCGGATGATCGAGCTCTCGACTCCCGACCGCACCACGCGTTCCTCGCGGTCGGCCAGTTCACGCAGAACGCCGACAGTGCCCGACGCGCGCATCTCCACGAGTGCCGCCACCGCCTGCGACGGCCCCGGCCAGCCGTCGGCAAGAACCCGGAGCACCGGGTCGATCTCGGCGCGTCCGGTGAGCCGCCACAGGGAGAGCACGGCGGAGACCGCTGCCCGATCATCCGTCACGAGGTTCTCCAGCAAGGGAACCAACGACCGGTCTCCGAGTTCTGCCGCGAACTCGGCGGCGTCGATGGCCGGGAAGTCGCCGTATGCGAGCACACCCGCCACGGTCGGCAGCACGGTGGACGTCTCCCCCGTCAGCCGCCAGTACATTCTCGCGGCGGCGATGCGCGCCCTGCGAACGGGGATGATGGCTTCATCATCGCCCAGTGCCTCACGCAGGCGCGGAAGGAGACGGTGCGCGGCGTCGCCGAGATCGGCGAGCACCGCGATGGCGGCGTGGTCGTTGAGGTTGGCCTCGGCGGCGAAGAGCAGCGGCTCGGCATCACCGGTCAGCTCGTGCAACGCTTTCGCCGCCGCCACCTCGCCTCTCCTCCGAGCCAGGGCTTCGTGCACCTGGGCCGAGTCCGGGGCGATTGCGGCAAGGGCCCGCGCGGCCACGCTCCCCGCGTAGTCCACAGTGGACAGCACTTCCGGGAGCGCGGCGCGGGCCGCCGTTCCCCAGCTCCCGAGCAGCCGCACCAGAGCGATTCGGTCCTGGTGGCCCGATCCGCCCGCGAAGGCGGTGCGCGTGGCATCGAGCAGCTCCGCGTCCACCGGAACCGCCGCGTCCACCATGGCGTTCGCGATCTCGGCGGTCAGTCGTACTGCGCGGACTCCCCCACGCCACCTGGGGTCGCCGATCTCGATCAAAGCGCACAATGCCGACACGCGCGGATCGGTCGATCGCGGGCTTTCCAGATCGAGTTCCCGAGCGATCAACGCCGCCAGCTCGTCAGCGGCGCGTGCCGCGAACCCGCTCATGCGGATGGCCGAGACCGCGCCCCGCACGATGCCGGTGTCCGGGTCCGCCAGCATCCGCGCGAGCACGGGCACCAAGCGCTCCGGCAACGAGCGGCGGCCGTTCATCGCGTCGATCGCGGCGTACACGCACGCGAGCCGGACGTCGCGGTGCTCGGATCGGGCCAGTTCCGCCAGGAACTCCGGCACAACGCCGACATCGACCGAACAGACCACAGTGGACAGCCAGTTGTCGTCCCATTCCCAGCTCTCCAACGGGTCCCCGTCGGCACATCCCGACACGACGGCCGCAGTCACCTCAGGCGACCACTCCAAGCCCCGCGTCGCGATGGCGTAGGCAGCCGCGACCCGCACCACTGGCTCCTCCCGCAATGCCTGGCTGAGCCACGCCGAGGCGTGGGTGCCGTCCTGCTGGAGGGCCGCCACGAGGATCAGCGAGCGGACCCACGGACTCGTCTCGGCATCCCAGCGCATCCGGTGCGGCGGCACGCCCCGCATTCGGCCCAAGGTCGTCGCGGCCAATCCTCGGACCTGCTCGTCGTCGTCGGCGAGCAGGTTCAGGAGATCGTCAACGCGTCCATCGAGAACGTCCGCGACCGACCCGTCATGGTCACCTTCGGCGGCCACGCTGAGCAACCCGACGAGCATGCCGCGGTGCTGCGAACGGGCATCGGCGACGATCTCGAACACGAAGGGCAGCACGAAAGGCGTTGACGAGTACACGGAGCCTTGGTGCACAACGCTTCCGTACAGTTCCTCGATCGCTTCGAGGGCTGCGTCCCCGTCTGCCGACGCCGCGGCCCGCAACAGGTCCGGCACGTTCTCCGCCGAACCGTAGGCATGATCGAGCCGGTACCACGCGATGTCAGAGAGCCCCGCAAGCATCGCGACATCCTATGGGTGTCTCGACGTAGCCGGAGAGCCGTTTCGTACTCATAGCGGGGTCCCGCTATGAGTACGAAACGGGTGATCAACGGGTTAGCGGAGGCGGGCGCGGATGAGGTGGGCGTCGAGGGGTAGTGGGTGGGTCTCGACGAGGTCGAAGCCGGTGTCGGCGAAAAGCGAGCGGTAGTCGGCCTCGGTGCGCTCACGGCCGCCGGTGTTGCAGAGCATGTGGATGTCCCACGGCACGGCGAGTGAGGTGGCGCCGTCGGAGGACGGCAGTAGGCGTTCGATGACGAGAAGTTCGGCGCCCGCGGGCATGTTCTGCGCACAGGAGGCCAAAATGGTGCGGCACTGCGAATCGTCCCAGTCGTGCAGAACGCGGGACAGCAGGTAGACGTCGCCGGAGCTGGGAACAGCCTCGGTGAAGTCGCCGGGGACGAGGGTGACGCGATCGGCGACGTCGGCCATGCGTGACGCAGCGGCGGTAAGAGCGTGCGGGCGGTCCATCAGGACGCCGCGCACGGACGGGTTGGCGCGCAGAACGCGGGACAGCAGTTCGCCGTTGCCACCGGCCACATCGACGACGGTGCGCGCGGCGGAGAAGTCGTAGACACGGGGCACGCCCGCGAACACGGCGTTGCTGGCGGCCATGGACTGGTGGAACAGCTCCGCCAGCTCAGGATCGGCGGCCATGTGCTGGAAGTGGTGGGAGCCGAAGACTTTCGCGTAGGACTCGCCACCGCTGCGCACGGATTCGATCAGCGCGGCGAACGATTGATAGAACGGGCCGCCGTACATGAGCGCGAGCGGACGCATCGAACTGGCGACGTCGGAGCGCAGCAGAGCGCCGAGCTCGGTGAGGCCGTAGCGCGTCCCGGAGGTGTGCACGGTGCCGAGCGACGTCAGGTAGCGCAGCAGCCGAGCGAGGCTCTGCGGGTCAGAACCCGTGGCAGCAGCGAGTTCCGGCAGTTCCCCAAGAGTCGCGAGGTGGTCGAACAGCCGCAGTTCGGCGCCGGTCGCGATGGCCTGGGTGGCCCACGCGCCGGTCATCAAGCGCAGGAGTTCGCTGCCAGCACAGGATTCGCGCTGGTGGGTGGCAAACAGCCGGGTGAACCGGCCCGCGCAGATCAGCTCCAAGCGGCGGAACGCCGGATCGGCGCCGTGCTCGTCGCGGAAGTACAGAACGGTGGAGTTCTCGTAACCGTTGTAGCCGCCGCCGTCCGGGCGCATCGCGGTGGCGATGGTGGCGCGAAGTCCGCGCAGCAGAGCCGGATCAGCGCACGGAACGGCGAGCGCGAAGTGGTTCTCGCGACCGTGCGCGCGCTCGTCCTCGGCGATGTGGGCCAGCTCGGGCGGCGTGACCATCGCGAAGATCTCGATCTCGGTGTGGTCGGTGACCGCGGCGCGCAGGATGCGGACCTCAAGGTCGTGCAGCGGCACGCCGTACCGGCTGCTCAGCCGTTCGCGGACAACGACGCTGGGCGTCATCTCGCCGACCTGGACGCCGTGTGCGGCTAATGCCTCGGCCAGCCCGTCCAGGGTCTCGGGGAAGATCAGCAGTGCCACGTGGTCGATGGTGACGTGCCCCGCCACGGCGGCGCGGTCGTCCTCGTCCAGCGAGGGCACGGCGGCGGCGAGCACCGACTCGGTGTCGTTGGCGCCGAGGAGGGCCATCGCCGCGGTGACGCGGTCGAGATCCGCCGCGGCGAGTACTGGGGTTGCTGTCGCGGTCATGAAGCTTTCCGTTGTGAGAAGCCGAAAAGGTCAGATGCCGACGTAGTGCTCGGCGAAGAAGTGCTGGTGTGCCTGGGATTCGCGCAGGCTGTCGAGCCGGGCGTGGCGCAGTGCGCGTTGGAAGTCCGCTTCGGCGGTGGCCTCCGCCGGGCCGTGCAGGAGTTCGATCATCCAGCGGGAGAACTCCTGCGCCCGCCAGATGCGCGGCAGGCAGGTGCGCGAGTACGCGTCGAGCGCGCTGTGGTCGTCGCGGTCGAGCGCGTCGACGAGCGCGCGGGCCAGCAGCTCGGCCTCCATGATCGCCAGGTTGGCGCCCTTGGCGGCGGACGGGCTGATCACGCTGGCGGCGTCACCGACGAGGAACAACCGCTCGTGCTGGATGGGGTCGACCACCTCGGAGCGCAGGTGCACGATCCGGCGCTCGGTGATCCTGCCCCGGCGCAGCGGGCCGAACTCGTCGGCTCGCATCCTGGTGTCGAGCGCGGCCCAGATCCGGTCGTCCGTCCAGGCTTCCGCGTCGTCGTCGGGCGAGACCTGGAGGTAGTAGCGCGTCACTTCGGGGCTGCGCGCCATGTGTCCGGCGAAGCCGTCGTCGTGGATGGCGTAGGTGACGGCGGCCATGCTCTGCGGTGCTTCGGCGAGCACCGCC
Organism: Allokutzneria sp. NRRL B-24872; assembly: GCF_002155965.1. Classification (GTDB taxonomy): domain Bacteria; phylum Actinomycetota; class Actinomycetes; order Mycobacteriales; family Pseudonocardiaceae; genus Allokutzneria. Next base: position 44,923 of record NZ_MUMH01000041.1, read on the forward strand.
AGCCAGGCCACGCCGTGGTCCTGGTGGTGCCGGGTCACCGCGTCCGGCATGGCGTGCCGGGTCGCTCCCCTGCTTCCGTCGCAGCCTGCGAGGAACCTGCCGGTCAACCGACCCGAGCCGTTCGCGTCGCGGTAGCCGATGGTGGCCGTCCGCGCGTCGACGTCGGTGACGGTGACACCGAAGCGCAGCTCGCCGCCCCTGGTGAGATATTCCGCGATCAGGTCGGTGACCAGATCCTGTTGCGGGTACACCGTGTGCGTCTCGCCCTGGCCGAGCCGGGCGTAGTCGAGTTCGAACTCGCCGCTCTCGCCGCGGAAGGCGCACAGTCCGTGCGAGTGTCCTTTGTGGAGCATTCCGGTACCGAGCCCGTGCTCGGCGAGCACCTTCGCGCTGTGCGGGCCCAGGAACCCGGCGCGCGCCCTGGTCTGCACCTGCTCCCGGCTGGCCCGCTCCACGACGAGGGTCTCGACCCCGGCGGCCTGTAACAGGTTTCCTAACACGAGCCCGGCCGGTCCCGCGCCCACGATGAGCACGGTCGTCTGGTCCATCACGACTTCGAACCCTTCTTCGCCCGACATTTACTTCACCGCGCAACAATTTCCCGGCACGCGGTAGTAGTTGATCACCAGAAACAATGGAGCGGGAGTGTACGGACGGCGCCGAACGATGCTTTCCACAGGGGCAACCCGGGGGCATTCGAGCGCTTCACCGTGGCACTGGCGAGCTGAAAACAGCAGGAAGGAGCACTCGAACAACCCGGAGAACCCCGGGTCCGGCGTCGCGATAACGCGATTATTTGATCAACCGAAAGTGTCACGGATCGGGCGACAATGTGAGCCGTGCCACGAAAAACCAAAGAAACAGAACGGTCAGCAAAAAAGGCAATTCACCCGGGTGACGCGCGAAGGAGTGACAACCGCGTTCCATGTAGTCAAGAACGCAGGTTGACGGTTCTTAGAGTCATTCCCCGAGCGCAATCGTGAATTTCCGTTCGGAAATCGGCACCGGGCGGCGGCGTGTGCGTCGCCCACGCGTCGGGGGTGGGCATTAGCATTCACCCCATGCGGCCATTCAGGGGAAGCCGCGCGAGCGCGAAGGTGGGGCCGATGAAGCGGGGGATGACGGCAGGACTGGTGGCGTGCGCGGTCGTGCTCGCCGGGTGCTCGGCGCCGGAACCGGCGGTGCAGAGCGGCACCGCGCCGGAGCTGGACCCGAACGCGATCGCCTACGACAACCTGGACTTCGTGACCACGCGCGACCGCGTCTACAAGGACGAGCGCAAGTGCGAGGGCCTGCCGGCGGGCTTCGGCCCCAAGATCGGCATGAGCACGCGGCCGATCAGCGGGTACACGCCCGGCTGCTCGTTCAGCGAGCCGTGGGGGTCGCTGTCGATCACCCAGGGCCCGCCCGCGTACCGGCAGTCGAAGCAGCAGCACTTCTCCGACTACTGGAACGGCAACGTCTACATGGGCAGCGGTTACGCCCGGCGGATGATCCTGCTGAACCGCTACTACGCGCTGATGGCCGTCGGGAAGTCCGAGTACGGCACGTGCCTGCTGGTCGTGGACACCGGCAACGTCGAGCCGATGACCTTCCGCGCCTCACCGCCCCGCGACCAGGCCGAGAAGTACCAGCGCCAGGACGAGGACTTTCCCGTCGACGACGTGGTCAACACCATCTGCCCCAAGGCGCAGCAGGCCGCCGAGAAGCTGCTCCCGCTCATCGAGCCCAACGGCGGCAGCCGCCTCGCGCCGTAGTCCCCCACCCGTTTCGTACTCATAGCGGGAAACAGCGCTCCCCTTCACCGCTATGAGTACGAAACGGGAAAACGGTCAGCCGGCGTCGCGGCGGCGGACCAGGAAGGCGCCGAAGACCAGCAGCGCGAGCCAGACGACGAGGGAGATCCACGCCTGGATGGCGCCGGAGTTGGGCTCGCCCGCGACGTAGTAGGCCATCTCCAGCGGGTAGAGCGGGCCGAAGACCTGGGGTGCCATCTCGCGGACGAACAGCAGCAGCGGAACGGTGAGGAAGTAGACCACCAGCGCGCCCGTGCTGTTCGGCAGCAGCATCGCGATGATCAGCGAGGCCGCCAGCACCATGAAGGTGGACAGCACGGCGATCAGCAGCACCCAGCCGAGCCGCATGGGCAGCAGGTAGCCGACGTTGGACGCGTCCGCCCCGATGCCGCGGAACAGCAGGAACAGGCCGAAGGTGCTCAGCGCGGTGACGAACCAGACGATCATGATGACCGTGGCCTGCGCCGCGAGGTAGCGCAGCCGCGCGGGCTGCACGAGCAGGGTCGGCTGCACGCTCTTGTACTGCCACTCGCCCGCGACCAGCTTGATCACCGAGACCAGCAGGAAGAGCGAGCCGAACTGGGTCACCAGGATCAGCGGGACGACCTGGTCGTAGGCCGAGATGATCATGCCGGACTTGGCGAGGGCGCTGTAGACGAACAGCAGCGCGAACAGGAAGATCGGCCCGACCGCGAGGGTGATCCGGTCCGAGAGCGTGCCGGTGAGCTTCATGAACTCGGCGAGCACGAGCTTGATGAACGGCGTCTTCCGCTCGGCGTTGACCGCCCACTCCGCACCGGGCGGAGGCGCCTGGACCTGCGGCTGCGGTGGCTGCTGCGGGTACTGCTGCGGCGGGAAACCCTGCTGCGGCGGGTACTGCTGCTGCGGAGGGAAACCCTGCGGAGGGAAACCCTGTGGCGGGTACGGCTGCTGGGGGTACGGCTGCTGCGGCTGCGGGCCCGTCGGCGGCCATGGCGCGGTCATGCCTGACCTCCGTTTCCGGTCACCTGGAAGAAGAGGTCTTCGAGGCTCATCTGGTCTTCCTTGAGACTGAGCACGGCGATCCCGGACTTCATGGCCAGCTCGGACACCTGCTGCAGCGTCGCGTTCACCGCGATGTGGCCGTCCGGGCCCTGCATCGGCTGGAGCTGGTTCTCCGTCAGCGCCTGGGCGAGCCGGTTCATGTCGGCGGCCTTCACCAGGGTGCGGTTGGACTTGGTCAGCTCGGCCAGCGGCCCGTCGCGCAGGATGCGCCCGCCGCCGATCATCAGCACGCGGTCGGCGGTCTGGTCCACTTCGGACAGCACGTGGCTGGACAGCAGCACCGTGCCGCCGCGCGCGGCGTAGTCGCGCAGCAGGGTCCGCACCGAGCGAATGCCCTCGGGGTCGAGGCCGTTGATCGGCTCGTCCAGGATCAGCACCGGCGGGTTGGTCAGCAGGGCGTGCGCCAGGCCGAGGCGCTGCCGCATGCCGAGGCTGTACTTGCCGATCTTGCGCTTGGCCGCGTCGGCGAGGCCGACCATCTGCAGGACCTCGTCGCAGCGGTGCTTGGGCACCCCGGAGAGCATCGCCGAGGTCCGCAGGTGCGTGAGGCCGGAGCGGCCGGGGTGCACGGCCTGGCCGTCGAGCAGCACGCCCGCGACGTAGGACGGGTTGGGCCACTGGGTGAACGGGCGCCCGGCGACGAGGGACTGGCCCGCGTCCGGCACGGTCAGCCCGCTGATCATCCGCAGCGTCGTCGACTTTCCCGCGCCGTTGGGGCCGAGGAACGCCGTGACGGTTCCGGGCTGGAGTTCGAAGCCGACTTGGTCGACGACCCTGCGGCCGTCGTAGGCCTTGGTGAGCCCCCAGGCGCTGAGCACGCCGCCCCCTCGTGTCTCGGGCGGCCGTTCCCCTAAACGGCCGTAGTGGCGATGATGCTAACGCCCCGGCTTTTCCTTTCCGTTCGGCACACGCCGAACACGACGGAGCCGGGCGGCCCGCGTCGTCGCGCGCCGCCCGGCTCCTGAAGCTGCTTAGCGCGTCTCGATCGAGAAGTGCTGCACGGCGGTCTCCTGCTCCCCGTCGCAGGCCATGACACCGATGTAGCTGCCCGCCTTCAGGCCGGAGAAGGTGGTCGACCAGGTGCCGTTGGCGAAGGTCATCTGCTTGATCTCCTCCGGGTCGGCGCCGTCGACGAAGCCGTACCAACCGTGGGCCGCGGGGGCCTCGTTGGCGCAGCCGCCGTTGAGCTGGACGGAGTCGCCCACCACCGAGATGGAGAGCTTCGGAGGCAGGGCGTTGCCGGTACCGGCGGTCGCGGCGAGCGCGGCCGCGGTCACAACGGCAAGACCGAACACGCGCTGGAACTTCCTCATGGAATGTCTCTCCTCGTGACTGTTGCTTCACGGCCACCTCCGTGGCCGCCCCGACATCAGGTGTGATGCCGCCACTCGGCCCAATGGTTGGAGTGACCCGAGTCACAGGAGGAGTTCCGTGCGGAACTGTGACAGTTGGTCGAGATCTCGTCACACAACACGGACCAGCCCGGGACGCTCGCGGCGGACCTTGGAGTCATGACCGAATCCCGTGCCGTTCCTGATCGTCTCCGTGACCGTCTGCTGCGGATGGTCACCTGGGTGCTCGCCGTGCTGTTGCTGCCTGCCGCGTTCCTGCGCGCGCCAGGGCGAGCGCGTCATCTCGCCTGCCAGTGGGCGCTCGGGCTGCGCTACCCCGCCGAGAACCTGAACGGGCTGGACCCGCGGGCCCGCAAGGCCTTCGAGGACGCCCGCACCCAGGCGTTCTGGCAGGACGGTCAGCTCATCGGGCTGACGTCGGGCCACCGCGACGCGGCCGAGCAGCACCGCATGTTCGCGGAGGAGGTCCGCAGGACGGGGTCCTGCGCGGCGGCGCGGCAACGGGTTCTGCCGCCGGAGGAGTCGGGCCACGTGCGCGGGATCGCGTTGGACGTGCGGCCGACGCTGGGCGCGTACTGGCTGGAGCTGCACGGCGGGCGCTACGACCTCTACCGGACCTACGACAACGAGTGGTGGCACTTCGAGTTCCGCCCGGAGACCGATGGGCGGCCACCAGTGCGGATGCCGCACCCCGGCGCCTCGCCCTACTATTCGGCCACCAGTTGATCTCTGCTGAGACTGAGGTGTTTTCGGTGCCCCGGTTGTTGCTCGTCGAAGACGACGCCGTGCTCGCCGAGGCGCTTTCGCGCGCGCTGCGCGGGCTCGGCCACGAGGTCGAGGTCTCCCCCACCGGCGAGCACGCCCTGGACACGTTGTTCGAGCGCCGTTCGCCGACCGACGCGGTACTGCTCGACGTCATGCTGCCCGGCATCGACGGTTTCGAGGTGTGCAGGCGAATCCGTGCGCGGGACACGATTCCCGTGCTGCTGTTGACCGCGCGCAGCGACCCGGTGGACATGGTCGTCGGCTTGGAGGGCGGCGCCGACGACTACGTGGTCAAGCCGGTGGAGCCTCGCGTGCTCGACGCCCGCGTGAAGACGATCCTGCGCCGTGTCGCGCCCACGCAGCAGTCGCGCGAAGGCGTGCGCGCGATCGGCGAACTGGCGATCGATCGCACGGGCATGACCGTCACCAAGGGTGGCGTGGAGCTTCGGTTGACCGCGACGGAGATGCGGCTGCTGATGGAGTTCGCCGACCACCCCGGCCAGGTGCTGAGCAGGCAGGCGCTGCTGCGACGGGTGTGGGACTACGGCTACGCCGGGGATTCGCGCTTGGTGGACGCGGCGGTGGCGCGGCTGCGCGGGAAGATCGAGCCGGACCCGAGCAGGCCGACGCTGCTGCGCACTGTGCGCGGGTTCGGCTACCGGATGGACCCGCCGTGAAGTGGCAGCCGGGACTGCGGGCGAGCATCGCGCTCACCGTCGTCCTGGTCACGTTCGTGGCAACCGGAGCGGTGGCGCTGGTGACCTACCGGCTCCAGGTCGGCGCCACGCTGGACAGGTTCAGCGCCTCCGCGAACGCGGGCTTCGACTCCGATGTCCAGCAGGCGCACCAGTTCACGGTCAAGACGCCGACCGTATCGTCCAAAGTGGACCAGATCGCGGACTACATGAAGGGCAGGCTCGGCCTGTCCGGCTGGGCCGTCGTGAACCTCAACGGCCGTGCGGGCCAGGTCTCGGACTTCGAGGGCGGGCGCTACTCCTCCGTCGCCGGGTCGCCCGGCATGGAGGACCAGTGGTGGCCGGGGTGGCTGATCGACCAGAACAGGCAGTGGCCGCGCAAAGCGACCACGTGGGCGGAGATCCACGGTGACACGCGGCTGGTGCTCGTCGGCGAGATCTCGCCGGATGTGATGCTGGTGGAGACCTACACGACGAAGAAGCTCGACGCCGAGCTGGCTCAGCTGCGCCGACAGCTCCTGGTGGTCGCGATCGTCGTGGTGCTGCTCGGCGCGGGAGCCGGTCTGCTCGCGGCCCGGCGCATCCAGCGGCGCGTGCGGATCGCGGCCGAGGCGGCGAGGCGCCTGGGCTCGGGCGCGCTGGACACGCGGCTGCCGGTGCACGGCCGCGACGAGCTGGCCGACCTGGCGACGTCGTTCAACTCGATGGCGCAGCGGCTCAGCGAGTCCATCGACCAGTTGCGGCGCAAGGACGAGCAGCAGCGCCAGTTCGTCGCCGACGTGGCGCACGACCTGCGCACCCCGCTGGCGTCGATGCTCGCCGCGACCGAGAGCCTGAACAGCCCCAGCGAGGACGACCGCGAGCGCTCCACCGAACTGCTCGGCACGCAGGTGCGGCGGTTGAGCACGCTCGTCGAGGACCTGCTGGAGATGTCGCGCTTCGACGCCGGAGCCGCTGACTTCCGCCCCGAGCAGCTGGACCTCACCGCGCTCGTCGCCGACGCCGTCGACCTGAGCGCGCCCGAAGCGTCGATTTCCGTTGAAAGCAAGGGAAACGTGCACGTCGTCGGCGATCCTCGGCGGTTGCACACGATCGTCCGCAACCTCGTGACCAACGCGCTGCGCCACGGCGATGAGCCCGTCACCGTGACCGTCGACGGCACCGGCCCCGGGTGGGTTCGCGTGATCGTCGCGGACTCAGGACCGGGATTGGCCGAAGACCTCGCGCCGTACGTGTTCGACCGCTTCGTGCGCGGCGACCGCGCTCGGCAGCACACCGAGGGCAGCGGCTTGGGCCTGGCGATTGCCTACGAGAATGCTGTGCTGCACGGTGGACGGATCGACGTGTCCAATGCAGAGGGTGCAGTTTTCACCCTGATCATCCCTCGGGGCACGACGAACTCGCCCGATTGACCACGAAGTCCGGAGTGCGTCGCTACCTTCGCTCCCGGGGGTGGTTGTCGTGGAAGAACGGTGCTTGCACGATCTGGTGGCTGGCCAGTGCGCGGATTGCAAGGCGCCACCGGCGGGGCTCAAGAAGGTCGGTTACCGCACCAAGGGCGGGAGCGCTTTCCACAACGACCGGGACTGTCCCGGTCTTCAGGAGGGTCAGAACTTCGCCCGGTACAAGGGAATGGACGTTCATGAGCCCGAGCGGATCGCCTGGTCCGCGGCTCAGGCCGCAGGTCTCGACGCGTGCCAGGTCTGCGGAACGGAGCAGTGGCTGGACCGGCAGAACCGGCTCAGCAAACCAGTCGGTCACAAGCCCTGCGACGTCCACGTGGACGGGAAGTGGTTGCCCGGCAGCATGAAATGGCTCGGGCGCCGAGATGACGGCCTTTGGTGGGCAGAGGTCGCGTACTCGCGCAACGGCCGCCGAGTGGTGGAGACCAAGAATCAGCGGGACCTCCGCCCACGTCACACCGAGCGGGCTTAGCGACTCAGGCGGCGGCGAACTGGTCGAGTAGGCCCTGCGGAGCGTCCTCGGCGAAGCACGTGGCGAGCCCGGCGGCGGAGGCAGCGGCGGCGGATTCGCTGCGGGGGAAAAGGTTCCGCTCGTAAGCGGTCAGCGCGGCCTCGACGTCGCCGGGGTGCGCGGCGATGGCCTCGCCGAGCGAAGCGCCGTCGATCATGGCGAGGTTGGCGCCCTCACCGGCGAACGGCGACATGAGGTGGGCGGCGTCACCGAGCAGCGTGACGCCGGGCGTGCGCGGCCACTGGTGGCCAACGGGAAGGGCGTGGATGGGGCGCGGCACGAGTGCTCCGTCAGCGTCGGCGATCAGGGTTTGCAAGCGCGGGTCCCAGTCCGAGAAGTGGCGCAGCACAGCGGTTTTGGAGCGCGCAGACGCGGTGGTGTGCCAGTCCTCGGCAACAGTGAGCGCGGTGTACACGTGCAGGCTGCCGTCAGGCTCGCGGTGCGCCAGGAATCCCTTCCCGGAGCCGAGAGCGAAGAAGAAGCCACTGCCGACGAGCGCGGAGCTGTTGGGGTGGCGCGCATCTGCGGAGTGCAGGTCCAGCTCGATGAGGGAAACGCCTGTATAGCTGGGTTTCACCGGTGAGACCAGTGGGCGGATGCGGGACCACGCGCCGTCCGCACCGACGAGCAGGTCGGTGGTGAAGGCCGTGCCGTCCGCGAGGCGGACTTCGTGGCGGCCGTCGCCGAGCGGGTGTGCTCCGACGACCTTCGTGCCCCAACGAACTGGGGGAATCGACCGGAGCAGGAGGTCGCGCAGCTCGCCGCGTTCGACCTCGGGACGACCGCCGTCACCGTTGTCGGGCGCATCGAAGTGCACGACTGCGTGGCGGTCGAGGATGCGCATGGCCTCGCCACCGGGGTGGATGAGCGCGCGGAACTCCTCGTGCAGACCGGCTGCGCGCAGCGCCGCCTGGCCGGTGTCCTCGTGGATGTCGAGCATGCCGCCCTGGGCGCGCGCCGTGGGGGAAGCGTCGAGTTCGAGGACGGTGGCCTCGATGCCGTGCACGTGCAGGACACGAGCGAGGGTGAGCCCGCCCAAGCCCGCGCCGACGATGGTGATCGCGTTCATGTGTCGCTCCGATGTGTGTGCAGGATGCCGTTGATCAGCGCCTGGAAACCCCACGAGAGCCGGGCGCGCGGATCGCCGGAGAGCAGGTCGGTGGCGAGCCCGGCGATGTGCGGGTGGGATTGGGTGGAGTTCAGCGCGGCGGCGAGGCCGGACATGTCCTGCGCATCCCCGGAGTGCTCGGAGTGCTCGGCGGCGGTCGCGGTGGCGTGCTGGAGCAGGAGGTCGACGCCCCACGCCGCCTGCGCGCGCGGCACTCCGCCCTCGTCGAGCAGGGCCAGCAGGGTTTCCAGGAGGTTCAGGTAGTTGTGCCCGCTCGGGCGGGACATCAGCGCCGCCTGCGCGAGGCCGGGGTGCTCGAACAGCACGAGCGTGTACGAGGTCAGCACGCGCTCCAGGCGCTCGCGCCAGTCGCCAGCGGCCTCGGGCGGCTCGACGGTGCCGAGCAGTTCGTCCAGCACCGCCGCGTGCAGTTCGGCGGTGTTGCGCACGTAGACGTAAAGCGAGGCCGGGCCGGTGTCCAGCTCCTCGGCGAGGCGCCGCATGGTGACTTTGCGCAGACCATCGGCTCGCATGATCCCCACGGCCGCCGCGACGATGCCCTCCCTGGTGAGGGCGGGCTTGGCGGGGCGTTCGCGGCGGCTGCGCGGTGCGGTCATGGCACCACCGTAACGAACATGTTCGTCACGAACAAGTTCGTCCTGCGGTTTCACCCCGATTTCAGCGGCCGTCGCTAGCGTCCGCCGCGCATTCCCCACTGCGTGTCCCTGCGCGTGGAACGAAAGGGAAAATCGTGAAGAAGACCAGACGCGCCGCCCTGGTCGGCGCGGCTGTAGCGACACTCGTCGCCGGACTTTTCGGGGCGACCACGTCGACTGCACAGGCCCAGGGGGCCAACTACTACATTCTCATCGGCGGCACCTGCGACGGTGCCGGAAACGTGTACGACAACGCGTGGCTGCGCGGCGGGATTCGCAAGGTCGTGCACTACCCGGCGGGTGCCGCCGGGCTGCCGGGCTGCGACCAGACGCCGATGGACCGCAGCGTCGCGATCGGTCACGACGTGGCGAAGCGCGTGGTCACGGACTCCTTCAGGGAGAACCCGCGCGCCACTTTCACCGTCGTCGGGTACTCGCAGGGCGCCCTCGTCGCCAACAAGGTGCTCAACGACATCGCGGACGGCAGGCTCGGCGTCGACAAGTCGCGTTTCCGCGCGAAGATCTTCGCCGACCCGATGCAGCCGGTCGGGCCGCCCGGACGGGGAATCAGCGCCATCATTCCCCCGGGAATGGGCGTCCCCTCGCCTTTCGGCGGTTATGTCTCCTTCGGTCCCGGCCGGACCGACTTCGGCGGAATTCCCTTCATCCGCTACTGCATCGAGACCGACGGCGTGTGCCACTTCGACACGCTGGAGGCTCCTGGCGGTTACTTCGCCCAGCACCAGTGCTACCAGTGGACCCGCCCGGCCGACCGCCGCTCGATCATGGGCGACACCATCGCGGACGGCGTCTTCACCAACGGCTCGGTCCACCTGCCTCGGCAGAACTGCCGCCCGCCGTGGCCGACGGGCTGATGCGAACACCTGAATAGACCCGCCCGGAATCCCCAAAAGCCTGGGCTGTTCGGCCGGTCGGCGGCAGACTTGTCGCCGACCGGTCGAAGCACGGTGAGGGGGCCGAGTGGCGGTGCGGTTTCGGCTGTTCGGTGGCGTCGAGGCATGGGTGGACGACCACCTCGTCGACGTGGGCCACGCACGACGGCAATGCGTGCTGGTCGCGCTGCTGGTCGAGGCGAACCGCCCGGTGTCGACGGAGCAGCTGATCGAGCGCGTCTGGGGCGACTGCCCTCCGGCGAGCGCGCGCAACGCCCTGCACGGTTACCTCGCGCGGCTGCGCACGGCGGGCCTGGAGATCAACCGCCACCCCGGCGGCTACGCGCTCGTCGTCGACGCGAAGTCCGTTGACCTGCACCGTTTCCGGCAACTGCTCGCGCAAGCCCGCTCCGCCGACGACGAACGCGCGCTCGCCCTCTACGGCGAAGCACTGGAGCTGTGGCGCGGCGAGGCGTTCGCCGGGCTGGACACGGCGTGGCTGACCACGGTGCGCACGACGCTGGAGGCCGAGCGCGCCGCCGCCGAGCTGGACCACACCGACGTCCGCCTGCGCTGTGGCCAGCACGAGGACCTGGTGTTGCCGCTGACGGCACGGGTCGACCAGCACCCGCTGGACGAGCGGGTGGCCGGGCAGCTGATGCTCGCGCTCTACCGCGGTGGCCGCCAGGCCGAAGCTCTGACGCGCTACGAGCAGACCCGGGCGTGCCTCGCCGAGGAGCTGGGGACCGATCCCGGACCGGCGCTGCGCCAGTTGCACCAGCAGATCCTCCGCGAGGACCCGGCGCTCGCGCTGTCCGCGCCGCGCAGCGACCTCCCCGGTGACGTCGCCGATTTCACCGGCCGCGCCGAGGAGATCCGGCAGCTGCTGGACATCAGCGCGGGCACGACCGTGGTGATCTCCGCGATCGACGGCATGGCGGGAATCGGCAAGACCACCCTCGCGCTGCGCGCCGCGCACCAGCTGGCCGACCGCTACCCCGACGGCCAGCTCTTCCTCGACCTGCACGGCTACACCGAAGGACGGCAGCCGGTGGAGCCCGCCGCCGCGCTGGGCAGCCTGCTGTGCGCGGTCGGTGTGCCCACCGAGCAGATCCCCGACTCCGTGGAGGAGCGGGCTTCTCGGTGGCGAGCCGAGCTGGCACAGCGCCAAGTGCTTGTGGTGCTTGACAATGCGGCCACCGCAGCGCAGGTTCGGCCGCTGCTACCGGGGACCGCGGGTTCGCTGACGCTCGTGACCAGCCGACGTCGCCTCGCCGACCTGGACACCGCGTGCTCGATCTCGTTGGAGCTGCTGCCGAAGGACGACGCGATCGCGCTGTTCACCCGGATCATCGGGAAGCAGCGGGCCGACGCCGAGCCCGCCGCGACCGAGGAAGTGGCTCAGCTGTGCGGATACCTGCCCCTCGCGCTGCGCATCGCCGCCGCGCGGCTGCGCGCCAGGTCCGCGTGGACGGTGGCGCACCTGGCCGAGCGGCTGCGGGACGAGCGGCGCAGGCTGGCCGAACTCTCGGTCGGCGACCGCAGTGTCGCGGCGGCGTTCTCCTTGTCCTACAACGATCTCCCGCCCGAGCGAAGGCGGCTCTTCCGGCTGCTCGGCCTGGTTCCTGGACCGCACTGGGACGCCTACCTCGCGGGCGCGCTGACCGCGACGCACTTCACCGAGGCGGAGGAGGGCCTTGAGCAGCTGCTGGACGTGCACCTGCTCACGCAGCCCTCGCCCGGGCGCTACCAGCTGCACGACCTGCTCCGCGAGCACGCGCGCTCGGTCGCGCTGACGGAGGAGTCGGAGGACGAGCGCGCGGCGGCCGTTGACCGGGTGCTCGGCTACTACTGCACGGCGGGCGCGAAAGCGGCGCAGATGGGCGTCACCATCGAAGGTGTCACCGACCATCCATTCAGGACGGACGAGATCGAGACCGGGCTGCCGGTGTTCCCCTCCTATGACAGGGGGATCAGCTGGCTCAGGACCGAGCGGCCGAACCTGCTGGCCGCGCAGCGGCTGGTCCCGGAAGGCTCGGACGCCGAGCCCGTGCGCTTGCAGATGCTGAAGATGCTGGCGTTCGCGCAGTGCCTGGACGGGCAGGGCGCGGAGGGCGTCGAGTCGACCAGGCGACTGCTCGCGATGCTGCCCGCCGACGACGGCATCCGCCGGATGATCGCGGTGATGTTGTGCGCCACCGTCGAGCGCATGTTCGGCTCGGCGGGCCGGGCCAAGTCGATGCTGCTGGGCGAGCTGCGCAGGCTGCCGGAAGGCGATTCCCCCGAGTCGGCCACGCTGCACATGCGGCTCGCGGTGGAACACCTCACCGCCGGGGACGTCGAGGGCTCGACGGAGTTGCTGGACCGGCTGGCGGCGATGGAGCTGGCGACCGCGATGCGGTTCTCACTGGCCGTGCTGCGCTCGATGGCCGCCTACCTGAACGGAGACGTCCCCGCGACGGCCACGTGGCTGGACACGGCGGCCGCGCTGCTGCCTCAGATGTCGCGCGAGGAGCACGCCGCGTGGGTCGAGGCGCTGTCGTGGCTGTGCTGGGTCGAGGTGCTGGCGGGCCGCGTCGACGCCGGGCTGGCGCACGCGGACCACGCGGCGGAGCTGGCCGAGAACTGCATGTCCAACTACGTGATGGAACACCACGTGATGTCCACGGTCATGTCGGTGAAATCGTTCGTGCTCGGGCGGATGGGCCGCTTGGCCGACGCTTCGGCGCTGGCCGCGAGCGCGGTGGAGCGGGCGCGGCTGATCAGCCTGCCGGAGACGATGTCGATGGCGCTGTCCGCGCACTCGTTGGTGCTGAGCTGGCTCGGCGATCACGACAGCGCGCTGGGGCTGGGCACGGAGGCGGCTCGGTGCGCGGAGTCCCGCCGCGACTGGCGCGCGATCATGGCCCGGTGCGGCCCCGGCCTCGTGCTCGTCTACTCCGGCGATGTCGACGCCGGGCGCGAGAGCGTGCGAAGTGCTTGCGACGACTACGAGTTCATCGCGCGGGACGAGACCGAGATGCTGGTCCTGTTGGAGGCCCTGGCCTACGCGGAGGCCGCGCGCGGAAGGGCTGACGCGGCGGCCGAATGGGCCGATCGCGCGGAACGGGTGCGGCACCCCGCGCACGAGACCAACTCCGCGATGGCCGACCTCATCCGTGCCCACGCGCTGACCGAACTCGACCCGGAGCGCTCCGCGGAACTCGCGCTGAGCGCGGCGAAGACCTTCCACGGCAACGGTTTCCAGCTCGATGAGGGCCGGTCTCGACTGCGCGCCGGGCTGAGCCTGAGCAACGCGGGCCACCACGACCACGCGCTCACCGAGCTGACCGCGAGCGCCAAGCTGTTCACCGCGTGCGGAGCCCGGGCGCTGCGCGATCACGCGATCACCGCGCGGGGCGAACTCCCCCAGCGCGTGCGTAGGCTCAGGTGATGGACCGAGGGGGAGACGTGATCGAGAAGGCCGTGGTCGTCGGGGGTGGCATCGCGGGAACGGTTGCCGCGATCGCCTTGCACAAGGCCGGGATCGACTCGGTGGTGCACGAGTCCTCCCCCTCCGGCGCCGACGACGCCGGGGCCTTCTTCACGATCATGCACAACGGCATGGACGCGCTGGCCGCCGTGGACCTGGGCGGCGCCGTTGCCGAGCACTCCTACCCCGCGCAGGGCGTCCGCCTGCTCACCGGGGCCGGGCGCGAGGTCAGCGCGCAGAGCTACACCGAGGGTCCGCGCACCCTGCGTCGGGCCGCGCTCTACCAGCTGCTGCACGCCGAGGCCGCCAAACGCGGCATCCGCGTCGAGCACAGCAAACGCCTGGTCACCGCTACTGAGAACGACCGTGGCGTGACGGCAACGTTCGCTGACGGCAGCACTGCCGAGGGCGATGTGCTGATTGCCGCAGATGGCACGCACTCCACTGCCCGCGCGATCATCAACCCCGAGGCCCCGCGCGCCAGGTACACCGGGCTGAACGTGGTCTACGGCTACGCGCCCGCACGCGAGGGTGAGGAGCCGAACACCTACACCTTCGTTCACGGCACGCGCGCCGCGTTCGGCTACATCGGCGTGCCCAACGGGCAGACGTGGTGGTTCAGCCGTCTCCCCGGCGAGGAGCTGGACCTGCGCGCGATGACTGCGCAGCAACGGAAAGACCACGCTGCCGCCTACTTCGCCGACGACGACTTCCCCGCCGTGGAGATCATCCAGTCCACGGGCGAGGAGGTCATCGGCAGCACCGTCTACGACATCCCGACCACGCCGAACTGGCACACCGCGCGCATGGTGCTCGCCGGAGACGCCGCGCACGCAGCGTCCCCGGCGTCCGGCCAGGGTGCTTCGATGGCGCTCGAAGACGCGGTCACCCTCGCGAAGTGCCTGCGGGATCTCCCGCCGCACAAGGCTTTCCCGGCCTACGAACGCCTGCGCCGCGACCGCGTGGAACGACTCGTCGCCAGCAGCGCGGAGCGCGACGCCGCCCGCACGAGCGGTGCTCCGCCCAGGCAGCCCAGCGAGCAGGAGCTGGCCGAGCTGACCAAGCGCCGCCGCGCCTTCCAGTCCTGGCTCTACGAGCACCACATCGACTGGGCCGAACCTGTCTCCTAGGACGGAGCCGGGCCGAGGGCGTTGAGCGCGGTGACGACGGTGCTCTCCTCGTACTCGAAGTGCGCTTCGAGCTGCGCGGTCAGGCGGGCCAGCTCGTCGCGGAGCAGCACGGGGTCACTGACGCCCGGCATGTACGCGCCGACGAGCGCGGTGATCGCCTCCTGGAGTTCGGCGACGACCTTGTGCTCGGCGCCGAGCTTCTCCAGCGCGGGCGCGAGCGCGGGAAACCGTTGCGCCAGCATGGGAAACGCGCCGTGGTCCTCGCCGCCGTGGTGCTTGGACAGCGCTCCGCAGAACTCGGCGCAGTGCGCGCGCAGCTGCACGACGAGGTCGGCCGGAGCCTGCCGGCCGGCGATGATCGCGTCCACCTCGGCGCGCAGTCCGGCCAGCTCGGCGCGAAGCCAGTCGTGCACCTCCACGAGGAAGTCGCCCAACCCCCTGGTCTGGGCGTCCACCCGGTGCAGCGTCACCACGGGGATCACGCGCGTGGTCTGCTTCTGGTAGTCGCCGTACCCCGGGGCCTGCTCGACGGCCTTGAGGAAGAGCCGGTCGCGCTCCTCGCCCTCGGGAATCCCGGCGAGCGCCTGGTAGGTCTCGGTGCCGACCTCCACGGTCACGGCGGGGTTCTCGCGGATGTTGTGGTACCAGGCGGGATGGGTCGGCGCGCCCCCGGCGGAGGCGATCACCACGGGCTGGCCGTCGATCTCCAGGTAGCCCAGCGGGCTGGTCCTCGGCAGTCCGCTGCGCGCCCCGGTGGTGGTGAGCAGCGCGAGCGTCGACCCCTCGAACATGCCGCCGACCCGGCCGGAGTTGGCGCGGAATTCGGCGATGACCTGGCGTTGGAAGTCGGTGAAGTCGAACTCTTCGTAGGTCTCGGTCATGTGGTCCTTTCGCGGTTGGTCACACGGGTCGACCGGCTGCGGAACCACTTCGAGACGCGCATGAGAAAACCCCGAGGGCGCACTACGCGTTCGGACACGGCACGAACACCTGAATGGGTTCGGGGATGCCGTGCGCGAGAACGGACTCATGCCGTCCAGAAGTGGCTCAGAAAGCCGCTACCTCCATGCGTAGGCCCATACGGGGCACAGCACGACACTAACACGGTGGGACGTGCGGAGCGCAAGGTTCAGTTCGTCGGCCGACAGCGGCCAAACGATCAAGACCACCCGCTCGGCGGTTGAGCGAATTGACGCGATCGGCCTCCGCGAGCAACCTCGCCACTCGATTCACATTCCCTTCGGAATGCGAACACCGCGGCGGAAACTTTGCCCGGATCGATGCCGGTCCGTCGATCGACGCACCTCCTCCCGCGTGGTAGACACAGCAGCAGGAGGAGATTCCCGGGAATGATCCGGTCAGCCCCGAAATGACACGGTTTGGCAACGGGAGAGGAACCAGTCCCACCACGGCCGGAAGGAATCACGATGACTGCTGAGAGCATTCCGACACTGCCGCGCAGCTCCTCGCTCGTCGCGCGCATCGACGACGCCCTCGCGCGCTCGATGGAAAGTTTCTGTCGGGTGAGCGGCAGCAGCACGCCCGAGATGCTCGACCTGGTCAACGCGCTGACCAGGGTGACGTCGGCGGGCGGGAAGCGCATCCGGCCACAGTTGTTCTACTGGGGCTACCGCGCGGGCGGCGAAGCGGACAGTCCGGAGACAATCGAACTCGCGACGGCGATCGAACTGTTCCACGTCTTCGCACTCGTGCACGACGACCTGATGGACCTCGCGGACACCCGGCGCGGAGTTCCTACCGCGCACAAACAACTCGCCGCGCTCCACCGGGAACGCGGATGGAATGGTGACGCGGACCATTTCGGAGTGTCGGCCGGAATTCTCGCCGGAGACGCCCTTTCCATCTGGGCGGATATGACGATTTCGCAGAACCTGCCGCCGAACGGACGCGCGGAACCGTTCCGGCGCGCCTATGACGAAATGCGGCTCGAACTCATTTCCGGGCAGTACCTGGACATCGCCACCGGAGGTTCCGGCGACACCTCGATGACCTCGGCGCTGCGGCTGGCGCGGCTCAAGTCGGGCAACTACTCGGTCAGCATGCCGCTGCGGCTCGGCGCGCTCGCGGGCGGCGTCGACCAGGACACCATCCGCGGGTTCGAGGCGTTCGGCGCCGTGCTCGGCGAGGCGTTCCAGATGCACGACGACGTGCTGGGCGTCTTCGGCAGCGCGGCCGAGGTCGGCAAGCCGGTCGGCGAGGACATCCGGCAGGGCAAGCGCACCACCCTGATCGCGGCGGCGCTGGCGAGCGCACCGCCCGCCGTCGCCGCGCGATTACTGGAACTGCTCGCCGATCCCGCGCTGAGCGAGGCGGGGGTGGGCGAGGCGAAGGAGATCATCGTGTCCTCCGGCGCGCTCGACGAGGTGCGGGGCATGCTGCGCGAGCGCGTCCACTCCGCCGAGCGCACGCTCGCGGGCCTGCGGCTCACCGACGAGGTCCGGCAGGCACTCCACGACCTCGTGCGAATCGTCGCGCACAGCGACTGAGCGAACGCCGGGGCGGGCCGTCTCCCGCGACCTGCCCCGGCGCGGTCAGCGCGCGTAGGCCTCCAGCTCCACGATCCGCGAGTACGCGTGGTCGTTGGAGTCCAGCGCCACGATCCGCACGGCATCCCCTGTCACCGCGGGGAAAACCGACTTCACGCGACCGGCCACATTGCCCCGCACGGAATCGACGGTGACCCAAGCTCCGGCGCTGCGCACCTGAACGTCCCAGTCACGCAAACCGTTCTGCGCAGCGGGGTAGCGCGCGGAGTCGAGCGTCTGCACCTCCACCCGGCCGATCACGGAGGGCGCGACGAGGCTGACGGAGTAATCGTCCGGGAACACTCCGCGGGTCGCGTCGTTCCACCCGGTGCTCGTCGACCAGTTCGCCGAGTTCGCGTCGCCGTCGACCGCACCGCACACCCGGAAGCTGCCGTGCGTGGACGACGCGGACGCCTGTTCGCCAAGGACGAGGTTGTCCTTGGGCGGCAAGGGAAGCACCTCGACGGGAACCGTGCGGTGCGTGCGGTCGACGCTCAGGCTCAGCGAGTAGGTCCCGGGCTTCGCCGTGCGCGGGACAGTCACTCCGACCTGCGTGTTCACCGTGTGGTCGGGGTCCCACGCGGGCAGCCATGTCGAAATGATCTTACGATCGAGGACGAGCGGTCCCGTCGCGGACAGTTCGACGTCGACGTAGCGGTCGGTCGTCCCGGTGTTGGTGAGGCCGACCTTGAGCGAGCCCGGTAGGCACGGCAGGCCGACGACCTGCACCTTCTCCGGGGTCACCGCTATCGTCACCGGCGCGAGCAGCACGGCTGCCAATGCGAGAGTCCACATGACTGATCACCTCACCTGGATCGCGGGGACGCCGTCCTCGACGGTGAGCTTGGACCGCGAGGTCACCGTGCCGTTGGCCACGGTCACCCGGTCCGCGACGCGGTAGTCGGCGACCCACTGCGCCGCGTTCACCTCGCACCGGACGTAGCCGCGCTGGAAGTTGTGGAACTTCACGTGTGGGTTCTCCGCCAGAATCGTCCGGCCGACCTGGTCGTGGTCCATGCCGTCGCGACCGGAGGTGACCGACGTCCCGACGAACTCCGTGCCGACGACGGGCGAGGGAGCCGCGTAGTCCTCGCGCAGCTCGGAAGCGACGCTGCGGTGCAGGTCGCCCGCGATGCTGACGAGGTTGCGCACGCCTCTTTCCTTTGCGCCACCGAGGATTCGCTTGCGCGAGGCCACGTAGCCGTCCCAGGTGTCCATCGGCACCACGAGGTCCGGCCCGGCCTTCACGTCGAGCTGCGCGATGGCGGTCTGGTGGGCGAGGACCTCCCAGCGCGCTGACCTCTCCGCCATGCCGTCGAGCAGCCACTTCTCTTGCGCCGCACCGGTGATCGAGCGCTTCGGGTCGAGCGAGCCCGGGTTCGGCGGCTTCTCGCCGTCGCCGCCGGCCTGGTCGTCGCGGTGCTGGCGCGTGTCCAACAGGTTGAAGCGCGCCAGATCTCCGTACTGGAAGCGGCGGTAGAGCTGGACGGAAGGACCGGTCGGTGCCTGCGCGAGCCGTACCGGCGTGTGCTCGTACCAAGCCCGGAAGGCGTTGGCCATGCGCACCAGGAACTCTTCGCGCGGCGCGTTGTTCTCCGAGATCGGTCCCGCCCAGTTGTTCTCCACCTCGTGGTCGTCGACCGTGACGATCCACGGCGCGACCGCGTGCGCGGCTTGGAGATCCGGATCGGTCTTGTAGAGCGCGTATCGGCCCCGGTACTCGTCGAGCGTCATGGTCTCGCGCGTGAACTCCACCGGAACCGCCTGCTGGCGGACGCCGGAGTCCGCGCCGACGCCGTACTCGTAGATGTAGTCGCCGAGATGGAACACGACGTCGTGCTCCTGCGCCGCCATATCGCGGAAGGCGGTGTAGTAGCCCTCCCACCACGCCTGGCAGGACGCGAAGGCGAAAGTCATGCCGGACAAGGCTTGTCGCGGAGCCGGAGCCGTCCGCGTGCGGCCCACCGGGCTGATGTGCCCGCCCACGATGAAGCGGTAGTAGTAGTGCCGCCACGGCCGCAGTCCTCGCACGTCCACGTGGACGCTGTGCGAGAACTCCCGCCTGGCGATCTCGACGCCGCTGCGCACGACGCGGCGGAACCGCTCGTCCTCGGCGACCTGCCAGACCACCGCGACCGGGCGCTCGTTCACCCCGCCGAAGGGGTCGAGCGGGCGCGGCGCGAGCCTGGTCCAGATCACCACGGAGTCGGGAAGCGGATCACCCGAGGCGATGCCGAGCTGAAAGGGGTGGTCGCGGAGCCGGTCCACCTCGACAGTGGAGGCGTTGGAGGTGCCGATGCCCGGGAGCGCACCGGAGAACGCGAGCCCCGCGGCGAGACCGCTGGCCGCCAGGAACTTCCGCCGAGTCGGGTTGCCCGTCACCCGCCGAACGCTAGGAGTCCTTCACCCCGCCACCAACCGCCACGTCCCCATCCGGACACCTTTCCCCTCTCGCCGAACCTTCCCCCGCAGCCGTCTTCGAACGTTTTGGCTACGTGATGCGATTGGGGAGCGCTCCCAATCGCGTCATCGTGACAAAACGCGAGGGGGTACGGCGCGGGCGGAGTGCGGGTCAGGCCTCGAAGCTGCCGAGGAGCTTGCTGAGGAGGGCGGCCAGGTGGTCGCGTTCGGCCAGTGAGAGGCCGCTGAGCATCCGGTGCTCGTTGGCGACGTGGTCGGGCAGGGCGCGGTCGATGAGGTCGCGGCCCTCGGCGGTGAGCTTCACGAGCACCACGCGGCCGTCGGTGTCGCTCGGCGTCCTGCTGATCAGGCCGCGCGTCTGGAGGCGGTCGAGGCGCTGGGTGATCGCGCCGGAGGTCACCATCGCCGAGCGGGTCAGCTCCGCAGGCGTCATGCAGCGCTCGGGGCCGTTGCGACGCAGCGTCGCGAGCACGTCGAAGGACGCCCGGTCGAGGCCGTGCTCGGCGAAGACGCGCCTGAGCTCGGCGTCCGCGCGCAGCGCCGCCCTGCTCAGTCTGCCGATCACGCCCATCGGGGAAACATCCAGGTCAGGGCGCTGCTCAGCCCACTGCGCGAGCACCTGGTCGACGTGGTCCGCCATGGTCATCACCCTAGCCCCCTTGCGAAGTCTCTTAGTACTAAGCTAGTTTATCTTAGTGCTAAACAATCGGATCGGCCTCATCGCGGTGACCGCACTGGCCCCGGCCATCTGGGGCACGACGTACCTGGTCACGACGGAGTTCCTGCCCGCGGACCGGCCGCTGCTGGCCGCGACGGTGCGCGCGCTGCCCGCGGGCCTGCTGCTGCTCGCGATCACCCGGAAGCTGCCGTCCGGCTCGTGGTGGTGGCGCGCTGCGGTGCTCGGCACGCTCAACATCGGCGCGTTCCTCGCGCTGCTGTTCGTCGCCGCCTACCGGCTGCCCGGCGGCATCGCTGCCACAGTCGGAGCGCTGCAACCGTTGCTGGTGGCCGGTTTCTCGGCGAGCCTTCTCGGCGAGCGCATGTCAAAGCGGACCCTCGTGGCAGCGCTGGCCGCGATCTTCGGGGTCGCGCTGCTCGTCCTGCGGGCCGAAGCTCAGCTCGACGCGATCGGACTCGCGGCGGCGGTCGGCAGCGCGGTGGTCATGGCCGCCGGAGTGGTGCTCAGCAAGCGCTGGACGTCACCGGCTCCCGTGCTGGCCACCACGGGCTGGCAGCTCATCGCGGGCGGCATCGTGCTGATCCCGGTGACGCTGCTGGTCGAAGGGCCGCCGCCGGCCGAGCTGAGCGTGAGCAACCTCCTCGGCTACGGCTACCTCTCCATCATCGGCGCGGCGTTCGCCTACGCACTGTGGTTCCGCGGCATCCGCGAGCTGCCGCCGACCCAGGTCACCTTCCTCGGCCAGCTCAGCCCCGTCGTCGCGACCATGCTCGGCTGGCTCGCTCTCGGCCAGGAACTCACCGTCCTGCAAGCGATCGGCGCGCTCATCGTGCTGGCCGCGCTCATCTTCGCCCAGACCAGAAAGGCAGCACCCCTTGAAGATCACAGTGTTCGGAGCGGCGGGCAGCGTCGGCAGCCGGGTGATGGCGGAAGCGCGCTCACGGGGGCACTCAGTCTCCGGAGTCACGCGTGACACCACGCGCTTTCCCGAGCTGCGGCAAGGAAACGCGGCCGATGTCGAGGACGTGATCGCGCTCAGCAGGGGCCAGGACCTGGTGATCAGCGCGACCCGACCGGCACTGGGACGCGAAGGCGAACTGGTCGTGACGACGAAGGCGGTGCTGGCGGGGCTCGCCGAGACCGGGGTGCGCCTGCTGATGGTCGGCGGCGCGGCGAGCCTCACCGTTCCCGGCACCGGCGGAACCGTGCTCGACGACCCGAACCTGCCGCCGGAGATCCGCGCGATCGCCGAGGCGTGCGACGCCCAGCTCGCGGTCTGCCAGGCGGAAACCGTTGTGGACTGGGCTTATCTGAGCCCGCCCGCGCTGCTGGAGCCCGGCGTGCGGACCGGCGCCTACCGGCTGGGCCGGGACGAGCTGATCATCGACGCCGAGGGGAACTCGGCGATCTCCATGGAGGACTTCGCGGTGGCACTGCTCGACGAGGCCGAGCGCCCGCGCCACCACCGCACGCGGTTCACGGTGGGCTACTGACGTAGACGATCATCCCGCCGAAGGACGCGACCTTGTCGTAGAGCACGCGGGCGGTGGCGTTGTCCTGGTGCGTCTGCCAGTACAGCCGAGGACATCCCCGCTCCCGCGCCACCGACGCGACACCGTCGATGAGGACCCGCGCGACGCCCTGACCGCGCGCGTCCTCATCGACGAAGAGGTCCTGGAGATAACAGGAATCCTCCATCCACACGGTCGGGTGGAAGAGGAAGTGCGCGATGCCGACGAGCCGCCCGTCGAGGCGCGCCGCCACCCCGTGCACACCGTCGCCCGCCAGCAGCCTGCGCCACGTCCGCTCGTAGCTCTCGTCGGTTTCGACCGTCTTGTAGAAGTCCTTATAGCCGCGCGCCAGGACTTCCCATCTCTCGCGGTCCTCGGGGACCAGCGGGGCGACCTCGATCATGCCTCCAGCTTGACACCGTCAACTTAACGCCGTCAACATAGCGGCGTGGAAGCCAGGAGGACCCGCGCCAAGCCGGGAGACGGCGCGCGGCTGCGCGAGGAGATCCTGCGCAACGCCGAACGGCTGCTCGTGGAGACCGGGAGCGAGGACGCGCTGACCCTGCGCGCGGTCGCGCAGCGCACCAGGGTCACGACACCGTCGGTGTACCTGCACTTCAGCGGCAAGGAAGCGCTGATCGAAGCCGTGTGCCTGCGTGTGTGGGACGAACTGGGCGACCGCGTCCGCGAGGCGGTCGGCCGCGTCACCGACCCGATCATCGCGCTCGGCGAGTTCGGGCGGGCCTACGTGCACTTCGCGCTCGACCACCCGGTGCAGTACCGGCTGCTGATGATGCGGCCCTCCGCCTCCGCAGAAGCGTCGAAGGCGTGCTTCGAGCACATGGTGAACGCGGTCACGGCCTGTGTGGAAAACGGTGTGCTGAAAGGGAATCCCGACACCGTCGCGCTGACCATGTGGACCGCGGTGCACGGCTGCGCGGCGCTGTTGATCACCCAGCCCGCGCTGCCGTGGCCGGACGACGTGAACGAGATCATCGACGCGACCGTGCGCATGGTGGGCTTCGGCGCCGCGCTCAACACCCACCTCCCCCGTCGCCGCGTGCCACGGAGCGCGGAACTGCTCGACGGGGTCACCGTTGCCGCTGAGCGGCTGAAAGCCTTGGGGAGCAAGAAGAAATGATGACTGGCCGAGTGGTGCTCGTGACCGGCGCCTCGCGTGGGGTCGGAGCCGACACCGCGCGCCTGCTCGCCGCCTCCGGGGCGCACGTCTTCGTGAACTACCGGGACAAGGTGAAGCGCGCCGATCGAGTGGTGGCCGACATCGTGTCGTCCGGCGGCAGCGCCGAGGCGGTCAAGGCCGATCTCACCGACCCGGCCGAGGCGGCGGCGATGTTCGACGTCGTCCGCGCGCGATGCGGTCGGCTGGACGCGTTGGTGCTCAACGCTTCGGGCGGTATGGAGCGCGACCGCGACCCGGACTACGCGATGCGGCTCAACCGGGACGCGCAGGTGCGCGCGGTGGAACTGGCGCTGCCGCTGATGCCCGCGCTCTCCCGCGTGGTCTTCGTGACCAGCCACCAGGCGCACTTCCACGGCCAGCGCCCGACCTACGACTCCTACGAGGCTGTCGCGGCGAGCAAGCGCGCCGGGGAGGACGAACTCCGCGCACGCATCCCGCTGCTGAGCGAGCGCGGTATCGGGCTGGTCGTGGTGTCAGGCGACATGATCGAAGGCACGATCACCGTCACGCTGCTCGACCGCGCGGAGCCCGGCATCGTCGACGCGCGCCGGGCGGAGGTGCGGAGCCTGCCCACCGTCGCGGAGTTCGCCGAGGCGGTGGCGAAGGCCGCCGTGGAGCCGGTCGCGACGGGGCACACCGTGTTCGTCGGCGGGGCGGACTACCTCACTCCGACGGGCTGAACTCCGACTGGCTGGGTTCGATCTCGATCCCCACAGCAGCACCGCCGTTGCGCCGTCCCCTGCCGAGCAGGAGCACGATGGTGAACCACCGGAACTTGTTGCCGTACTTGGCGGTCATGGCGCGCTTGGCGGTGCGCAGTTCGGCGGGCGGCAGCACGCGCGCCCGCCCGCTGCGCCACTCCCCGCACGGAGTGCCGTGGAAGTCCGATGGCGCGAACTCCACGCGCGGATCGCGCCGCAGCCGCTTGACCTTCCACGAGCGGCTGGGCGTGTAGCCGTAGAGGCGGTCCCCCGAGGGCGCGAGCCAGATCGGCCCGGTGACCGCTGAACCGTCCTTCTTGTACGTGCGCAACGCGAAGTACTCCACGGCGCTCCCCCTCACGGATGCAGAGACGCGGCGTACACCAGCAGTGTGAACACCGCTTGCCCCGACGCCACGCTGATACCGGCGACGGCCGTCCAGTCGATGGTGTGCCACTTCCTGGTCGCGATCGAGACGACGCCGCAGACGCACGCCACCACCACGAGCGCCAGGTTCACGTAGGGAAAGACCCAGCTGGCGATCGCCAAGCCCAGGGAGATCGGCCCAAGCCACGCCTGGCTGCCTGAGCGGTCCTTCATGGACACCTGCTTCATCGATCCGTCCGGCTCAGGCTCGGGGCTGGGACCCCACCGAGCCTACCGGGACCCGCCGCTATCCAGCCCTGGCCGGATCGGAGCGTCCACCGGCACGCACGCGCTGACCGGCCCCTCCGCGAAACCCACCACCAGCCCGGACACGTCTCCGCCGCCGGAGGTCTCGATCACCACTGCCCGGTCGCCGGTGAAGTCCGCCGGGTCGAAGGTGAACACCGCCGCCGTGCCCGCCGCCTGCGCGCTGCTGAGCCCCGAGGACAGCGCTCCGGCCGAATTCACCGGCTTGTCCCGCATCGGGGTGAAGCGCGGCGCCCGGCACGTCTTGCCAGCTGGCAGGTAGTCGACCTTGGCCCTGATGCCCAGTTCGGCCAGCTCGCGCTCCAGCCCCGACGCGTCGCTGAGCTGCTTGATCTCCACGCGCACGGTGCCGTCCTGCTGCTTCTCCAGCGCGTAGGCCGCCCCGCCTCCGGTGAACAGCAACGGCACCGCGACGGCCGCGAGCCCCACCGCGACGAGCGCGACGCGCCACCTGGCCGCCGGGCGAACGGGCTCGCGCTCCGCCACGACCTGCTTGAGCTCGGCGAGCAGGCGGTCTTCGAAACGTTGCGTCATGGCAGGACCTCCGCGTTCGAGGAGACGAGGTGCTCGCGCATCAGCCGCCGCGCCCGGTGCAGCCGAACCCGCGCGGTCCCGGCCCGCACGCCCAGCGCCTTCGCGGCGTCCTGGACGGTCAGCCCGTCGAGCGCGACCAGTTCGAGGACCGCGCGCTCCCCGTCGGAGAGCCGGTCCATCGCCCGGTACAGCTCGCGCGCCCGGCTCGCCGCGTCGATCCGCCGCTCCAGTGCGGCGATGTCGTCCTCGTCGAGCAGCGCCCGCCCGGCGATCCGGCTCGCCGCCCGCAGTCCGCGCGCTCGGCGCCGCAACTCCCCCGCGACGACGTTGCGCGCCACCCCGAAGAGCCATCGGGTGGGGTCACCCCGGTCCGCGCGGAAGGTGTGCGCGGTGTCGATCACCGCGAGGAACACGTCCGCGGTCAGGTCGGCGGCGAGGTGCGGATCGTCGACGCGGCGGACGACGAAGCGCTGCACCGCTTGGACGTGCTCGCGGTAGAACGCCTCGAACGCGGCGGGATCGTGGCCTATTCGCGTGAAGTCGGTCATCTCTCACCCGTCCCCAGATGTGCGCGACACCTCTACTTGGACGACGGGCACCACGGCGTTACACGGGCGCAAGTCCTTAGGTTAGCCTTCCCTCATCCGGGTTACACGCCGAAGGGGAGCCCCATGCCCAGAGTGTCATCACGCCTGCTCAGCGCGCTAGCCATGGCCGTGGTCCTGACCGCGTGCGGAAGCGCCGCAACCCCTCAGCCGGGTGATGCCGGGGGGTCGGCACCCACGGCGGACGGTGTGTTCCCGGTGCGCGTGGAGCACAAGTACGGGGTCACCGAGATCAAGGCGCAGCCGCAGCGCGTGGTGACGCTGGGCCTGTCCGACCAGGACGTCGCGCTCGCCGTCGGCGTCAAGCCGGTCGGCGTCGTCGACTGGTTCAAGGAGCGCCCGTTCGGCAAGTGGCCGTGGACGCAGCCGTTGTGGGGCAACACTCCTCCGGAGATCGTCGGCGAGCGCGACGAGTACAACCTGGAGAAGATCGCCAAGCTGCGCCCCGATCTGGTCATCGCCCAGTACTCGGGGATGAAGAAGGAGCAGTACGACACGCTCAGCCAGCTCGGCGTGCCCGTTGTCGCGCAGTCCGGGAAGTTCGCCGACTACGCCGCGACCTGGCAGGAGATGACCCGCAACCTGGCCAAGGCGCTGGGCAGGGGCGCGACCGGGGAGAAGCTGATCGCCGACATCGGGGAGCGCTTCGCCAAGGTGCGCAAGGAGAATCCGGCGTTCGCGGGCAAGACGGCGATCGTCGCCGACACCTTCGAGCCCGGCAACTACGCCGCGTTCGCCGCGCACGACCCGAAGGCCGCGTTCCTGGCCGAGTCCGGCTTCACGATGCCGCAGAAGATCCTCGACGTGCCCAAGGCCGAGAACATCATCAGCATCGGCTCGGAGGGCTTGGACCTGCTCGACGTGGACCTGCTGCTCTGGCTCTCCGAGGACGAGGTCGCCTCGCAGCGCGTCCGCGACGAGCCGCTGTACCGCAAGCTCAAGGTCTCGCAGGACAAGCGCGACCTGTTCGTGCCGTACAACGAGCCGCCCATCGGCGCCGCGATCTCGTTCAACACCGTGCTGTCGATCCCCTACGCCATCGACAAGCTCGTGCCGATGCTCGCGGGCAAGGTGAAGTGAGGCCAGCTCTGCGAGGGCTCGGCCTCGTCGTCGCGGTGGCCGCGCTCGGCGTGGTCATCGTGCTCAGCGTGTGGCTCGGACTGCGGAACATCCCGATTTCTGAGTTGTGGCGCGTGTTGTGGCACCACGACGGCTCCGTCGAGGCCGTGACCGTGCACGAGGTCCGGCTGCCGAGGACGCTGCTCGGCGTCCTGGTCGGCGCGGCGTTGGGGTTGTCGGGCGCGCTCATGCAGGCGCTCACCCACAACCCCCTCGCCGACCCCGGCCTGCTCGGCGTGACGCTCGGCGCGTCCACCGCCGTGGTCTCCGGCATCACCTTCCTCGGTGTGACCACGGTGACCGGGCACGTCTGGCTCGCCTTCGCCGGTGCGGCGGTGGCGTCCGTGGTGGTCTACCTGCTCGGCGCGAGCGGTCGCGGCAGGCCCACCCCGGAACGGCTCGTGCTGGCCGGCGCCGCGATCACCGCGACGCTGTACGCGTTCAACTCCGCGATGCTGCTGCTCTTCCCGCAGTCCTTCGGCCAGTTCCGGTTCTGGGAGGTCGGCGCGCTCGCCGGGCGCGGTGCCGACGTGCTCGCCCAAGTCGCGCCGTTCCTCCTGGTCAGCATCCCCGGCGCACTGCTGCTGGCCCGCTCGCTCAACGCGCTGGCGCTCGGCGACCAGGTCGGCAAGTCCCTCGGCGTGCACGTCGGCCGCACGCGCGTGCTCGGCGTGCTCGCCGTGACCGTCCTTTGTGGAGCTGCGACCGCGGCGGCCGGGCCCATCGCCTTCGTCGGCCTCGCCGTGCCGCACGCCGCGCGCCTGATCGTCGGCACCGACCAGCGGTGGGTGCTGCCCTATTCGGCTGTGCTCGCGCCGATCCTGTTGGTGGGCGCGGACATCATCGGCCGCTTCGTGATCGCTCCCGCTGAGTTGCAGGTCGGCATCGTCACCGCGTTCCTCGGCGCCCCGGTGTTCATCGCGCTGTGCCGCCGTCGCTCCCCTGGCAGGTTGTGATGCTCATCCGCTTCCGCGCTGTCTCCGTTCGCGTGCGCCCGCGCTCGGCGACGGTCGTGATCACGTTGCTGCTGCTGACCTTCGCGCTCGGCGCCGTCAGCATGACCACCGGCGACTTCCCGCTCACCGTCTGGGAGGTCGTGCGCACCGTCCTCGGTTTCGGCGATCCCGCGACGGAGTTCATCGTCAACCGCCTGCGCCTGCCCCGCGTGCTCATCGCCGTCCTCGTCGGCGCCGCGCTCGCGCTGAGCGGGGCCGTGTTGCAGAGCCTGACCCGCAATCCCCTTGGCAGCCCCGACTTCATCGGCTTCGCCAACGGCTCCGCGACCGGGGCGCTGATCGCCATCCTGGTGTTCCAGGGCAGCATGGCCGAGATCTCCCTCGGCGCGCTCGTCGGCGGCGTCGCCACCGCCGCGCTCGCCTACCTGCTCGCCTTCCGGCGCGGCGTCCAGGGCTTCCGGCTCATCCTCGTCGGCATCGGGCTGAGCGCCATGCTGTTGGCCGCCAACAACTACCTCGTCACGCGCGCTTCGCTGACCGGCGCCATCGCCGCGCAGACGTGGATCACCGGAAGCCTCAACGGCCGCACCTGGCTCCAGCTCCTCCCGCTGCTGATCGCCATCGCGCTCCTGCTCCCGCCCACCGTCTACTTCGGACAGAAGCTCGCGCTCCTGGAACTCGGCGACGACAAGGCCCGCGCACTCGGCGTCCCCGTCGAGACCACCCGGCTGGCCCTGCTCGGCGTCAGCGTCACCCTCTCCTCCGTCGCCACCGCCGCGGCGGGCCCCATCACCTTCGTCGCCCTCGCCGCCCCGCAACTCGCCCGCAAGCTCACCGCTGCCCCCGGCCCCAACCTCACCGCCGCCGCGGCCACCGGCTCCCTGCTGCTCGTCGCCAGCGACCTGGCCGTGCAACGCCTCTTCTCCCCCACGCCACTGCCCGTCGGCATCCTCACCAGCGCCATCGGTGGCACCTACCTCGCCTGGCTCCTCGTCCGCGAATGGCGCCGCAACCACCTCTGACCCACGCCGTCGTTTAAGCCCTGAACGACCCGTTCAGTGCGCTCAAGGCGTCAAACGAGCCGTTGGCGCGCGTCACCGATCCCCCGACGCTGTGTGGGTTGGGGCGGTTCGATGATCGACAGGGGTTGGGGGGGTCGTGGTGACTGGCCAACCCCACGTTCACCGCCCAGCGCTCGGCTGAGGCGAGCGTCCGCGACGAGTACCTCGAAATCGCCTAAAGTAACGCCGAACGTTACTTTGGCCGATTTGAAGGTATCGGCTCAGCGGTACGCGTCTCCCCTGTGCTTGATCGCCTCGATCAACACGGTCCGCCGCTCCTCGTCGATGCGGTACAGCACGCGATAGGTGGCGCGCCGCGCCGACCAAACCCCATCGAAGGGTTCTCTCAACGGCTTGCCGACGCGGTACGGGTTCTCCCGCAGCGGTCCGAGCACGAGTTCGAGCACTGCGGCAGCCACGGCCTCTGGCAGCTCTCCTGCGATCGCCCTCTTAGCGGTCTTGGACCAGGAAAGCCCAAAAATCTCACTCACGCGCCTGCGGACCGCCGTGCCTCGAAAGCCGCCAAGACGTCGTCAGTGCTGTAAGCCTCGCCAGAATCACGAGTGCGCTGCGCCTCCGCGAGATCAGCGACAGTCTGCTGATCGCTGAGCACGGCGATCGTCTCCAGCAGAGACTCCCACTCGTGCACGGAGATCATCACTGTGGCAGGCGCGCCGTTCTTGGTCACGGTGACCTGCTCGTGTTGAGCCTCGATCTCGGAGACGAGGGCGGACAGGTGCGCCTTCACCTCAGCCAAGGGCAGCGTCTTCATGGTCAGAATTCTAGTCATGAAACCGCCGGTTGTCACTCAGCGGTGCAGGCGGCGGTGCAGGGACTCCATCCGCGCGTCGAGCTGGGCGGCGACGGCGGCGGTGCTGGCCAGCTCGTCGGCGAAGTCGGCGGGCACCTGGTCGTCGTACTTGTAGAAGAGCTTGTGCTCCAGGGTGGCCCAGAAGTCCATGGCGATGGTGCGCATCTGCACCTCGACCTTGACGTGCTCGACGCGGTCGGAGAGGAACACCGGGATCTGCACGATGAGGTGCAGGCTGCGGTAGCCGTTGGGCTTGGGCGAGGCGATGTAGTCCTTGGTGCGCAGGATCTCGACGTCGTGCTGGCGGCCGAGCATCTCGCGGACGCCGTAGACGTCGGAGACGAACGGGCACACCACGCGCACCCCGGCGACGTCGTCGAGGTGTTCTGCGATGGAGTCGAGATCGGTGCTGAGCCCCTTGCGGCGCAGCTTCTCGATGATCGCCTCGGGCCGCTTGACGCGGTGGGTGATGTGCTCGATCGGATCGTGCCGGTGGACGAAGTCGAACTCCTCGCTGAGGATGCGCAGCTTCGTCAGCAGCTCTTCGACGGCGAACTTGTACACCAGCAGGAACTGGGACAGCCTGCGGAAGTCCTCCAGCAACGGCGCTCCAGCGAGCTCCGATGGCGAAGAGCGCGAACGGCGCACCAGCGGGTTCTCCCCCGTCGTCTCCATCACTGCGTTCGTCCGTCCCCCACCGGCGGCACTGCCACTCACCCAACGAGCGTAACGACTCGGTAGTTCCCGGCAGGACGGACCTCAGGACAGGACCGGGAACATCCGCCCGAGCCCGAAGTCGGCGCCCGCCGAGCGCCACCAGTCCAGCTGCGCGGGAGTCTCGACGCCGTCGACGATCACGGTCGCACCGGCGGCGTGCACGTGCGCGATGAGTTCGGTCAGCGAGCGGTCGAGCGCGGAGCGGCCGGAGCGCTCGGCCTGGAGCCGGACCAGCGAGGCGGCCAGGCGGACGCCGCGCACGGGCAGGTCCTCGACGAAGGCGAGATCGGTCGCGGAGGTGCCGAAGCCGTCGAGCACGATGCCGATCCCGGCGTCGGCGAGCACCGCGAGGTTGTCGGCGGCCTCGCCGCAGTCGGAGAGCAGCGCCCGCACGGGCACGCCGAGCTGGAGCCGCGCCGGGTCGAGGCCGGTGTCCTCCAGGACCTGCAACACCTCGCCGACCAGGTCGGGGTCCGCGGCCTGGTACGGGGTGAGCCCGACGCCGAGCGGGACCTGGCGCTCGGCCATGCTCTGGCAGGCGGAGCGCAGCAGCCACGTGCCCAGCGGCATGACGAGGCCGATCTGCTCGGCGAGCTCGACGCACCGCGTGTGCGGGAGCTGCCCGAGTTCGGGGTGCTCCCAGCGCAGAAGTGCTTCCACCGCAACGGTTCTGCCGTCGTCGAGCTTGGCGAGCGGACGCGAGTACACGCCGACCTCGCCGCTCTCCCACGCGCCGGGCATCGTCGCGGCGAGGCCGAAGCGGGCGCGGTCCCGTTCGCTCTGCGCGGGGTCGTACACGCCCCACTGCCTGCTGCCGTTGCGCTTCGCGCGCCGCAACGTCATGTCGGCCAGGCGCAACAGCTCGGCGGCTTCGATGTCGGGGTGCGGGCGGTGCACGACGCCAATGCACGCGGAAGAGGCGACGCCGTTGCCGTCCACGTACAACGGCTCGGCCAGCACCTCGTTGATCTGCTCGACGGTCCGCACCACGTCCGGCGTGCCGGCCTCGTTCTGCACGAGCACGCCGAACTCGTCGCCACCGAGCCGGGCGACCATCGCGCTCTCGCCAGCGAAGATCGAGCGCAGCCGCTCGGCGACGCTCTTCAGCAGCGCCTCGGCCACCGGCGCGCCGAGCCCGTTCGCGATCACCGAGAAGGCGTCGAGGTCCAGGTGGTACATGGTCACGCCGAAGGTCTGGTCGGCGTGCCGGAGCACCCGCTCCAGCCTGGTGGTGAAGAACTGCCGGTTCGGCAGGCCGGTCAGCACGTCGTGCAGCGACTGGTGGCTGAGCTGGCCCTGCAACAACGTCAGCTCGGTGTCGTCGCCGACGATCACCACGTAGTGGTTCGGGTTGCCGTCGCCGTCGCGCAGCAGCGAGATCGCCAGGTGCGCCTGCACGGCCTCGCCGTCCTTGCCGAGCATGGTGCGGCGCTGGCGCAGCCGTTCCGACTTGCCGTCGGCCAGCTCGCGCAGCCCGTTGCGGACGGGCGCGACGTCCTCCGGCGCGATGACGTCGAACAGCGACAGCCCTTCGAACGCCGCCGGTGCGTGGTCGAGGATCTCGCCGAGCGCGGCGTTGGCGCGGACGAACACCCCGTCCAGGTCGGTGATCGCGATGCCGCTGCTGGAGGAGGTGAAGACCTCGTCGAAGCGCGCCTCGCTGGCCTTGCTGTCGCGCTGCGCGTCCTGCGCCGCCTTGATCAGCGCGCGGTTGAGGTTCTCCTGCTGGGTGAAGATCGACAGCCGCACGGCCTCGACGTAGCCGGAGGTCAGGGCGCCGAGCAGGCCGACGACGCGCTCCGGCAGCCGGTCGACCGGGAGCAGGTCGGTCATGCCGAGCAGCGACTTGCCGAGGACCTCGACCGTGCGGCGCAGGCTGGCCCGGCCGGCGAAGTTCAGCTCCACCAGGCGCGCGCCGACGTCAGTGGCGCCGTCGGCCGAGAACGGCTCGGTGCGCATGGTGGTGAACAGGACGTCGACCAGTTCGACGAGCCTGCGCTCGATCTCCAGCTGCGCCATCGGGATGTAGGTGGTCTTGCTGACCAGGTACGCCCACTTCTTGGCGAGCCTGGCGCGGGCGCGCTCCAGCGACTCGGGAGAGATCTCGAACTCCGCCGAGTGCGGCGACCGGTCCGGCAGCGGAAGGGTCATCGAGCCCGTCCGCCACGCGGTGCGGCCGGAAATGGAGCGGGGAACGCCACGGCCACCTCACTAGGTTCCTTTGCGCACAGGGCAAGAAGACTAGCGAGTCCGCCGCGCCGACGGCTACGGAAGGTGATGCTCTTCTGCGCCCGGATTAGGCCGCTCGGGTAGCCCGACAACGAAGGACTCGCAGGTCAGGGCAGGGTGACCGACAGATCTTCCGACATGTGCGTCAACCGCCGTTTAGGGAATTTCACCCGCTCAGACATTGGGCATTTGCCAGGTGCGCAAACGTTTCTCGAAATGCGACGGTCACTCATCCCAGAATCGGCCCCGGTGCGCCGCCACGATCGAGTGGTGGGTGATGATGCTGGTAGCCCCACGCCCAGCCCGCCACGTTCAGGTCGAGGAGACGTCGTGACCACGGACGCCCACGCCAGCGCGGGGGCCTTCGATCCGACGCGGCTGGCGATGGCCCGCGCGCTCGCCGGGCTTCGCGCGCGGGAGCTGGCGGAGGCGGTCGGGCTCGCCCCCACGGCCGTCGCGCGGATCGAGCTGGGCCAGCTCCGCCCGGACCCGAGCGTGCTCGCGCGCTGCGCCGACCGGCTGGGCGTGCAGGTCGGGTTCTTCGCCCCGGGACGCCCGCACCTGCGGCTGGACACCGCGCACGCCCACTTCCGCTCCCTGCGCGCGACCACGGCCGCCAAGCGCGCCCAGGCGCTCGCGCACGTGGAGCTGCTGTGGGAGGTCACCAGCGCGCTGGACGAGGTGGTCGGCCTGCCACCGGTCGATCTCGACGGGCAGCACGACGGTCCCGAACGCGCCGCGCACGCGGTGCGCAGGGCGTGGGGCGCGGAGTCCGGCCCGGTCCTCGACCTCGTCCGCACGCTCGAAGCTCGCGGTGTCGTGGTGAGCCGCCTGCCCCAGCACGTCGCCGTCGGCGTGTTCTCCTGCGTGCTCCCCGAGCGGCCGATGATCGTGCTGGCCGCCCCAGAAGACCTTCTGCGCCAACGCTTCTCCGTCGCGCACGAGCTGGGTCACCTGGTGCTGCACCCGGACGCGGCGCCGGGCAGTCGCGTGCACGAGTCGGAGGCGGACGCCTTCGCCGCCGAGCTCCTGATGCCCGCGGAGGAGATCGCGGGCGTCTTCCCGCTGCACGCTGACCTCGACGCGGTGAAGGAGCTGGCCGACGCGTACGGCGTGACCGCGGCCTCGCTCGCGGCGCGCGGGCGTGCGCTGGGGTTGATGACCGACGCGGCGCACCGGCGGCTGTTGACAGCGCTGGCCAAGCGCGGGTGGCGGACGGCTGAGCCGATCGACCGCGAGCACGCTGGTGAGCACCCGAACCTGTTGTGCCGCGCCGTGGTTCTCGCCGCCGAGCACGGCGTCGACCTGGCCGCGCTCGCCGTTCGCCTGCGCGTCGACAACACGACGCTGCGCGGCCTCACCGGGTTCACCGAGCGCACGGAGAACGCGCGGCCGAAGCTCCGCCTGGTGTGACGTTAGCCAGCGAGAGCAGCGGATTCGCTTCGCTCGCGGTAGGCTCTGCGGTCGCGCCGATCGGATTTTCCTTTCGCACAGCCGAAAAGCGCTTCCCTGAGTTCGGAGGACGCGCATGACCGCGGTGCAGACGCTGGCTCCGGCCTTGTTCGCGGGTTCGTCCGCGCCGCCGGAGCGCACGCTGCTCGACATCGTCACCGAGACCGCGCGGCTGCACCCCACGGCGCACGCGCTGCGGGCCGGAGCGACCGCGCTGACCTACCGGGCGCTGATGGCCGAGGTCGACGACCTCCGCGCTTCCCTTGCGGCGGTGGGGATCGGCGTCGGCGACCGCGTCGGTGTGCGTGTGCCCTCGGGCACGACGGACCTTTACGTCAGCATCCTCGCGGTGCTCGCGGCGGGCGCGGCCTACGTGCCGGTCGACGCCGAGGACCCGGACGAGCGAGCCGATCTGGTCTTCGGTGAGGCGGACGTGTGCGCGGTGCTCGGCGAGCGCCGCGAGCTGACGATGCGCGGCACGCCGATGCACGTCGCGGGCGAGCCCGGACCGGACGACGACGCGTGGATCATCTTCACCTCGGGCTCCACTGGGAAGCCGAAAGGCGTCGCGGTCAGCCACCGGTGCGCCGCCGCGTTCGTGGACGCCGAGGCTCGACTGTTCCTTGTGGACGAACCGATCGGTCCCGGCGATCGCGTGCTCGCGGGACTGTCAGTGGCCTTCGACGCCTCCTGCGAGGAGATGTGGCTCGCGTGGCGGCACGGCGCCTGCCTCGTCGCGGCGCCGAGGGCGTTGGTGCGAACGGGAATGGACCTCGGCCCGTGGCTGATCGAGCACGAGATCACCGTGGTGTCCACCGTGCCGACGCTGGCCGCGCTATGGCCGTCCGAGGCGCTGGACGACGTGCGACTGCTCATCTTCGGCGGCGAAGCGTGCCCGCCGGAGCTGGCCGAGCGTGTGGCCGTCGAGGGCCGCGAGGTCTGGAACACCTACGGGCCGACCGAGGCCACGGTCGTCGCGTGCGGCGCGCAGATGACCGGCGAGGGCCCTGTGCGCATCGGTCTTCCGCTGGACGGCTGGGAGCTGGCCGTCGTGGACTCCGCCGGGGAACTCGTCCCGATGGGCGGCTCCGGTGAGCTGGTCATCGGCGGCGTCGGCCTGGCGCGCTACCTGGACCCGGCCAAGGACGCGGAGAAATACGCGCCGCTGCCGTCGCTGGGCTGGGACCGCGCCTACCGCAGCGGTGACCTGGTCCGCGCGGAGCCCGAAGGCCTCGTTTTCCTCGGCAGAGCGGACGAACAGGTCAAACTGGGCGGGCGTCGGATCGAGCTGGGCGAGGTCGACGCCGCGCTCCAGGCGCTGCCCGACGTGGCTGGCGCGGCGGCCGCCGTGCGCGGCACCAAGGGCGGCAACCAGATCCTCGTCGGCTACCTGGTGTCCACAGTGGACTCCTTCGACGAGGCTTCCGCGCTCGACCGGCTGCGCGCCGCGCTCCCGGCCGCGCTGGTCCCGTTGCTGGCGATCGTCGACACGCTGCCGACGCGCACGTCCGGCAAGGTCGACCGCGCCGCGCTGCCGTGGCCGCTGCCGAGTTCACCCGAGCAGACCGCCGAGCTCGACGGCACGCAGGCCTGGCTCGCCGAGCAGTGGACCGAAGTGCTCGGCAGGCCGCCCGCCAGCAAGGACACCGACTTCTTCGCCAGTGGCGGTGGCAGCCTGGCCGCCGCGCAGCTGGTCTCGCTGCTCCGGCAGCGCTATCCGAGCTGCTCGGTCAACGACGTCTACCAGCGCTCCACCGTCGCCGAACTGGCCGCGCGGCTCGACGAGTTCAAGGTCACGGACTCGTCGGAGCGCGTCGTGCAGCCGACTCGCATTCGCTCCGGGCTCGCGCAGATCGCGTTGCTGCCGCTGCTGCTGACCGTGGTCGGGACGCGGTGGGTCACCGTGCTCGCCGCCGCGGGCAACGTGCTGGGCTGGACGCCCGCCGTGTCGTGGTGGTGGGTGCTGGCGGGCTGGGTGGTGTTCATCAGCCCGCCCGGACGCCTGGGGATCGCGGTCGGCGGAGCGCGATTGCTGTTGCGCGGCTTGCGTCCCGGCTCCTACCCGCGTGGCGGGAGTGTCCACTTGAGACTGTGGACGGCGGAGAAGCTGGCCGAGCTGAGCGGCGCTTCGAAGCTCTCCGGCGCGTGGACGACCTACTACGCCAAGGCGCTCGGCGCGCGGATCGGGCAGGGCGTCGACCTGCACTCGGTGCCGCCGGTGACCGGAATGCTCAAGCTGGGCAAGGGAAGCGCGATCGAGCCCGAGGTCGACCTGACCGGGCACTGGCTCGACGGCGACGTGCTGCACGTCGGCCGCATCCGGGTCGGGGCGGGCGCGACCGTCGGCGCACGCAGCACGCTGATGCCCGGCGCGCGGATCGGCAAGCGCGCTCAGGTCGCGCCCGGCTCGTGCGTGCTGGGCTCGGTCCCGGCGGGCCAGCGCTGGGGCGGAGTTCCCGCTGCGCGCTCCGGCAAGGCGGCTCAGCGGTGGCCGGACGAGCGGCCCGAGCACAAGCGCCGCTGGGCGTTGACCTACAACGTGACCTCGTTCTTCCTGGACCTCCTGCCGGTCGCCGCCGCGATCCCGAGCGTGTTCGTGCTGGTCGCGTTCAACGGGTCTCTGCTGTCGGTTCCCTTGGTGACAGTGCTGTTCATGCTGACCTACGCGGTGCTCGTGCTGGTCAGCGTGCGGTTGCTGAGCATCGGCCTGCGCGAGGGCTACCACCCCGTGCACGGCCGGATCGCGTGGCAGGCGTGGGCCACCGAGCGGCTGATGAACTCCTCGCGCGTGGCCCTGTTCCCCTTCTACGCCAGCCTGTTCACGCCCGTGTGGCTGCGGGCGCTGGGCATGAAGGTCGGACGCCGCGTCGAAGCGTCGACGGTGCTCGCGCTGCCTTCGATGACCACGGTCGGAGACGGCGCTTTCCTCGCTGACGACACAATGGTCGGCACCTACGAACTGGGCGGCGGGTGGATGCGGATCGCCGCCGCGCGGGTCGGCAAGCGCGCGTTCCTCGGCAACTCCGGCATGACCGCACCGGGCCGCTCGGTGCCCAACCGCGGCCTCGTCGGTGTGCTCTCGTCCACGCCGAAGCGCGCCAAGGCTGGCAGCTCGTGGCTCGGCATGCCGCCGATGAAGCTGCCGCGCGTGGCGGAGACCGGCGACCAGAGCAGGACGTTCGACCCGCCGCGCAGGCTCGTGATCGCGCGGGCGCTCGTCGAGCTGTGCCGGGTGGTCCCGGTGATGTGCACGGTCGCGCTCGCCGTGTCCGTGCTCTGGGCGCTGCGCTCGGTCCCGTTGTGGCTGAGCGGTTTCGTGCTGCTGGGCGCGGGCGTGGTGGCCTGCGTGGTCGCCTGCCTGGCGAAGTGGTTGCTGGTCGGGCGGTTCGGCCGGATCGAGCGTCCACTGTGGAGTTCGTTCGTGTGGCGCAACGAGCTGGCCGACACCTTCGTCGAAGTGCTCGCGGTGCCGTGGCTGGTCGGCTCGGTCGGTGGCACGCCGCTGATGAACCTGTGGCTGCGCGGGCTCGGCGCCCGGATCGGCCGGGGCGCGTGGTGCGAGTCGTACTGGCTGCCCGAAGCGGATCTCGTGCGGATCGGCCGGGGCGCGACGGTCAACCGGGGGTGCGTTGTCCAGACCCACCTGTTCCATGATCGGATCATGCGGATGGACACGGTCACCCTCGGCGAGGGCGCGACGCTCGGCCCGCACGGCATCGCGCTGCCCGGCACCGCGATCGGCGCGCGCACCACGGTCGGCCCGGCGTCGCTGATGATGAGCGGCGAGAGCGTTCCGCCGGACACCCGCTGGCTGGGCAACCCGATCGCCGCGTGGCGCACCGGGAAGGCCCGCAAGGGATGAGGCAGCAGTCCTACCTCGACGCGCACGGCGACGACGGGTACTCCGTCCTGCGCTACGACCTGCACCTGGACTACCGCCCCGGGGCGAATCGGCTCGGCGGGCGCGCCGTGATCACCGCCGTCGCGCGCTCCGCGCTGAACAGCGTGAGCCTGGACTTCGGTCCGCTGCGCGTTGACCGGATTCTCTTCGACGGCAAGGCTGTTCGCTACGCGCACCGGCTCGGCAAGCTCCGCGTGCGCCCGGGGCGCGTGCTCGCGGTGGGCGAGGAGTTCACCGTCGAGGTGCGCTACGCCGGTGTGCCACGGCCGAATCGCGGCCACTGGGGCGAGATCGGGTGGACGCAGCTCTCCGACGGAGCGTTGGTGGCCAGCCAGCCGACCGGCGCCTCTTCGTGGTTCCCGTGCAACGACCGCCCCGCCGACAAGGCCGCGTACCGGATCTCGGTCACGACGGCTCCGAGCTACACGGTGATCGCGAGCGGCACGCTGGTGTCCCACACCGGCAGCACGTGGGTCTACGAGCAGCCCGAGCCGACCTCGCCCTACCTCGTGTCTGTCCAAATTGGACGATACGTGTCGGCTGAGCTGGCGAAGGCGCCGGTGCGCCAGCCCGCCGCCGTGCCCGCGCGGCTGCTGCGCGCGTTCCGCAACGACTTCGCCAACCAGCCCAGGATGCTCAAGGAGTTCTCGCGGCTCTTCGGCCCCTACCCGTTCACGGAGTACGGCGTCGTCGTGGTGGACGAGGAGCTCGACGTCCCCGTCGAGGCGCAGGCGATGTCGATCTTCGGAAGCAACCACGTCGACGGGCGGCGCGGCTCGGAACGCCTTGTGGCGCACGAACTCGCGCACCAGTGGTTCGGCAACAGCGTGACGGCGTCGGACTGGCGGCACATCTGGTTGCACGAGGGCTTCGCGACCTACGCGGAGTGGTTGTGGGCAGAGGCGGACGGGCGGTCCTGCCACGCGCTCGCGCAGCGTTCGCACGCCAAGCTCTCGCTGCTCCCGCAGGACCTCACGCTCAGCGCCCCCGGTGTGCGGCGGATCTTCGACGACCGCGTGTACGAGCGCGGCGCGCTGACCCTGCACGCGCTGCGCATGGCGATGGGCGACGGTGCATTCTTCCGCCTGCTCCGCGAGTGGACGACCGCACACCGCCACTCCACCGCCACCACGCCCGACTTCGTCTCCTTGGCAGAAGCCCACTCCGCCGTGGACGTCCGCCCCCTACTCGGCGTCTGGTTGGACGAAGCGCCCCTGCCCCCGCTCTAGTGCCTGCGCATGCATGGAGCCGATGAGGCCGCGCAGTGTTGCGAGTGAGCACTTTTGTGGATGCCCGTGGCACGTGGGCGGTGCGACGCTGAGGGCAAACCCGAGGAGGGCTCTCAGTGCTTCGGTTCCCTGTGATCACCTTGGCCGTCGCGGCACTGATCGGGTCAGCAGCACCCGCCGTCGCGCAGCCCGTCATCAAGTCCCCCGCCGCTCCCGTCGCTTGGGGCCCGTGCCCCGAGGACGCGTTGACCTTCGTGCCGCCGGAGGACCGATTCCGCTACAGCTGCGGGAACCTCGCCGTCCCACTCGACCACGCCAAGCCGAGCGGCAGCAAGATCAACCTGATGTTGTTGCGCCGCGCGGCTTCCAAGCCCGCCGAGCGCATCGGCTCGGTCGTGATCAACCCCGGTGGCCCTGGCGCGGACGGGCTGCTGCTCGCCACGATCCCGAGCGTGCTGTTCCCCTCTTCAGTGCCCGACCGCTTCGACCTCATCGGCTTCGACCCGCGCGGCGTCGGCCGGAGCAACCCGCTGAAGTGCTTCACCACTCAGGAAAGCGCTGACGCGCTGCGCGCGCGGATGACCCAGGTCCCGGTGACCGCCGCGCAGATCAAGTCCACTGTGGACGCTCACGCGGAGTTCGCGAAGTCCTGCGGCGCGGTCGGCGGGCCGATCATCAACCACATGTCCACGGAGGACACCGCACGCGACCTCGACCTGATCAGGGCGGCCGTCGGCGATCAGAAGCTGACCTACGTCGGCCTGTCCTACGGAACCCTGCTCGGCGCGACCTACGCGAACCTGTTCCCCACCAAGGTCCGCGCGATGATCCTCGACGGCGCGGTCGATCCTTCCCTGCGCACCAACGACGCGCTGCGCTACGACCGCGAACGGGCACTGGCCTTCGAGCACGCGCTGTCGGCCTTCCTCAAGCGCTGCAAGGAAGAGGGCCCGAAGTGCGCGTTCAGCGAGGGTGACCCGCGCGCGAAGTTCGACGCGATCCGCGAGCGGCTGCGCAAGGGCGAGGGCCCGATGACGTTGAGCCAGTTCGTCGCGAAGGTCGGCGGCGTGCTGGAGACCATCCCGCTGACCGGCCCCGTCGAGCTGGCCAAGCTGGCGACCGAGCTCCAGCAGCTGTCGCAGTCCCGCTCGACGGACGCCCCCTACACCGAGCACGACGCTTTCTACGGCGTCAACTGCTCCGACAAGCCGTTCCCGAAGGTGCCCGCGCTCGTGCCCTCGGTCGCCTCCGCGTGGGAGCGCGACGCGCCTACTTTCGGGCGGCGCCAGGCGTTCCACGACTTCGTCGGCTGCGCGCACTGGCCGGTGAGCGCGAAGAAGGTCTACCGGGGCCCGTGGAACGCCAAGACCTCGGCGCCCGTGCTGGTCGTCGGCATCTACAACGACCCGGCGACGCCGTACACGTTCTCCAAGCGGATGTCGGAGCAGCTCGGCAACGCGCGCCTGCTCGACGTGGACGCGTTCGGGCACACCAGCCTCGGGTCGAGCGACTGCGTCGACGCCGCCGCCGAGAAGTACCTGACCTCGGTGGAGCTGCCGAAGGCCGGGCTCGTCTGCAAACCGAACCAGCAGCCGTTCTGAGCTTGACCTCAACCTCAGTTTGGCTTCTAGCGTCGTCTCCGACAGCTCGACGAGCGAGGAGACGAGATGCACGCGATCCGGCAGCACGAGTTCGGCCCGGCGGAAACCCTTCTCTACCAGGAGGTCCCCGACCCCTCACCTGGTGAGGGGTCGGTCAGGATCAGGGTTTCCGCCTCGGGCGTGCACCTGATCGACACCACGATCAGGGCCGGGATCGGCGGCGGCCCGATGCCGCTGCCCGAGCTGCCGATGACCCCGGGCCGCGAGGTCGCCGGGGTCGTCGACGCGGTCGGCCCCGGCGTTTCCGACGACTGGCTCGGCCGCCGCGTCGTCGCGCACCTCGGCATGGCCAGCGGCGGCTACGCGGAACTGGCCGTGGCTCAGGTGGAATCGCTCTACGACATCCCTTCTGGTGTCTCGGACGGTGCCGCCGTCGCGATGATCGGCACCGGCCGCACCACCATGGCCGTCCTGCACTCCGCCGCCATCACCTCTGATGACGTCGTGCTCGTGACCGCTGCCGCGGGCGGTATCGGAAACCTCTTGGTGCAGCACGGGCGCAACGTCGGCGCGACCGTCATCGGCCTCGCGGGCGGCTCGGCGAAGGTCGACCTCGTGCGCGGGCTCGGCGCGGAGATCGCCGTGGACTACACGCAGGAGGACTGGGCCGCCCAGGTCCGCTCACTGCTCGGCGACCGCCAGGTCACCCTCGTCCTCGACAGCGTCGGCGGCTCCGTCGGCCAGGCGTCGCTCGACCTGCTCGGCGCGGGCGGGCGCGTCTACTTCTTCGGGTGGTCCGCCGGGGAGTCCACCAAGATCTCGCAGGAGGACCTGTGGGCCCGCGGCCTCACCGCTGGCGTCGCCATCGGCCCCACCGTCATCCAGCGCGCCGGCGGCCTCCGCGCTCTCGAACGCCGCGCCATGGACGCGCTCGCGGCCGGCGAACTGATCCCCTTGGTCAACCCGCCCATCCCGCTCAGCGAGGCCGCCTCCGCGCACACCGCCCTCACCACCCGCGCCACCATCGGCAAGGTCATCCTCACCCCCTGACCCCACGTCTCCACGCCGCTTAAGCCCTGAACGACCCGTTCAGGGCGTTCAACGCGTCAAACGGGCCGTTGGCTGACCCGCCACCACCTCGCCGAAGCGCGCGCTCCGACCGCCTCCGGCTTCGCGCTGAATGACTCGTTGAGGTGATTCAACGGACTGAACGAGTCATTCAGGTGGTTGGGCGCACCGAACGGGCCGTTGGGGGTGCCACGACCACCCGCGATCTCCTCGAACCGCACGCCGAACGACCCGGTCACCGCAGCCGCGAGCGCCCGCCGGGAAGTCCCTGAATGACTCGTTGAGGTGGTTGGGCGTGCTGAATGACTCGTTCAGCACGTTCAACGGACTGAACGAGTCATTCAGGTGGTTGGGGTGCGGCGCGCTCGATGATGGTGCGGAGGGCTAGCGCCAGGTCCTCGCCGGTGGGGGCGCGCTCCGGGTCGAGCAGGCGCTGCACCATGAGGCCCTGCATGAGCGCCACGTAGAAGGCGCCCACGGCTCGATCGGCGTGCTCGGCGTCGACCGGGGGAGCGGACTGCGGCGTCGGCGCGGGTGCGGGACCGAAGAGGCCGGAGAAGGCGACGC
Source organism: Allokutzneria sp. NRRL B-24872 (assembly GCF_002155965.1). Taxonomy (GTDB): domain Bacteria; phylum Actinomycetota; class Actinomycetes; order Mycobacteriales; family Pseudonocardiaceae; genus Allokutzneria. The sequence continues at coordinate 87,410 of NZ_MUMH01000041.1, forward strand.
GGGCGTGCTCGACGTCGCCGGAGAGCCGTTCCTTCAGCTCGGGCAGGCGTTCGGCCTGGTTGAGCGCCTCGAAGGTGGACACCCAGAGGTTGCGGTGCTCGGCGAGGGAGGCGACGACGGCCTTCCACAACGACTCGAAGCGCTCGATGAAGGGCGCCTCCGGATCGGGTGACCACATGGTGGCGACGGCGGCCGCCCACTCCTCGGTCGCCTCGATGAGCGCGGCCGTCAGCAGCGCCTCTTTGGAACCGAAGTGATACCCGATGGAGGCGAGGTTGGCGCCGGAGACAGCGACGATGTCCCTGGCTGTCGTGCGCGCGTAACCCCGCTCGTACAGGCACTGCTTCGCTCCGGCGAGCAGATCTTCGCGATGTCCCACGGAGTGAGCCTATCCATTCATACGTACGTACGCCCCTGTGCGTCCCGCGCTCGGTTCACCGGCTCAAGTAAGTTCCTCGTGAACCACTCCGATCATGGGAGCGCAGGAGTTGAACCAGCCGCGACACGGCCTTCCGGCCACCCACCCGCAGCGCTACCAGCAGTGGGAGGTCGACGACGCGCACCTGCGGAGCACCAGCGGGCACTACGCGCAGTGGAGAGCCGGCCTGAGCAGGGCGTTGTGGGCAGCCTTCCCGGTGCTGGCGCTGAGCGTCTGGGCGATGACGGGGCCGTGGTGGGCGATCGCGCTCGGCGTGGTGGGCGCGCTGCTCGCCATCGGCGGCGTCGTGCTCGTCCTCGCGGGTCGGCGGCAGCCGTGGCGCCCCTACCGCGGCGGCCAGGTCGTGCCGGGCGTCGTGCTGGAGGTCGGCAAGGACGGCAGGGCGGCCGTGCTGGTGATGGCCGAGATGTCCCGCTCCCCCACGACCGTGCCGCGTTTCGCCCTGCGCCTGGTGCAGCTGCCCGGCGGTGCGATGTGGTCGCCCGGCGAGCGCATCCCGTGCGTGGCCTACGACCTCAGCGGCCGGAAGTCGGCCTACTGGTCGCACTTCGACGCCTCCCCGGTCTCGTGGGCGATCGCCGACGCGCAGGTGCTGCGCGAGGTCACCGCGTCCATCGACGCGGCCGAGTGGGTGCTGCTGGGCGAGCTGGCCCACGGCGCGAGCCAGCTCAAGGGCAAGGACCGGCCCCTGGTGCTGCCCGCCGACAAGCTGCCCCCGGAGCTGCGTTACCCGCAGCAGCGCTTCGGCGTGGAGCTGGCGTGGGACGACCGCGGCCAGCCGCACGTCTCGCCGGAGGCCGTCCCGGTGTTCCCGCTCATCCGGGGGACGTCGTGGTCGCCGAAGAACGGTCAGCGGCGCTTCGACTTCCAGCCCGATCGCGGCCACGCGCGCCAGTACAACGAGATCTACCGGCGGGGTGACCGGCCGTGGCTGATCACCGTCGGCATGACCAGCGCGGTCCTGGCGCTCGCCGGAGCCGCGTTCGTCCTCAGTGGACAGTTGTGGGGCTACGTCGTCGGCGGCTGCCTGCTCGGGCTGGCGGTGCTCGGCGGGCTGTTCCTGCTGCGAGCGCGGCGCACCAACGGCAGTCCCTACCAGTACTTCCGCCGGGGTGCGCTCAGCCCGGGGATGATCTCCCACCTGGACAGCGCCGGCGCCGCGACCGTGCTCGTGATGGCCGACGTGACCACGACGCGCGACGTCCCCCGGCGCTTCGCGCTGCACACGCTGCGCGCGGAGCACCTCCCGGGGCACCCGCTCTCGGTCGGCGAGCGGGTTCCGGTGACGTGCCGCTTCTCCAGCAGCCCGGACCACCCGTGGGCGCGCATGGGCTACTGGGACTTCGTCGTCGCCGTCCCGGTCGCGTGGGGCACCGCCGACAAGGCCACGATCAAGCGCGCCGTCGAGGAGATCGACGAGATCGAGTGGGCCTACCTGGAGCACAACCTGGAGCGCGCGCGGATCGTCTCCGGGACCACCGACCACACCCTCCTGCTGACCCACGAGGAACTGCCGCACCGCATGCGCGGGACCTGATCAGGGGTGGGGTTAGCCCCACCAGCGGTGTGCGGGCCGCCGGATGGAACGGGCAGCGCCGAGAGAACAGGCTTGTGCCATGACCACGAACGCGACCGGCATCGACCGGTACCAGCCGGTCCCGGTGACCTGGGCCCAGGCTCGCAGGGACTTCGGCTACCTGATTCCCGGCCTGTTCATCGCGCTGGCCACGTTCATCCCGCTGATGGTGACCTTCTGGCTGGGTGTCGGCCTGACGGTGATCTGGATCGGCATCGGTATCCTCGCCGGCTGCCACGCCGCGGCGCGCGGCTACGCCTCCGGTGAGCGGGCGCGGGTGCGCTGGCTCTACCGCCGCGACCTCCCGCCGACCTACTACCGCCGCAACGAGGGGCGCGGCTTCGGGCGGCTGTGGCGCTCGCTCCAGGACCCGCAGTCCTGGCGGGACCTGCTCTTCGGCTTCGTCCAGCTGCCCGTGCGCGTGGTGACCTGGTCGCTGACGATCACGTGGTCGGCGGGCGCGCTCGGCGGCGTGACCTACCCCCTGTGGGAGTGGTCGCTGCCCAACGACAACGTGCACCTGTTCGCGCTGCTCGGGATGAACTCGGAGTTCATCCACCTCACCGGTTACGTGGCGATCGGGTTGTTCTTCGCGCTGACGCTGCCGTACGTGCTGCGCGGGCTGGCCGCCTTCGAGGCGGGCATGGTGCGGCTGATGCTCACCAACGAGGCCGCCGCGCTGCGGGCCCGCACCGAGCAGCTGACCACCAGCCGCACCGCCGCCGTGCAGGCCGAGGCGCAGACGCTGCGCCGGGTCGAGCGCGACATCCACGACGGCCCGCAGCAGCGGCTGGTCCGGCTGAACATGGACCTCGAAGCCGTGCGCCGCAGGCTCGACGACGATCCCGAGGCCGCGCGCCCGCTGATCGAGGAAGCGCTTGTGCAGAGCCAGGAAGCGCTGTCCGAGCTGCGCGCGGTCTCCCGTGGCATCGCCCCGCCGATCCTCACCGACCGAGGCCTGCGCGCGGCGCTCACGGCGACCGCTGCCCGGTGCCCCGTCGAGGTCGCGCTGGACATCGACCTGGAGACCGGTGAGCGGCTGCCCGAATCCGTGGAGAACGCCGCGTACTTCGTGGTCAGCGAGGCCCTGACCAACGTGGCCAAGCACTCCGGGGCGTCCCTGTGCACCGTCACCGTGCGGCGCGACGCGCACGTGCTGCTGCTCCAGGTCCGCGACAACGGCAACGGCGGCGCGCACGTCGGCAAGGGCCACGGTCTCTCCGGCCTGATGGACCGGCTCTCCGCCGTGGACGGCAGGCTCGACATCGCCAGCCCCTCCGGCGGACCGACCGTGCTCACCGCCGACATCCCCCTGACCTGAGCCGTGCGCACCGGTAGCGTTACCCCTCGAACTCGAAGAGGGGTGACGCGGTGCGCGTTGTGTTGGCCGAGGACTCCGTCCTGCTGCGCGAGGGCCTTGTCCGGCTGCTCGGCGAGGCCGGGGCGACCGTCGTGGCCGCCGTCGGTGACGGTGACTCGCTCGTCGAGGTCGCGATCGAGCACCGGCCGGACATCGCCGTCGTCGACGTGCGGATGCCGCCCTCGTTCACCGACGAGGGCCTGCGCGCCGCCATGCGCGCCCGCTCCGCGGTGCCCGGTCTCGGCGTGCTCGTGCTCTCGCAGTACGTGGAGGAGTCCTACGCCTCCGACCTGCTCGCCGAGGCGGGTCAGCCCGGCTCCGGCGGCGTCGGTTACCTGCTGAAGGACCGCATCTCCAAGCTCGACGAGCTCTCCGACGCGCTGCACCGCGTGGCCGACGGCGGCACCGTGCTCGACCCCGAGGTCGTCGCCGGGCTGTTCGCGCTGCGCCGCCGCAACGACCCGCTGACCGAACTGACGCCGCGTGAGCGCGAGGTGCTGGCGCTGATGGCCGAGGGCCGCACCAACACCGCCATCGCGCGCTCGCTGTCGGTCAGCGGCGGGGCCGTGGAGAAGCACATCTCGTCGATCTTCACCAAGCTCACGCTGCCGCCGTCCAACGACGACCACCGCCGCGTCCTCGCCGTCCTGGCCTGGCTGAAGGCCTAGCCAGGCGTGCCGGGCGGCTGGCCCCTCGGTGACGTGCGGGCGCTGCCGGAGGAGTGCCGCGTCGACGGTCGCTGGCGGATCAGCGACATCGTGCTGCGCTGAGCCTCGACCGGGCCGCCGTTGAACGGTCGTGAGCGACCGTTCGGCGCTCCGAGACGTGACCTGGGCCATTTGTAAAGACCCCCGGTTGGCGATGTCGGTGTGGCGTTCGCCATACTCTTCTCCGACGCTCCTGGCCAGGGGGCGAGGGCTCGCTCTTCCCGCGTTTTCGCCGGTGATCGCCCCTTCCCCCGGTTACGGCTGGTGAGAGCGCTTTGCGCCAGGGGAGTGATCAACGCGTGGCACCTTGACGGATGGTCGCGTTGAGGTCACTCTGTCCCTGAGCAGTGGGCGGTTCTTCTGGCCGGTCCCACTCGACAGTCGCCGTTCGCGTGGCTAGACTGCCCCTTTGCGCTGCCCTCTTTCTCCGTGCCCTACCCCGGGGCTTAGGATCTCAGGGCACTACCGCACCTCTTGACAACTGTGCTAGATGGGTCGTCCCCGGCTCAAGCTGGCAACAGTCCCTGGAAGGACGCATCTTGGCAGTCTCCCGCGCGACCAAGGCCACTGCGACCAACTCCACGGCGGGGATCCCTGGAGCGCCCAAGAGGGTCTCGTTCGCGAAGATTCGTGAGCCCCTGGAGATTCCCGACCTCCTCGCTCTGCAGAACGAGTCTTTCGAATGGCTCATCGGCGCCGATGCCTGGTTCCAGCGCCGCATCGACGCAGGCGACGAGAACCCCTCCGGTGGCCTCGAGGAGGTCCTCAACGAGATCTCCCCGATCGAGGACTTCTCCGGCACCATGTCGCTGTCCTTCTCCGACCCGCGCTTCGACGAGGTCAAGGCCTCCGTCGAGGAGTGCAAGGACAAGGACATGACCTACGCGGCGCCGCTGTTCGTCACCGCGGAGTTCACCAACCACACCACTGGCGAGATCAAGAGCCAGACGGTCTTCATGGGTGACTTCCCCCGGATGACCGACAAGGGCACCTTCGTCATCAACGGCACCGAGCGGGTCGTGGTCTCCCAGCTCGTGCGGTCCCCTGGCGTCTACTTCGATCACGCGATCGACAAGACGACCGAGAAGGACGTCTACAGCGTCAAGATCATCCCGAGCCGCGGCGCGTGGCTCGAGTTCGACGTCGACAAGCGCGACACCGTCGGTGTGCGCATCGACCGCAAGCGCCGCCAGCCGGTCACCGTGCTGCTGAAGGCGCTGGGCTGGACGACCGAGGCGATCCGCGAGCGGTTCGGCTTCAGCGAGACGCTCATGCAGACGCTGGAGAAGGACCACACCGCGGGCCAGGACGAGGCCCTGCTCGACATCTACCGCAAGCTCCGCCCGGGCGAGCCGCCGACCAAGGAGAGCGCGCAGACCCTCCTGGAGAACCTGTTCTTCAAGGAGAAGCGCTACGACCTCGCCAAGGTCGGCCGCTACAAGGTGAACAAGAAGATCGGCACCAACATGCCGTTCACCACCGGCGTGCTGACCGAGGAAGACATCGTCACCACCATCGAGTACCTCGTGCGCCTGCACGCGGGCGAGGTGAAGATGTCGGTCGGCCAGGGCGAGGACGTCGTCGAGGTGCCGGTCGAGGTCGACGACATCGACCACTTCGGCAACCGCCGCCTGCGCACCGTCGGTGAGCTCATCCAGAACCAGATCCGCGTGGGTCTGTCCCGGATGGAGCGCGTCGTCCGCGAGCGGATGACCACCCAGGACGTCGAGGCGATCACGCCGCAGACCCTGATCAACATCCGCCCCGTCGTGGCGGCGATCAAGGAGTTCTTCGGCACCTCGCAGCTGTCGCAGTTCATGCAGCAGACCAACCCGCTCGACGGCCTGACCCACAAGCGCCGCCTCTCGGCGCTCGGCCCGGGTGGTCTCTCCCGTGAGCGCGCGGGCTTCGAGGTCCGCGACGTCCACTCCTCGCACTACGGCCGCATGTGCCCGATCGAGACCCCGGAAGGCCCGAACATCGGCCTGATCGGCTCGCTCGCGTGCTTCGGGCGGGTCAACCCGTTCGGCTTCATCGAGACGCCGTACCGCAAGGTCGTCGACGGCCAGGTCACCGACCAGATCGACTACCTGACCGCGGACGAGGAGGACCGGCACGTCATCGCGCAGGCGAACGCCGTGCTCGACGACGTCGGCAACTTCACCGAGGAGCGCGTCCTCATCCGCCGCAAGGGCGGCGAGGTCGACCTGGTCACGCCGCAGGGCGTCGACTACATCGACGTCTCGCCCCGGCAGATGGTCTCCGTCGCGACCGCGATGATCCCCTTCCTCGAGCACGACGACGCCAACCGCGCGCTGATGGGCGCGAACATGCAGCGCCAGGCGGTCCCGCTGCTGCGCAGCGAGTCCCCGCTGGTCGGCACCGGCATGGAGCTGCGCGCCGCGATCGACGCGGGCGACGTCGTGGTGGCCGAGAAGGCCGGTGTGGTCGAGGAGCTGTGCGCCGACTACGCCACGGTGATGGCCGACGACGGCACCCGCCAGACCTACCGGCTGCACAAGTTCCGCCGTTCCAACCAGGGCACCTGCATCAACCAGAAGCCCATCGTGAACGAGGGTGACCGGGTCGAGGTCGGCCAGGTCATCGCGGACGGCCCGTGCACCCAGAACGGCGAGATGGCGCTGGGCAAGAACCTGCTCGTCGCGATCATGCCGTGGGAAGGCCACAACTACGAGGACGCGATCGTCCTCTCGCAGCGCCTCGTGCAGGACGACGTGCTCACGTCGATCCACATCGAGGAGCACGAGATCGACGCCCGCGACACCAAGCTGGGCGCCGAGGAGATCACCCGGGACATCCCGAACGTCTCCGAGGACGTGCTCGCCGACCTCGACGAGCGCGGCATCATCCGCATCGGTGCCGAGGTCCGCGACGGCGACATCCTCGTCGGCAAGGTCACGCCCAAGGGCGAGACCGAGCTGACCCCCGAGGAGCGCCTGCTGCGCGCCATCTTCGGTGAGAAGGCCCGCGAGGTGCGCGACACCTCGCTGAAGGTCCCGCACGGCGAGACCGGCAAGGTCATCGGCATCCGGGTCTTCAGCCGCGAGGACGACGACGAGCTGCCCCCCGGCGTGAACGAGCTGGTCCGGGTCTACGTCGCGCAGAAGCGCAAGATCCAGGACGGCGACAAGCTCGCCGGCCGCCACGGCAACAAGGGCGTCATCGGCAAGATCCTCCCCGTCGAGGACATGCCGTTCCTCGCCGACGGCACCCCCGTCGACGTCGTGCTGAACACCCACGGTGTGCCCCGTCGTATGAACATCGGCCAGATCCTGGAGATCCACCTCGGGTGGATCGCCCAGCAGGGCTGGAGCATCAACGGGGACCCGGACTGGGCCAAGCGCATGCCGGAGGAGCTGCTCCAGGTCGACCCCGGCACGAACACCGCCACCCCGGTGTTCGACGGTGCTCGCGAGGAGGAGATCACCGGCCTGCTGTCCTCGACCCAGCCCAACCGGGACGGCGAGCGGATGGTCGGCGGCGACGGCAAGGCACAGCTGTTCGACGGCCGCAGCGGCGAGCCGTACCCGTACCCGACCTCGGTCGGCTACATGTACATCCTCAAGCTGCTGCACCTGGTCGACGACAAGATCCACGCCCGTTCGACCGGTCCGTACTCCATGATCACCCAGCAGCCGCTCGGCGGTAAGGCCCAGTTCGGTGGCCAGCGCTTCGGTGAGATGGAGTGCTGGGCGATGCAGGCCTACGGAGCCGCGTACACGCTCCAGGAGCTGCTGACGATCAAGTCCGACGACGTGATCGGCCGCGTGAAGGTCTACGAGGCCATCGTCAAGGGCGACAACATCCCCGAGCCGGGTATCCCCGAGTCGTTCAAGGTGCTCCTCAAGGAGCTCCAGTCGCTGTGCCTGAACGTCGAGGTGCTCTCCAGCGACGGTGCCGCCATCGAGATGCGCGACACCGACGACGAGGACCTGGAGCGCGCAGCCGCGAACCTCGGAATCAACCTGTCCAGGGTCGAGTCGCCGTCCGTCGACGACGTCATGAATTGACCTCGCTGCCCGGGAGCGGGGAAGGGCACCCCGCCCACCCGCTCCCGGGCAGCGAGGT
>NZ_MUMH01000410.1 GCF_002155965.1 Allokutzneria sp. NRRL B-24872
GTACCCGCCCATGTCTGCGAACCGGCCGGGGACTATGTGCCGTACACGCCCCACCGAGCCGAACTGCCCGCCGAATCCGCCGACTTCCTGCTCGACTTCGTCCATGGCTTTCCACCCGATGAGCGCGCCCGCGGCCCGCTGCTGGCCCGTACCGCCGAGGAGCGCTTCACGGGGCCCGTGGACGGCCCCGAGGACCGCCATGAGCTGGTCGTCACCCATAACTTCCTCATCGGCTGGCTGGTCCGAGCCGCGCTCGACGCCCCGAAGTGGCGCTGGCTCGGCCTCAACCAGTGCAACGCGGCGCTGACGGTCATCCGCTATCCCCCGCCCGGCCGACCGCCCTCGGTGCTCTTCTCCAACGACATGGCGCATCTGCCCGCACCCCTGCGCTGGACCGGCTATCCGCCGGAGCTGCGCATCACTTCCTGAGCCGGGGAACCGGCTCCTGGCCTTCCGCCGGGGGCCGGACCCGCGCTGTTGGGCCCGGCCACCGCCGTGTCCGAGTACGCAAGCAGCCCAGCAAGCGTGAATAAGGACAGCCATACGGTAGGGCCCGGCACTGACAACGGGGGCGCGGCGAACCGAGGGAGACACTCGAACATATGAGCGCTTCGCCAAGGGCAGAGCGCCGTCCCCTTCCCCTCGGGCGCGACGCTCCTACCCTGAGGGGGTGAGCAGCCACGCGTCGAA
>NZ_MUMH01000411.1 GCF_002155965.1 Allokutzneria sp. NRRL B-24872
GTCCTGGACCGGGCGGTCCAGGACGTGATGAAGGAGACGGGCGTCCCGGGCGTCACGGTCGGCCTCTCGGCGCCGGGCAGGGGCACGTACATCCGCTCCTTCGGCGTCGCCGACAAGGCGACGGGGCAGCCCATGAACCCCGGGCTCTACATGCGGATCGGCAGCGAGACCAAGACGTTCACGGTGACCGCCCTGCTCCAACTGGTCGACCGGGGCAAGGTGGGCATCGACGACCCGATCTCGAAGTACGTGGACGGCGTGCCGAACGGCGACCGCATCACCCTGCGCAACCTCGCCTCCATGCGCAGCGGTCTCTTCAACTACTCGGCGGACGAGGACTTCTACAAGGCGCTCACGTCCGACCCCTACCGGCCCTTCACCCCGCAGCAGTTGCTCGCCTACTCGTTCAAGCACCCGGTCCAGTTCCAGCCGGGCGCCGAGTTCGACTACTGCAACACCAACCTGATCCTGCTCGGCCTGGTCGTGGAGAAGGTCAGCGGGACGCCGCTGCACGAGTTCATCCAGAAGAACGTGATCGAGCCGACGGGGCTGCGCCACACGGTCTTCCCGACGGACGCCGCCTTCCCGAGCCCGCACGCCCACGGCTACACCGTGCAGACCGCCTCCGGGAAGCTGGAGGACTCCACCGACTGGAACCCCTCCTGGGGCTGGGCGGCCGGTGCGATGATCTCCGACCTACAGGACATGCGCACCTGGGCCCGGGCGGTCGCGACCGGCACCCTGCTGACGCCGAAGACGCAGGCCGAGCGGCTGAAGACGTACCCCTCGGTCATCCCCGGCACGGGCTACGGCCTCGGCATCTTCGACGTCCAGGGCTGGATCGGCCACAACGGCTCCCTGCCGGGCTACGAGTCGCTCACGATCTATCTGCCGGAGGCGAAGGCCACCCTGGTCGTCCTCCTCAACACGGACGTGCTGCACGACAACAACGAGCCCAGCACGCTCTTCGGGCAGGCGATCACCCGGATCGTGACCCCGCGCCACGTCTTCGACATCCCGGTGACGGAGCCGGAGGCGAGTCCGAGCGGGAACTGACGCGCGTCCCCCGCCCCTCTCCACCACCCGACTGATAATCTCCGAATTGTCCTGAATGACCCTCCGGGCACGCGTCCGTGCCGCCGCAGAATCGGGAGCATCAATGACCGGTGGAC
>NZ_MUMH01000412.1 GCF_002155965.1 Allokutzneria sp. NRRL B-24872
GAGCTGACCCTGGTCGACGCCGGCTGGGCCGGCACGGCGGACGGCATCGACGCCGCCATACCGTCCGCCGGCCTCGACCCGGACCCGCTGCGCCGGATCGTGCTGACCCACTGTCACCGGGACCACGTGGGCTCGGCCCAGGAGCTGGCGGACCGGCACGGCGCCGAGATCCTCGCGCACCGGCTCGACGCTCCGGTGATCCGGGGCGAGGCCCCGGTCCCGGAGCCCGACCTCCTGGACTGGGAGCGCCCCCTCTTCGAGCACGGTCTGAGCACGCCCGAGGCGCCGCCGACCCGGGTCGACCGGGAGGTCGAGGACGGCGAGGAGCTGGGCTTCGGCGACGGCGCCGTGGTGGTGCACGCCCCGGGCCACACCCCCGGCTCGATCGCCGTCCACCTGCCGCGCCACGGCGTGCTGTTCGCCGGGGACACGGTGGCGTCGGTGCAGGGCGTGACGTTCGGCGTGTTCCACGTCGACCGCGCGCTCGCCCTGGACTCGATGCGGGCGCTCGCGAGGCTCGCCCCCTCGGTGCTGTGCTGCGGACACGGGGCACCGGTGACCTCGGACACGGCGGCCCAGCTCACGGCTGCGGCCCGGCAGTGAGGGGTCGGCCCACCGGGACGCCCGCCTCCAGGTTGAGGACAGCGGACGGGGGGCAGCAGCTCCGCGGCTGGCGGTTCGTCACCGAGGAGGAGGCCGCGGAGCTGCTGCCCCCCGTCCGCTACCGCCGCCTCCGCTGGGCCCTGCGCGCCCGCGAACGCGGCACGGTCCTCAACCTGGAGGCGGCCGTCCCGGTGGGCCGACCCCTCACTGCCGGGCCGCACCCGTGAGCTGGGCCGCCGTGTCCGAGGTCACCGGTGCCCCGTGTCCGCAGCACAGCA
>NZ_MUMH01000413.1 GCF_002155965.1 Allokutzneria sp. NRRL B-24872
CGTGATGACCCCGCGTGTGGACGTCCAGGCGCTGGAGGCCCACGCCACCGCCGCCGACGCCGCCAACCTCACCCTGGCCACCGGGCGTTCCCGCCTCCCCGTCTACCGCGACACCCTGGACGAGGTGGTCGGCACCGTGCACATCCGCGACGTCCTCGCCCTGGACGCCGCCGACCGCGCCACCACCCCCGTCACCGACCTGGCCACGCCCCCGCTCCTGGTCCCGGACAGCCTCCCGGTGGACCGGCTGCTGGACCGGCTGCGCAGGGCGCACACCATGGCCGTCGTGATCGACGAGTACGGGGGCACGGCGGGGGTCGCCACCCTGGAGGACATCGTCGAGGAGATCGTCGGCGACGTGCGCGACGAACACGACACCGACGAGACCCCGGGCCTGGTGCCCCTCGGCCCCGGCGCCTGGGAGGCGGACGGCGGCGTACGGCTGGACGAGCTCACCGGCATCGGCCTGACCGCCCCCGAGGGCCCGTACGAAACGGTGGCGGGCCTCCTGGCCACCGCCCTGGAGCGCATCCCGGCGGCCGGGGACACCGTCGAGACCGACGGCTGGCAGCTCACGGTCCTGAAGGTGGACCACCACCGCGCCGACCGCGTACGGATCACCGAGGCCACCGAGACAG
>NZ_MUMH01000414.1 GCF_002155965.1 Allokutzneria sp. NRRL B-24872
GTGGTCAGCCCGGCCTTCTTCATGACCGCGAGGTGGCGGGAGACCTCGGGCGCGGTGATGTTGTACGCGTCGGCCAGCTCGCTCCTCGTGTACGCGCCCCGGGCGAGGCTGCGGCACAGCCGCATCCGCATCGGGTGGGCCACCGCCTCCAGGCGCAGCCTGACGGCCTCCACGGGGGCGCCGCCGCCGAGGTCGCGGGCGGGCACGGGGTACTGGACCACCGGCTGCCAGCCGGGCGCGTGCAGGGCGAAGAGGTGCGGCCAGCCGAAGGCGGTCGGCAGGAACGTCACGCCCGAGCCCTCGGCGCTGGTGCGGCCGTGGATCATCTTGTCCACGACGATCCGGGTGCCGGCCGCGTCCTCCTCCAGGACCATCGCGGCGGAGGCGTCGGCGACGGCCTCCGCGAGTCCCTTGCGGCGCAGCAGCTCGGTCTTGTGGCGGGCGTCGGCGGCGAGCTGGATCCGGACGCGCTGCCAGGTGTCGGCGAAGAAGGCCTCGTCGCAGTCCTCCAGGAGCCGCCGGACCCACGCGCGCGTGCCGGGCGGGTCCGCGAGCATCCGTTCGGCGAAGGCGGCCTGGCGCGGGCCGCGCGCGGCGGCCAGGTCGAGGGCGCGGCGCCGCATCCGTTCGTCGACGAGCGGCGAGGGGGCGCCGTGCGTGTAGTGGCTGGCGCAGGAGATCTCCAGGG
>NZ_MUMH01000415.1 GCF_002155965.1 Allokutzneria sp. NRRL B-24872
GGAACATGCCGACGGAACCGATGGACAGCAGCCTGCGCCGCCCGACGCGGTCCACGAACATCATCGAGACCACCGTCATGACCACGTTGATGCCCGCGGTGATGACCGATGTGGTGAAGGACTGGGACTCGCTGAAACCGACGGACTTCCACAGCGTCGTCGAGTAGTAGAAGATCGCGTTGATGCCGACCAGCTGCTGGAAGGCGGCCATGATGATGCCGGCCCACACCAGCGGGTGCAGGCCGAAGCGTTCGCCGCGGATGTCCCGGAAGGAGCTGCGGTGCTCCTTGCGGAGCGTCTCGCGGATCCGGGCGACCTTCCCTTGCGGGTCGGGCTCGCCGCTGACCCGGCCCAGCACGGAGGCGGCTTCGTCGTCGTGTCCCTTGAGCACCAGATAGCGGGGGGACTCGGGGATCAGCAGGGCCAGCAGCCCGTAGACGGCGGCCGGGATGACGCCGACCAGGAACATCCACCTCCACGCCGGCATGCCGAACCACAGGTCGTGGGCGGCGCCCCCGGCCGCACCCGCCAGGCCCTTGTTCGAGCTGAGGACGACGAGCTGGCCGATGGTGATGGCGAGCTGCTGGAGCGAGCCGAGCGCGCCGCGGCCGGAGGCGGGCGCCACCTCGGAGATGTAGGCGGGCGCGATCACGGAGGCGATCCCGATGCCCAGTCCGCCGATGACGCGCCACAGCAGCAGATCCGGTACG
>NZ_MUMH01000416.1 GCF_002155965.1 Allokutzneria sp. NRRL B-24872
GTCCTCCTGCGCGAACGCCAGGCCGCCGTCGAGCTGGAACATGGCGTCGTAGACCGCCGGGTTGTGTTCGGCGAAGTCCAGGTAGACGCGGGCCAGGGCGGTGACCCGGGTGCGGGGGCCGTCGGCGGCGGAGGCCGCTGCCCTGAGCGCCGCCGCCATCTCGGCGGCGCCCTCCAGGGCGACGGCACCGATGATCTCGCGCTTGCCGCGGAAGTGGCTGTAGAGGACGGGCTGGCTGTATTCGATGCGCTCGGCGAGCCGACGGGTGGTGACCGCGTCCCAGCCCTGCTGCTCGGCGAGTTCGCGGGCCGTGGTCACGATGAGGCGCTCGCGGCCCGCCCGCTCGCGCTCCTTGCGTTCCTGTACCGACATGACCCGATGCTAGCACTGCTAGACAATCGAGCGGCAGCAGTACTAGCGTTGCCTCATCAGCTAGCGGCGCTAGATTTCTGGAGGGCTCGTCATGCTCGACGCACTCGCGGTGTTCACCATCGTGGTCACCGGACTGATGGTGGGGGTGGAGTTCTCGGTCGCCTTCGTCATCAACCCGATCCTCAACGCGCTCCCCGACGACAGCGTGGTGCTCGGCCGAGCCCACGGGGGGCGGATGCTGGGCGCGGTGATGCCGGTCTGGTACATCACCTCGCTGGTCCTCGTCGGGGTCTGGGCCGTCGCCGGACGGCAGCACGACGGCAC
>NZ_MUMH01000417.1 GCF_002155965.1 Allokutzneria sp. NRRL B-24872
GCTCCGTCCCCACCTGCGGCTCGGCGCCCGGGTGGTGCGCGCGGTGTACGACGAGACGCGGCACCTCTGGCAGGTCTTCTCCGCGGACGGCACCTGCCGCACGGCGCGCTTCATCATCTGTGCCACCGGCTGGCTCACCAAACCCAGGACGCCCGACATCGAGGGGCTCGACCGTTTCGCGGGCGACCTCGTGCACACCGCCCGGTGGGACCCGTCACTGGAACTGGCGGGCCGGCGCGTCGCGGTGATCGGCACCGGCGCCTCCGCGATCCAGCTGGTGCCCGAGATCGCACCGTCGGTCGAACGGCTCCACGTCCACCAGCGCACGCCCACCTGGGTCTTCCCGAAACCGGACGTCCCGGTCCCCGAGCCGGTCCGCAGGATGTTCGGGGCCGCTCCGTGGACCCAGCGCACCGTGCGGCTGCTCACCGACACCGTGACCGAGCTCAGCTTCGTCATCGCGATGATCCACTACCGGCGCTTCCCGTTCCTGGTGCGGGCCGGGGAGGCGTTCGCGCGGCTCTATCTGCGCAGCCAGGTCGGCGGCGACCGCGAGCTGATGGACAAACTCGCCCCCGCCTACCGGCTGGGCTGCAAGCGGCCGTCGTTCGGCAAGGGCTACTACCGCACGTTCACCCGCGACAACGTGCGGCTGATGA
>NZ_MUMH01000418.1 GCF_002155965.1 Allokutzneria sp. NRRL B-24872
GAGCATGACGATGCGGTCGACACCCGGCGCGATGCCGCCGTGCGGCGGGGCGCCGAAGCGGAACGCGCGCAGCATGCCCGCGAACTGCTCCTCGACGGTGTCACGGTCGTAGCCCGCGATCTCGAAGGCCTTGAGCATGATCTCGGGCTCGTGGTTCCGGATGGCGCCGGAGGACAGCTCGACGCCGGTGCAGACGATGTCGTACTGCCAGCCGAGGATGTCCAGCGGGTCCTGGGTCTCCAGGGCCTCCAGACCGCCCTGCGGCATGGAGAAGGGGTTGTGCGAGAAGTCGATCTTGCCGGTGTCCTCGTCCTTCTCGTACATCGGGAAGTCGACGATCCAGCAGAACCGGAAGACGCCCTCCTCGAAGTGCCCGGCGCGCTTGGCGGCCTCGACCCGCACCGCGCCCATGATCTTCGAGACCTCTTCGAACTCGCCCGCGCCGAAGAAGACCGCGTGACCGGCGGCCAGCGACAGACGCTTGGTCAGCTCGGCGACGTTCTCCTCGGTGAGGAACTTGGCGATCGGGCCGGACAGCGAACCGTCCTCCGCGACCCGCACCCAGGCCAGACCCTTGGCGCCCTGCTCGATCGCGTACTCGCCGAGCTGGTCGAAGAACTTGCGCGGCTGGGCCGAGACGTCCGGCACGGCGAGCGCGCGCACGTGCTTGCCGGCGAACGCCTTGAACTCTGAG
>NZ_MUMH01000419.1 GCF_002155965.1 Allokutzneria sp. NRRL B-24872
GACCACACCGGGCACCCCGACGGAGACGACCATGGAACGGGAGGCGACCGCGGACGCGTACGTCAACGGCGCCTCCCTCAACACCACCTACGGCACCCATCAGCAGCTGGCCGTGCGCGGCTCCCCCCCCTACGAGAGCTATCTGCGCTTCGACGTGCCGGCCGCGCCGAAGGGCATGGTGCTGAAGGAGGCGGTACTGACCCTCACCACCAGCGGTGACGAGTACGCGCCCTCGGCCGACTCCGTGGAGGTCGTCCCGGTCACCGGCGCCTGGTCGGAGAAGGAGGTGACGTGGGCGAAGCGCCCGGCGCACGGCAGCACCCCGCTGGGCACCCTCAAGAGCGCTCCGCAGGCACGCACCGGCTACGACGTGCCGCTGCGCACCGCGACGGTGGGCGACGCGGCCGGCGGCGCCCTCGATCTGGCGCTCATCTGGTCCGGGAGCGACAGCCTGTGGCTGTGGGCCCGCGAGTCCGGGGGCACCTGCCACAAGCTCACGCTGACCTACCGGAAGCCGTGAGCGCCCACCGGGCCCGGCGGGCCGCGGCGGCCGTCACCCTCGTCCTGGTGACGGCCGCCCTGGCCCTGACCGCCGGGTGCGCGGACGACGACGGCGCCGGGCACAGCGGCGGGCAGCGCTCCGGAGCCACCGCCTCCGCCGCTCCCGGGCAGCCGCCTGCGGACGGCAAGGACGGCAACGGCGAGGACCACTCGCGGGAACGGGGAGCGGACGACGAGGACGCGCCGAAGGTGCCGCGCTCCCGGCTGACTCCCGCGACCGGCTCCTTCACGGCGAAGGAGAAGGACTATCTCACCGGCCGCGTCCCCGAGGGGATGGAGCCCGCCGCCGTGCTGGAGGCGGGCGAGACGGCCTGCGCACGGATCAGTACGACGGCCGAGGTCAGCAGGAAGGACGCCATCAGCGCCCTCGCGGCCGGCGAGAGCGACCAGG
>NZ_MUMH01000042.1 GCF_002155965.1 Allokutzneria sp. NRRL B-24872
AGGGTGGGGCGCTTGGGGGTGACGCCGTCGCCGGAGGAGACGCCCTTGGCGTGGCGCACGATCCACGGCCCGAAGTGGTTGCGCAGCCACGCGATCTCGGCCGCGACCACGTTCTGCCACCTCGGCGCGGGCAGCGACGGCAGCGCGTCCCGCCACGTGCCGTCGGAGCCGGGCAGGCCGAGCCCTTCCGCCAGCGCGGCGGCGATGCGCTCGTGGCCGAGGGAGTTCGCGTGCAGGCGGTCGTCGCTCCACAGCCGGGCGTCGGCGCAGATGGGCTCGCGGTCGACCTGCACGAGCGTCGCGCCGGTGCGGCGGCACAGCACGCGCAGGCCGTCGTTGTAGGCGAGCAACCGCTTGCGGACGATCTTGGTGACCGGGGCGATCGGCGTCAGGTCGGGCATGGTGAAGGTGAGCACCCGCGCCCCCGCCGCGATCAGCGCGGTGTGCATGACCTGCAGGTTCGTCATGGTCTCGTGCAGCGAGTACTTCGGCCGGAGCAGGTCGTTGGTGCCGGCGACGAGGGTTACCAGGTCGGGCTCCATGGCGAGCGCGGGTTCGAGCTGGTCGGCGCGCACGTGCTCGCTGGTCCGGCCGCGGATGGCCAGGTTGGCGTAGAGCAGGTCGGGGTTGGCCTCGCCCAGCTTCTCGGCGAGGCGGTTCGCCCAGCCCCGGTAGCCACCCCGGCCGTCCGGGTCGTCGAGGCCCTCCACCGTGCTGTCCCCGATGGCCACGTAGCGCTGAAACACGAGCACACCCCTCCAACCAGCTCAGTTCATCAAGATGACCCTAGTATGACCCCGATGAAGCGGACTGCTCTGGGACGGATGCCCTGCTCGGTCGCCAGGACGATGGACCTGCTCGGCGACTGGTGGACACCGCTGGTGCTGCGCGAGGTGTTCTACGAGGTGCACCGCTTCGACGAGATCCAGCGCGTGCTGGGCATCGCGCGCAACACGCTGGCCGACCGGCTCGCCCGGCTGACGGCGGAGGGCCTGCTGGACCGCGTCCCCTACCAGGACAAACCCGCGCGCCACGAGTACGTGCTGACGGAGAAGGGCCGGGACTTCTTCCCGGTGCTCGCGGCGATGGTCACCTGGGGCGACAAGTGGCTGACCAGCGAGGACGGCAAGCCCGTCGACCTCGTGCACTCGTGCGGCAGTGCCGCGCACGCCAGGACGGTGTGCTCGGAGTGCGGCGAGCCGTTCACCGCCGACTCGGTGCGCGCGCGGATGGGGCCGGGCTTCCCGGCCGAGCTGGCCGGGAAGCCCGAGGTTCAGGCCCGCTTCACCTGACGAAGACCGCGACGGTGCGAGCCGGGATCTGCCCGACGCCGCGCTCCGTGCTTGCTTCCTTGACCGTCCGGTCGGTCCCCGCAGCCTGGATCTCGTGCAGCTTCCAGGGGATTCCCGGCGGCAGCAGCACGGACTGCGCGGTCGGCCTCGGGTTGATCACCACGAGCACGCCCTCGCGGTTGGGGTCCACGCCTGCGCCGACGAGGTCGTCGAGGTGCGCCACCACAACGCCCGCCTCGGCCTGCGGACCGGGATCGGGAAAGGACAGCTTCTGCTGCACGATCGCCTGGTCCTTCAACGTGAACAGCGGCGAGGACTTCCTGATCCGCAACAGGTCCACGGTGCGGTCCAACGAGGTCTGCATGTCCGAAGTGGACGGTCGGAGCGCAGGGTCGGCCAGTAGCGGCTTGGAGTACGGCCACTTGTCCTGGTTGTCGCGCGCAGGCGGAAGGCCTCCACCGAAGCCCGAAGTGCGCAGCGACGGGTCGTAGCGGTTGAACCAGTCGCCGGAGTCGTAGCTGTTGCGGTCCATGGACTTCGAGCGCAGGAACTCCGTGCCCGCGAGCACGAACGGCTGCCCTTGTCCGAGCAGGGTCGGGGCGAGCGCGACCACCTGCATGCGGACGCGATCGGCCATCGAAGTGCCTTGCGGCAGCTTGAAAGCGAGCGTGTCGTACAGCGCCTCGTTGTCGTGCGCGTCGGAGTACGTGACCGCCTCGACCGGCGAAGCCGCGTAGCCCGCAGCGCTGCCGTTGTACGAAACGTCGCGGCCGTTGACGTCTTGTCCAGCGGTGGAACGGAAGCGGAAGTTCGCGCCGTTGCCCGCCATGCCGAGCTTCACGAGGTCGGTGTAGTTCGTCAGCCTCGCCGCCTGCTGTTCCGCAGAACCATTGGCAGGCGAACCGTTCGGCGTTCCGGCCAGCCCCGAGCCGAGCCCCTGCACACGCGGGTCACCGTCGAACGGGCCACCGCCGCGCACCGCGTCGCGAAGCCGATCGGAGAACGTGCCGACGCCGGTCCCGGCCATGTTGACCTGGCTGGCCTGCTCGAAGCGCGCGTTGCCCGCGACCTCGCCGAAGTCCCAACCCTCGCCGTAGAGGTGGACGCGCTTGCCGTCCACGCCGTCCTTCACCACGGTGAGCGCGTTCAACGCGGACCGCACCGCGAGGATGTTCGCCTTGGGGTGGTGGGCCATCAGGTCGAACCGGAAACCGTCCACTTTGTACAGGCGAGCCCATCGCACGACGGAGTCCACGACGAGCTTGCCCATCATGGCGTTCTCCGACGCGGTGTTCGCACAGCACGTGGAGTTCGCGACCGACCCGTCGTCCAGCAACCGTTGGTAGTAGCCGGGAACGACTCGGTCCAGCACGGAGTGCGCCGCGTTGCCGGAAGCCGCCGTGTGGTTGTACACGACATCCACCACAACGCGGTTACCGTTGTCGTGCAAGGACTTCACCATCTCGCGGTACTGCTTCGACCGCGCCCAGCCGGACTGCGCGTCGGGCGTGGCGTAGGAGCCCTCGGGCACGTCGTAGTGCAGCGGGTCGTAGCCCCAGTTGAAGCCGTCCTTCGCCGCGACCGCGCCGACGCACGCCTGCTGCTGGTCGGAGTCGGCGGGCAAGGACGCGAGGTCGCACGCGGGCTTCGCCTGGTCGGCGCGGCGCTCCGGGATCGTGGCGATGTCGAACGTGGGTTGGAAGTGGACGGTGTCCATTCCCGCCTGCGCCAACCGCTTCAGGTGCTTCATGCCGATGGAGTCGCGGTGGGTGAAGGCTTTGTACGTACCGCGATCGTTATCCGGCACCGAGGAGTCGGCGATCGAGAAGTCCCGCACGTGCAGCTCGGTGATCGCGTGCTCGGTCGGATCGTCGCCGAGCCCCTTCGCCACATCGGCCTGCCAGCCGCCCGGCATCGTCCGCGCTTCGGCGAGGTCCGCAACCTGCGAACGCGTCGAGTCCACGCTCAGCGCAAGGGAGTACGGGTCGGTGACCGCGACCGTCTCCACACGCTGCGTCGCGGGCTGCCAGGCGGAAACCTCGAACTGGTAGTACTTGTCGCGCCAAGCACCCGTGCCCACCCACGATCCCGAAGCCGCGTCTCGCGCGAGGTCGAGCACCTGCGGCTGAGCGGAAACCGAGTCGAACAGGCGCAGCTTCACCGAGCGCGCGGTGGGCGCCCAGACCCGCAGAGTTGCTTGCGCACCAGAGAAGGTAGGCCCATACGTGCGCTGACTTGCTTGCGCCGCATACAGATCGTCGAGCACGCCCGCGATCTGCACGCTCGTCGCGTCCTTCAGCACCCCGCCTTCACGATGAGCGGCGACGACCTGGCCGCGCAGAGCCTCCGCCGCAGTCGCCGAGCTGGCGAGCTTGTAGACGGGTTTTCCGCGCAGGTGCGGGAACTTCGCCGCGATCCCGGCGGGCAACCCGTTCGGCTCCGGCCGCAACGCGATCGGCGTCCCGCCTTCGACGCGGCCGTTGACGACCTTGATCGAGCCCTGCGGGTCGTGCCGCAGCTCGTGTTCTCCGGCGGTCGTCGGTCCGTTCCACACGACGTGGTCGCGGCCGACCCAGATCGCCTTCGCCTTGGTCAGGTCCGTCTCGACCGGAGCCGCTGCCGCCGGAACCGCGAAGAGCGCGGCGGTCACGGACGCAGCTAGCAACACGGCCAGCGGTCGCCGAGTCATGCGACCTCCTTGTCGCAAACTTTTGCAGCCTAAGAGCAGGGAAACCGCAGGTTTCCACGCCCGCCAAGCCAGATCAAGGCTTGGCGGGCCGCAAAAGCTTGCTTACCCGATCGGCCTCATCGCAGCGACGCGCACTGCCCGAGCGCCGCGCCGATCCCGGGAACCGGAGCCCCGAGGTTCGACGGCGCCGAAGCGTTCCCGGAGCACTGGATGACCCCGTGGACCAGGGTTCCGGCCAACACCGGCGCCCCGTTGTCCGCCAAGCGCACCAACCCGTTGACCCGACCGCCGACCACGGTCACCTCGCCCGCGGTGCCCCTGACCTCGACCGAGCCCGTGACGTTGCTGTCCAGCAGGTGCACGTTCGCCGCGCCGGAGGACGACACCGGGCCAACGATCGAGGAGCCGGTGGCAACCAGCGAAGCCCCAGCAGCCACGGTCACCGGCCCGATCACGTCGGCACGGTCGAGACACGTGACGCCAGAGCTGATGTTCAGCGGCCCCACGCGACGGCCCGTGATCGTCGCGGTGCACGCGGGGGGCTCACGCAGCAGCGTCACGCCGAACTGCTCGGAACCGCCGATGTTGCCCGCAGGATCGATCGCACGGTACTCGATGGTGTGCTTGCCATACCCCGGCGGCACATCGTCCCAAGGGGACAGTCGCGGCTTGCCGAGCTTGCCGTAAACGAGGTCGTCGATGACGGTTCCGTTGGGAGTGAACAGGAACGGCTTCGACGCGTCAGTCGGCCAGCCGAAGTAGTTGAACCACCCGTCGCCGTTGGTGCGGAACTCGGGCACGACGAAGCCCTTGGCGTTGTCGGTCGCCGTGAGCCGCATGGTGAACGGGCCGTTGAACACGTACTCGGCGGGCTTGCCGGGCTTGTTGATGGTGAGCAACGGCTTGGACAGCTCCTGCCGCACAGTCGGCCCCGTGATGTCGACGGTCCAAGTCCGGGTGCGCTCCCCCACCGTCGCGGTGAGCGTGTGCTGCCCCTTCGCAACCCGGAGCGCGCCGAGATCGAGATCGCGGCCGTCGACGGAGGTGCTGACCGGCTTGCCGTCGAGCTTCCACGTCACTTCAGGCTGCTGCGCAACAGGACGCGAGGTCTGCACGTACACGACATCCGTTGCGCCAACAGGACGATCGGTCGGCGTCGACGCGAGGAAGTCGACCGTGACGGGCTCGCGCGACGTGGTGATGGAGGTGTCCACGGACCACGTCCGGCGCTTCGTCAACGCCGCGCGGATCGCGGGATCGCGGACGAACTCCGTCGGGTCGACCACGGTCGCGGTGAGCGCGTACTTGCCCGGAGCGAGCTTCAGCGCGGAGAGGTCGACCGCGCGACTTCCCTTGGTGTCCAAGGGTTTCCCGTCCAGCGTCCACGTGACGTCGAGCCGGTGGCTGACCGGGTGCTGCGGCTCCACCCACACCACGCGATCCGCCCCGATCGGCTTCGCGTCCGGCGTGCCGTCTTGGATGAGCGTGGTCTTCGCGGACAGCTTCTCGGTCATCCGCTCGCGGCTCGGCTGGTCGAAGTAGTAGCCGAGCGTCTTCATCATCGAGTGCGCGCTGGGCCGCCAAACCCCTTTGCTGGCATAGAGTCCGGCTTCGTAGCGACCGATAACACCGCCCGACTCGCTCGGTTCACCGAGCCAGCGCCACCACTTCTTCTGCTGGTCCTTCATCTGCTGTTCGGTCAGCAGCGTGTGGTGCACCGAGCCCGGCTCGCCTCCGGCAAACGTCCCGCCGCGAACTCCGCGCTGGTAGTAGTCGTACTCGTCGTCGAGCTTGCCCAGTGAGTGCCCGAGTTCGTGCGGCGTGATGAGCGCGGACAACGCGTTCCCACCGGAGGCCGTCGCGTACGTCCCGCCAGCGCCGCCGTAGGTGTCGCTGTTCGCTATGGCCAGTAGCTGGCGGTTCGAGCCCGAGGTGCCCGTGACCAGATCGGCGTACCGGTTCACCGCCGCACTGTCCACTGTGAGCAGTCGCTGCACGCTCGATGTGTTGCAACCGCCCCAGAAACCCATGCGCAGCGGCGTTTTCTTCTGCGGCGACGTGAGGTTCGGGTCGCAGCTGACACCGGACTCCGGCGAAGCGACCTCCACCGTGTACACGTTGACGTAGCTGCGGTAGGACTTGAACGGCTCCAGCGTCCACATCACGTTGAGGTGCTTGTTCACGTGCTCGCGGAACTTCGGCAGCTCGGCTGCGGTGTAGCCGTCCGGCACGATCACCAGGTTGAAGCGCTTCGCCGGGTCGCCGGTGACCTGCACGGGCACGACGGTCCCCGGCGGGTCGGCGGCCTGGGCCTGCGCGGGCACCCCGCTCAGCACGATCGTCAACGCTCCGACAAGGCCCGCGATTCGGCTCAGCACATCGCCGAGCCTAGGTACGCGAGGCCGCCCCGCCTATCCCCCTCATGGCCCCTTCATGACGGAGTCCTACCGATCGGATCTGGACTTGGGCAGAGCGGGAGGGGTCCCGCGAATTCCGTGGTACCAAGCGGAAATGAGGACCCGTGCCAGTGTCACCCTGCTCGCCCTGGCCTTGTTCGCCACGGGCTGCTCGATCGCCAACCCGACCTCCAGCGAGGTGTCGTTGCAGTACGGCAACGGCCCCTTCGACTCGCGCAACTTCGTGGAGTGCGAGAACGACCTCGACTTCAGCGACGTCAACGACGACCACTACTACTACCCCGCCGGCCAGCGGGACTTCACCTTCGGCGAGGGCGACGGCATCGACTCCGCTCCGCTGACCTCCACGACGCAGGACTCGCAGGAGATCAAGGTGACCGGCACGGTGAAGTTCACCCTGAACACCGACTGCGCCGCGTTCACCGACCCCGGTGGCAAGAAGTGGCCCGGCGGCAAGCTCCAGATGTTCCACGAGCTGATCGCCTACAAGTACGACGCGGCCCCGGACGACGGCGGCGAGCAGATGAAGCCGGGCTGGACGTCCCTGCTGCGCAACTACGTCGGCGCCGCGCTGGACCGCGCGACCGACAACGAGGCGCTGAAGTACCCGTGGCAGAAGCTCTACACCGACGCCGCTTCCAAGGCGCAGTGGGAGAAGGACGTGCTCACGCAGCTGCCCGCCACGCTCAAGACGCTCACCCTCGGCGTGGAGCTGATCACGATCAACTCGGTGCTGCTGCAGAAGCCGAGCATCCAGCCCGCCCTCGTCCAGGGCCTCACCGACAAGCAGGCCGCCGAGCTGCGCAGCCAGGCCGCGGAGGTGGACAAGCAGGCCGCGGCGAACTTCCCCGGCGGCATCGCGGGCTACCAGCAGTACCAGCAGCAGCAGGCGGTGAACGAGGCGATCAAATCGGGCAAGGTCCAGGTCCTCCCGGTGCCCCAGGGCTCGCCCATCATCGTCCAGCCGAAGTGAGCGGAGTAGGGCATACGCCCAGCCTGGACCCATGAGAGCGCTTTCATGAAAACCTTGACACGGCCGTGACGGGACGGTCAGGATCGGCGCCGCCGCCTCCTGACCGTGTCCCGCTCAAGATCGGATCGTCATGGCCAGATCACGTCTGCTCGCCGTGGGGCTCGCCGCCCTGCTGGGGCTGAGCACGGCACCGGGGCTGGCACAGGCCGCCCCCGCGCCCGACACCGCGCGGCAACCCGTCGTCGGCAAGCCCGACCTCGGCTGGAACGGCTGCGCCCGGATCGACCAGAAGCTGCCGACCTACTCCGACTGGCCCAAGGTGCGCAGCGGCATCACCGACAACGCCGCCGTGGAGCGCCGCGTCGCCGGGCTGCTCAAGGGCATGACCCTGGCCGAGAAGATCGGTCAGATGACCCAGCCGGAGATCGCCGCGATCACGCCGGAGGAGGTCAAGCAGTACTCCATCGGCACCGTGCTCAACGGCGGCGGTTCCTGGCCGGACAAGAACAAGCACGCGACGCCGAAGCAGTGGCTCGACCTGGCCGACGCGTACTGGCAGGCCTCGGTCAGCAGCCGCACCAAGATCCCGGCCATCTGGGGCATCGACGCGGTGCACGGCAACAACAACGTCTTCGGCACCACGGTCTTCCCGCACAACATCGGCCTCGGCGCCGCGCAGGACCCGTGCCTGATCCGCGACATCGGCCAGGCCACCGCCGAGCAGGTCCGCGCGACCGGCCAGGACTGGGCCTTCGCGCCGACGCTGGCCGTGGTGAAGGACGACCGCTGGGGCCGCACCTACGAGGGCTTCTCCGAGGACCCGAGGATCACCCGCGCCTACGGCTACGAGGCCGTGAGAGGCTTGCAGGGCAACAATCCCAGGGGCATCGGCGCCGACGGTGTGATCGCCACCGCCAAGCACTTCATCGGTGATGGCGGCACCCAGGGCGGCAAGGACCAGGGCGTGAACCCCTCGTCCAAGGCCGACATGATCAACACGCACGGGCAGGGCTACTACGGCGCGCTCGCCGCGGGCGCGCAGACCGTGATGGCCTCGTTCAACAGCTGGACCAACCCCGAGCTCGGCATCACCGAGGGCAAGATCCACGGCAGCAAGCTGCTGCTCAACGACATCCTCAAGAACAAGATCGGCTTCGACGGCGTCGTGGTCTCCGACTGGAACGGCCACGGCCAGGTCGAGGGCTGCACCAACGCCAGCTGCGCCCGCGCGGTCAACGCCGGCATCGACGTCTTCATGGTCCCGCACGACTGGAAGGCGTTCATCGCCAACACGACCGCGCAGGTCGAGAGCGGCCAGATCCCGTTGGCGCGCATCGACGACGCCGTCACCCGCATCCTCCGCGTCAAGGCTCGTGCCGGTGTGCTCGACGCGCCCAAGCCCTCCGCTCGCGCACACGCGGGCAAGCCCGACGCCAAGGACGCGCGCAAGATCGCCCGCGAGGCCGTGCGCAAGTCGCAGGTGCTGCTGAAGAACGACAACCGCGTCCTTCCGCTGTCGCCGCGCGCCAAGGTCCTCGTCGTCGGCAAGAGCGCCGACAGCATGCAGAACCAGACCGGCGGCTGGACGCTCACCTGGCAGGGCACCGGCAACACCAACGCCGACTTCCCCAACGGCACCACCATTCTTGGTGGACTGAAGGACGCGCTCGGCAAGGCCAACGTGACCTTCAGCGAGAACGGTGACGTCGACCCCAAGGGCTTCGACGCCGTGATCGCCGTGATCGGTGAAACCCCGTACGCGGAGGGCAACGGCGACATCGGCAAGCGCACGCTGGAGGCCGCCAAGCTCTACCCGAACGACCTCGCCGTGCTCGACAAGGTCAGCGGCAAGGGCACACCGGTCGTGACCGTCTACGTCTCCGGGCGCCCGATGCACGTCAACAAGGAGCTCAACCGCTCCGACGCCTTCGTCGCCGCGTGGCTGCCCGGCACCGAGGGCGGTGGCGTCGCGGACATGTTGGTGCGCGGGTGGAACACCGGCATCGGCTACACCGGCAAGCTGCCGTACTCGTGGCCGAAGGAGGCGTGCCAGACCCCGCTGAACCCGGAGAACGCAGGCTACGACCCGCTGTTCCGACTCGGCCACGGCCTGCACAACTGGGAGACCGGCAAGGTCGGCAAGCTCCCCGAGACCTCGCCCGCCAACTGCGGCGGCGGTGGCGGCGGCGAGGCCGACGAGGACCTGGAAGTCTTCGTGCGCCAGGACATCGCGCCGTACAAGAGCTTCATCGGCTCCCCGGAGAACTGGGGCGGCACCGAGATCGGCCCCGACGGCACCGCGTCGCACGCGTCGATCAACACCGTCCCGACCGACGTGAACGTGCAGGGCGACGGCCTCAAGGTCACCTGGAACGGCTCCGCGCCCGGCCAGGTCTTCCTGCAGAACCCCGCTGGCGGCACCGATCTGCGCGGCTACCTCAACGCCAACGCCGCGCTGACCTTCGACGTGATCGTCGGCCAGAAACCCGCGGGCCGCACCGTGATCAGCTCGCACTGCGTCTACCCGTGCCAGGGCGAGGTCGCCGCGACCAAGCTCTTCACCGACCTGCCCGTCGGCACCAAGTCCACGGTGAAGATCCCGATCGCCTGCTTCGCCGAGAAGGGCCTGGACCCGGAGACCGTCAACACCCCGTTCCTGGTCTACACCGACGCCGCGTTCCAGGCGTCCTTCGCCAACGTCCGCTGGGTCCCCAAGGCCGGAGCGGACCCGGACGCCAAGAAGTGCACGGACCTCACGTAGCCGGTACAGGAACTCGAAGCCAGCTTTCCGGCTGAGCGGCGGACCACCCCGCCGACAGCGCCCAAGTGGAAACTCCGGAACCGGAGCGGGGAGGTCCGAGGTGCGAGTCCCGGCCCGGCGAAAGCCGGTGTAGCTCAAGCAGAGCCCCCGTTTTTACTCAGAAGGGCCGGCCACACGGCTGGCCCTTCTGCCGTTACAGAGGGAGGCCGCACCGGGCCGCAGCGTCCCGAAGTTGCACCTCTGTCAACGGGACAGCCTGGTAGTGGAACCGGTGCCAGCCGACGAGCTTGCGCAGCCGATGCGGCTTCGCCGAGTCGACAGGGCCGTTCTCGCGAAAATCACGCACGGCCTCATCGGCCCACTGTTCCGGAGTCAACGCCGGAATGAGCATCGAGTTTGCCTGACGCGCAAGAACCTTCGTCGCAGCCAGGGTCAAGAAAAGCTCACCGACACCGAGCTCCACAATGTCACCGGCGACTAGGTCAACTGGAGAACGCCCCACCACTTTCTTCCACGCGGCAACCGCGCGCGTCCCCAGTTGCGCTGCCCTGTTCACCACTCAATGGTCGATCCTGCCCCCGCTGTGAATGGCGGCGTTGCGCATCTCGCGCAGCACGTGGAACTGCCGGACCGAGTCGACGTGGAACGTCCCACCGGTGATGTTCTGCAACTCGGAGTGCAGCCCAGCGGCACTGATGCCGCCTGCAGCGGCCCCGGTCGGCGCCACGCACGTCCTGAGGAAGTCCTCGTGGATGGCCAGCGCGTAGGGCACAGCCATCGTCCCCAGGTAGGTGTCCGCGTTCTGCAGCACCTCGCGAGCCTTGCCGGAGGTGAGGTTGAACCGCTGAATGTGATCAACCGTAGGGAAGATCGTCGGCAGCAGGTGCTCACAGCCCTCGGTGAGACTGAGGAAGTGCTCCGCAATGCGCGACCCCGCCAACAAACCCATCATGGCGCTGTTGGCGGATTTGCGCACCTCTTCCTGACAACAATAGGCGTAGAAGTGAACAACGGGATCGCGTGGCGCGCGAATAACTTAGCGAGCGCCTCTGACAATCCCGTTCTGGGTCAGAAGAGGATGCCGGTGAGCATCCACGCGGTGCCGAGGCCGAGTGAGCCGAGGGTGACGACGAAGAAGACCAGCACCCACGTGATGGCGGGCGTGCTGGTGAGCCGGGCGAGCTGGTCGGCGTCGGAATCGCGCGCGCGGCCGCGGCTGCGCTTGCGCTGGAGCTCACTGACCGGGCGCACGCCGCCGAGCAGCAGGAACCACGTGATCAGGTAGGCGAAGGCCGCTTGAACGCCGCTGGTGGTCAGCAGCGACACCGACACCAGCGCGCCGCCGGTGACGAGCAGCACCAGTGCGCCGTAGGCGTTGCGCACCATGATCAGCATGAGCAGCAGCACCGCCGTGCACACCCACAGCAGCAGGGTGATCCGCGACGAGCCGAGCAGCGCGGCGAAGCCCAGGCCGACCAGGGACGGCGCGATGTAGCCGGCCAGCGAGGTGAACACCATGCCGGGGCCGGTGGGACGGCCGCGCGAGACGGTCACACCCGAGGTGTCCGAGTGCAACCTGATCCCGCTCAGCCGCCTGCCGACCAGGACCGCGATCAGCGCGTGCCCGGCCTCGTGCACGATGGTGATGATGTTGCGGGCGAGCCGCCACGGCGTGCCCGAGAGCACCACGACCAGGGCGAGCGCACCCGTCACCAGGACGACCGGCGGCGGTGGCGCGGCCTGGTTCCCGATGAGTTCCGTCCAGAAGTCCACCCCCCACTGTTAGCAGAAGGGGTGGAGGGCAGGCGTCAGGAGGCCGCGGCCTGCGCGGCCTCTCGACGTCGGAGATCCTGGCGCAGCCACAGCAGCGCGCCCCAGACCAGGGCGAACACCACTCCGAGCACGCCAAGGGCGAAAACCACGAAACCGCAGGCGATCATCAGGACCTGCAGGGCGACCGCGAGGCCGACGCCCCACGGCTTGCCCTGAACCCCGCTGGCCACGACCATCGCCACCGCGAGCGCGCCGACCAGAATGGCGCCCAGGCTGGTGATGCCGTCGAACTTGGCGATGACCAGCAGCGACAGCGCCACCGTGATCGCCTCCATCACCAGAGTTCCCGCCTGGATGCCGCGGAGCCCCTTCCAGGGGTCCTTCCGCCGCACCTGGGGGCCGGGCGTCGTCGGCGCCTCTGTCATCGCGAGCGCCGCCGGTTGGCGGGACCACCCGCTACGACGGACCGCATGGCGCGCTCCTGGGCGGCCTTGACCACGGAGAACCCGCGGACGACGCGCCAGGGACGATCATCGAACTCGGCGTCCCGGTTGGCCGTGTGTGCCGGCGTCGTGGGACGGGAACAGGACTTCATGACGGCTCCTTGCCAAAAAGTGCGCGGGTATCCCCAGCTGTGATCACGGAACCGGTGATCAGCACACCGCCGCCGGACAGGACTTCGTCCGGGGAGTCGGTCTCCTCGGCCAGCTGCACGCCGACCTCGATAGCGTCTTCGAGCCTGGGCTCGACGACGATGCGGTCCTCGCCAAACACCGAGCGGGCGATGCCGGCGAGTTCGTCGGCGTCCATCGCGCGCGGGGACGAGTTCTGGGTGAGCACCACTTCGGAGACCACCGGTTCCAGCTCTGACAGGATGCCGGAAGCATCCTTGTCGCGCATCACCCCGACTACAGCGATCAGTCGACGGAACGCGAACTCACTAGTGATGGTGGCCGCGAGGGCGCGGGCACCATGTGGATTGTGCGCCGCGTCGACCAGAACCGCAGGTGCGGCCCTCATCCGCTCCATCCGCCCAGGCGTGGAGACCCCCGCGAAAGCCACCCGAACGGCTTCGATGTCGAGCTGCCGATCCGGTCCGGCGCCGAAGAAGACCTCGACGGCGGCCAGCGCGAGCGAGGCGTTCTTCGCCTGGTGTTCACCGTGCAGTGGCAGGAAGATCTCGTCGTAGACGCCGCTGAGACCTTGCAGTTTCAGCATCTGCCCGCCGACGGCGACCTCGCGCTCCAGCACGCCGAACTCCATGCCCTGCCGGGCCACCGTGGCGTCCACCTCGACGCACCGCTTGAGGAGGACGGCGGCCACCTCGCTGGTCTGTTCCGCGAGCACCGCGACCGAGCCGGGCTTGATGATCCCGGCCTTCTCCTCGGCGATCTTGAGCACGTCATCGCCCAGGAACTCGACGTGGTCGACGCCGATCGGTGTGATCAGAGACACCTGTCCGTCGGCCACGTTCGTGGCGTCCCACGAGCCGCCGAGGCCGACCTCGACCACGGCCGCGTCGACCGGGGCGTCGGCGAAGGCGGCGAAGGCCATCGCGGTCAGCACCTCGAACTTGCTCAGCTGCGGCTGCCCGGCGTCCTGGGAGGCCTTGTCGACCATGCCCAGGTACGGCTCGATGTCGCGGTAGACCTCGACGTAGCGCTCGACGCTGATCGGCGCCCCGTCGACGCTGATGCGCTCGGTGGCCAGCTGGAGGTGCGGGCTGGTGTAGCGGCCGGTGCGCAGTCCGAGACCGGTCAGCAGCGCGTCCAGCATCCGCGAGGTGGAGGTCTTGCCGTTGGTGCCGGTGAGGTGCAGCACCGGGTAGGAGCGCTGCGGCTCGCCCAGCAGGTCGACCAGGGCGCGGATGCGGTCCAGGGACGGTTCGAGCTTCGTCTCCGGCCAGCGCTGGTTCAGCTCGGCCTCGACCGCGGCGTAGGCGGCGAGGGCGGCGGGATCGGTTCGAGGCACTTCGTCACTCCCCCGACGGGGTTCGGTGCACGGGGGTCCGGTTCACGTCCGCCAAGTCTACGACCGGCGCATATGTCCCTCGCCCCCGGGCACCACCGACGGCGACTAGGCCTGCGGGAGGCTGGCGACGCGCGCGTTGATCCGGTCGATGTCGGCCTGGGCCGCCTCGCGCCGCGCGCGGATCTTCTCCACCACCTCGGCCGGGGCCTTGTCGGTGAACTTGGGGTTGTTGAGCTTGGCGTCGGTGCCCGCGAACTCCTTCTCCGCGACGGCGAGGTCCTTGGCCAGGCGCTTGCGCTCGGCCTCGACATCGATCGCCCCGGAGAGGTCGAGCTCCACGGTGACGGCGCCGGAGCGCAGGCCCAGCTCGAAGGAGGCCGACGCGGCGAAGGAGTCACCGGGCTCGGTCAGCCGCACCAGCGAGCGCAGCGCCTTCTCCAGGCCGCCCAGCCCGGCCGCGTCGATGCCGACCAGCCGGGCGGAGACCTTCTGGCTCGGCTTGAGGCCCTGGTCGGAGCGGAAGCGGCGGATCTCGGTGACGAGCTTCTGCACGGAGGCGACGCGCTCGGCGGACCCCGTGTCACCCAACCGCCCGGACGGCGCGGGCCACGGCGCGACCACGAGGGACTCGTTGCCGGTGAGGGTGGTCCACAGCTGCTCGGAGATGAACGGCGCGACCGGGTGCAGCAGCCGCAGCACGGTGTCGAGCACGTGGCCGAGGACCGCGCGGGTCTGCTCCACCTGGGTCTCGTCGGCCAGCTGGACCTTGGCCAGCTCCACGTACCAGTCGCAGAACTCGTCCCACACGAAGTGGTAGAGCGCCTCGGTGGACTTCGCGAACTGGAAGTCCTCCAGGTAGGCGTTCATCTCCGCGGTCAGCTCGTCGAGGCGGCCGAGGACCCACCGGTCCGCGTCGGTCAGCTCGGCGACCGTGGGCGGGTTGGCGACGACCTTGGCGCCGTTGATCATCGCGAAGCGCGTGGCGTTCCACAGCTTCGTGCAGAAGTTGCGGGCGCCGCCGACCCACTCCTCGCTCATCGGCACGTCGGTGCCCGGGTTGGCGCCGCGGACCATCGCGAAGCGGACGGCGTCGGTGCCGTAGCGGTCCATCCACTCGATCGGGTCGACGCCGTTGCCGAGGGTCTTGGACATCTTGCGCCCGAGGCCGTCGCGGACCATGCCGTGCAGGGCGATGGTGTGGAACGGGGGGACGCCGTCCATGGCGTACAGGCCGAACATCATCATCCGGACGACCCAGAAGAAGATGATGTCGTAGCCGGTGACCAGGACGCTGGTCGGGTAGTACTTGGCCAGGTCCTCGGTCTTGTCCGGCCAGCCCATGGTGGAGAACGGCCACAGCCCGGAGGAGAACCAGGTGTCGAGGACGTCCTCGTCCTGGCGCCAGCCCGGACCCGTCGGCGGCTGCTCGTCAGGACCGACGCAGACCATCTCGCCGTTCGGCCCGTGCCACACCGGGATGCGGTGGCCCCACCACAGCTGCCGCGAGATGCACCAGTCGTGCAGGTTGTCGGTCCAGTCCAGGTACCGCTTGGTCATGTCGGCCGGGTGCACGTTGACCCTGCCGTCGCGCACGGCGTCGCCGGCGGCCTTGGCCAGCGGCCCGACGTTGACGAACCACTGCAGGGACAGGCGCGGCTCGATCGGCTCCTTGCCGCGCTCGCTGTGCCCGACGCTGTGCAGGTACGGCCGCTTCTCCGCGACGATGCGGCCCTCTTCGCGCAGCGCCTCGCGGATGGCCACCCGCGCCTCGAAGCGGTCCATGCCGTCGAAGCGGGTGCCGGAGTTCGCGATCCGGCCCTGCTCGTCCATGATCGTCGGCATCGGCAGGCCGTGCCGCTTGCCCAGCTCGAAGTCGTTCGGGTCGTGCGCCGGGGTGATCTTGACGGCGCCGGAGCCGAACTCGGGGTCGACGTAGTCGTCGGCCACGACCGGGATCTGCCTGCCGGTCAGCGGCTGGGTGATCAGCGTGCCGACGAGGTGCTTGTAGCGCTCGTCGTCGGGGTGCACCGCGACGGCGGTGTCACCGAGCATCGTCTCCACGCGCGTGGTCGCGACGACGATCGAGGCGTCCCCGTCGCCGTAGCGCATGGACACCAGCTCGCCCTCGACCTCCTTGTGGTCGACCTCGGCGTCGGAGAGCACCGACTGCGCGGCGGGCGACCAGTTGACCAGCCGCTCGGCGCGGTAGATCAGGCCGTCGTCGTAGAGCCGCTTGAACATCGTCTGGACCGCGCGGCCGCGGGACTCGTCCATGGTGAACGCCTCGCGCGTCCAGTCGACGCTCTCGCCGAGGCGGCGCATCTGGTCGAGGATCTTGCCGCCGTACTCGTTCTTCCACTGCCAGGTGCGCTCGATGAACGCCTCGCGACCGAGCTCGCGCCGGGAGGTGCCCTCGGCGACGAGCTGCTTCTCCACCAGCGTGTGCACGGCGATGCTCGCGTGGTCCATGCCGGGCAGGTACAGCGCGTCGTAGCCCTGCATGCGGCGCCAGCGGACGAGCGTGTCGATCAGCGAGTGGTCCAGCGCGTGCCCGATGTGCAGGCTGCCGGTGACGTTGGGCGGCGGGATGACGATGGAGAACGGCGGGCGCTCGCTGTCCGGGCGCGCGGTGAAGTAGCCCCGGTCCACCCACCGCTGGTACAGCTCGCCCTCTACCCGCGCGTGGTCCCACTGCGCGGGGAGTTCGGTGCTGGCCTGGTGCGGAAGGGTCTCGGTCACACCTGGAGAGTTTACGGAGCGCCGAGAAACGGTTTCATCCGACATCGCCCGCGCTGACCGGCCACGCTGTTAGCGTTCCGCCGCTACTCACTCAGCAGGGGGACCGACGATGAGCGAACGCAAGCGGGGCAACCTGATCGTCTCCGCGCTGGCCGTCATCGGCATCGTCGGGGTCGGCGTGCTGATGTACCAGGACGGCCGGCTCGACGGACTGCTCGGCCGCGACGGCGGGACGTCGACCGAGGCGCCCGCGCCCGTCAACGCCTTCCTCGG
This sequence comes from Allokutzneria sp. NRRL B-24872, assembly GCF_002155965.1. Classification (GTDB taxonomy): domain Bacteria; phylum Actinomycetota; class Actinomycetes; order Mycobacteriales; family Pseudonocardiaceae; genus Allokutzneria. The sequence goes on from NZ_MUMH01000042.1 coordinate 16,889, forward strand.
CACCCGGATGGCGAACTGGCCGGAGGGCGCGGCCGGCTTCGTCGCTCCGCCGCCCGCCCAGGTCGGCAAGTACGGCCCGGACAAGGTCTCCGCGTTCACCGACAAGGTCCGCGCGATGCTCGTCGCGGCCCGGCTCAACCCCGAGGTGCTGACCGGGAGGACGATGGCCCCGGTGCTCGACCTCTTCGATCCCGAGTCGCACAAGGACATCAAGGGCACGCAGGCGGAGCTGGGCTGGGCGCGCACGCTGATCTCGCCGAAGTTCCGCCTGGCCAACGACCCGCCCAGGGTCACCGGGTCCATGACCGTGTCGGTCGGTGATCGCGGCGCCCTGGTGGCGAAGACGAACTTCATCGTGGCCTACGCCTTCCACCACGACGACCCGCGTCGCCTGGCCGACCCGACCGACCGCATCGCGACCGAGCGGTGGGAGGCGGAGTACCTGCTCTACGAGGACGCCACCGACGGGAAGCTGTGGCCGGGCGCCACCAACGGTTTCACCTTCATGATGGACTGCGCCGCCGCCAAGGACGGCCTGCTCGCGCCCACGCTCGGCAAGGGCCGACTCGCCCCCACCACCGGCCCCACCGCGAAGCACGACGAGTCCTTCTACCTCGACCCCAACAACCCCATCACCGACGAGTCCTGCACCGGACCGCCGCACTCCGCCAACCGCTTCAAGCGGTCGTCAGGGGCGCCACATGCCGTGCAGGGTGGGGCCGCCGTCGGGCAGGGGGATGTCGCTGATCACCTCGAAACCGAAGCGCTCGTAGTACTGCACGTTCGACTCGAGGCACTCCAGGTACGCCGGTGCGCCGTCGCGCTCGCACTCGGCCAGCCTGGAGCGCAGCAGCGCACCGCCGACGCCCGTTCCCTGCGCGCGGGGATCGGTGCCGAGCACGGCCAGGTACCAGTGCGGTTCGCGGGGGTGCGCGGCCTTGGTCGTCGCTTCGAGCTGAGCTCCACGTCGGCTGATCTGGAAGAACTGCCTGGGCCCCGCGCTGGCGAGCATGGCCGCTCCGGCGATGAGCTGGCGCCACAGCGCGACCTTCTCCCGGCCCGGCGGCACCCACAGCGCCACGCCCATCGTCACGCCGTCGGCTCCCGCGACCTGACAGCCGCCCCGGTGCAGGTAGGAGAGCTTGATCAGCGCGGCCATCATGCGCGGGTAGACCCGCCGCCGCTGCTCCGCGTCGCCGAACATCCACTGCATCACCGGATCGCTGTCGAACGCCCTGACCAGGACCTCCGCCATCGTCGCCGCCTCGACCCGCACCGCGTCCCGAACCCGCACCAACCACCTCCGTGTATGTCGTACACAGTTCAGTGTACAGCGCACACAGTTCTACGATGAGCCCCGATGACCGAGTACAGCAGCGGCGATCCGCACCGCACCCTGGAGCTGCTCTGGGGCGAGCCCGCGCGGCCGAGCCGGGGTCCCAGGCCCGCGCTCACGCTGGCCGCCGTCGCGCGCGCCGCGATCGAGATCGCCGACGCGGACGGGCTGGGCGCGCTGTCCATGCGCGCGGTCGCGGAGCGGCTGGGCTTCACCACGATGTCGATCTACCGCTACGTGCCGGGCAAGGCCGAGCTGCTGGACGTCATGGTCGACACGGTCAACGCCGAGTCCCCGGTGCTGGAGCACGTCGAGGGCGGCTGGCGGGCGAAGATGGAGGTCTGCGCGCGCGAGGAGTGGGAGCTGTTCCACCGCCACCCCTGGGTGCTGCACCTCGCGTGGCACCGCCCGGTCCTCGGCCCCAACAGCGTCACCAGCTACGAGTCCGCGCTCACGGCGCTGAGCGGGATCGGCTTGTCCGACATGGAGATCGTGGCCGTCTTCAACACGCTCTACGGCTACGTGCGCGGCGCTGCAAGGACATCCGTTGACGCCAAGTTGGCCGAACGGCACACCGGCCTTTCGGAGGACGAGTGGTGGGCCGGCCGCGAACGCTTCTGGCAGCACCTCGAACGCTTCCCCACGATGAGCCGCATGCGGGGCTCGGGCGCCTTCGACGTGGTGGAGATGGACTTCGAGTTCGGCCTGGAGCGCGTGCTGGACGGTCTGGAAGCACTGATCAGCAAGCGTTCCCTTGGTGCGGAGCCAGAAAACGGCGCAAGATGAGGGCATGAGCCGCAAGCCCCCGGAGCACGACGTCGACGAGTCCGAGCTGGTCGTCAGCAAGCCGAAGGAGTGGGCGGCGGGCCTTCCCGGCGTCGCCGTCTCGCTCAAGCGCAGCGTCGAGCAGATGGGCGTCGGGCGCACGGTGCGGTCGCTGAAGGTGCTCAACCAGCACAACGGCGTCGACTGCCCGGGGTGCGCGTGGCCGGAGGCGCAGGGCCACCGCAAGCTCGCGGAGTTCTGCGAGAACGGCGCGAAGGCGATCGCCGAGGAGGCCACGCGGCGGCGCGTCGACCGCGAGTTCTTCGCCAGGCACGGCATCGCCGAGCTGGCCGGGAAGTCCGACTACTGGCTGGGCCAGCAGGGCCGCATCACCGAGCCGATGGTGTTGCGGCGCGGGGAAACCCACTACTCGCCGATCTCGTGGGACGGCGCGTTCGAGATCATCGCGGAGCAGCTCAACGGCCTCGCGAGCCCCGATGAGGCGATCTTCTACACCTCCGGCCGCACGAGCAACGAGGCCGCGTTCCTCTACCAGCTGTTCTGCCGCGGCTACGGCACGAACAACCTGCCCGACTGCTCGAACATGTGCCACGAGTCCTCCGGCGCGGCGCTCAAGGAGACCATCGGCATCGGCAAGGGCTCGGTGTCGCTGGAGGACGTGGAGTCGGCCGATCTGCTCATCGTGGTGGGCCAGAACCCCGGCACCAACCACCCGCGCATGCTCTCCTCGCTGGAGGTCGCGAAGAAGCGCGGCGCGCGCGTCGTCGCGGTGAACCCCTTGCCAGAAGCCGGTTTGCTGCGCTTCAAGAACCCGCAGAACATCAGCGGCCTGGTGGGCAGGGGCACCGCGCTCTCCGACGAGTTCTGCCAGATCAAGCTCGGCGGCGACCTCGCGTTCTTCCAAGCGCTGGGGCACCTCGTGCTCGCGGCGGAGGACGCGGCGCCGGGAGCCGTGCTGGACCGCGCGTTCATCGACGCGCACACCCACGGCTTCGACGCCTACGTCGAGCAGGTCCGCGATCTCGACTGGGACGCCGTCGACGCCGCTACCGGTGTGCCGCGCGAGCAGATCGCCGAGGTCTCGCGGATGCTGGTCGACTCCAAGCGGACGATCATCTGCTGGGCCATGGGGCTCACCCAGCACAAGCACTCCGTTCCGACGATCCGCGAGATCGTGAACGTGTTGCTGCTGCGCGGAATGATCGGCAAGCCGGGTGCGGGCGTGTGCCCGGTGCGCGGTCACTCCAACGTGCAGGGCGACCGCACGATGGGCATCTGGGAGAAGATGCCGGAGGAGTTCATGTCCGCGCTGGAGCAGGAGTTCTCCATCTCCGTTCCGCGCAGGCACGGATACGACACCGTGGACTCGCTGCGCGCGATGCGCGACGGCCGTGCTTCGGTGTTCTTCGCGATGGGCGGCAACTTCGTCTCCGCGACGCCGGACACCAAGCTCACCGAGCGCGCGCTGTCGTCCTGCGCGCTGACCGTCAACGTCTCGACGAAGCTCAACCGCTCGCACGTCGTGCCCGGCGAGATTTCCCTTGTCCTGCCGACTCTTGGGCGCACCGAGCGCGATGTTCAGCAGAGCGGCGAGCAATTCGTCAGCGTCGAGGACTCGATGTCCGTCGTGCACAGCTCTCGTGGCCGCAACGCCCCGGCCAGCGAGCACCTGCTCTCCGAGATCGCGATCGTCGCGCGCATGGCCCGCAAGGTCCTCGGCGCGGAGCACCCGATCCCCTGGGAGGACTTCGAGTCCGACTACGACCGCGTCCGCGATCGCATCGAGCGCGTGGTCCCCGGCTTCGCCAACTACAACGAGCGCGTGCGCGACAAGGACGGTTTCGTACTGCCACATCCGCCGCGCGACAGCCGCGAGTTCCGCACCACCACGGGGAAAGCGAACTTCACGGCGAACACCTTCGAGGCGCCGCACATCCCCGAAGGCCGTCTGCTGCTGCAAACCCTGCGCAGCCACGACCAGTTCAACACCACGATCTACGGCCTGGACGACCGCTACCGGGGTGTGAAGGACGCGCGGCGCGTGGTGTTCGTCAACCCCGACGACCTCACGGAACTCGGCGTCGCGGACGGCGCGGCGGTCGACCTGGTCAGTGAGTGGGCGGGTGACGAGGACCGCACGGCGGAGCGCTTCCGGGTCGTGGCCTATCCCACGGCGCGGGGCTGCGCGGCAGCCTACTTCCCCGAGGCGAACGCGTTGGTGCCACTGGACTCCACGGCGGAGATCTCCAACACCCCGACGTCGAAGTCCATCGTGATCCGGCTGGTTCCCAGGAGCTAGCCCGCGGTGCCGGGTTCGTGGTGGCGCGGGTGCACCGGCCGCACGAGCTCGTTCGCCACGAACGCGATCACCAGCAAGCCGATCACGATGGAGAACGAGGCGGTGTACAGCTCCGGTCCCGACCTGCCCGCCGCCTTCTGCGCGTCGGCAACGGCGTTGATGATCAGCGGACCGAGCACTCCGGCGAGCGACCACGCGGTGAGCAGTCGCCCGTGGATCGCGCCGACCTGATAGGCGCCGAAGAGGTCCTTCAGGTAGGCCGGGATCGTGGCGAAACCGCCGCCGTAGAAGGACAGGATCACCATCGCGCAGAGGATGAACAGGGGCTTGGAGGTATCGCCCAGCAACGCGATCGCCAGGTAGAGCAGCGCCCCGACGCCGAGGTAGAGGCGGTAGATGTTCTTGCGGCCGATGACGTCCGAAGTGGACGACCACACGAAGCGCCCGAGCATGTTCACCAGCGACAGCAACGCGACGAAGCCGGCCGCGGCACCGACGCTGACCGGAAACGCGCTGTCCGCGAAGAAGTCGCGGATCATCGGCGCGGCCTTCTCCAGGATTCCGATGCCCGCGGTCACGTTGAAGCACAGGACCACCCACAGGCACCAGAACTGCGGAGTCCGGATCGCGTTGCGCGCCGACACGTTCACCACGCTGGCGGCGGGCTTCGCCGAAGCGACCGAGCTCGGCGGACGCCAGTCGTCGGCGGGCACGCGCACCAGCAGCACGCCCATCGTCATGAACACCGCGTAGACCAGGCCGTGCACCAGGAACGTGGCTGCGATGCCCGAGGCGTCCTTGCCGAAGCCCTCCAGCATCGCGGCCGACCACGGCGAGGCGATCAGCGCTCCGCCGCCGAAGCCCATGATCGCGATGCCGGTGGCCATGCCGGGCCGGTCGGGAAACCACTTGATCAGCGTGGACACCGGCGAGATGTAGCCGATGCCGAGCCCGATGCCGCCGATCACCCCGTAGCCGAGCACCACCAGCCAGTACTGCGCGGTGGCCGCTCCGAGCGCTGACACCAGGAAGCCGGAGCAGAAGCACACGGTGGAGACGAACATCGCCCACCGTGGTCCGTTGCGCTCAACCAGTGTTCCGCCGAACGCCGCCGACAGGCCGAGCATCACGATGCCGAGCTGGAACGGCAGCGCGCTCTGTGTTCCGCTGAGCCCGAGCGCGCCTTCCAGAGGCGGCTTGAACACGCTCCACGCGTAGGCTTGGCCGATCGAGAGGTGCACGGCCAATGCGGCCGGTGGGACCAACCACCGGCTCCATCCAGGGGAAGCGACGGTGCGGGCACGACTGAGAAAGTCCACCGAGCTCCTCCCACGGCCAGAAATGCAACATAAACTCACAATTGGGATCTGTCACCCCGAGCCGAGGAGGCGGTCCACATGGGCAGAGTCACCGTCCGCCGCCAGGTGCTGCGGATCTCCGATGGCCGGGAGACGAGCCGGCCGGACGCGTTGGCCGCCGAGGAACCGTTGGAGCTGCGGGTGAACGGGCGCGCGCTCACGGTCACGATGCGCACGCCCGGCCAGGACGTCGAGCTGGCGCACGGATTCCTGCTCACCGAAGGCGTGATCACCGCCACCGAGGACGTGCGGACCGCGCGCTACTGCGACGGGACCGACGAGGACGGCAGGAACACCTACAACGTCCTCGACCTCGCACTGGCCGCGCACGTCCCGCCGGTCCAGGTCGGCGTCGAGCGGAACTTCCACACCACGTCCTCGTGCGGGGTCTGCGGCAAGGCCGCGCTGGAGTCGGTGCGCGTGCGCGGCCACCACGACCTCACCAAGGACGACGTCAAGGTCGGCGTCGACACGCTGATCTCCTTGCCCGGCAAGCTCCGCGCGGCTCAACGCGTCTTCGACAGCACTGGCGGCCTGCACGGGGCAGGATTGTTCACCGCCGAGGGCGAACTGCTCGTCGCACGGGAGGACGTCGGCAGGCACAACGCCGTGGACAAGGTCATCGGCTGGGCGGTCCTGTCCGGCAGGGTGCCGCTCAGCGGCTGCGTGCTGATGGTGTCGGGACGAGCGTCCTTCGAGCTCGTGCAGAAGGCGACGATGGCCGGGATTCCCGTACTGGCCGCGGTGTCCGCGCCGTCCTCGCTCGCGGCCGATCTCGCCGCCGAGCAGGGCATGACCCTCATCGGCTTTCTCAGGGGGTCGTCCATGAACGTCTACTCAGGACAGTCCAGAGTGGACAGATGAGCGGTCCTCTCACCGGCGTCGTCGTGGTCAGCCTGGAGCAGGCCGTCGCGGTGCCCTACGCCTCCCGGCTGCTCGCCGACCTCGGCGCCCGCGTGATCAAGGTCGAACGCGTCGACGGCGGCGACTTCGCGCGGCACTACGACAACGCGTGCGGCGAGGTCTCCTCGTACTTCGCGTGGGTCAACGGCGGCAAGGAGTCGATCACCCTCGACTTCAAGCTCCCCGAGGGCCGCGAGGTCCTGACCAGGCTCGTCGAGCGCGCGGACGTGGTGCTGTGCAACCTCTCCCCCGCCGCGGCCCGTCGTCTCGGTGTGGACGCGGAAACGTTGCGCGCGGACCGCCCGGAGCTGATCGTCGGCGAGCTGTCCGGCTACGGCGACGGCGGCCCCTACTCGGAGCGCAAGGCCTACGACGCGCTCGTGCAGTCCGAAGCCGGACTGATCGAGCTGACCGGCGAGGGCGAGGTGACCGCTCGCACAGGCATCTCCGTCGCCGACATCTCCGGCGGAGTCCACCTGCACTCCGCCGTGCTGGCCGCGCTCTACCACCGCGAACGGACCGGCGAAGGCACCGCGCTGCGCCTGTCGCTGCTGGAGTCGCTGGCGGAGTGGGTGCAGCAGCCGCTGCTCTACGCGACCGGCACCGGCAAGATCCCGCCCCGCTCGGGCGCCCACCACGCCAGCATCGCGCCGTACGGGCCGTTCCGGTGCGGTGACGGCGGGTCCGTGCACCTCGCTGTCCAGAACGAGCCGCAGTGGACTCGCCTGTGCGCACGCGTCCTCAACCGCCCGGAGCTGGCGACCGATCCCCGCTTCACCACGGTGGCATCGCGCGTGGAGCACCGCGAGGCGCTGCACGCCGAGCTGCACGCGGTCTTCGCGGGGATGACCGCCGAGGGGTTGCTGGCCGCCCTCGACGCCGCCGACGTGCCCGCTTCGCGCACGCGGGACGTCCTTGGTCTGGCCGAGCACCCTCAGCTCGCGGCACGGGAGCGGTGGCACGAGGTGCCCGCTCCCGGCGCGAGTCCCCGGATGCTCCGGCCGCCCGTGGACGCCACGCACTGGAGCTGGTCCCCGGGCGCCATCCCCCGGTTGGGGCAGCACACCGAGGCGATCTTGAGCTGGCTGGGCTACGACGAACGGAGTGCCCGTGAACTCCGCGAAAAGGGAGCCGTCTGACAACCCCCTTTCGAGTGTGAGGCGGATCACTGAGGATAAATTCCGTGTGATCGGTAACGAGAATGGCCTGAGGCGCGTCACAAGGGGGTGCGGGGACGATTTCCGTCCCGCGCTCGCAGGGGGAGGTTCAGCGTGGCCCAGGGGGGCAGTCACCGCCGCGTCGTGAGGCGCACGGTGCTGATGGGAGCAGCCGCGGGGGCGGCGGCCACGGTCACTCTCGGGGTGACAGCGGGCAGCGGGGCGCTGCGCAACGCCGAGAAGGGGGTCAAGCCTCCCGCTCCGGCGCCGAGCAGCACGCCCGCGCTCGCCTCAGCGCCTTCGCGCGGGGTGATGCGGGTGGAGCAGGTCCGCTCCGCCTACCGCAGGCAGAGCGTGGAGATCGCCACCTTCCTGCCCAGCAACACCAGCAAGGACCTGCCCGTCTGCCTGCTACTGCACGGCCGCTTCGGCAACGCCCGCTCCGCGCCCGGCGGCGACCTCGCGGGCGCGCTCGCCTCCGCCGTCGCCAAGGGCCACGTCAAGCCGTTCGCCTTCGTGGCCGTGGACGGCGGCGCCAACACCTACTGGCACCAGCAGCAGAACGACAACCCGATGGCGATGCTGCTGGAGGAGATCCCGACCTGGCTCGCCGAGCGCGGCCTCGGCGGTCCCGACGGCAAGCCCTTCGCCGTCTCCGGCATCTCCATGGGCGGCTTCGGCGCGTTCCTCTACGCCCGGCGCCGCCAGGAGCGCCGCGACCCGGTGAGCGCCATCGCCGCGATCTCACCCGCGCTGATCACCTCGTGGGGCGAGATGAGCAAGCGCAAGGCGTTCCGCGACCAGGCCGAGTGGGCCTCCATGGACCCGCTGCGCAACCTCGACAAGCACGGCGGCGCCAAGGTCGGCATGTGGTGCGGCACCGAGGACAGCTTCATCACCGGTGTCCGCCAGTACATCCAGCGCGCCCGCCCCGTGGTCGCCGCCACCGGCCCTGGCGGCCACAACCAGGTCTTCTACAACCGGGTCCTGCCCGACGTGGTCCGCTTCGTCGGCCGCCACCTCCCCTGACGCAGGCGTGTCAGATAGGGTGAGCATGTGACACACGCAGAAGTTTCAGTCAACGAGCAGGGCAGGGTGACCATTCCTGCCCAGTTGCGCGCTGAACTCGGTCTGCGTCCAGGTTCTCGAGTGGTGGCCTACACCGAGAACGGTCGCCTCGTGCTCGAGGACCGCGATCACCTCCTGGCGCGCATTCAGGACGAGGTGGCCCGCACGGACGTCGGCAGGGGCAGCGCGGTGAAGGCCCTGCTGGTTGAACGCCGCACGGAAGCCAAGCGCGAGCAGGCCGAAGAGGACTGCACCTCGTGACAGTCGTGCTTGACGCGTCCGCTGTGCTCGCTCTGCTCTACCGGGAGCCCGGCCAAGAGGTGGTTCGTGAACTCCTCGACGGAAGCCGGATCTCCACCGTCAACTGGTCCGAGGTCGTTCAGAAACTCACCCAGCGAGGTAGTTCGCCCGACATCGCGACCTACCTCTTGGCGCTGGGCGTGGCGGTGGAGCCCTTCACCCAGGACGACGCCGAACTCGCCGCCGCCCTGTACTCGCGGACGAAGCAGTCCGGCCTGTCGCTGGGCGATCGTGCGTGCCTGGCACTCGCCGCACGCCTGAACGCACCCGCGCTCACTGCGGACAAGGCGTGGGCCGCGGCCGACACCGATGTCGAGGTCCGACTCATCCGCTGACCCACCAGCCGCTGTTCTTCGCGTTTTGGCTACTTCTTGTGAATTGAGAGCGCTCTCATTCGCAACGCGTTGCCACATCGCTGGGAGGGGGCCGCCCGCGGTCACATGGCGCGGCGGCCGGAGAGGGCTCGGCCCAGGGTGAGCTCGTCGGCGAACTCGAGGTCTCCGCCCATGGGCAGACCCGAGGCCAGACGGGTGACCGTGAGGCCGGGGAAGTCCTTGAGCATGCGCATCAGGTAGGTCGCCGTCGCCTCGCCCTCGGTGTTCGGGTCGGTGGCGATGATGATCTCCGAGATGTCCACGCCGTCGAGCGTGGTGCCGATCCTGGACAGCAGCTCGCGGATGCGCAGCTGGTCAGGACCCACGCCGGACAACGGGTCCAGCGCGCCGCCGAGCACGTGGTAGCGGCCCTTGAACTCCCGCGTGCGCTCGACCGCGAGCACGTCCTTGGGCTCCTCGACCACGCACACCACCGACAGGTCGCGGCGCGGGTCGCGGCAGATGCGGCAGGTGGTCTCCTCGGAGACGTTGCCGCAGACGTCGCAGAACTGGATGCCCTCCTTGACCTTCTGCAGGACCTCCTGCAGCCGGGTCACGTCGGCGGGCTCGGCGGCGAGCAGGTGGAAGGCGATGCGCTGCGCGCTCTTCGGCCCGACGCCGGGCAACCGGCCGAGCTCGTCGATCAGGTCCTGGACCGGTCCCTCGTACACGTCGCTGCGCGCCTACATTCCGGGGAGCTGGAACCCGCCACCGAGACCGCCCGCCAGCGGGCCCATGGTGCGCTGGGCCAGCTCCTGCGCGTTGGTGTTGGCGTCGCGGACCGCGGCGACCACCAGGTCGGCCAGCGTGTCCGGGTCCTCGGGGTCGATGACCTTGGGGTCGATCGTCAGCGCCTTCAGCTCGCCAGCGCCCGAGACCGTCGCGGTGACCAGGCCACCACCGGCGTTGCCGGAGACCTCGGCGTCGGCCAGCTCCTGCTGGGCGACCATGAGCTGCTGCTGCATCTGCTGGGCCTGCTGCAGGATCTGCTGCATGTCGGGCATGCCACCGGGCTGCAAGACGGCTCCTCTCGGCGAGCTGTGCTCCGGAAAGGCACAGCATGCGGTCAGGGTAGTCGCGCACCGTCTGGCACCGTGTACCGCGTGCGACGCCGTGATGTGAGCATCCTCCTTGCCGGATCGGTTGCCCTGGTCTTCACCGCCTGCGGTGGACCTGCGGAGACCCCGCCGTCGAGTGCTGCGCCCGAACCCACGTCGATGTCCGTTGGGAGTCCGCCGATCACCGCCGATCCGACCACAGCCCCCGCGAGCCCCAGCGCCAGCGCGCTCGCGGGCAGGACCGTGGTGCTCGACCCAGGCCACAACGGCCGCAACTCCTCGAACCCCGGCGCGATCAACAAGCCCGTCCCGGACGGCCGCGGCGGCACGAAGGCGTGCAACACCACGGGAACCGCGACCAACGCCGGTTACTCCGAGCACGCCTTCACCTGGGACGTCGCCGTTCGCGTGCGCGAGGCGCTGACCGCGCGCGGCGTCAAGGTGGTCATGACGCGCGAGGACGACAACGGCGTCGGCCCCTGCGTCGACGAGCGCGCGAAGATCGGCAACCGCTCGACCGCCGACGCGGTGGTCTCCATCCACGCCGACGGCTCGAACTCCGCCTCAGCGCGCGGTTTCCACATCATCCACTCGGCGCCGCCGCTGAACTCCGCGCAGCGCGAGCCGTCGACGAAGCTCGCGGGCGCCCTGCGCGACACCTTGCGCGCCAAGGGTTTCCCGGTGTCCAACTACATCGGCTCGAACGGTCTGCACGGCAGGCCGGACATCGCGGGCATGAACCACTCCACCCGCCCGGCCGTCATGGTCGAGTGCGGCAACATGCGGCACCCGGAGGACGCCGCCCAGCTCTCCAGCGCGGTGGGCCGGGCCAAGTACGCGAGCGCGATCTCCGACGGACTGCTCCGCTACCTGGGGTAACCGGCTAGCCCAAGCGGTCTCCGGCGGGCGCCGAGTTGGTATCGATCGCCCGAACGAGTGCGGCACCGGCTGGCCGGAGAGCTATCACTTCAGCCATGAGCAGCACCCTCGCCGACATCGTGGTTGCGAAGGACGCCACGCGCATCGCCCTGTCCGTGATCAGCGCGCTCGTGCTGCTCGCGGGGGTGTACTGGCAGCTGCGCAGGCGCACCACGCGGCGCTCGCTGCTGCGCGCCCGCGTCGAGGAGATCGGTGAAGCCTCCGGCGGCAAGCGCGGCGCGACGCTGCGCCTGGTGTCCGGGGCGCGCGACGGGGAGCTGGTCGAACTGGCACCGACCCGCCTCACCGTTGAGGTCGGTGACGACGTCCAGGTCCACCCCTGCCTCGAACACCCCGCCGCGCTCCGGCTGACCGGCACTCCGCGCACGGTGATGCCCGGCGCGCTGATCGGCTATGGCGTGCTGCTGCTCGCCGCCGCGTGGATCGCCCCGCCAAGGGCCGCCGAGCTGGTCGAGCTGGCCCCGCTGGTGTTCCCGCTGTTCTCCGGCCTGCTCGTGGTGACGGGGGTCGGCGTGCTCGTCGGCGCGCTGCGCTTCGCGCGGGCCTCGCGCAAGGTCGGCGGCATGATCGTGGCCCACCGCTCGCGCTCCGGTGAGACCACCTACGAGCCCCAGGTGGAGTACGAGATCGACGGCCGCGTGCGGCGCAGCTGGACCGGCGCGCGTCGGCAGAGCTCCGCCGACGTGGGCAAACGCGTGCGCGTCTACGTCGACCCGCGCGCTCCCGCCGTCGGCACGCTCTACACGGTGTGGACGTGGATCTTCCCGATCACCCTGCTCGTGCTGGGCCTGGTGGGCCTCACCACCGGCGCCGCGTTCCTGCGCTGGTGGTGACCCGTTTCGTACTCCTACCGGGAAAAAGAGCGCTCCCAAATCCCGCTTTCGGTACGAAACGGGAAAATGCGAGCGGGCGCTAGTCGATGCGGCGCGCGCCCAAGGGGCTGAAGAGCTTGATGATCTCTTCGTCCGGGTCGTGCTGCTTCACGTCCGGACTGCCCATCGGGGCCGCCGCGACCTCGTCGAGCATCGCTTCCTCGTCCTCGCGCTCGGAGGCGGGGTCTGGCGGCAGCGGCTCGTCGAAGTCGGCGGGCGGCTCCGGCGGCGGTGGCTCGTCGGCGGCCGGGGCGGACGCGGAGCGGCGGACGGGTTCCGGCCGACGGGTCGGCGCGGGGGCCGAGGGCGCGGCGGTGCCTGTGGCGGTGTCGGCCGAGGACTGCTGTTGCTGGGGTTGCTGCTGGCTGCGGCGCTGCACGACCGGGCGCTCCGCGACGGGCTTGGCGGCGCCTGCCGGGCGCGCGGGCGCAGCGGCCGCGTTGCCCGCCACGCAGCGGACCTGCCACTTCCCGCCGAGCACGCTCTCGACGGCCGCGGCGATGACGTCGCTGTTCCTCGGGTCGGACAACCGCTTGGCCAGCGCCTCCGCGGTGTGGCTCAGCGTGATCGCGTTGCCCTCCACCGACTGCACGGCGGCGTTGGTCAGCATCGCCTCGGTGCTGCGGCTCTGCGCGCGCACGGCGGCGAGCAGCGCGGGCCACGACTGCCTCAGCACCGCCGCGTCCACCGCACGCGGAGCGCCGGGGGCTGCGGGAGCGGCCGGTTCGGGCTCCGGCGCGGGAGCTGGAGCGGCCTGGACCGGAGCCGGGGTCGGCGCTGGTTCGGGGGCGGCTGGGCGCTGCGGAGGCTGGGCGACGGGCTGCGGCTCGGCGGGAGCCTGCGAACGCCGCTGGAACGTCGGGCGGTCCCCTGCGGGCGGCGCGGCTGACGGAACCGGCGCGGGCGCGGGAGCGGGAGCGGCGGCGACCGGAGCAGCAGGAGCTGCGGCGACGACCGGGGAGGCGGCGACGGCGGGGGCGACGGCCGGAGCTCGCCGCTCAAGGCGGTCGAGGCGGTCCAGCAGCGCGGCCTCGCTGTCGGCGGCGCCGGGCAGCAGCATCCGCGAGCAGAGCAGCTCCAGCACCAGCCGCGGAGCGGTCGCGCCGCGCATGTCGATCAGTCCTGTGTGGACGATCTCGGCGTAGCGGGTCAGCGTGCCCGCGCCGATCTTGTCGACCTGGCCGAGCATCGTGGTCAGCTGCTCCGACGGCGCGTCGACGAGACCGCGCTCGCCCGCGTCCGGCACGGCGTGCAGCAGCACCAGGTCACGCAGCCGGTCGAGCAGGTCGGTGGCGAAGCGGCGCGGGTCGTGGCCCGCCTCCACCAGCCGGTTCACCGTGCCGAAGACCCCGGCGCCGTCGTGCGCGCCGAGCGCGTCGACCATCTCGTCGATCAGCGCGACGTCGGTGACGCCCAGCAGTGAGACGGCGCGCGCGTAGGTCACGCCCTCCGGCCCGGCACCGGCCAGGAGCTGGTCCATCACCGAGAGCGTGTCGCGCGCCGATCCCCCGCCGGCGCGGATGACCAGCGGGAACACCGCGGGCTCGACCGCGACGCCCTCGTCGGCGCAGATCCGCTCGACCAGCTCCCGCATCACACCGGGCGGCATCAGCCGGAACGGGTAGTGGTGGGTCCGGGAGCGGATGGTGCCGAGCACCTTCTCCGGCTCGGTGGTGGCGAAGATGAAGATCAGGTGGTCCGGCGGCTCTTCGACGATCTTCAGCAGGGCGTTGAAGCCCTGCGTGGTGACCATGTGCGCCTCGTCGATGATGAAGACGCGGTAGCGCGATTCGGCCGGGGCGTAGAACGCGCGGTCGCGCAGCTCCCTGGTGTCGTCGACACCACCGTGGCTGGCCGCGTCCAGTTCGACGACGTCGACGTTGCCGCTGCCCTCGGGGGCCAGCGCGACGCAGGAGTTGCACTCGCCGCACGGATCCGGCGTCGGGCCCTGCACGCAGTTGAGCGAGCGGGCCAGGATGCGCGCGCTGGAGGTCTTCCCGCAGCCGCGTGGACCGGAGAAGAGGTAGGCGTGGTTGATCCGCCCGGCCTGCAGCGCCATGCGCAACGGGTCGGTGACGTGCTCCTGCCCGACGACCTCGGAGAAGCTCGCCGGGCGGTACTTGCGATACAGGGCCAGCGCCACGGCTCCGCACCTTACTGGCGAGCACCGACAACGGGAGAATCCGGGCCCGTCGGGGACATGGGCACCGCGAGATAAAAGGGGACCCCACGCACCTGCCAGAGCCCGCTTATCCTTGCTGCCTTCCGGCCCTGGGGAGGTTCACGAGATGCGCACCGCATGGGGTCCGAGATCAGTGTAGCGCGCCCGCCGCGCCGCTGCGGACAGGGTCGAAACCCTCCGGAGTCCTCGGTCACATCTGTCCTGCCAACGGCCGACAGGAACGCGAAACCGCCTTCTCCGCGCCGCTAACCTGCGCCGATGCGCAACGTGGTGCTCGTCGACCCGTACTCGACGGGCAGTGCCCTCGCCCCCGCCTTCGCCGAGCGCGGAGTCCCCGCCGTCGCGGTGCTCACCACACCGGAGCCGACGGCGTCCTTCGCCAACACCTGGCACCCCGAGCACTTCACCGAGGTCTTCGTCCTCGACGACGCGGACAAGCTCGCCAGGCGGCTGCGCGAACTCGACCCGCTGTGCGTGCTGCCGGGGACCGAGACCGGGGTCGAGGCGGCCGAACACCTCTCCGAACTCGTCGTGCCGGGGCAGAGCAACATCGCGGAGCTGTCCTCGGCCCGGCGCGACAAGGGGCGCATGGGTGCGGCGCTGGCCGAGGCGGGCATCCCGCACCTGCGGCAACTGAGCGCGTCGAACGCCGAGGAGGTCGCGGAGTGGTTGCGCGTCAACGACCTCGACCGCTCGGCGATCGTGCTGAAGCCGCAGAACAGCGCCGGGGCCGACGACGTGTTCGTCGCGCGTCCGGATGAGGACTGGCGGGTGCCGTTCCACCGCATCCTCGGCGCGGTCAACCGCTTGGAGCTGACCAACACCCGCGTGCTCGTGCAGGAGCTGGCCGAGGGCGTCGAGTACGCCGTCGACACCTACTCCGTCGACGGTGCGCACGGCTTGGTCGCGGTGTGGCGCTACGACAAGCGCGCCGAGGGAAACCGGCTCGGCGTCTACCTTTCCGCGTGCGCGGTGTCCCCCGACGACCCCGCTGTCACCACCGTCGCCGACTACACGCGGCGCGTGCTCGACGCCGTCGGCGTGCGCAACGGCCCCGGACACGTCGAGGTGATGCTGACCGCGTCCGGCCCACGGCTGATCGAGGTCGGCGCGCGGCTCGCTGGTGGCGACCAGCAGTACCTGTCCCGCCTGGCCGTCGGGGACTCGCAGGTCGAGCGCACCGTGCGGCACTGGATCGACGGCGAGGGCGCGATCGCGGACTACCGGCTGGTGCGCCACGCGCGCTCGGTCTACCTGTCCGCGCGCGAGTCCGGTGTCCTGCGCGGCGCTTCGCGGCTCGGGCGGCTCCCGGAACTGCTGCCGACGCTGCACAAGGTCGACGTCCCGCACCGCGACGGCTCGCGGGTCACCCGCACGGTGGACCTGTGGACCAACCTCGGCCACGTGATCCTCGCTGGCGAGGACCCCCGCGCCGTCGCCGCCGACGAGGCGCTCCTGCGGGAAATCGAAGCGGAACTCCACGTCGAACCGTCATGATCGGGGCATGAGCGGACAGGTCATCGTCCTCAGCGGACCGCCCGGGGCGGGCAAGAGCACCGTGGCCCGCCTCCTCGCCGACGAGTTCTCCTCCAGCGTCCACCTGCACACCGACGACTTCTACGCGTGCATCCGGCGCGGCGCCGTGCTCCCGTACCTGCCCGAGGCCCAGCACCAGAACCAGGTCGTCACCGGCGTCATCGCCACCGCGGCCTTCGGCTACGCCGCGGGCGGCTACGACGTCATCTGCGACGGCGTGCTCGGGCCGTGGTTCCTCGACGGGTTTCGCAGGCCCGGCAACGACATCGCCGTGCACTACGTGGTGCTGCGCCCCGACGAGGCCACCACTGTCACCCGCGCGCTCGCCCGGGGCGCCGACGCCCTCACCGAGGAGGAGCCGGTGCGCGCGATGCACCGCCAGTTCGCCGATCTCGGGGAGTGGGCGAACCACGCGATCGACTCCGCCGACCTCGACGCCGACTCCACCGCCACCGTCGTGCTCGAGGGCATCGCACGCGGCGTCTACCGGCTGCCGGACCCCGTCTGACCCCCCGTTTTGGGCGGCGACACCCCCCTCCGGTAAAGTCTGCGACGGAGGATTCGCATAGTGGCCTAGTGCGCACGATTGGAAATCGTGTTGGGGTAAAACCCTCGCGGGTTCAAATCCCGCATCCTCCGCGGACAAGGCCCCGGACGTTCAGCGTCCGGGGCCTTCGTCGTTGTCAGGCCCCGTTCACTCCTCGCGCCGGGTGTCGTGCAGCACCAGGAGCAGGGCCCGGCTCATGTTGAGCAGCGTCTCCAGCGCGGCCTCGTTGCCGCCGTCCTGCGGTGGAGCCCCGTCCAGGAACGCGACCGGCTGCGGAGCGGCGAACAACGGGTACCGAACCTCTTCGTCGGACACGGCGGTGCTCCTTCTCGAGTCGGAAACCGTCACAGGTGCGTCAGTTCGAGGTGGACCCGGAGCGCCCCGTGGACGTCTTCGAGTTGGACGGAGTGCTCCCACGCGATGTCGATGGGGCGGGCTCCGGTCAGAAAAGCCAGGACGACATCGCGAACAGGAACGTCGCTCTGCTCGTAGACCGGCTGACCGTCGGCCACGCGCGGGTCGACGACGACCGCGACCCCTTGTTCCCAGTAGGACCTCAGGCGTATCGCTCGGGGCAGGCCATCGGCGTCGACCGAGACGAACGCGACGTGCTCGTCCAGCACCTGGGTGAAGTCGACGTTCTTCGCCTTTCGTGAAACCGCTTTGACCAGTTCGTGCCGAGCGGGCCACAGCTGCCCGAAATCCTTGGCGACATCTGCGAGAGCGGTCCCGCTCAGCCCCGCTTTGAGCAGCGATCTCAGAAAGTTGGCCTGCACGAGCGCGTGGAGCGGAAGGCGCTCCGCGTGCACCCCTTCCACCAGTTCTCGCCTCATCCAGCTCCGGACGGCCCTTAACGGGATGTCCAGGTGGAAGGCCGCGTCATCGATCGTCAACATGGCCGCACCATGTCAGGACGGATGTTGTTGCCACCAAGGCAATCCATCACTCGACCTGCTGAACAATCGAGCCATAGGTCTCCGCAGCTGCCACAACACCTGGCAAGTCGTGTGCCCACGCGCCGAATCCACCAGCGTCGTCGCGTTCGATGATGACGAGGAAGGACGAGCGAGGTGTTGTCGTCATTCCCGCACGATGACAGAGGGAGGGGATTTGCCGCGCTGGCAAGGTGTCGCTCGATGTGCTGACAGAACTCCGGCCCGCCCCAAGAGCACGGGAGCGGGCCGGAGAACGCGTCACCTCAGGGAAGCAGGCCGTACAGGAACTGCTCCAGGTCGTCGATCCAGTCGATTCCGGTGCGCGGGAGGAACCGCACCACCTGCGGGTCGTGATCGCTGGCCTGGTCGTGGAACTCGGAGTTGATGTGCACCACGTCCAGGTTGGCCCGCTTCTGCAGGCGGTTGCCGACGAGGATGTGGTCCAGCGTCTGCGAGTTGCCCTCGTAGACGTAGCTGTAGCGCTCACCGACGGGCAGCCGGTTCATCGGCGCGGCAAGGGCTTTGGGGTCGAGCAGGGTCTGGACGGCCGGGGAGAACACGTAGTCGTTGAGGTCGCCGAGCACGACGAGGTTGGCGTTGCGGTCGGCCTTGAACAGGCTGTCGGCGAAGCCGCGCACGAGCTTGGCCTGGGCCAGGCGCTGGGTCTCGCTGGAGCGCACGGGCGGCTGGATGCGGCCGTGCAGCGGCTGGTCGCCGCCCTTGGAGTTGAAGTGGTTGGCGACCACGAAAACGCTGCGCTGCAACGGTCCCTGGGCCGGGAAGCGGAACTCTCCGGCGAGGGGCTTGCGGCTGGCCTGCCACGCGGGGTCGGCCGGGGCGATGCGGCCGGGCGAGGCGCTGAGCTTGGCGCGGCCCCGTTCCTGTTGCACGGCAACGGGAGTCACCGAGTCGCCGCCCGGACGGTCCACAAAGGACACTCGCTTGGGGTTGAACAGGAACGCGACGCGGATGTTGCCGCCGGGCTGACCGCCGTCGGCGTCGTCGACGGGGTTGATCTGGCGCCACTCGTAGCGCGGTCCGCCCGCGGCGACGATCGCGTCGGTGAAGCGCCGCAACGTCTGCTCGGCGGAGACGACGGAGTCGTTGGTGGAGCCGTTGTCGTCCTGGATCTCTTCCAGCGCAACGATGTCCGGTGACGCGAGGTTGCGGACGACGGCGCCGGCGAGCCGGTCGAACTTGGCCTGCTCGTCCTTCGGGGACAGGTTCTCCACGTTGTAGGTCGCGGTGGCCAGCTCGTGCTCGCGCTGCTTGCGAGTGGTCTCGGGCGCGAGCGGGCCAGCGACGTGCTGGCCGAGCGCACCGGCCTGCAGGACGTACCCGCCGAAGCGGCTGTAGTCCAGCGGCCCCTCGGTCGTCCCGGTCAGCTTGTCGCCGACGTTGGCGATCGGGAAAGGCCGCTCAGCGAACGGGATCAGCGACTCGATCTTGATGCGGCCGGTGTTGGCGTCTGCGTAGGACTGGTAGTTCGCGCCGCCGCGCGCCGTGGGGTTCTGGCCGGGCTTGCTGGTCACCCACAGCGCGTTGAAGCCGTCGGTCGGCCCGACCACGCGTGCGTCGTCGACGCGCAGCCGCATGCCCTCGCGCGACTCGTAGAAGTCGAGCGCGAACTTGGCGGGCTCCAGGGCAAGGCCCTCGATGTTCCCGCCGGGGCTCGGCGCGATCGGCACCGGAACGGTGTCCGGCTTGAGCACTTCGGCAGCGGGCACGGCGTTGCCGCTGGACCGCACGGTCCACTGCGCGCCGGTGAGCTGAGTGATCGACTGGTTTGCGGTGTTGGCAACGGTTTCAC
This sequence comes from Allokutzneria sp. NRRL B-24872, assembly GCF_002155965.1. GTDB lineage: Bacteria > Actinomycetota > Actinomycetes > Mycobacteriales > Pseudonocardiaceae > Allokutzneria. The sequence continues at coordinate 36,349 of NZ_MUMH01000042.1, forward strand.
CGCTGGCCAGCGGGTAGAACTCGGCCACCTTGCCCGCCACGAGAACCGCGTCGCCAACCTTGACGGCGGGCGTCGTGGTGCCGGTGAAGACGAAAAGGCCCTCGCTGGTGCGCGGATCGGAGTCCGGCTGCGCGTCCTGGAACCAGAAACCGCGCGAGGAACCGAAGGCGCGGACGCCGGTCACCACACCGGGTACGTCGATGACCTGCTTGCCCGCCAACGGGGACAGCCGCGTGCTGCCCTGGATCTGGTGGATGCGGGCCTTCTCCGGAGCCGGTCCGGGCTCGCCGCCACCGGGGCGCTCCCCCTTGGAGTTCTCCGGCGTCGGGTCGCCTGCGGTGAAGTCCGCGGCGTTGTCGTCGGTGTCGGCCTTGCGCGCGACCGAAGTGGTGTTGCTCGCGGCGGGAGCCGGAGCGCCCTCGCGCACGGTGGCCGCGCCGAAGCCGACGAGGTCGCGGACGGCGGGGACGGCCGCGCAGTCTGCGGCGGTGAGACAGGTCAGCGGCTGGTCGCTGTTGACGAGCGCGACGGTGCCCGCGGTGCCGGAGAGGTTGGTGGTCCCGGTCGCGTCCGGGGTGGGCAGCGCGACGGCGCCGCCGGGCCCCTTGGCCTGGGCGACCAGGTAGCGCTTGCCAGCGGGGATGCTCCCGGCGAGCTTGGTGACCTGCCAGCGGCTGCCCGCGGACGGCGCGGCGGGCAGGTACTGCACGCTCCAGCCGTCCAGCGACACGGCGGTCGGGCTGGTCAGCTCGATGAAGTCCGAGGTCAGCGTGGCCCCTGCGTTGCCGCCACCGCCGTAGACCTCGGCGATGACCGCGTCGGGCGACGGAGCCGCGGTGGCGGCCGGGGCGAGTGCGACGAGCAGGGTTGTGCTTGCCAGTGCCGACAGGGTGGTGCGGCGGCGTTGCGGGGTCACGCGTCCTCCCGTACGGGTATTCGGGAGGTGGAATCTTTCCCCGACGGGGTGAACTTGGACAGGCGCTTGTGCAACAACTTGCCACCAGTTCGAAACCGATTGCGCGGTGGGCGAAGCTGGAAGAGTGATAGAGCAGTTGCATGCCCGATACGCACAGCACACGTGGGAGCAGGTGACCATCGGCTGTTCGGGCGCCGGTGTCTGGCGGCTCTCCGGGTCGACGGACTACTTCCTCAAGACCGTCGAGGGCGGCACTGAGCTGCACGAAGAGGCCGAGTGCCTGGATTGGCTCCGAGCGCAGGGGCTGCCCGCGCCGGAGATCGTGGAGCTGGGCGAGACCTGGATGGTGACGGTCGCCGCGCCTGGTCGATCGCTCGCCGAACTGGGCGGTGACGACAGGAGCTGGACCGCCGAGCAGGTCGACGCGCTGGCCGAGATCACGAGGACGCTGCACGCGCTGCCGACGGCGAACTGCCCCTTCGACCGCACCCTGGACAGGGTCATCCCGCAGGCCAGGCGCAATGCCGAGGCCGGGCTGGTCGACGAGACCGACTTCGACGAGCACCGCCTCGGCCGGACCGCGCTGGAGCTGATCGAAGATGTCGAATCGACTCAGCCTCAACACGAGGACCTTGTTGTCTGTCACGGCGACCTCTGCACGCCGAACGTGCTGCTCGACCCGGACACGCTCGTCGTAACGGGGTTGATCGACGTGGGGCGGCTCGGCGTCGCGGACCGCTACAACGACCTCGCGCTGACCGCACGCAGCCTCGGGCCCGCGCACGCGCCGCGCTTCTTCGAGTCCTACGGCGTGGTTCCCGACCCGGAGCGCGTGGAGTTCTACCAGCTGCTCGACGAGTTCTTCTAAGCGCAGCAACGAAAAGCCCGGCATCCGTGTGGATGCCGGGCTTTCGAAGCTGGCGGTAGCGGTGGGATTTGAACCCACGGAGGGCGTGAACCCTCACACGCTTTCGAGGCGTGCTCCTTCGGCCGCTCGGACACGCTACCGTGGGACAGTCTACCCGAGCGTTTCGCCGCTTTCGCACGGCCCCCCAGCTACTTGCCGGAGAGCTTGTCCTTGGCGTCCTGGACGGCGCCGGCGGCCTTGTCCTTCAGGTCGTGACCGGCTTCCTTGACCTCACCGGAGAGCTGGTCGCGCTTGCCCGCGTTCTCCAGGTCCTCGTTGCCGGTGAGCTTGCCGAGGCCCTCCTTCGCCTGTCCGACGAGCTGCTCGGCCTTGTCCTTGGCCTTGTCGAAAACGCTCATGGCGACTTCTCCTTCTCGCGTACTGGCAGGGGACACAGGAGAGATGCCCACGCGGAGAAATCCATCACGGCTTCGTGGTCGGGATCACTCGGAGCGGTGAGAAGGAGACGCGAAGAACTCGTTCATCAGCGACGCGCATTCGGCTTCGAGAACGCCGCCGACGACTTCGGGGCGGTGGTTGGACCGGCGATCCCTGAGCACGTCCCAGAGCGATCCCGCCGCGCCGGTTTTCGGTTCCCACGCGCCGAAAACGACGCGCCCGATCCGCGAGAGCACGAGTGCGCCCGCGCACATGGTGCAGGGCTCGACGGTCACGGCGAGGGTGCAGTTCTCCAGCCGCCACCCGTCGCCGTTGCGAGCCGCCGCGGCGCGCAGCGCCAGGACCTCCGCGTGCGCGGTCGGGTCGCCGAGCTCTTCGCGGGCGTTGCGGGCGCGCGCCAGCTCGGTGCCGTCCGGAGCGACGACGACGGCGCCGATGGGCACGTCCCCGGAGGCGGCGGCCGAGCGCGCGACCTCGATGGCGACGCGGATCAGCGCCCGGTCGGCCGGGGTGGCGAACGGTGTCATCTCTTCAGGGTCATCGGCTCAGGCCAGCAGGGGTTCCGCGACCTTGTCGAACTCGTCGACGAAGCCGCAGCGCTGGGCGATCATGCGCAGCTGCTCGTCCGGGTAGAGCTCGTCCTCGCCGACCACCAGGCGCAGCTCGGGTTCGGGCATGCCGAGGTCGGCGAGCAGGCCGAGGTCGCCCTCCGGCCACAGCTCCTCGTCGTCCGGATCGGGCGGATCGACGCGGAGCAGGTCGAGCACGTCGGCCGCCACGTCGTAGTCCAGCGCCGCACCCGCGTCGGAGAGCAGCAGGTCGACTCCGCCCGGGGTGGGGCGGACAACAACGAAGAACTCGTCATCGACATCGAGGAGTCCGAAGACCGCACCCGTGGACCGCAGCCCGCGCAGTTCGGTGATCGCCTTGTCGAGGTCGGTGAGCACCGAGCTGTCCATGGGACTGCACCGCCACCGTCCGTCTTCCCGGACGACAGCGACCGCAATTCCCCCGATCGGTTCTTGCACCGCCATGGCCACACGCTATGCGCATTCGCGCCCCGCCGAAAGCCGGAAGGGGCTCAGGAGACCTGCGAATTCCCGATACGAGCCGTGCGGAGGAGGTTTGCGGCGCGCTGAGGGCACAGGCTCACGTGATCGGGTGAAGGTTCGACCCTCCTCCCCACTGCCGCGACGGCCGGGCTACCGGCAGGATGGCCGGGTGCGTTCGGTGTGTGTGATCGGGTTGGGTCTCATCGGTGGTTCTGTGCTGCGTGCCGCGGCCGCCGCCGGCTACCAGGTGTTCGGCACGGCGGCCTCCGCCGCTGACCGGGCCGCCGCGGAAGCCGACGGCTTCACCGTGGTGTCGACGGTGGACGAGGCGGTGATCCACGCCGCCGAACGGGACTCCCTCATCGTGCTCGCGGTCCCGCTGACCGCGGCGCCGGACGTGCTGACCGTGGTGCACCGCTTCGCGGCGAAGACCCGGCTGACCGACGTGATGAGCGTGAAGGGCCCGATCGCGGAGGCCGTGCGCCGCTACGCGCCGGAGGCCCGCTACGTCGGCGGGCACCCGATGGCGGGCAAGGCCGACTCCGGCTGGGCCGCTGGCGACGCCAAGCTCTTCGAGGGCGCGGCCTGGGTGGTCGCCGCCGACGAGGGCACGGACGCGATCGTCTGGGCCGAGGTGGCGACGCTCGCGTTGGAGTGCGGCGCCTACGTCGTGCCCGCGGGCGAGGGCGACCACGACGCCGCGGTCGCGCGGATCTCGCACCTGCCGCACGTGCTGGCCGCGGTGCTCGCCGCGGTCGGGACGGACGGCGGGCCGATGGCGATGGCGCTCGCGGCGGGCTCCTTCGCGGACGGGACGCGCGTGGCGGGCAGCGATCCCGCGCTGGTGAAGGCGATGTGCGAGGGCAACCGGGACGCGCTGCTGGACGCGGTCGACGACGCGCTGGGCAGGCTCGGCGCTGCGCGCGGGTCGCTCGCCTCGACCGGGGCGCTCGGCGCGACGCTGGAGACCGGCTACCGGGCCCGGCGGGCGTGGGAAGCGGGTCGCGAGCAGGCTCCCGAGCCGCTGACCAGCGTGGACCTGACCGCGCCCGAGGCCATGGAGCTGTTGCGCAGCCTCGGCATCCTCGGCGGGCGGGTGACCTCGCTGGACGGGATGACCGCCGTCGGCGAGTACGCCGACTGGCCCATCTGAGCCCGTCGAGCGTTGCGGCTCGGCAACCTTGGGTGACCCGGGTCACCGGCGCCGCTAGCGTGGGCGGGTGGAACGTCGGCGTCTCGTTTTGCTGCTCGGAGCGGCGGTGCTCCTCGTCGGCGCCGTCACCGTGCTGCGCTCCACCAGTGAGGGTCCGGAGCCGGTGCGCCAGGGGCCGCGCCAGACCGAACCCCGCCAGCTGGAGCGCTTCTCGACCTCCGGAGCGATCCTGCCGGTGGCGCAGGCACCCCCGGCCGCGGTGTCGGTGCTCTCCGTGGAGCCGGGCCCGCGCCAGCTGCTGCTGAGGTGGGGCGACTCGCTCTCCGACGGCGTCGCGCCGCCGGGGTCGGCCGGGTACGAGGTGCGGTGGGGCAAGGGGAAGGCGCTGGAGCACACGCGCCTGGTGTCGCGCTCGCTCGTGCAGATCGGCGGACTGGAGAACGGCGCGGAACACCGCGTCGAGGTGCGCACGGTGGACGCCTTCGGGCAGCGCTCAGCGCCCGTCGGCGGCTCGGGGCGGCCGGAGCCGTACCCGCTGCGCGAGCCGTGGAGCTACGTCGACGCCTTCGACGACCCGAAGACCGTCGCCGACAACTGGCGGCTGAACCAACGCGGTTCCTGCGGCACGGCCATGCCCGGTGAGGGTGAGGAAGCCGGACAGCTGGTGATCATCGGCAACTGCGGCAACGAGCCCGCGACGCTGCGCCCGCGCACTCCGTTCAAGCTGGCCCAGACACCTCAGCGGAACGGGGAGCTGGGGCGAGCGGTCGTGGAGACCGACGGCTCCGGCACCGCGCAGCAGTTCACCATCGACCTCGTCCCGGGCCCGGCGGACCTCGTGCTGGGAACGGTGCAGGAGGTCGAGGGCTCGACGAAGCCGACCGACGCCGTCGAGGACCAGTCACTGCCACCCGGGACCGTTCGGGTGCGGGCCACCGCGTTCGGCGACAGCGGAGCCGTGCAGCTGCTGGTGCCGCCGCGCACCCCGCGCTCGGCGACGGTGATCGATCCTCGCTCGGTGCCCGCGACCCTGCCGCCGATGCCGATCTCGGTGCGGCAGCGCTGGGAGGTCGTCGTCTACGCGGACCGCGTGGAAGTGTTGCGGGACAAGCAACCCGTGGCCGCCGCGAACATCGTGGTGAACTGGCGCGAAGCCACCGTGCTGCTCGGGTTCACCGGTCGGGGCTCGGGGCAGACGCGCAGCACCGTCGACCTCGTCGGCTTCCTCGGAGCGCCGACCGCTCCCCCGCCGAGGTCGGTCCAGCCGCGGCTCAACTGGTCGCAGGGCGATCGGCGGGAACCGTTGGAGCGCCCCGCGAACGGCCGTCAGCTCGACCAGCACTCCGGCGGGCAGCTGCGGTTCACCCTGCTCTCGCGAGGCACTGTGCGGCTGGAGCAGATGACCGTGCGGGTCGGAGCCGTCCGGGTGCCCGTGCGCATGGCGGTGCCCGGAACGGAGATCGTGACCGGCGTGGGCTTCCCCGTTGTCGCGGACCTGCCGAAGGACGCGCTCGTGGTCACCGGCGACCTCAACACGCTGAACGTGGTGGTGGAGCACGAAGGCCCGCTCGAAGTCATGCAGGCCGGGATCGAGGTCTTCCCGGAGCCCGGCGCCCGGGTCGAGCCCCCCGCGACGCAGTCGAGCCGCCCGCTGGTCCGCAGGACGCCGCCGCTGCTCGCGGAACCGAGGGCCGAGCTGCTGGACGCCTCGGCGCGGCCCTTGGTGCCCGGCAAGACGCTGACGCCGGGCCGCGTGGTGCTGGCCGTGGAACTGGACGGCCCCGCCGCGCAGGTCGCCGCCGGGGAGCTGGCGCCGCTGGCCGGGCTGGAGGTGTTGGTGGACAACGAACGCGTCGCCCGGCTGCCCACGGCCGAGCAGGGGCCGGGCGTGGCGGGGCGCTGGCGCTTCGGGCTGACCACGACCGACCTGCCGTTCGGCCCGCACACCGTCGAGGTGCGGGCCATCGGGGTGAATCCGTCGACCCCACCTGCGCAGGCGTTCGTCTCCTTCCTGCTCGGACCCGCGTAACCACCCAGGACACGGCAGCATGGAGGCATGCCCGCGCTCATCCTGGACGCAGCACGCACACCGTTCGGCCGGTACCGGGGCGGTCTTTCCGGGGTTCGGGTCGACGACCTCGCGGCCCTGCCGATCGCGGAGCTGGTGCGGCGGCACTCCGCGACCCTCGACCCGGCCCGCGTCGACGACGTGGTCTACGGCAACACCAACGGAGCCGGTGAGGAGAACCGCAACGTCGGGCGGATGGCCGCGCTGCTGGCGGGTCTGCCCGTGACGGTGCCCGGCTCCACGGTGAACCGGCTGTGCGCCTCCGGCGGCGAGGCCGTGGTGCAGGCGGGGCGCGCGATCGCGGCGGGCGACGCGGAGGTGGTGATCGCGGGCGGCGTCGAGGGGATGAGCCGCGCGCCGTTCGTGGTGCCCCGGCCCGCGCAGGCGATGCCGGACCGGATGGAGCTGGTGCCAACGCTGGGCTGGCGGATGGTGAACCCCCGGATGCGTCCGGAGTGGACAGTGCCGATGGGGCTCGCCGCCGAGCGCGCCGCCGTCGAGCTGGGCATCGACCGCGCGGAGATGGACCAGTTCGCGCTGCGCTCGCACCGAAGGGCCGCCGCGGCGTGGGACGCGGGCGTGCACGACGGTTTCGTGTTCCCGGTGCTGGCCCCGGACTCCTCGCATCCCGTGCGGCGCGACGAGTCCGTGCGGCCGGAGGCGAGCGCGGCGAAGCTCGCGTCCCTGCGTTCGGCGTTCTCCACGGACGGCCCCGTGACGGCGGGCAACTCGTCCCCGTTCAACGACGGCGCGGTCGCGTTGCTGCTGGGCACCGAGCGCACCGCCGCCGAGCTCGGTGTGCAGCCGCTCGGCGAGGTCGTCGGCAGCGCCGTCGTCGCGTGCGAACCGCAGGGCTTCCTCGGCGCGGCAGCCCTGGCAGTGCGGAAACTGCTGGCCAGGATGGGCGTGAAGGCCGAGGACGTGGCGCTCTGGGAGGTCAACGAGGCGTTCGCGGCCGTGGTCCTGGCCGTGCAGCGGCACCTGCCGGAGATCGCGCCGGAGCGGGTGAACGTGCACGGCGGGGCGATCGCCTACGGCCACCCCCTTGGCGCGTCGACGCCGCGCGTGCTCGCCGACCTGTGCAGGCACCTCCGCGCGCGGGGCGGCGGTGTCGGCGTGGCGGTCAGCTGCGTCGCGGTCGGCCAGGCGCAGGCCATCGCCGTGCGGAACTGAAGCGACGGCGGTTTCCCGCCAGCTCCTCGGCGCCGCGCGAGCGAGGCTTGCAGGCATGTTGAACGTGTTGAAGGGGATGTACGCCGCCGAGGCCAGCTACCTCGCCGCCGGTGGACCTGGAAGAGCGGATTTCGCCGAGCTGGCGCCGTTCTTCACCGAGGACGTCGTGCTGCACCAGGCCGACGCGCTGCCCTACGGCGGGGTGTGGCGCGGGCACGACGGGATGGAGCGGTTCTTCCTGGCGATGAGCGCCGCGTGGGAGTCCTTCGAGATGGTGCGGCAGCGCATGATCTCCACGACCGAGCCGATCGTGGTGCTCACGGACGTTCGCGCGCGTGCGCGGGCGACCGGGCGCGAGCTGGAGTTCCCGATCCTGCAAACGATCGAGTTCCGGGGCGGGCAGATCAGCGAGGTGCGCCCGTTCTACTGGGACACCGCCGCGATCGCCGAGGCCACGCGCTAGATCTGGCGGGCGATCTCGGGGTAGTCGATCACGATGCCGTCGCGGTCAACGGTGATGTCGGAGCTGAAGCCCTCGGAGGAGTAGTTGACCACCGAGGTGCCCTCGCCGATCGAGACCGTGCGGTAGGTCTGCCGCTTGATCTCCACGGTGAGGTCCGGGAGGCTCACGTACGCGATCGGCAGGTCGTGCTCGCCCGCCTCGTGGTGCAGCTGGAGCCTGCGCACGGGCAGCGTGTTGAACAGCACGCAGTGCTGCACGTCGACCTCGGCGGCGCCGTCGAACTGGGTGCGCTGGGCGCCCTGGCCCCGGTCCATCAGCCAGAAGCCGTCCTCGGAGCGGCTGAAGGACAGCTGCCGCTCGACCTCGGCGGTGATGCTGTGCAGGAAGACGCGCTTGACCACGCCGTTCTCGCCGACCGTCACGTCGTAGGTGGCGTTGAAGGCCTCGGCCTCGCGGGTGCGCGGGGCGATCATCCGGCCCGCGGCCCGCAGCCTGCGGTTGTCGGAGAGCAGCAGCCGGGCCGACTCCAGGCGCGGCGCGCCAACGCCCTGCCAGGTCAGCAGCATCGGACGGCGCTGGCCGGGAGTGGTGTTCGACACGCTCATCGCTCCTCGTGCGTCCCCGCGTTCCAGCCCGGCCTGGTCACGAACAGTGTGCGCCGAGCACCAGCCACGCAGCGTACTCGACTTCACCCGGGCGTTCTCACCGCCGACCCGACCGGCCCTCGCTGCCGTGGCGGTGAGTCACCACGCCGGAGGACGACCGAGCCAAGATCACGCTACCGCCGTTGTGGCCCGTACCGGTAGCCACGTGCGACGATCGTCGCGCCGCCGCCTGGAGCGCGCCCCGAACCGGGTCGCAACCAGGAGGTCCCCGCCCATGTCGCGATTGCTTCGCGTCCTCGTGCCGTTGTCGCTGCTCGCGGCCACGGTCACCGCAACACCGGCCGCCGCCGCGGTCGTAGCGGCACGGCCCGCCCCGGAGTTCACCACGACCACCACGGCGAGCACCGTGGCCTCGCGCACCGACCGCCGCCCGATGGCGGGCGCGGTGCACGACCCGGTCGCCGGAGCCACCTACATCACCTGGTCCGGTCAGCACGCCGACAACTACGTGCAGGGCTACGACCACCGGCGCGGCACGTGGAGTCCGCCGCAGAAGATCGCCGCGGGCGAGTCCGACCCGCACAACTACCCGACGATGGTGCTCGCCGACGACGGCCACGTGCTGGTCTTCCAAGGCATGCACAACAAGGCGCTGGTGATGACGCGCGCCAACCGCCCGCACTCGATCGCGGACGGCTGGACGCAGACGGAGATCCCGCAGGGCAAGGCCGCGAGCTACCCGATGCCCTTCAAGACCGCCAACGGCGACGTCTACGTGTTCTTCCGCGAGACCACGCAGGAGCTCGACCCCTCGGTACCGACCGACACCCGGCCCATGCGCTACGTGCTCTCCACCGACAACGGGCGGACGTGGCGCAATTCCGAACAGCTCACCGGGAAGCCGTTCGCGATCGGCTCGACCGCTCGCGCGGACAACATGAACGAGATCTACATCGGCCAGATGCGTTACGAGCGCAGCGGTTCCCGCGAGCGGGTGCACATCGTCTACACGCTCGCGGGCGGCGGTCCCGAAGGCCACAAACACGACCGCTACCACCGCAACGTCTATTACGCGTGGTTCGACCCGGCCACCCGTTCCTTCCATTCCGCGAGCGGCCGCGACCTCGGCGCGCAGATCGACGACGCAGATCAGGAACTGCACCTGAAGGTCGCTGAGACACCGTTGGTGCTGCCGGGCGGAATGAAGTCCCCGGACTACATCCAGCTCGTCGGCGCGAACGGAAACCGGCCGTTCCTGTTGTGGTTCACCGGCGACGACAACAAGGTGCTGCACGACTTCGCGTCGGTGTGGACCGGAAACCGTTGGGAGACGAAGGAAATCGCCACGGGGCTGCGCGTGCGCGAGGCGGAGCGCGTCGACGGCTCGACCTGGCGGGTGTACGCGACCCGCGAGGGCCAGCCGAACATCGAGACGTTCCTGCTCTCCGACGGGCGGAGCTGGCGGGCGGAGACGGCGATCCCGACGGCGAAGCCCGTGCAGCGCGTCGAGGTCGTCACCGGCTTCCGCGACCCGGCGCGGATCATCGCGACCGGCGCGTCCAGCGACCGCGACGTGAAGGTGGCGGACGGCGACATCACCGTCGCCGGGATCAGGCCGTGCCGGGTGGAACTGCCCGTGCTGGGCTGCGTCCTGCGCTGATCTCCCCGGCGAACGAGAAACGGGGCCGTGTCCACAGTGGACACGGCCCCGTCTCGTCAGCTCAGCGGGCTATCAAGCCTTCTTGCGCTTGCGCTGGAGCACCAGGGCGGTGGCGCCACCGGCGACGAGCACGCCACCGAGGATCACCGGGAACAGGATCGACGCACCGGTGTTGGCCAGGTCGTCGCCGTTCGCCGAGGTCGTGGTGGTCGGCGCGGTCGTCGGCGTCGTGGTGGGCGCCGTCGTCGGGACCGTGGTGCTGGTCGGGCCCGGGGTGGTGGTGACGACCGGGGCCGCCGTCCAGTCAGCCTTGGCCTTGGCCTTCACCTTGGTGTTCTCCGCCTGCGCCAGGATCAGCGTCTGGGTGCGGGCACCGTCACCGACGAACAGGCGGCCCTTCTGCAGGACGGCCTTGGCGTTGAAGTCGATGGTGGCCTTGCCGGCCTTGGCATCGGCCGGGACCGACACGAAGACCTCGCCGCCGTTGCCGACCGAGGTCACGACGTTGCCCTTGGCGTCGACGAGCTTGGCGCCCGCGTCACCCTTGGCCTCGACGCTCACCTTGTCGGCGGTGGTGTTGACCTTGAACGGGCCGATCGGCTTGCCAGCGACGCCCGACTTCTCGGCGGGCTCGACGTTCAGCGCCGGCGCGGGCTGGTTCTTCATGCCCACGTTCTTCGGACCGGTCAGGTACTTGTACAGCGCCACGACGTCGGCCGGGTTGTCGCCGGGGTTGTCGAGGAGGTTGACCTTGTTGCTGAAGTGCCAGATCGCGGCCTGGGTGCCCGAGATGGCCTCGCGCTCGTCCAACGTCCCGCTGCCAGCGGCCTTGGCCAGCGCGGCCAGGTCGGACACGGCGGGGTAGGAGTGGTGCAGGATCCAGTTGACCTTCTCCGGCTGCGTCTTGAAGCCCTTGGAGCTATCGGGGTACTTCTCCCACGGCGACTCGACGAGCGGGGCGCCGTTGACGTTGTTGACCGTCAGCTCGACGCAGTAGGTCTTGACCTTGGTGCCGTCCTCCAGCTCAACACCAAGCAGCTTGGCGTGCCAGGAGTTGCCGTCGGACAGCTTGACGTGCAGGCCGTCGACGTTGGCGGCGTGGTTGACCTTGGCCTTGGTGGCTTCGGCGAAGGCCGGACCGGCGAAGGCCAGGGAGATCGCCGCGGCGCTGAGCAGCACCGCGCCGAGGCGCGAGGAACGCAACCCGGATGCCATAACTCTCCTTCCCGCTCGGGATCTCTCCCGGAAACGGGGCTTAAAGGGTTTGGAATTGTTGAAACGCACCCGTCGCTCGACGTCGAGCCGGTTAGCCCGTTCGGGCTAGTTCCTCGGCGAGAAATACCAGGTTCGCGGAACGACCGGGCGAACAATACTCGTTCGTGTCAAACCCGCGTGAGCGGGGTACCCCATAGCGGGAAAACGATCTTCACTCTGGGTAACGAATGCCGGACGGCCGACAAAAGCCCAGTACAGCGTTACGGCAATGGGACCGATCGGGCGAAAACACGCATTACGTGTAACGCCGCGAAAACGCTTCGCAATCGTTTCCGAATCCCCCGGCAACGCCGAGCCTATCCGGTGACCCGACGTGTCCGGCGCCACATTGACCCTGACACGGGTGTCAAACTTTAGCGTCGGTGCCATGACGACTTCAGCGAAATCCTTGGCGCACAACGAGAAGCTCGCAGGCAAGGTGGCCGTGGTGACCGCGGCCTCGCGCGGGATCGGCCGGGCCATCGCGCTCCGCCTCGCCGCGGACGGGGCCTCGGTGGTGGTGAACTGGCACAGCAACTCCACCGCGGCCGACGAGGTCGTCGCCGCGATCACCGGCGCGGGCGGCAAGGCAGTCGCCGTCCAGGCCGACATCGGGGTCCCGGCCGACGTCGACCGGCTCTTCGCGACGGCGCTGCGGGAGTTCGGCGCGCTGGACATCCTGGTCAACAACGCCGGGGTGGTCGCCGTCAACAAGCCGACCGCCGAGGTGAGCGACGAGGAGATCCAGCGCACCGTCGCGGTCAACTTCACCGGCACGTTCCAGGCGATGCGGCACGCGGCGCGGGAGCTGCGCGACGGCGGGCGGATCATCAACATCTCCACCGGCTACACCCGCTACCCGAGCCCGAAGGTTGGCATCTACGCGGGCACCAAGGCCGCCGTCGAGCAGTTCGCCATCTCCGCCGCCAAGGAGCTGGGGCCGCGCGGCATCACCGTGAACACCGTGCTGCCGGGAATCACCGACACCGACGGGATCTCCCACGACGTCAGGCAGAACCTCGACGGCTTCATCGAGATGACACCGCTCGGCAGGCTCGGCCAGCCCGGCGACATCGCCGACGTGGTGGCCTTCCTGGCCGGAGACGAGTCGCGGTGGATCACCGGCCAGTCCATCGTCGCCGCGGGCGGCCTGGTCTGACCTCTGCCTCGCGTTTCGCGTTTTGGCTACGTTTTGTGATTCGGGAGCGCTCTCCTTCGCAACACGTTGCCAAAACGCGAGTACGGCGCGCGCCGGGGCCGGGCGCGGTCGGGACGCACCGCTTCGATGGGCGCGCCTTGCCAGCGCCCGTCAACGCGACGGCGAGCGTGACGAGATCAACGGTGGCAGCCGGGATACGCAGGGGTGCTACCCGGTGTGCCGACTGACGGGTTCCCGGGTTGGCGCTGGTCATCGCGCCCCCGAAACAATGTGTCCCGTGAGTGGTGAGACAGCCGCGCCGAGCCGGGTGAGCACCGGGCTGCGGTTCGTGTACTGCAAGCGAGCGTGGCTCGGCGCGCTGCACCTGCTGCTCGCCCCGTGGTGGGCGCTGCTGACCGCCTTCGCGACGGTCGCGGGCCTGGTCGGCTCGCTGGTGTCGCTCCCGTTGGTGCTGCTCGGGGTGCCGTTGTTCGTGCTCACCGGCGATGTGCTGATCAGCGCGGCGCGCAGCGAGTCCACGTGGTTCCGCCGGGTCTTCGGCGTGCACATCCGGATCTCCCCGCGCACCGTGCCCAGCGGCACCTCGCTGCTCGGCGCCGCGCGCTCGCTGCTCACCGACTCCGGCTTCTGGCAGCTCACCGCGTACAACGTCGTGCGCCTGCCGCTGGCCTGGCTGACGCTGGTGGCGCCGCTGCTCGCCGTCGTCCTGGGCTACTACCTGGTCCAGGAGCCGCTGCGGATGGCCTTCGTCGAGAACGCGCAGCCCGAGCTGGCGTTCCTGGCCTCACCGTCCACGCTCGCCGTCAACGGGCCGCTGTGCGTCGTGCTCGGCCTGACCCTGGTGCTCGGTTCTCCCCTGCTGTGGCGGATTCTCTCCAACGTCCACATTGGACTCGCGCAGTTGTTGTTGCGCGGCAGCAAGATGCACGAGTTGACCGAGCGCGTCAGCGAGCTGGAGGTGAGCAGGGCCGCGACGGTGGACTCCGTCGAGGCCGAGCGCAGGCGGATCGAGCGCGACCTGCACGACGGCGCGCAGCAGCGGCTGGTGTCGCTGGCGATGACGCTCGGGCGGGCGCGCAGCAAGAAGGACAACGACCCCGACGGCGCGAGCGCGTTGCTCGAACAGGCCCACAACGAAGCCAAGGAAGCCATCACCGAGCTGCGCGACCTGGTGCGCGGACTGCACCCGCCGGTGCTCGCCGACCGAGGCCTGGACGCGGCGTTGTCCGGGTTGGCCGCGCGTTCTCCGGTCCCCGTGACGGTGCGCTACGACGTGTCCGACCGGCCGCCGAGGACGATCGAGGCGATCGCCTACTTCATGGTCGCCGAGGCGCTGACCAACATCGCCAGGCACGCCGACGCGAGCAAGGTCGTCGTCGGCGTGGAGCGCTCCGGCGTGGTCCTGCGGATCACCGTGCGGGACAACGGTTCCGGCGGAGCCTTCATGCGGCCGGGCCACGGGTTGGCCGGGCTGGTGGACCGCGCGAGCGGGGTGGACGGAACGCTGGCGGTGCACAGCCCGGTGGGCGGACCGACCACCCTGACGATGGAGCTGCCATGCGAATCGTGATCGCCGAGGACTCCGCGCTGCTGCGCACCGGGCTGACCCTGCTGCTCGCGGAGAACGGGCACGAGGTCGTCGAGGCGGTCGGTGACGCCGAACAGCTGCTGCGCGCGGTCCTCGCACACCGGCCCGACGTGGCCGTCGTCGACGTGCGGATGCCGCCGACCTTCACCGACGAGGGACTGCGCGCGGCGCTGCTGATCAGGCAGGCGCAGCCGGAGACCGCCGTGCTCGTGCTGTCGCAGTGGGTCGAGGAGCGCTACGCGGCCGACCTCATCGGCGGCGGCCTCAACGGGGTCGGTTACCTGCTCAAGGACCGCGTCGCCGACGTCGCGGACTTCCTGGACGCGTTGAACCGGGTCGCGGCGGGCGGTGCCGTGTTCGACCCCGACGTGATCGCGCAGATCCTGGCGCGCAACCGGCGCAACGACCCGCTGGCGCCGCTCACCCCGCGCGAGCGGGAGGTGTTGCAGCTGATGGCGGAGGGCCGCTCCAACGCGGGCATCGCCTCGGCGCTGACGATCACCGAGCGCGCGGTGGAGAAGTACGTCGGCAGCATCCTCGGCAAGCTCGACCTCCCGCCAGCCGGTACCGACCACCGGCGCGTGCTGGCCGTGCTCCGCTATCTTGAGAGCTGATGCGAGCACTCGACAGGTGGCGTGACTCCCTTGCGGCGTGGGCGATTCCGGCCGACGTCGGGCAGCACGAGTCGCCGTGGGTGCTGCCGCGCGAGGTCTTCGTCCGGCGGTGCGACCGCCAGCTGGAGCGGCGCGAGGGCGCTTCGCTGCGGCTGACCGAGGAAGCTCTCGGCTCGGGCGGCAGCGTGCTCGACGTCGGGGCGGCGGCGGGCGCGGCCAGCGTGCCGCTGCGCGGGGTCACCGACCTCGTCGCGGTGGACGGCGATGCCGAACTGCTCGCGGAGCTCACGCGGCGGGCGAGCGCGCGGACCGTGCTCGGGCTCTGGCCGGAGGTCGCCGAGAGCTGCCCTGTCGCGGATGTCGTGGTGTGCGGGCACGTCGTCTACAACGTGCCCGACCTCGCGCCCTTCGTGGCCGCGCTGACCAGCCACGCGCGAAGGCTGGTCGTGGTGGAGACGGCCGAGCGGCACCCGCTGACCGCGCTGAACCCGTTGTGGCGGCACTTCCACGGCGTCGAGCGACCGACCGGCCCCACGGCCGAGGACTTCGCGGAGTGCTTGCGGGAGTTGGGGATCGAGCCGCGCGTCGAGCGGTGGAGCCGGGCGCCCGCCGCCGAGCACGCCGACTTCGCCTCGCTCGTCGAGGTGACCCGGCGGCGGTTGTGCCTGCCCCGCGACCGCGCGTCCGAAGTGGACGGTCAGCTGCGCGCGCTCGGCATCGACCCGGAGCGGCCGCCGGACCTCGGCTCGTCCGGGGACGACGTTGTCACCCTGTCGTGGCGGCCTCGGGTGATCCACTAGCCTCGGCCGTCACATCGGTGAGGCCAGGAGGAAAAGTGACCGGGGTTCTTGACTGGACCGGACTGCGTGACGCCTACGGGCCCGCGACCGAGGTTCCGGCCCTGCTGGACGCGCTGACCGGCGCGGACGAGGACGGCCGCCAGTCGGCGATCAACGACCTCTACGGCCGGCTGCTGCACCAGGACACGCTGTCCGACGCCACGCCGCACGTGGTGCCGCTGCTCGCGGAGCTGCTCCCCCGCCCGGGACTGGACGCCGAGATCCGCGCGCACCTGACCTTCTTCATCGCCGCGATCGCGAACACCACCTCGGCGTTCTCGGCTGACGGCACGGAGATCGTCTGCGCCTCCTACGACGACGCGGGTGTGGAGACCGACCTCCCGGAGACCGTGGTCGCCGCGCGCGCCGCCGTCGCCGCCATCGCCCCCGCGGTCTTCGAGCACCTGACGCTGGAGCGCGACGCCGCGGGCATGATCGCCCTCGCCACGGTCGCCCCGGACGCGGTGTCCCCGCTGCACGTGGAGTCCTTCGCCAAGCTCGCCACCGACGGCGGCGACCTGGGCGCGGCCGCGTGGATCGCGGTGGCGCTGCTGCGCGGCGAGGACGTCGACCCGGAGGAGCTGCGCGACCGCGTCTCCGGCAACCCCGACGTGCTGGACATGGTCGAGTGGAACCTGGCCGACGCGCCGACGGACATCGTCGCCCGGTCCGCCGCGTTCGAGCTGGCCGCCAGCGCCGCCTTCCCGGACGGCTTCGGTCCGGACGACGCTGACGGCCTCGACGCTGACAGTCTGGACGCGGGCGCCGTGTAGCTCACTCACCGGGCTGCCGTCACCGCGTGGTGGCGGCAGGCCGGACGGCGCCGGTAGTAGTACGCGAGCACGGCGGCGGCCAACAGCGGCGCCCACAGCGGGAACGGGAAGACCAGCAGCATCTCCGGCCTCGGGTCCGGCCCCGACAGCGCCATGATCCCGAACGACACCCCGGCGAAGGCCATCACCGCGGCGATGAGCGCTCCGAAGGTCACCGGGAACGCGAGCGGCACCGGCCGTCCGCGCAGCACCGGCACCCAACGCGGCCAGATCTCGCCCCAGCGCTGGATCAGCCCGAGCGTCAGCACGCTGCCCCCGAGCGCGGCGAAGCCCAGCAGCAGCCCCATCAGCCGGATTCCGGCCGACTCCGTGACGTTCTCCGGCCCCAGCAGGGCGACCGGCGTCAGCCACGACATCCGCATCAGGCCGTACGGCAGCGGGCACAACGCCGCCGCGATCGTCACGTAGCGACCCCAGCGCGCAGCGGCCTCCGGCTCGGTCCACCTGGCACCCGGTCGCCCGCACGAGCCGCAACGTCCTTTCGCAGCGCGGAAAGCGACGACCGCGGCCCATGCCCACACCAGGCCGCCCACGAGGAAGAACACCATGTAGACCGGGCGCATCGAGAGCTGGTTCTCTGGAGCCGCCTCCGCGTTGACGAGCGCGGAAACCGCTGTGCCGTCGAGGATTCCGCTCCACCAGCCGACGAGCCCGACCGCCAGCAGCGCACCGATCACGATCAGCGCGCGCCGGAGGCTCCCCAGTGCTCCCGCGATCAGCATGACCACCAGCGCGATCGGCGCACCGAGCGCGAAGAGGTAGCCGACCAGGATCAGCACCTGCATGTCCGGGACGCACAGGCCGAACAGGACCGCGTAGAGCCCGCCCAGCACCGCGACCGGTCGGCCGATCCCCCTGCGCAGCGCGAGCGCCGCGAGCACTCCGACCGCGCCCAGCACGAGCGTCGCCACCGCGCCGACCCGCACGTCCACTCCCGCGAGCAGTGAACCGCTGTTGGGCCGGGTGTCGTTGGCGCCGAAGGGATACTTCGAGGGGTCGATGGTCCACAGCAGTCCGAGCGCCGTCGCGGCCAACGACCAGAGGAGTGCGAGCGCGGAGGTCCGCGTGAGTGCTCGATCGGTCATGCACCGAGTCTCGGGCGCGCGCCGCACCGCGACCTCCCTCCGCAGGGGGAGACGATCTCGCGCGCATGAGGGAAATCGGGCGGCGCTAGTCTTCCGCGCGGCGAGAGGAGCGGCGGAGTGACCGGTCGCAGGGAACTCGGCGCCCGCGTCACGCGCTACGAGACCGATGGGGCCGGGCGCCGGAAGCGGGCGCTGGTGCTGCTCTCCATCGGCGTGGTCTGCCTCGTCGGCTGCGCTCTGCCGTTCCCGATCCCCTTCGCGGCCGCGATCGCGGCTCTGCCGTGCCTGTGGGCCGGGTGGACGCACGCCCGGCTCGCGGTGCGGCACCCCGGCGAGGTTTTCCTGCTGCACGAGGGTGGTCTGGTGCACGAGCACTCCGGCCAGGCCCACGTCCACCGGTGGCACCAGTTCTCCACCGCCGCGAATCCCGCCAGCAGCAACGCGTTGAGCCGCCTGCTCGGACTGGACGTGCACCTGCGGATCACCCTCGTCGGCGGCGGCGAGATCGTCGTCACCGGCCTGACTCCTGGAGCGGAGCAGCTGGCCGCCGCAGTCCTGCGCGCGGTCTGAACGGGCCGGAAAAGCAGAAAACCCCCTGTTGCCAGGGGGCTTTCAGCTGTCTCAACCAGACGTGCGCTCGACAGGATTCGAACCTGTAACCTCTTGATCCGTAGTCAAGTGCTCTATCCGTTGAGCTACGAGCGCGAGTGTTTTCAGTTGTGGCCCGACCGAGATCGGACACTGCGGAGGCTCCGGGATTTGAACCCGGGATGGGCGATAAACCCAAACCGCATTAGCAGTGCGGCGCCATAGACCGGACTAGGCGAAGCCTCCCGGGGCCATCTCTGACCGCCGGGGTAAACCTTACACAGAGCGTCCATCGCAAAGCAAAACGGGGGTCCCCTAACCGCGTCCGCGCTGGTCAGCCCGGGCGCCGGGGAGGGAGAACCGCTCCCCGGCGACCCGTGCCGCTACGCCTCCTCGCGGTCGGAGTCGACCGTGCCGAAGCCAGATCCGGGGCGGCCGATCTCGCCGTAGCCGTCCGGTTCCGGGGTGTGCCCACAGAGGTCCTGCTCGTCCAAGGCCATGCGCAGAAGCTTCCAGGGCCGATCGGGCACGGCAACGGCCAAACGGGTGGAGAGGCTCGTCACGCCCGGTTACCCCTGGCCAGTTCCTCGAAGGGCCGCAGCGCGTCGGGATTGCTCAGCGCCTCGCGGCTCACCGCCCGGTCGGCCGGGGTGCCGGTCAGGATCTTCTTCACCGGCACCTCGCACTTCTTGCCGTTGAGCGTCCTCGGGATGTCGGCGACCGCGACGAACTGGTTCGGCACGTGCCTCGGCGAGAGCTGGGCGCGCAGCGCGGAACGCAGCCGGGGCTCCACGTCGGAAAGCGAGATCCCCTTGTCCAGCACCAGGAAGCACAGCAGCTCGCCGTCGCCCTGGCCCACCCCCGACGTGTCGATCACGAGCGAGTCGAGCACCTCGTCGAAGCCCTCGACGACCCGGTAGAACTCGCTGGTGCCCATCCGCACGCCGCCCCGGTTGAGGGTGGAGTCGCTGCGGCCGTAGATCACGCAGGACCCGCGCGGGGTCACGCGAATCCAGTCGCCGTGCCGCCACACGCCGGGGTAGGTCTCGAAGTAGGCCTCGCGCAGCCGCGAGCCGTCGGCGTCGTTCCAGAACGAGACCGGCATCGACGGCATCGGCTTGGTGATCACGAGTTCGCCGACCTCGTCGGAGACGGGTTTGCCCGCCTCGTCGAAGGAATCCACGGCGGCGCCGAGCATCCGGCAGGAGATCTCGCCCAGCCACACGGGCACCTCGGGCGCCGCGCCGACGAAGGCCGTGCACAGGTCGGTGCCGCCGGAGACGCTGGCGATCTGCACGTCACCGACCTCGTCCATGATCCAGCGGAAGCCCTCCGGGGAGAGCGGGGCGCCCGTGGAACCCAGTGCCCGCAAGGCGGAGAGGTCGTGCTCGCGCGCGGGCTTCAGCTCGCGCTTGAGGCAGGACTGGATGTAGGGCGCGGAGGTGCCGAAGTAGGTGACCCGGTGCCGCTCGGCCAGCCGCCACAGCGCGCCGAGGTCCGGATGCGCCGGATTGCCGTCGAAGAGCACGATCGTGCTGCCCACCATGAGGCCGGAGATCAGGAAGTTCCACATCATCCAGCCGGTGGTGGTGAACCAGAAGAACCGCTCCCCCGGGCCCAGGTCGCAGTGCAGCGCAAGGGCTTTGACGTGTTCGAGGACGATGCCGCCGTGGCCCTGCACGATGCCCTTGGGCAGCCCGGTGGTCCCGGAGGAGTAGAGCACCCACAGCGGGTGGTCGAAGTCGACGGCCTCGAACTCCAGCGCCGCACCGGCGTTGCGCTCCAGCAGCGCCCGCCAGCCGACGGTGCCCTCCAGCTCGGCGCCCGTGGCGAGGTAGTCGACGAGCACCGTCGCCTTGAGCCCCGGGATGCCCCGCCGAAGTTCGTCCACAGTGGACCGAGTGTCGAACTGCCTGCCGTTGTAGACGTAGCCGTTGACCGCGACGAGCACGGTCGGCTCGATCTGGGTGAAGCGGTCGGACACCGCGCGAGCGCCGAAGTCCGGTGAGCAGGAGGACCACGTCGCGCCCAGGCTCGCCGCCGCCAGGAAGGCGATCAGCGCCTCGGGTGAGTTGGGCACCAGCGCCGCGACGCGGTCGCCCCTGCGCACGCCCAGCTCGACGAGCCCGGCACGCGCGGCGGCGACCTCGGCCCGCAGCTGCCCGTGCGTCAGCGTCGCCTCGAAGCCGTCCTCACGCGCGAAGATCACCGCGGAGTCGTTGTCGCCCTTGCCTTCTCCACCGCGCAGCGCGTGCTCGGCGTAGTTCAGCGTGGCACCGGGGAACCACGTCGCGCCCGGCATCCGCTCGTCGTCGAGCACCGAGCTCGGGCGGTCGTGGAAGCGCACGTCGGAGAACTCGGCGAGCGCGCCCCAGAACCCGGCGAGGTCGTCGACCGACCACTGCCAGAGCGCCGGGTAGTCCGGCAGGTCCAGCTCGCGCTCCGCGCGCAGCCACGCGCGGAACGCGGCGATCTTGGTGGTGGCGACCCGATCGGGGTCGGGCCGCCACAACAGCTCGGGTTCCTCGGCGTTGAGGTTCTCGCTCATGCCTGCTTCCTAACTCATCGGCAGGCGGAGAACCAGGGATGTGTCCCAGATCTACCGGAGGTGGGAGTCGAACCAGTTGAGGGTGCGCTGCCACGTCTCGGCCGCGGCGCGGGGGTCCTCGGCGTGCGGGTCGATCGGGCCGGAGTACACGACGACGTCGGTGGCGACCTTGGCCGAGGAGGCGGCGTCGCGCAGCTTCTCCACGTCCTCGCGCGGGATCATCGTGTACTGCTCGCTGTAGATGCCCAGCCACGGGCACGTCAGCTCGCCCGCGACCTCCACCAGCGGCGGCAGGTTGGGCGAGAGCGCGGAGACGATGCCCGCGCCCGCGACGGTGACCGCCGCGCCGATGCTGCGGCTGGTGGCCACGAACAGCGCGACCGAACCGCCGACGCCGAAGCCGACGACGCCCATCCGGTCGGGCTCCACGCCCTGCTGGGCCAGCCACACGAAGGCCGCGTCGGTGTCGGCCAGCACGGAGTCGGCGGAGAGCCTGCTGACCTGGTCGAGGATGCTCTCGGCGTCCTC
This sequence comes from Allokutzneria sp. NRRL B-24872, assembly GCF_002155965.1. Classification (GTDB taxonomy): domain Bacteria; phylum Actinomycetota; class Actinomycetes; order Mycobacteriales; family Pseudonocardiaceae; genus Allokutzneria. The sequence goes on from NZ_MUMH01000042.1 coordinate 57,781, forward strand.
GGGGTCGTGCACCTGGTCGTCGCCGTCCCGGTGGTAGAGGTGCGGCGCGATGGTCAGCCAGCCCTCCTGCGCCAGGCTGCCCGCGACGTCGCGGATCGCGTCGGTGACGCCCCTGGCCTGGTGCAGCAGGACAAGTCCGCCACGAACCGCCGTGTCCGGTTCCGCGACCGTGCAGCGGAGTTCGCTGCCGTCGGTGAGCTGGAGCGTTTCGGTGCGGGTCTGCGTCATAAAGCCAGCCAATCACGTGGGGGTGAACACCAGTCAACGTGACCAACCATACGGAGCAACAACCGCGAGCCGCCCGGTGGAATTCGTGCATTAGGTTCGTCTTCGGCTGTTGGACCAGCGGCGAACCTGAGGAGCGACGATGACCGTGCGGACTCGCCCGGACCTGGAGACACTGCCCGGCTACCTGCCCGGCAGGACGATCCCGGGCGCGATCAAGCTCGCCAGCAACGAGGTCTCGCTCGGCCCGCTGCCCAGCGTGCGCGGCGTGATCGCCGAGGCCGCCGCCGGGATCAACCGCTACCCGGACATGGGGGTGACGGCGCTGGTGGACCGCCTCGCGGCGAAGCTCTCCGTCGAGCCGTCCAGGATCGCGGTCGGCTGCGGTTCGGTCGCGCTGTGCCAGCAGCTGGTGCAGGCGATGTGCGAGCCCGGCGAGGGTGTGATGTTCCCGTGGCGCTCCTTCGAGGCCTACCCGATCGTCACGCAGATCGGTGGCGCGCGGGCGATCAAGGTTCCGCTGACCGGAGCACACGCGCTCGACCTCGACGCGATGCTCGCCGCGATCACCGACGACACCCGCGTGATCTACGTGTGCACGCCGAACAACCCGACCGGGACCACGCTGCGGCGCGCGGAGCTGGAGCGCTTCCTCGACGCGGTGCCCAGGGGGCCGCTGGTCGTGCTGGACGAGGCGTACAAGGAGTTCATCACCGACCCCGACGTGCCCGACGGCATCGAGGTGGCTCGCGGCCGCGACAACGTGGCCGTGCTGCGCACCTTCTCCAAGGCGTACGGCCTGGCCGGGCTGCGCGTCGGCTACTGCTACGCCCCCGAAGAGGTCGCGGCGGCGATGCGCAAGGTCTGCGTGCCGTTCAGCGTGAACATGATCGCGCAGGCGGCGGCGATCGCGTCGCTGGACGCCGAGGACGAGCTGATGGAGCGCTGCCGGGAGATCTCCGGGGAGCGCGAGCGCGTGCGCGGCGAACTGCTCGCGATGGGCTACGAGGTGCCCGAGACCCAGGCGAACTTCGTGTGGCTGCCGCTCGCGGAGCGCACTCCGGCGTTCAACGCGCACTGCCTGGAGCAGAAGCTCGTCGTGCGGGCCTTCGGCGAGGAGGGCGCGCGCGTGACGATCAGCACGGCCGAGGAGAACGACCTGTTCCTCGCCGCAGCGCGGAGCTTCCTGGCCGGCTAGCCCATCAGCCCGTCAGCCGGAAGTCGATCACTTCGACGGGCATGCCCGCCCCGGCGACCGTCGTCCAGTGCCGGTCGCCGGTGAGGACGGGCACGCCCTCTTCCCACGCGAACGCGAGGCAGCACAGGTCGCCGAGGGAGAGCTTGCCGAGCCTGCGCTCCCGGGTGCGGCGGATGCCCGCGTCGATCCGCTTCAGCTCGGCGAAGCGCTGCGCGTGCTCGATCTCCAGCGGCACCACGGCGACGCCCATCGCCTCGATCTCGGCGGTCGCGGCCAGGGAGTCGATCCCGGCGGACTGGGCCAGGCAGTAGAGGACCTCGCCGAGGTTCACCGAGGTGATCAGCGAGTTCGGCAGCACGTCGGCGTAGGGCTGGGCGCGCGGTTCGCCGTCGAGCAGCGCGAGCACGAACGAGGCGTCGAGCAGCACCGGGCCTTCTGGGAGGGTCATTCGCGCTCGGCGTCCTCGGCCCGCGACTCCAGCAGCGCGGACTCCATCGAGGCGTCGACGCCCTTGGTGCGCTTGCCCTCCGCGACGGCGGCCTGGAGCCTGCCGAGCGCGGCTTTGGGGTCCTCCAGCACGATGCGGCCGGGTCCGACGACCCTGGCCACCAGTTCCTTCGCCTCCGGCAGCTCCGCGTCGCGCAGCAGCTGCGCGGGCAGCGTCGGCCGCCGCTTGGCGTCGAGGACGAGCCGGTAACTGGTCATGTCACCCACGGTACGCCGAAGGTGGGACGTCGTCGATGCTTCCCACCCGACTGCCGGAGAGGGTCAGGCCACCAGGCGCCACTGGTAGGAACCGCTCTTCAGCGGCGCGGTGATCTTCTTCGTCCACGCGGTCTTCACCGTGCAGGACGGGGTGACGGAGGTCTTGCGGACGGTGAACGTGCGCGCCTCGACGTACTGCTGAACTCGACGGATCTGCCCGGCGGGGACCTTGGCGGAGTGGGTCCAGCGCGCTGCGTGCGCGTGGGCGAGGACCACGGTGGCGCGCAGCGAAGTCCTCGCGGAAGTGAAGATCCGCTCGGCCTCGGCCTTGGGCACACCGGCGAGAGAGGCATTCGCGCGGACGTCGGCCCGGGCGTCGAAAATGATCTCTCCGGGGCCTTCCAGGTAGTCGCTGCGCAGGTCGGTCGGTAACCAGGAAGTCGCCGCACCGGAGACGGAATACGAAACCTGCCCGGATTCGGCACAGGCGGCGAAGGCGGCCGGAGCGCTCAGCGCGCTCACCGTCGCGGAGGCGAGAGCGACGCACAGCGCCGCGTTCAGTATGCGAGTCACGGCCGGAGATAATGGCAGCATCACCGCAGCGCAGCGGACTCAGCATCGATAAAGTGAACCTATTTCGGGCGCACTGGTTTCACCTCAGGCCGAAAGGTGAGGAAAAGACGTGAAAAGTGGGGCGACCGCCACCGATCGCCCCACTGCGCATCAGTATGTCACCTGGCGAGCTTCCACAGGAAGTTATTGTTCTTCACGGGGGCGACAACATTCTTCGTCCACACCGTCTTGACATTGCAGGGCGCGACGATGGTGGTCTTCTTGACGGTGAACTTGCGCGCTTCCTTGTACTGCTGGAGTCGCCTGGTCTGCCCGGCGGGGACATCGGCGCGATAGGACCACGAGTCGGTCTTCGACCAGCTCTTGCCGACCTGGACGCCCAGCGAGACGCTGGCCTTCGCGAAGATCGCCCCGGCCTCCGCGGTCGTGGTCCCGGTCAGCGAGGCGTTGGTCTCGGAGGTCGCGCTCTTGGTGTAGGTGATCGCGCCGGGGCCGGTGAGGTAGTCGCTGCGCAGGTTGGTCGCCTTCCAGTCCTTCTCACCGTTGGAGATCGAGTAGTAGACCTGCCCCACCTCCGGACAGGCCGCGAAGGCCTGTGCGCCAAGGCCGACGGCGGCGGGAACGATCGTGGCGGTGAATGCGAGGGCAGTGGAGGTCACCGCGGTCCTGAATCGCATTAGCTCTCCTGATGTCATTCACACCAAGGCCCCTACAGGGGGCGGGGCCTCGGTTCCCCAAGTGAGCAAGAGCGTAAGCAGCGCCCAACAGCACAACCATATTGACATTATTCGAAGCACATGTATCGACGGATTCTGATCGACCAAGGAAACGCAGTGCCATCACGCGATCACGGAGTGAGATGACAAAACGCTGCTCCATTTGCGAAAGTCCCAGCTCAAGGACGCATCAAGTCGGACAGTCAAACGCGCGGAACACTTGCCTTTCACATTTTTGACTCTTCGCCCCGGAACGAACCGACGCCTTGACGACTACCGAGAACTGGGCGCATACTCGGTAGTCGAACCGGACGGGGAGGTCGCCATGACGGTCACCGAGGAGACCCGCCAGCTGATGGACCTGTTCGAGCAGGTCGAGGACATCGAAGAGGTGGCGGAGTCGCTGCCGCTGGACGACCACCGGCGCAAGAAGCTCGTCGACGTCGCCGACCGCATCCTGGCGCAGGTGCCACCGGTCCGACCGGTCGTCGCAGGGGCGCTGCTGGACATGACCGACAAGACCGTGCGCGCGTGGGCGCACGAGGGCGTGCTGACGGTGCTCAGCACGGAACCGAGGATGCTGCTTGACCCGGCGCGGCTGCACGAGGTGCTGCACCTGGTGACCGACCTGCGCAGAGCGGGCAAGACAAGAGGACTGCTGGACGAGGTCTACCGGCGGCTCAGCGACCTGGCGCTGCTCGATCGCGAGGACCTGACGGAGAGCATCGACCAGATGCACCGCGGCGAGGGCAGAGTGGTCCGCCAGGCGGAGGCGGACGGCTGAGGCGTACCGGGTGAGGGTCACCGAAACCACGCTCGCCGGGTCCCAGGCCGCCGGACTGCGCGGCCCGGCCCGCAAGGCGTACGAGACGTTCCTGGACGACCTGGCCAACCGGGGCTGCGCGGCGCTTGGCTACCGCGTCACCGGCCCTGAGCCGTTGCCCCATCTGTGCGTGAAGCACCTGCGGGGCAACGACCGCGTCGTGGTGGCCTTCGAGAACCGGTCGTCGGTGTGGGTGCTGCTGGTCGGCCCGCACGAGGACGGCGACCCCGGCCGCAACGTCTACGACCGGCTCTACGAGCTGGCGGGTGTGACCCCGCCGCCGAGCTGGAAGCGCACGCGTCCGACGTGCTGCTCGGAAACCGGTGAGGCCCCGCTCACCAGCCCCGAGGTCGTCGACGACCTGGTGCTGCGGGCTCGCGCCGTGGGGCGCAAGCACCGCAACCAGTTCCGCCGCTGACTAGTAGTCCATCGGCCTACCGGGCACGTGGATGCCGAAGGTCCACTCGTAGCCCTCCAGGTCGAGCACCCGGCAGCGGTAGTTCCACTCCGCCTGCTCCGGCTTCCACACCTCGGTGGCCCCACCGGCGATCGCCGTCGCGAACACGGCGTCGACCGCCTCCTTCGACGGCAGGCTGACGTAGAGGCCGTGCCCGGTGGTCGGACCGCGCAGTTCGGAGCGGTCGTACCCGGCGCCGTCGTCGCTGAAGACGATGATCGCGACGTCCTCACGGCGCAGCTCGGCATGAGCCACGCCGCCCTTGCCATCGGGGAACTCGACGGTGGTCTCGAAGCCAAAAGCCCTTTCCAGCCAACGAAGTGCCGCGTTGGCGTCGCGGTAGCTGAGGTAGGTGTGCAGCGTTGCGAGGTGTGTCGCCTGGGTCATGGGGCGACCCTGGCAGCCATTTAGGTCAGCCAGTGTCCTCAGGCCGCGTCCTCAGGAGTAGTAGTCGGCGACGGCGGCTTTCGCTTCTTCGAAGAGCGCCGGGCCTTCCTTGGGGACCACGGGGAAGTCGCCACCGGACTTGATGCCCAGCAGCTGCTCCGTCGACAGCGCGAACACCACGCGGCCCAGTCCGGAGCGAGCGATCGCGCCCTCGCACATGCCGCACGGCTGGCAACTCGTGTACATGGTCGTGCCCGCAGCGGTCGCCGCGTCCAGCTCGCGAGCCGCCCACCTGGCCAGCTTCAGCTCCGGGTGCGCGGTGATGTCGGAGTCGGTGATCGAGCTGTTGCGCTCCTCGATCAGCACGTCACCGTTCGGTCCGACCAGCAGCGAACCGAAGGGCGGGTTGCCGTTTTCCTTCGCCTCGTGGGCGAGTCCGATGGCGCGGCGGAGAAGTTCTTCGGTCACTGGAGGTCCTTCCTGAGGTCGGCGACGGTGGCCAGCGCCTTCCAGGCGGCTTCGGGGCGCAGCGTCTCCTGGGGGTCGCCGTTGAACGGGTCGAGCAGCAGGGATTCGGCGCCCAGCGCTCGAAGCTCCGCGATGTCCTCCGCGATCTGGTCGAGGGTTCCTTCGCCCGCAAGGCGATCCTCGCCGAGCACCGGCTTGTCCGTCAGCCGCAACGCGATCCTGGGCGCCAGCGCGGGGGCTCCTGTCTCGGGCAGCTTCGCCACCGCCGCACGCATCCAGGCCGGGGTGAACCGCAGCATGTGCCAGGCGTCGCCGAAACGCATCGCCCGGCGCAGCGCGGCGTCGCTGTTGCCGCCCACCCAGATCGGGATTCGCTTGGAGCCGTAGTCGTTCTCGTCCTGCCAGACCTCGCGCAGCGTCTGGAGGGCTTCGTCGGTCAGCCGACCGCGCCGCTCGAACGGAACGCCGAGCGCCGCGAACTCCTCGCGCGCCCAGCCGACTCCGACGCCGAGGATGAAGCGTCCTCCGCTCAGCTCGTTGAGGTTCGACGACATGCGCGCCAGCACCAACGGGTGGCGGTACGGCGCGACCACCACCGTCGTGCCGAGGCGGATGCGGTCGGTGATCCCGGCGAGCCAGGACAGCGTCGTGAACGGCTCGTAGAACGGCGCCGGGTACTGCTCCGCCACGTCGGGGGTCACCGCGACGTGGTCGGACATCATCAGCAGGTCGAAGCCAAGACCCTCGACGGTCTGGGCCCACGCCCGCAGCGTCGCGGGGTCCGTCCCTGGGCCGAAGTTCGGCACGTTCACACCGATTTCCACAGCTCAAGCGTAGGAAGCGAGGCTCGGCGAGTGAAGGGATTCATCACGGCGTTAAGCGCGTAACGCCGTGGATCTCGCGGTATTTTCAGCCTATGACCGAGACTCTCGATCCGACCGACTGGGAGATCCTCGTCGAGCTCCAGCGCGACGGCCGACTCCCGCTCACCGAGCTCGGCCGCCGCGTGAACCTCAGCGCGTCCGCCACCACCGAGCGCGTGAAGCGCCTGGAGGCCGCAGGGGTCATCAGCGGCTACCGCGCCACCGTCGACCTGACCAAGGTCGGCTACCCCGTGCTCGCCGTCGTGCGGCTCAAGTACCCCGGAAACCGGCACCAACCGCTGCACCAGATGCTCAGCGAGCGCACCGAGATCCTTGAGTGCCTGCGCACCACCGGCGACGACTGCTACACCCTCAAGGTCGCCGCTGGCTCCATGGAGCACCTGGAGAAGATCATCGACAGCCTGGCGCACTTCGGCAGTACTACGACCAATGTGGTGTACAGCCAGACACTGCCCTATCGCGGCCCTCAGCGACCGTCCTGACCGCTTCCTCCGCCCGCGCCGCCAGGCTCCGCCGGTCTTGCCCAGCCGTCTCGATCAGCGGCAGCACGTGGACCTCGATCTCCAAGCCCCGCAAGGCAACCGTGCGCTGCAACGCCGTCAGGAACGTTTCTTCGCCGAGGAACGCCGTCGCCGTCGTCGGCCTACCGCCCACCACGAAGCGCAGCGCCAGCGGCCGCACCGGCACCCCCGCGTCGATCGCCGCCTGGAACGCCGCCGGCTTGTAGTGCCCCGACTCGCGGCCGCACCACGTCGTCCCCTCCGGGAACACGCTCACCGCCGCTCCGCTCCGCAGCACCCGTGCCAGTTCCTCAACCGTCGCTGGCAACGCGGAGAGCTTCGCCCGGTCCACGAACACCGTTCCCGCCCGCTTCGCGAGCGCTCCGATCACCGGCCAGTCCCGCACTTCCCCCTTGGCCAACGCGCGAGCCGGTCGCACCGCGTTCACCGCCACGATGTCCATCCACGACGTGTGGTTCCCCACCACCAGCACGCCACCGCGCTCCTCGGCTTCGCCCAGGACTTTCAGCTTCGCCCCCACCGCCCTGAGCACCGCCCGGAACCACCACCTGCGGCCTCCCACCAGGCACAACGGCGCCGCCAGCACCACCGCCGCGAGCCCCACCACCCGCAGCGCCTGCCTCAGCGGCGCCACCGTGTTCTCGTCCTGTAGGCATCCCACTCCGCAGGGCGACTGCGGCATCCAGGCATGCGCCGTCATACCCCCACTGTGGCGCCCGCCCCTGAACCCCAGCTGACACCCACATGTCCACCCGGCTCAGTTCTCCACAACTACTTCCCGCGCACGGATGAGCGCCTGCCGCTTCTCCTCGATCTCCTCAGCAGTGAGCGCCCCATGCTCCGCCTCCGCCGCCGCAATCAACTCGTCGAGCTTCGCCCGCTCCGTCACCAGTTCTGGGGAATTGTTTTCCACTCCACGCACCTCCTACCCGTTCTAGCGCCGTCACGGTGTCACCCAACCGCTCGCCTGGCACATCTCACAGGGGTCGTCATCGCGCTCCGGACCGTAGTCCCCGTCGCCATCGCAATCAGCGCACACGTGCTTCTCGGTAAACATGTCGGTCACCATCAGCGCGTGGTGTCACCGGCCGAGCTGCCCGCCGAGCCACAGAACATAGAGGCAGCGGCACGCGCTACCCGATGGGCTGCCAGTCCACGATCGTCGGCCGCTGATGGGTGCGCAGGAACTCGACCAGCGCTCCTTCGAGCTGGCTCAAGGTGATCTCACAACGCGCCGGGAACTCCATCTCGGCGTAGACCGGGCCGTCCTCGGGACCGTCGCCCAGAGTCACCCACGAACCCGCACCATCCGCGTAGAAGATCGCCCCGACCGGACCTTGATCACGGCGGCGCACACCGAACCGGAGGTCATGATCCGGATGGTCGTGAGGAGCGACGCGAGGCCGCGCGAGGTGAACCGCGGCGGCGTCCAGTCCTCCCTCGGTCTCAAGACGGTGCAGCATCACCGGGATGTCGGCCGGGTCGTCGATCTCCACCCGGGTCGTGGTCCAGGCACCGGTGTGCCGGGTCTGCCACGCAACGTTGATGGTCATCTCTGTTCGACCCCTTGGTAGGTGTACCGGCTGCCATCTTCCACCAGCACCGTCAACGACGAACCGGGCGGGAGGAACAGCGGAAGCAGCGTGTCGCAGGACTGGCCACCTGGCACAACGGGCTCACAGGGCGACCGGTCGATCGCGATCGTCTCGTGCAGTGGGCCAGCCCCCGCTGGTCGACGTTTGACCATCGCGCGCATTCTGACCGCAAACTGCAACTCAATGTGCCTGGCCATCATCCATATCCCGGCTGGCGGAGCATGTCCACGCTCACGCGCCCAATCCTGTGTGGGACCGAACCACGGGCCAGGCCCACTGGACAGGTCGTGCACCGAGCCGTCGGACGCCACCCACTTCCCGAGCGCGCGGGCTCCCGGTACCCCTGGAGTCAACACAGCACGAGCGCTTTCGAGAATTCGTGCACGCTCAGCAGGAGTCACCGAGTCCGCAGTTCTCGCATCTGTAGAAGCCACGTCGGAAAGAGCACGACCACCGAGACCCACGATCCACGCCTCGACTCGGACTGGCACTTGAAGCATGAGTTGCCGTAATGCGTGCAGATCGTCCTTCGCGGCCTCGAACGTGGCGTGCACCTCTTCAATCGCAGAGTCGCGCCCACCCTGGGTGGCGTGCTGCCAATGAATGGCGGCCGCGTCAATCGCGTCCTCAACGACATCGACCAGCCCAACGGGCAGCATGGCGACGGCCGCACGAGCGGCTGCGACTACCTCGCTGCGGATGGACACGTCTCAACCATGCCGCCGGTCGCCCGGCATCAGGCCGATTTTATTGGCGTCCACTCGATGGAGCAACGAAAGGGGTGGCTCCCTGATCAGCGAGCCACCCCTGCTCAAGCTGCGGAAGTGGAGGGATTTGAACCCCCGGACCCGTGAAGGTCTCCCGCTTTCAAGGCGGGTGCATTCGGCCGCTCTGCCACACTTCCCTGGTCGTGCACGGGCAGCCTAACGCGCGCCGTCAAGATCAGTTGCGTTGGCCGCGCAGGTGCTCGTCGACGCGCTCGAAGACGCTGGCCAGGACGGCCTGCTCCTCGTCGGTGATGAGGTCGATGAGGTGGGTGCGGACGCCGTCGAGGTGAGTGGGAGCGGCGGTGTTGAGGACCTCAGCACCCTTGTCGGTGAGCTCGGCGAAGACGCCCCTGCCGTCGCTGGGGCACTCGGTCCGGATGACGAGCCCGGCCTGTTCCATCCTGGTGACCTGGTGGGAGAGGCGGCTCTTGGAGGAGGCCATCTCACCGGCGAGCACGCTCATCCGCATCCGCGCGCCGGGCTGCTCGGAGAGCCGGACGAGGATCTCGTAGTCGGCGAGCGCGAGGCCGTGGTTGTCCTGGAGCTCCCGGTGCAGCCGGTATGACAGCATCTGGGAACCGACGATGTAGGCGCGCCACGCGCGCATCTCCTTGTCGTCCAGCCAACGGGGCTCGGTGTCGGTAATCCGCGTCACACCGTCAAGGCTATGCGTACCCACCCGGTATCTGCCCTTCATCACGATGTAACCGTTTGACCTGGTGCCAGCGGGTGCCAGCGGGCACACTCCACGCCCGTGCGCCCCCGCAGGCGCCTGGAGGAGGACGCAAGTATGACCACGACCACCCGGCGCGGCCGCGCGCTCGCGATCGTCGCGCTCGCCGCCGCAGCACTGGTGGCCGGCACGAGCGGGACCGCTGCCGCCACCCCGCGCGGCTGGACGAGCGACGTTCGGCTGATCGCCTTCAACGACTTCCACGGCAACCTGGAGCCGCCGTCCGGCTCCTCGGGCCGGATCACCCTCTCCGACGGCAAGACCGTCGACGCCGGTGGGGCGGCCTACCTCGCCACCCATCTGAAGAACCTGCGCAGCCAGGCGCGCGACTCGATCCTGTTGTCCGCGGGCGACAACATCGGCGGCTCGCCCGCGGTGTCCGCCCTGTTCCACGACGAGCCGACCATCGAGTTCCTGAACTCGTTGGACGTCAAGGCTTCGGCGATCGGCAACCACGAGCTGGACGAGGGCTACGAGGAGCTGAAGCGGATGATCCGCGGCGGCTGCCACCCCAAGGACGGTTGCCAGTTCCGCAAGTCCTTCAAGGGCGCCAAGTTCCCGATGCTGGCCGCCAACATGACCTTCGAGAAGACCGGCGTGCCCGCGCTGATGCCGTTCTCGATCGAGTTCTCCGGGCTGATGCCGATCGGGATCATCGGCGTCCCGCTGAAGGACCTGCCGACCGTCGTCTCCGCCGAGGCCGTCAAGGGCCTGAAGTTCGAGGACGAGGTCAAGGCGATCGACCGGACCGCGAACCTGCTGGACCGCCTCGGGGTGAAGGCCCAGGTCGTGCTGCTGCACCAGGGTGACAACACCGAGGGTGGCGGCCCGAACGACTGCAAGACCACGCCGGGCCCCGCGCGGGACATCGCGCAGCGCGCCTCGGCCAAGGTCGACGCGATCTTCACCGGGCACAGCCACCAGCAGTACGTGTGCTCCATCAACGACCCGTCCGGCAAGCCGCGCCCGGTGCTCCAGGGCGCCTCGTTCGGCCGCATCCTGTCCGTGGTGGACGCCAAGATCGACTGGTGGACCCGCGACATCATCCGGTCGACGGTGAAGCCGTTCAACCAGGTCGTGACCCGCGACGTGCCCGAGGACAGGGCGACCAAGGCACTGGTCGAGGAGGCCAAGACCAAGGCCGCCCCGATCGCCGGGCGCAAGATCGGCACGATCAGCGCCGACATCATGCGGGCCGCTGCGCCCTCCGGCGAGTCGCAGCTGGGCAACATGATCGCGGACGCGCAGCTGGAGTCCACCAAGAGCGCGGGCGCGCAGATCGCGCTGATGAACCCGGGTGGCGTGCGCGCCGACCTGGTGTTCAAGGGACCGGAGGGCGACGGTGTCGTCACCTACGGCGAGGCGTACACGGTGCAGCCGTTCGCCAACATCCTGCAGACGGTCTCGCTGACCGGAGCGCAGATCAAGACCGTGCTGGAGCAGCAGTTCCAGACCGGCCCGGACGGTGCGGCGATCATGCGCATCCTCCAGCCGTCCAGCACTCTGAAGTACACCTGGACCGCCTCCGCGCCGAAGGGCTCGAGGATCTCCGGGATCACCGTGGCCGGTCAGCCGGTGCAGGACAGCACCAAGTACCGGGTGACGGTGAACAACTTCCTCCAGGGCGGCGGTGACGGCTTCACCGAGCTGTCCAAGGGCACCGAGCTCACCGGCGGTGCGATCGACCTGGACTCGTTCATCGACTACCTGGCGAAGAACCCCAACGCGGCTCCCCCGGCGACCGACCGGATCACCGCGAAGTAAGCAGCACCAGAAAGGGCGCCCTGAAGCTCTCAGGGCGCCCTTTTGCTGTGTTCGGAAGGAGTTTCTACGCCCGAGCCCCCGGCCACGGTCCGATCGGCGTGTCAGCGACCTCGATCGTCTCCTCCTCGACGCGGAAGACCTCGAAGCCGCGCGCCTTGTAGTTGGCCAGCGCGGAAGGGCCGTCCAGCGAGCACGTGTGCACCCACACGCGCTTGGTCGGCTCAAGCTGCGGCCAGCGCTGCGCGAGGTTCCACGCGCGCACCCCGGCCTCGTGCAGCATGTGCCCGCCGAGCCCGCGCCCGACGAAGCCCGGCAGCAGGCCGAAGCAAGTGATCTCCACCTGGTCGTTCGGCTGCGCCTCAAGCTCGACGTACCCCGCCGGAGTGCCGCGCGAGTACAGCACCCAGGTCTCGACGCCGGGCCGCTCCAACCACTCCGACCAGCGCTGGTGGTTCCACCCCAGGCGGTCCGTCCAGTGCCAGTCCCCGCCAACGGCGGTGTAGAGGAAGCGGCTGAACTCCGGGCTGGGCACGTCCACCCGCACCAGGTCGACCGGCTCGGCGGGCGGTTTCGCTTGACGGAGGCCGTCAAGGTCGGTCTGCTCAAGGGACCACGTGGTCACCACCTGCGCGCTCATCCGATCACGTCCACCCAGACGGCGTGGTGGTCGGAGGCGTCGTTCAGGCGGGCGAGCGGCGAATGGCTCGGCTCCCAGAACACCCCGGCGCGCACGGGGATCAGCGGCAGCGACGGCAGCACGTAGTCGATGCGCAGGTTGCCGGGGGTCTTGTCGTTGAAGTCGCCGGTGTCCTGCCACGACGGCCCGCGCTGGCCCTTGTTCGCCCCGCCCTGCACGAGCGCGGCCTCGACGGCGCCGATGCTGTGCGGCTTGGGGTCGATCACCTTGTGCGCCTTGAGGAGCAGCTGCGCGGGCAGGTCCGCGCTCTCACCGTCGACGGGGTCGGCGTTCTGGTCACCAGCGAAGACGAACGGCCCACCGGTGAGCCCGCCGCGCTTGCCGGCGTCGTCGTAGATGTAGCCGCCCTTGCCCGGGTTGACGTAGTCGGCCCAGAAGCGGATCTCGTCGTGGTTGCGCTTGCCGTTGCGGTCCTCGGGGCCGTCGAAGGTGGGCGGGGTCGAGTGCGAGACCAGGAAGTGCACCTCCTTGCGGCCGACCTGGACGGGCACGTCCCAGTGCGACTTCGACGACAGCCGCAGGATGTCCTGCGCCTGCTTGGAGTAGAAGTCCCTGGGCAGCTTCGAGCCCGGCATGTCGGCCCAGCGGAACTTCTGGAAGGTCCGGACCGCAGCGGTGTCGATCGGGTGCTTGGAGAGCACCACCATCCCGTACTGCCCGGGGAACAACCCGAAGCCGTACGCGTCGTCTCCGCCGCCGACCTTGCCGTCGTTGTTGAGGTCGATGCCGGTCGGGACGCCGGTGTTGACGGGCGCGGTGTAGGAGTAGCGGTACTCGATCGGCTGCGCGCCCTGCTGGCCGACTTCGAGGTAGTTGCGGCGGAACGCGTCCACGGCACGATTGCCCGAGACGTAGTCGAACTCGTTGAGCAGCAGCACATCCGGGCGAACGCGCTGCACGACCTCGGCGACCTTGCGCGCCTGCGAATCGTCCTTAGTGGACAGATTCGCGAGAAGTTCACCCTCGGTCGCGCGGTTCAGCGACGCGTTGAAGGTAGCGAAGCGCGTGGTGAGCTTGTTCTCGGCGGCGACGGCTGTCGGAGCGGCTATGACCACCACGGCGAGCGCGGCGGCGAGACTGCGACGGAACAACGTTCGAACTCCTCAGGACTCCCGCACCACACTGGTGCGGTCCAGCTGGGCAGGGTTGGCGTAACCGGAGAGCGCGAGCATCAGGTCGAACTCGGCGAGCAGGCAGCGCATGGCGTGCTCGACACCACGCCGTCCCGCGACACCGAGTCCGTAGACCCAGTGCCTGCCAACGAGAACGGCTGACGCGCCGAGCGAGAGCGCGACCATCACGTCAGCGCCGCAACGGATTCCGGAATCGAAGAGCACCGGAACCTTGCCGGGCAGGGCGCCGACGACCTCGGGAAGGCAGTCCAGCGCGGCGCGCGCACCGTCGACCTGGCGACCGCCGTGGTTGGACACGATGATCCCGTCGGCGCCGGCGTCGATGACCGCGCGCGCGTCCTCGGCGTGGCAGATCCCTTTGACCACAACGGGAAGCTTGGTCCAGGACTTCAGCTTCGCGAGGTCGGCGAAGGTCAGCGCGGGGTTGCCGAACTGCCGGGACCACTCGTCGATCGCGGCGCGCATGGCGTCCTCGCCGGACTCCGGCGGCTCGGGCAGTCCTGCGCGGAACACCGGATCGGTGAGGTAGTTGCCGATGCCCTGTCCACTGTGGAACGGCAGGTTGCGGTAGCCGAGATCGCGCGGGCGCCAGGACACCGCGCTGGTGTCCACGGTCAGCACGATCGCCTCGTACCCGGCGCGTTCCGCCCGCGTCACAAGGGATTTCGCGAGTTCGTCGGTGCGCGGCCAGTACAGCTGGAACCAGCGGCGGCCCTCCGGCTCAGCGTTGGCGATCTTCTCAAGCGGCGTTGTCGACGCCGTGGACACGACGTGCACGAGCCCGAGCGCGGCTGCCGCGGCGGCGGGGGCGAGTTCCGCGTCGTCATGCACGATGCTGTTGAGCCCGACCGGGGCGAGCAGCACGGGCGCGGCCATCGGGGTGCCGAAGAGCGTGGTGGACAGGTCGCGCTCGGAGACGTCGCGCAGCATCCGGGGGACGAGCCGCCAGCGGTCGAAGGCACCGGGGTTGGCGCGCGCGGTGCGCTCGGTTCCGGCTGCTCCGGCGACGAAGGCGAACGCCTGGGCCGACATCGCGTTCTCCGCCGCACGCTCCATGCCGTCGTAGGTGATCGGCAGACCCTCGCCGGTGTCGCCGTAGATCTCCTGTTGGTAGTCCCCGAAGTGGCCCACCGGGGTATGTCTACCCGCCGCGTCGGGTGGGGGGAAGGCGGTTCGCATATCTTCGACTGCGCTCGCAGCACATCACGTGGAGGCAGCCGTGCGGTTCAACGAGGACGCCGATCTGGACGTCTCACAGGTGGAGGACCTCCGCGACTCCGGCGGTGGCGGGGTCGGCGGACGGGTCGCCATCGGCGGTGGTGGGCTCGGCATCGTCGGACTGGTGCTCTACTTCCTGTTCTCGCAGTTCGGCGGCGGTGCCGGCCTGCCAGCGGTGCCCGGTTTCGGGCTGGAGCAGGTGGAGCGCGGCGGGCGCGTGGACAACGCCAGGCTGGCCGAGGAGTGCCGGACCGGGGCGGACGCCAACGCCAAGGAGGACTGCGCGCTGGTGGCGGTGATCAACTCGATCCAGGGCTACTGGAAGCAGCAGTTCGCCGAGTCCGGGCGGACCTACCAGGCGGTGCCGACCAACTTCTTCCGCGGCGGCGTCAACACCCGCTGCGGCAGCGCGACCTCCGACGTCGGGCCGTTCTACTGCCCCGCCGACTCCGAGGTCTACATCGACCTGGGCTTCTTCACCGAGCTGCGGCAGAAGTTCGGCGCACAGGGCGGGCCGTTCACGCACGCGTACGTGCTGGCGCACGAGTACGGGCACCACGTGCAGAACCTGCTGGGCACCTCGCGCCAGGTGCGCGGGAGCGCGACCGGGCCGACGTCCGGCTCAGTGCGCTTGGAACTGCAGGCCGACTGCTACGCGGGCGCGTGGGCCAAGCACGCGACGACCACGCCGACCAGCTCGGGCAAGCCGTTGATCACGCAGGTCACGCAGAAGGACATCGACGGCGCGCTGGACGCGGCGGCCCGCATCGGTGACGACTTCATCCAGTCGCAGCTCGGCGGGCGGAAGGTCGACCCGAGCCAGTTCAGCCACGGCAGCTCGCAGCAGCGGCAGAAGTGGTTCACCACCGGGCTGCGCACCGGCAACCCGAACTCCTGCGACACCTTCCGCACCAACGACCTCGGCTGACGCTGACGCACCACGGCCCCGGGTGCGGGACCCGGGGCCGTGGTGACGAGCTGTCAGGCGGTGATGTGGTCGTGCGAGTGCTTGTTGTCCAGCTTCAGGCTGGGCGCCGAGCGCAGCGCGGCGAGCCTGGCGTTCTTGCGGACAGCGCGCGACGGGACGCCGTTGACGTCCTCGGTGCTGGTCGCGTACGCGCCGACCGACCAGGCGATGGCACCGGAGTTCCGGTTCAGCGCGGCCTGGTTGACGTTGCCGAGGTTGTCGCACGCCTGGTGGTAGCACTTGTCGTAGGCGACACCCGCCTGGCCGCCCCACTTCTCGGCCTGCGCGGCGGTCATGATGCCCTCGGCGCCGGTGAACAGGCCACCGGCCGGGATGCCGACCTTGATGAACTCGCCGTAGTCCGAGCGACCGGAGAAGTCCGTGCCCTCACTGGGAACGCCGCGCTTGGCGAAGTAGTCGACGAAGGTCTTCTCGATCTGGGCCGAGCCGTACGGGCCGGGGCCCGCGCCCGTCTTGTCCGAGTCGTCGCCGTCGTAGACGAAGTACGCCGCGTTCGGCGAGCCGACCATGTCGAAGTTCAGGTAGAGCGCGATGTCCAGCTGCTGCTCGAAGGTCAGGCCCTGGACGTACTTGGTCGAGCCGACCAGGCCCAGCTCCTCAGCGCCCCACCAGGCGAAGCGGACCGCGTTCTTGACCTTGGCCGTGCCGCCGAGCTGCAACGCGGTCTCCAGCAGCGCCGCCGAGCCCGTGCCGTTGTCGTTGATGCCCGCGCCGCCGTCGACGCTGTCCAGGTGCGCGCCCGCCATCACGACGTTGTCGACGCGACCGGTGCGGGTCTGGGCGATGATGTTGCGGCTGGGCCGGGCCTCGATGTGCACGCGCAGGTCGATCGTGGTGGCAGCGCCCGCCTTGGCCGCGAGCGCGGTGCCCTCGGCCTTGGTCACGCCGCCGGTCGGCACCTTCGCGCTGGCCGCGTCGCCGAGCGTCCAGCCCTCCGGCCCGGTGTCGCTGTTGTCCGAGATGATCACGGCCTTGGCGCCGAGGCTCGCCGCGTTGAGCTGCTTCTGCGCGAAGGAGCACGAGCCCCTGCGGATCAGCACGACCGCGCCGCTGACCGGGAGGCCGGCGAAGTCGCTGGTCTCGCAGCCGGGGCTGCCGTCCTCTGGCACGACCACCAGCGGTCCGGAGATGCCGCCGACCGCCGTGTTCGGCGAGAACTCCAGCGGGTCGGCCGCGGCCTTCACGCCGCCCGCGTCCACCGTGCCCGCGTCGATGATCTCGTGGTCGTAGGTGAAGGTCGGCGTGGTGACGTCGAAGCCCGCCGCCCGGAGCTTGCCCGCCACGTAGTCGATGCTGGCGTCGTAGCCCTTGGTGCCCGCCGCGCGGGAGCCGCCGTTGGAGTCGGCGATGCGCTGGAGCGCGCGCAGGTGGCGGTGCACGTTGTCGACGGTGACCTTGCGGTCGAGCTGCTTGGCGAGCGCCGGACCGTCGATCTCACCGCCGGGGGCCGCGGGGCCGGGGATCGCGCCCGCCGACGCGGAGCTGATAGCCAGCCCCGCGCACACCGCGGTCGCGAGCAGGGATGTTCGGAGAGCCGTACGGGGTGAACGCATGCGTGCTCCTGAATTAGTTCCGCCCAATGGCGACACCCTCGTCGGCACGTCCTTGCTGTTCAAGGGGTTATCCGGCCGTCCGGACTAGGCCAGGCGGCGGTATCGGCACGGCCGACCTCGCGCAAGGGGTTCGTCTCGTTCGGGTAACCGTCCTGTCCCGACTCGGGTGGGGTGATCGTCGCTGCGCCGAGCCCGGGTACCGGCCGTTTGCCGATAGCGTCGGCGCATGCAGGCGATCGTGATCCGTGAACCAGGTGGTCCCGAGGTGCTCAGGTGGGCGCCCTTGCCCGACCCGAAGCCGGGCAAGGGCGAGGTGCTCATCGAGGTGACCGCGACAGCGGTCAACCGCGCCGACCTGTTGCAGCGCAAGGGTTTCTACCCTCCGCCGCCCGGAGCGTCGAAGGTGCTCGGACTGGAGTGCTCCGGCACGGTCCTGGCCGTCGGCCCCGAGGTCAGCGGCTGGAAGCCCGGCAACCAGGTGTGCGCGCTGCTCGCCGGCGGCGGTTACGCCGAACGGGTTGTGGTGCCCGCCGCGCAGCTGCTCCCGGTGCCGCAGGGCGTGGACCTGGTGACCGCGGCGGGCCTGCCCGAGGTGGCCTGCACCGTCTGGTCGAACCTGGTGATGAACGCCGGGCTGACCGAGGGCGAGACGCTGCTCGTGCACGGCGGCGCCGGCGGGATCGGCACGTTCGCCGTGCAGGTCGGCCGCGCGCTCGGCGCGAAGGTCGCCGTCACCGCGGGCACCGACACCGGCCTTGAGCGCTGCCGCGAACTCGGCGCGGAGATCGCCGTCAACTACCGCACCGAGGACTTCGTCGAGGTCGTGCGCAAGGCGACCGGCGACCGCGGCGCCGACGTCGTGCTCGACAACATGGGCGCCGCGTACTTCGAGCGCAACGTCGAGGTGCTCGCGCAGGACGGCCGCCTCGTCGTGATCGGCCTGCAGGGCGGGGTGAAGTCCGAGCTCAACCTCGGCACCCTGCTCACCAAGCGCGCCACCGTGTCCGCGACCGCGTTGCGCAGCCGCCCCGTCGACGGCCGCAACGGCAAGGGCGAGATCGTCGCCCAGGTCCGCAAGCACCTGTGGCCGCTGATCGCCAACGGCACCGTGAAGCCCGTCGTGCACACCACGCTGCCCGTCAAGTCCGCTGGCGACGCCCACCGCATCCTCGAAGCGGGCGGCGTCATCGGCAAGATCATCCTCGCGGTCCGCTCCTCCTGACGCCAACGCCGTCGAACTCCCGTTTCGTACTCATAACGGCCGTCACCCCGCTATGAGTACGAAACGGGAGTTTCTCCACAGCGCCTACCCACACCCTCGCGCACTCTGTGGACAACTCCGACACGTCGTGAGGGTCCCCGCCCAGGGGGTCCCCCTGTTTCCAGTGTTCAGGACCATGTGGTCAGCGCGAAAGCAGCTTTCCCCAACCTGTGGACAACTACCCTCGTTGTGGACAACTCCCCCGCACCTGCTCCCCACTCCACCCGCGAGGCCCTCAATGACCCCTCCAGGTACTTGAGCGCACCAAACGACCCGTTCAGCGCCCTCAACGCACCAAACGGGTCGTTCAGGGCCTCAACGCACTGAAGGGGTCGTTCAGGGCTCCGTGAGCGCCTGAATGACTCGTTCATGTGGTTGAGCGTGCTGAACGAGTCATTCAGTGCGTTCAACTTGGTGAACGAGTCGTTCAGCACGTCCGCCACCGGCTGCCACCCGCCGGGCGCGGTGTCAGGAGGGGGCGAGGGTGGAGATGGCCAGGCGGGTGCCGGAGGGGTCGGAACGGGTGATGAGGTCGTACTCGTCCTGCCAGCGGGCGGCCACGGTCAGCTCGCCGGGGCGGTCGACGTCGTCGAGCACGAGGGTGGCGCCGGGCGCCATGGCCCAGCGCAGCGTGGGCAGCGCGGGGTAGCGGATCATCGACTGGCCGGGGTCGGTGCTGGGCGGGCCGTCGACGATCAGCATGTCCACCAGGCCGTACTGGTCGACGTAGGCGGCGACGGCCGGGGAGACGACCTCGGTGGAGTACCACCGCATGCCGTTGGCGTTCTCGGCGAGCGGGGCGTGCACGACCTTGGCGACGCCGTGCAGGCCCTCGCGGCGCAACTGCGTCTCGGCGTAGGTGGTCCAGCGCTCGTCGTTGTCGATGGACAGCAGGCGCCCGTACCCGCGCCGGGCGAGCAGCCGCGCGAGCACGATGGTCGACGGGCCGGTGCCGCACTCGACGAGCACGGTGCGCCCGCCGAGCAGGACCTCGTCGAGCAGCGCGGTGAGGCCGGTGGGGCGCAACGTCGCGGTCGCGGAGAACGGCAGGTACTCCGTGAGCAGCGGCCCCAGGCGCATCCACGCGTTGAGGTCCGCCATCGCGCGGCGCAGCGACTCGTCCAACCCGGCCTCCAGCTCCTGGGTCAGCGCAGCTCGGCGATGGCGCGCACGAGCTGGTCGACCTCGACGGTGTTCGTGTAGTGCGCGAGGCCGACGCGCACGGCGCCACCGACCTCGCCGACGCCGAGCGCGGCGAACACGCCGTTCTGGCCGTTGTCGGAGAAGGCGCAGATGCCGCGTTCGGCGAGGTGCTCGACGGCGGCCCACGCCTTGGTGCCGGCGATGGTGAACGCCACGGAGGGGATTCGGCGCATGGCATCGCCTATGACCATCACGTGGCGCAGCGCGCGCAGTTCGTTGATGAGGCTGGCCATCAGGCCCGCCTGGTAGGCCTTGACCGAGCCGAGCGAGGTCAGCAGCCGCTCGCGACGCGGGCCGATCGCGGCGTCGTCCAGGGTCGCGAGGTAGTCCACGGAAGCCACGACGCCCGCGAGCAGCGGATAGGCGTGCGGGCCGAGCTCAAGGCGCTCCGGACCGCGCGCCCCCGGGTCCAGCGAGCACGAGGCCAGCCGGTCGAGCAGGCTCGCGTCGCGGAACACCAGCGCTCCGACCGGCGGACCGCCCCACGCCGATGCGGAGACGGCGACGATGTCGGCGCCCATCGCGGTCATGTCGAGCGGGAGGAACGGGGCGGCGGCGGAGGCGTCGACCACCACGAGCGCGCCAGCCGCACGCGCGTAGTCGGCGATCTTGCGCACGTCCGGGCGGGTGCCGACGGCGCCGGAGGCGGCGGTGATCGCCACCACCTTGGTGCGGGAGCTGACCAGGTCGCCGTACTGCCACGCGGGCAGCTCGCAGGTCTCGATGTCGACCTCGCCCCAGCGGACCGTGCAGCCGGAGCGCTGTGCGGCGCGCTGCCACGGCAGGACGTTGCCGGGGTGGTCCAGGCGGGAGACGACGACCTCGTCGCCGAGCAGCCAGCCCTGGCCGACCGCGTCGGCGAGGCGTTCCAGCAGCACCGCCGAGCTGGGCCCGAGCACGACCCCGGACGGATCGGCTCCGACCAGGTCGGCGAAGGCGCGGCGAGCGGCCTCGACGATCGCCTCCGCCCGTTGGGAGGCAGGGAAAATTCCCCCAGGACCGGAGACGGGGGCGCGCAACGCCGTCGACACCGCCGTCGCAACCCCTTCAGGGACTTGCATACCGGCAGGTGTGTCCAGGTGCACCCAACCGTCGCCCAGTGCGGGGAAGAGCCCACGGACTTGAGCGACGTCGAACGCCATGCGACACACCGTACGGAGGATGTCCAGTCCCGTGGTCGGCGGGTAGGCGACGTCACGCAGCAGAGTCGGACGGTTACCACGGCCGGGTCGCATCGCGGTGGCCGCTCGGGCCAGGATGGTGGCATGACTCAGCCCAGCGACAACGACGGCGAGCAGCGGGTCGTGGTCATCGGACCGGACGGCACCCCGATGGGCGCGCTGCCGACCGGAGGTTTCGGCCAGAACGGCGAGGACGCCGACGGCTCGCACGAGGTGACCGACCTCGTCGAACAGCCAGCCAAGGTGATGCGGATCGGCACCATGATCAAGCAGCTGCTGGAGGAGGTGCGCGCCGCTCCCCTCGACGACGCCAGCCGCAGCAGGCTCAAGGAGATCCACCGTTCCTCCATCAAGGAGCTGGAGCAGGGCCTCGCCCCGGAGCTGCGCGAGGAGCTGGAGCGGCTGACCCTGCCGTTCGAGGAGGGCTCGACGCCGTCGGACGCGGAGCTGCGGATCGCCCAGGCCCAGTTGGTCGGCTGGCTGGAGGGGCTCTTCCACGGCATCCAGACCGCCCTGTTCGCGCAGCAGATGGCCGCGCGGGTGCAGCTGGAGCAGATGCGCAGGGGCGCGCTGCCGCCCGGCCTCGGCGGCGGGGACGGCGACCAGGGCGGCCCGAAGATCAGCGGGACCGGCCAGTACCTCTGACTGCTCCGTTCGGCGGAGCCACAACCTAGTTGAAAATGGTTATCGTTCTCTCTGGATTCCTTCCAGAGAGGCGATAGCCATGCGTTCCCTTCCCCTCGCAGCCGCGTTGCTCAGCACGGTCGCACTCGCCAGCCCCGCACTCGCCAGCCCCGCGCTCGCCAGCCCCGCGCAGGCGGACCCGGGCCAGGCCCGGCTGCTCGTCGCCGACCCCGCCGCGAGCACGGTGCACGTGCTCGACGCCCGCACCGGGCGGATCACCGGATCGCTGCCCGGCCGCAAGCTCAACGACCACGCGGGAACCGTCGTCCTCGCCGACGGGCGCGTGCTCTTCGTGGACGACGCGGCCAAGCAGCTCGTCGTGGTCAACGTCGCGGGCGCCGAGCCGCGCGTCGTCGGCACCGCCCCCGTCGAGGGCGAGGTCTCGCACTTCGCCGTGGACGCCGCAGCGCGCTTCGCCGTCGTGGCGGGCAGCGAAGGCCACGAGCACGAGTCCGGACACGCGGAGCACGCCGGGCACGCCACGCTCACGGCGGTCGACCTGAGGACCTTCAAGTCCGGGCACGGCGTCGTCCACAGTGGAGAGCCGGGCGTACTTGTCGACGGCGGCACGGTCCTGCACCGCAACGACGCGCCCGCGCAGCTGGAGAGCTACCGCCTGACGGACGTCGTCAAGGCCAACGGCGAGCACTTGACGGGCGCCGTCAAGCAGGCGATCGGCGAGCACGGGCACGGCGAGGCGTTCTCGCCGAAGCACCGGCGCGCGATCACCGCGACCGAGCGCGGCGTGGACCTGACCGAGGTGACCCGCGACGGCGGCTTCGGCGCGCAGCGCGTCGCGGCGTGGGGTGGCCCCGGGCGCGGGTTCTACCTCCGCCTGCACGACGACGCGGACACCGCCGTGACGTACGTGCGGGACAACGCCGACCCCGACTGGACGAAGTGGACGGAGCACGCGTACCTGCTCGACGTGCGCAGCGGGAAGACGACGCGCACACCGTTGGGCAGCGGCTACGTGTTCCGCTTCGGGCTCTCCGACGAGCTGGCCGGGTACGTGGTGCACGGCGCGGCGCGCGACGAGCTGGCCCTGGTCGACGTCAACGGGCGCAACGGCGGCTTCGGTGAGCTGACGCGTCGAGTCGATCTAGGTGTCCTGCCCGGCGGCCCACAGGCCGGGAAAGATCCCTTCGCCGCCCAGACGAGGAAGATCGCGCTGGACGACAGGGGCAGGACGGCCTACCTGACCGCCGGCGGCCAGGGCCGGGTCGACGTCGTGGACACCGCGGCAGGCCGCGTCAGCAGGTCACTGGCAGTGCCGACGACACTCGACCGGGGCGGCGCGATCGCGATCTGGGAGCCAGGGGTGGCGCACGCGGACACGGTCGGTCGCTAGCGCGGGCGGGCGCGCGTTCCGCCGTCCGTGGGACGCGCGTCTTTTCCACCCGACTGGGAATGTGCCGGAGAAGCGCGAAATCGCCGTGGGTTGCACACTGGGGGACACAGTTGTTGTCCCTGACTCCCAATTCGGAGGAGCCCCCTGTGAATGCGCTCCGTGGCAGCAGAATCGGTGGCGTGAGCTACGAGGCCGACACCGACAAGGACCTGGCCCCGCGCCAGGTGACCCGGTTCGCCTGCCCTCGCGGCCACGAGTTCGGCGTCATCTTCGCCGTCGACGCCGAGCCGCAGGACACCTGGATCTGCCGAAAGCACGGGGTCACGGCGGTGATCGTGGACGGCAAGCCGGCCGAGCAGCAGGCGAAGCCGGGTCGCACCCCGTGGGACATGCTGCGCGAGCGGCGGACGATCAGCGATCTCGAAGAGCTGCTTGACGAGCGGTTGGCCCTGCTGCGCCAGCGACGTGAACTCGAGAACGAAGTGACCTAGCCGAAAAACGCACTACCGCCCTTTGTGGGCGCCTATTTATGCAATCGATTGACCACATCAGGGCGCCCCGACGGCGAGCGCGTGGACGAGCCTGCGCCGCCGCCCAAGATCAAGAACGACGTCGATCCAGCACCCCAGCGGTCGGCACCGGAGACCGTGCGCGGTGGCGCGCAGCCAGGCCCGGTGCACCGCCATGCCGGCAAGCACGTGCGTGCGCAGCGCCTGCTCCGCGGTCGGCTCCACCTCGCCCAGCACGAGCAGCAGTGCTCCGCTGTCCGCCACCTCCGGTTGTCCGCAGGAGCGCGCGGCCAGCGCGGCGGCCAGTTCGGGGTGATCAGCGGGCTCGACCAGCACGGCCTCGACGCCGTTCGTCGCGGCCAGCACCTCGTCCGCGATGTCCTGGGGCACGCGGCCCGACACCGGCCATGGTGCGCTGTGCCTGGCAAGGACCTCGCGAGCTCCGACCGGCGCGCTCTTCGGCAGCGAGATCGGCGTGAGACCTGCCAGCTCCGCCAGCGCGGCGTCGATGAGGGGTGTCCCGGGCGCGGACAGCTCAGGCATCTGTCCAATGTGGACTGATCCGGTCATCGCCAGCGGGTACTCGGCGCGCGAGGCGGGTGCGACCCCGCCGACGACCACCTCAGCCCCGGCGAACCCGGCGAGCGCGTGCCCGAGGTCCAGCAACAGCACCGGCAGCGAGCGCGGACCGTAGCGCCAGGTCGTGCGCGACGGCACCAGCGAGAGGACGACGCCGTTGCCAGCGCCTTCACGCGGCTCGGCCAAGGCGTGGGTGAACGGGTCGTAGGTCCACGCGACGTCGTCGACGACCACGTGCGCTTCGACCGGGTAGCGCCCGCCGGCCGAGGGCACACGGCGCAGCCGAACGCCGCCGAGCTTGCGAGCGGGGTCCGCGGCGAGCGCCAGGTCGAGCAGTCCGCCGATGCCGTCATCGGGCCAGCGCGGCAGCGGAACCGGCTCCCCCGCCCAGGTCCGGCGTGCGGGTGGACGCAGCTCGGGCACGGTGGGCCCGGGGTCTGCGCCAGCCCACGCAGCGTTCAGAGCTGCGAGAACGGCACTCACAGGAACGGCGGCGGGTCGAGCACCAGACCTTCCGGGCCGGAGAGCGGATCGGCTCCGGGCGCCCAACCCCGCTCGGCGATCACTTGGCGCCACCGGGGCAGGCCGAGGTAGCGGAAGGCACCGGGCGCGTTGGGCACGAGGCCGGTCGCGCAGACGCGGCGAACGCGCAACGGGGTCTCGGCGACATCGGAGGTCGTGAGATCGACACTGGCCACCCGGCAGCCGCTCGCGCGCAGACTCGCCTGGAGCGAGTGGAGATCACCACGCGGGAGATCTTCGACGCCGATCAGCTCGCCGGGCTCGGTGAACCTCGGCAGCAGCCGGTCCTGGACGCGCTTGTCCAGCCACACCTGGGGTTGCGCGCCGAGATCCCGGACTCGTCCGAAGTGGACACCCGTGTCATCGGCGTACGCGCGGTCCTCGCGGTGCGGCAGGTACAGCCCTTCGGCGAGCACGCCCGCCTTCACCGCCGCGAAGACCCAGCCGTCCGGGTCGAGCAGGCCGAGCGTGAACACCCACGTGTGCACGGCCTCCAGCACGGCCTTCACGCACGCTTCGGCCGGGTCGAAGCGTGCGGCGCCGCCACCTGCGACGATGCCGGTCTCCTCGTCGATCGCGACCGCCGCGACGCAGGCGACGGGGTGTTCGGTCGGCAGCTCGACGAGGTGGATGCGCAGGCGCGATCCGGCCAACTCACCGGCGAGGCCGGGCACCGAGTCCAGGTCGATCCCGCGGCTCGGGCCGCCGAGGTGCCACCACAGCTCCAGCGCGTCCCGCTCCAGCAGTTCGAGCAGCCCGCGCCGGAACGCGTCGTCACTGTCGGCGCCCGTGGCGATGCCCGCGTAGTTGAGGTGGTGCGTGCGCGGTTCTCCACGGCGCTGGCCGGAGAAGAAGTTCAGGTAGACCCACGACGCGGGCAGCCAGCACGCTTGGCCGTCCTCCTCGCCCTCCACCCACAGCTGGGCGAGGTCAGCGGTGAAAGGCCGATACGGAACTTGTTGCCACGGCGCGAAGAACGGCAGGTCGTCGGGGCCGAAGAGGTGCGCGCCCTCGGCTTGCAGCTCGGCCGCCGTCGCCCGGCGCAGGCCGTTGGGCACGCGGTTGCCGCAGTAGCGCTCGACGGCCTCCCCGATCGCGGCGATGCGCGCGCCGTCCACATCGCCGAACGTGGTGCCGAGGCTGACCCGGTCGGCGGGCCACGCGCCGAGCCGCCGCGCGTCCGCGACCTCGGCGGTCACCCCTCGGTAGCGGTGCGGAGCACCTGGCACGTGCTCGACGTCGACCAACCGCCGGATGACTCCGGTCAGCGGATCGATCAGCGCGTCAACGGGCAGCGTCACCTGCCGACCTCCTTGATCACATCGACCGGTGCCCCGTCGGCCCACGGCAGCGCGAGCGAGCACTTGAGGACTTCTCGGCGGCTCGACAGCAGCTCCGTCGCGTCGACCGCGTCGACCCCGGTGTGCGGATTGCGGGCGTGGCGCGGCCAGTGGTGCCCAGCGATCTCCAAGCGCAGCCGCGAGTTCGGTGGCACCTCCGCGCCGACCGGCCCGATCTCCGCGCGGACCGTCGTGGGCTCGCCCGGCGTGTGCTTGTGCCGCACGACCGCGCTCCCGAGCTGCGGCCACGAGCCGTCCGGCATCTCCACCGCGAGGCGGAACACCCAGTCCGCGTCCGGGGCGTCGGCCACCGCTTCGATCTCCACCTCGACGAGCCCTGCCAGCACCCCTGCTCCCACCTCCACCACCCCGAGCGCCCGATCCACGCGCTCGGCGTCGCACCGCAGGTCAACGCCCACGTCCCGGGACGGGAACGGACGCGTCGGCTCGGCCTCGAACTCCCGTTTCGTACCGAAAGCGGGAACTGGGAGCGCTCTCTTGGCCGCTTGGAGTACGAAACGGGAAGAGACGGCGATGGCGGAGTGCCGCGAAGGCGGGGCGGTGGCCCAGGAGGTGTAGAGGGCGCCGATTCGCTTGCCGGACAACGTGTTTCGGGTGTCCATGTCGTGCGACCAGTCGCCGATGACGAGGGTGGTGGGGCCGCGCCAGGTGTCGGCGAGGCGGAGGGTGTGGCGGAGGAAGGGGTCGCGCAGGCCGCCTACGGCCAGCAGCGGAGTGTCCACTGTAGATAGTTCGGTCCAGAGGTCGCCGAGGGGTGGGGCGTTCCAGAGGGTCTGCCAAGCCGGGAGATCGAAAGCCTCGCGGACGGGGAGGGCTTCGAGGGAGTACGGCAGCGGGGTGGCGCGGGCGGTCGGAGTGCCGCCGTGCTCGGCCCACCAGCCGAGGCGGCAGGCCAGGCGCGCGGCCCCGCCGGGTTCGCGGGCGGTTTCGCCGAGGCCCAGCGCGGGGACGGCGGCGATCACTCCGGCCAGTTCGCCTTCCAGTGCGGTCACGACAGCGCAGTACGCGGCGTAGGAGGCGCCGACCGCGAAGACCCGGCCGTCGGCGAGATCGTTGTCGTGCAACCACTTCAGCACCACAGCGCCGTCCGCGCGCTCGTTGGCGTAGGGCACGAAGTCGCCGGTGGAGCCGTAGCGCCCGCGCACGTCGACCACGACGCAGGTGAAGCCGCGCTTCGCCCAGCCGTGGGCCTCGGCGAGGTGGTTGCGGCGGTCGTAGGGCGTTCGGATCAGCACTGCGGGTCCACGCTCGGCGGACCGGACCACTGTGGCTACTAGACGGGCGCCGTCAAGTGGGATGACGTGCTCTTCGGCAGTCGTCACGACGCGGCCTCGGGCACGCGGAGCACGGCGTGGTCGGTGATGGCGGCGGTGTCCAGGTCGAGCACGCGGAGGCGTCGGCGAGCGGGCAGCGACGACGTGAACGAGCCGTCGCGCTTCGTCGCGCCGAGCGCCCACGCGCGGAGGTCGAGTGCGGCCAGCGACGCGACGGCCGCAGCGTCGAGGTCGTCCATGGCGTCTTCGCCGGTGACAGGGGCTTCGGCGGCCCAGAAAGCACTCAGGTGCTCGTGGCCGGAGCCTGCGGCGGCGAGGCGGCGCTTGCGGATGTCGGAGTGCCGGATGTCCCCAGGCTCGGCGGCGACCGGTTCGATCAGCGCGTGGCGCCCCTCACGGCTCACGCGCTGCCATGCGATCCCGTGTTCGGGCAGGTCATCGAGGCTGTCCCAGCACGACGGCGCGGGCCCGTCGGACACTGCGCACACAGCCGAGAACCCACCTGTGGACAACTCTGTGGACAACAGGGCGGCAGTTGTCCACAGATCACCTCGCTCAGTGAACGGTCCGAGGACGCAGGGTTGTGCACCTGCCCTGCTCAGGGCCACCTTGAGGGCTTCGACCAGCACGGACGAGCCCATGAGGGCCACGATCGAGTTATCCACAGGCCACTGTGAGCGACCGCCGAGGAAGCCCGCCTCGCGGAAGGCGCCCAGCTCAGCGGGCGCGTCGGCCGAGTTGTCCACAGCCAGCGCGCCGCGAACGGCCGCCGTCGTGTCCTCGGGGAGGGCGACGCCCACGATCTCACCGTCCGGGCAGCGCAGCGCCGGACCGCGGCCGGGCACGTCGAAGAGGACAGCTCCGGGGATGAGGCGTTCGCCCACTGGGCCTCCCTGTCGGGTGCGGGTCGTCAAAACGGCGGTGGCCGCCACCCCGGAGTGGGAGCGGCGGCCACCTGGTGACTCAGTCCTGGTCGTCGAACGGGTTCTCCACCAGGGCGTTGCTGTGGCTGGCCGAGTTGTGCGGCAGCTCGCGCTCGGACTCGACGCGCACGAAGATCTTCTCCATCTCGCAGTTCACCTCCCCCCTGTCTCGTCTGACATCGGTTTCCAGAAGTACCACAAACGATAATCATTCCCAATAGGGCTGAATGGGTGACGACTGTGACAATCGTTGTCAGTTAGCATGTCCGGGGTGAGCACCGAAGCACTCCGCGATGACCCCGATTTCCGGCGATACTTGCTGGCCAGGGCGATATCGGTGGGCGGCACCCTGGTCAGCGTCGTCGCACTGCCGGTGCTGACCTACCAGCTCACCGGATCGGCAGCGTGGACGTCGGCGGTGGCCGCGACGGAGGCGTTGCCGTACCTGCTCTTCGGGCTCTTCGCGGGTGCGTTCGCGGACCGGGTGAACCGCCGCAAGCTCATGGTGGCGGCGGACCTGCTCAGCGCGGGACTGCTGGCGAGCGTGCCGATCGCGTGGGCGACGGGGACGCTCACGGCGCCGCACGTGCTCGTCGTCGCGTTCCTGACGCAGACGATGTTCGTGCTCTTCGACGCGGCGAATTTCGGTGCCCTGCCCGCACTTGTGGGCCGTGAGCGCACCACGGCGGCGTTCTCGGCGGTCTTCGGCACGACCACGGTCGTCGAGATCGCGGTGCCACCACTGGCCGCGCTCGCGGTCACGATGATGACGCCCGCGCCGCTGATCGCGCTCGACGCGTTGACCTACGCGGCGTCCGCGTTGCTGATCAAGGCCATCGCCCATCCTCTGTCCACTTCGGACAGATCGCGGCCTCGGTCGGCGAGCGACATCCTCGTCGACGTGCGCGGTGGCCTGAAGTTCTTGTGGCAGAACAAGATCGTGCGCACGCTGACCCTCGTCGGGGCGACGCACTCCGCGCTCGGCGGCGCGTGGATCGCGATGCAGCTGCCGTGGGCGGACCGCGTGCTCGGCATCGCTCCCTCCGGCGACGCCCGGCTGGCGGTGCTGCTGAGCTGCTGGGCGGTCGGCGGGCTCATCGCCTCGCGATTGGTGCCCCGGCTCACCAGGAAGTTCGGCGCCGCCCGGCTCGCTCTGCTGGCGCTGCCGACCTCGCTCGGCGCCGGTCTGCTGGTGATCGCGACCTCGCACTGGCTGCTGGCGATCGTCGCGATCACGTTGTGGAGCACGGCTTTCACCACGGTCGTGATCAACGGGATCACCTATCGGCAGCAGGTCACCCCGGACGAGTTGCAGGGCCGCGTGAACACCACCGCGCGCATGCTGGCGTGGGGTGTCGGGCATCCGGTCGGCGCCGCGCTGGCTGGAGCCGTCGCGGTGTGGACGGACCCGCGCGTCGGACTCGCTTCGGTCGTGGCGATCCTCGCGGTCGGCGTGGTCGCGGCGTGGTGCTCACCGCTGCGCACCGCCGCTGCTGAGCGACAGCTTCAGAGCACGGCGTCGTAGGCGCAGGCCGGGCGGCCCGTGGTGGTGTCGTGCCAGACGCGCCCTTGGACGCCGAACACCTCGGCGAGCAGGTCTGCGTCCACGGCCTCCCCCGCCGAAGCATCGGTGTGCACGATTCCCTTGTGCAGAGCCACGATTCGGTCCGCATAGCGCGCCGCCTGCTGGAGGTCGTGCAGAACGCTCACCACCGTGAGCCCGCGCTCGCGCTGGAGACCGGCGATCAGCTCCAGGACTTCGAGCTGGTGGCGGACGTCGAGGTACGTCGTCGGCTCGTCGAGCAGCAGCACGGGCGCGTCCTGGGCGAGCGCCAGGGCGAGGCGGACGCGCTGCCGCTCGCCGCCGGAGAGGTGGTCGACCGCGGTGTCCGCGTAGGGCTCGACACCCGTTGCGGCCAAAGCTGATCGGACTTGGTCGTCGTCACCGGTCCTGAGCATTCCCAACGGCCCTCGCACGGCGTAGCGGCCTTGGCGGACGAGCTGGCGCACCGTCATGCCTGGTACGGCGGGCATCGCCTGCGGCAGGGTTGCGACTTGGCGCGCGATCTCCCTGCGAGACAGGGACTCCAGAGCTTTATTGGCGATGTGGATCGTCCCGGCGTCGGGCTTGTGCAATCCCGCGATCACGCGCAGCAAAGTGCTCTTGCCGCAGCCGTTGCGGCCGACGAGCGCGACCCACTCCCCCTCGCTCACATTCAAGTCCACTGTGGACAGAACGGCGCGCTGGCCGAACGTGACGGTCACACCGGAGGCGGTGATCACCGCGAACCCCCTTCTACCTGTGCTCTGGACGCGCGCCGGGCCACCACGACGAGCACGACCGCTCCGAGGAGCGCGGTCACGGCGCCGGTCGGGATGCCGATGCGCTGCGAGCCGGACGACGGCATGAGCGCGGTGAGCGCTTGGGCGACGAAATCGGCTCCGGCCACACAGGCCGCTCCGGCGAGCGCGGATGCCGGGAGCAGCCAACGGTGTTCTGCACCAAGGACTCTGCGAACCGCGTGCGGCGCGAGCAGCCCCACGAACGACACCGTGCCCGCCGCCGCGACTGCCGCAGCCGTTGCCAGCACTGCTGCACCGAGGGCGGTCAGGCGCCACGGCACCACCGCGAGGCCGACCGTGCGGGCGTGGTCGTCGTCCACTGCAAGGAGATCGAGTGCTGGGGACAGCACGACGGCTGCCAGCACCACGACGAGCAGCCAGGGCCACAAGCCGTTCCAGTGCTCCCACGTGCGACCGGACAACGAGCCGACGAGCCAGCGCGCGGCGGCTCCAGCGAGCTGCGGGCGGGCCGTGAGCAGGACCAGCGACGCACCCGCGAGGACCGCCGAGACGAGCACTCCGAGCACCGCGAGCCGCAGCGGATCGGACTTCGCCGCGATCAGCCACAACGAAGCCCCACCGAGCACTCCGCCGAGCACCGCCGCGATCGTCAGGCTCTCCGGCTGATCGGCGATGCCCAGGAACACCGTGCCCGCCACCGCGCCAAGGACCGCGCCCGAGCCGACGCCGGTCACTTCCGGGGAGGCCAACGGATTGCGCAGCACCGCTTGCAGGATCGTGCCCGCGAGGCCGAGCGCCGCGCCGACGCCGAGACCCACGAGCACGCGCGGCACTCGGAGCTCGATCAGCACGCCGCGCGTCAGCTCATCGCCTCCGCCGAAGATCGCCGCGAGGGTGTCCGCCGGGGAGACCGTCGAGCCGACGAGCAACGCCGCGCACGCCGCCAGCACCACCAGCGCTGGCAGGACGATCAGGGTGAACCTCATGCCACCTCTCCTCGTCGGCGGATCAGCAGCGCCGCCAGCACGATCGCGACGAGCGCGGTGAGGCCGCCGACCGGGAGCTCCACGGGGTAGAGCACTGTGCGCGCCGCCAGGTCCGCCACCACCACGAGCAGCGCTCCGAACAGCGCGGACCACGCCATCCACGCGCGCGGATCGGCGTTCGGGCGGAGCCTGCGGGCGAGGTGCGGGCCGAGGAAGCCCACCCACGCGATCGGCCCAGAAGGTGCCACCGCGATGGCCACGAGGGCGCTCGCGACCACGAGCACGATCAGGCGCGCGCGGTCGGCTCGGACGCCGAGCGCCGAGGCGGTCTCGTCGCCGAGCCGGAGGACTCCGAGCAGCGGCACGCACAGCAAGGCCAAGGGCAGCAAGGCGATCAGGCCCGGCGCGGAGATCGCGACCGACTCCCACGAGGTGCCGGTGAGCGAGCCGAGGAGGTAGCGGAACAGCACGCCCTGCTCGCGGGAGTCGGAGAGCGAGACCGCCGTGAGCAGCAACGCCTGCATCGCCGCGTTCACCGCCGCGCCGACCAGCAGCACTGCCGCCGGGCCGACCGCGCGCCTCGCCGCGAGCAGCGTGATGAGTCCGCCCACCACCGCTCCGATCAGCGCGGGCACCAGTGGCGCTCCCGGGATCGGCAGCGCCCACACCACGCAGACGCCGACCAGGACCGCCGCTCCGCTGGAGACTCCGAGGAGTTCCGGCACCGCGAGCGGATTGCGCAGCGACTCCTGGAGGAGCAGGCCCGCCACCGCGAGCGCCGCGCCCACGAGCAGGCCGAGCACCAGGCGCGGGGCTCGGAGCAGCACCACGACCGCGTGTTCGAGGTCCGTCTCGCCGACGAAGGCGGCGGGCAGCCGGTTCACGCCGACGAGCGGAGTGCCGAGGCAGAGCGCGGCCACGCACACCACGAGCAGGGCGAGCGCGGCCACGAGAACGCTTCTCTTCATGCGGTGGCGAACCGTCCGTAGCTGGTCAGCGGGGCTTAAGCCCTGAATGACTCATTCAGTCCGCTCAACCACCTCAATGACTCGTTCAGTCCGTTGAACCACATGAACGAGTCATTCAGTGCGTTGGAGTTGCTGAAAGAGTCATTGAGGACGCTCAACCACCTCAACGAGTCATTCAGGGGTTAAGCGGCGCGAGCGGGGGTTGGGGGGTCAGGGGGTTGTGGAGAGGAGGGACTGGGATTCGTCGATGATCAAGGAGAGTGAGCGGGTGCCTCGGCCGGAGCCCCACGGCTTGGGGGCGACCTCGTGGACGCGGCCGGACTTGACGGCGGGGATCTGCGCCCAGACGGGGTTGGCGGCGAGCTGCTCGGAGAGCTTCTTGTCGGTGCCGAAGAGCAGCGAGTAGACGAAGACGACGTCTGGTCGTTTGGCCAGGATCTCCTCGACGCTGAAGGTGCTGGCGGTCTCGGCGTTGGTGCCCTTGGCGGTCCAGGGATAGGTGTAGAGCGTGCCGAGGAGCTTGCCGACGAGCGAGTCGGTGGTGTCGACGCCGATGGAGTCGGCGCTGCCGTACATGAGCAGCACGGTCTTCCTGTCGTTGCCCTTGTCGCGGCTGGCCTTGACGGCGCTCGCGAGCTTCGCGCGGAAGCGGGTCTCGGCGTCGGTGGCCTCCTTGACGCGTCCCGTCAACGAGCCGAGGGCGCGCAGGTAGCCGACGGAGTCCTTCCAGTCCCTGGGGTCGACCGTCCACAGTGGAGCATTGAACTTGGCGAGGGCCTGGCGCAGCTGGTCGTGCACGCCGGACAGGCCGATCACCAGATCGGGGCGCAGCCCGGCGATGGCCTCGACGTCCTCGGAGCCGAAGCTGCCGGGCACGACGGGAACGGCGCGCCCCTCCTGGCCGAGCAGCGCGGGGTGGACGAGCAGCGCGGCGTTGCTGGTCCCGGCGGGCTTGAGGCCGAGTTCGGTCAGGGCGTCATCGCACAGGCCGGTCAGGCAGACCACCCGAGCAGGCGCCTGGGGCAGCGTGATCCGGGTGCCACGGGGGTCGGTGATGTCGAGCGCGGGCGACAGGGGCTCGACGCGGGTGTCGACCTGCGCGGCTCCCCCTTGTGCGGCAGGGGTTTGCGCGGGAGCGGAGGTGCACGCGGCCAGCGCGAGCACGGCGAGTAACGCGAGCGGGGCGCGCGGGCTGCGCACGGGGACACCTCCGGGGTCGGCCACGAGGACACCGAAGACGATAACGGTTTTCAAAAGCGGCTGTCGAGCGTCGTTATCGAGGCATTACCAGCCGAAGCACAGGGCCAACCGGGGGCCGCTCGGCACGCCGGTACGCTCGTCCGCGTGTCCACCAGCACCATTGACGAGCACGCCGCCCCCCCTGCGCACACCCACCGCACCTGGGGCAAGGCCTTCGACGACCTGAGTCGTGGATGGCAGCAGAAGGAACTGTGGGGCCACCTGGGCTGGCAGGACATCAAGCAGCGATACCGCCGCTCGGTGCTCGGTCCGATCTGGATCACGCTCAGCATGGCGGTCACCGCGACCGGACTCGGGCTGCTGTACTCGCAGCTGTTCGACGCCAAGATCCACAACTTCCTGCCGTACGTCACCGTCGGCTTCATCGTGTGGAACTTCATCGCGGGCTGCGTCAACGAGGGCGCCGAGGTCTTCATCTCCAACGAGGGCCTGATCAAGTTCCTGCCGTCGCCGCTGTCGGTGCACGTCTACCGGCTGGTCTGGCGGCAGGTGCTGTTCTTCGTGCACAACCTGCTCGTCTGGGTCGCGATGCTGGCGATCTTCCCGCCGGACGGCGTGACGGCGCACTGGAAGTTCACCATGCTGATGGCGATCCCGGCGTTCTTCATCCTGGCGCTCAACGGCCTCTGGGTGGCGTTCCTGACCGGCGTGATCTCCACCCGCTTCCGGGACATCCCGCCGATCATCGGCAGCGTCATGCAGCTGCTGTTCTTCGGGACGCCGATCGTCTGGGAGCTGTCGACCCTGAGCAACCGCACGAACATCGGCAAGGACGTGCTGGAGCTGAACCCGTTCCTGCACTTCGTGGAGATGCTCCGCCAGCCCATGCTGGGCAGGGACATCATCTGGCACCACTGGGTGGTCGCCGGGATCATCACCGTCGTCGGCTGGGCGTTGGCACTGCTGTTCATGCGCAACTACCGTGCCCGCGTGTCCTACTGGGTCTGAGTGAGGCCGAAAACCAATGGTCAGCATTGACGTGTGGAACGCTTCCGTCGAGTTCCCGATCTTCGACGCGAAGACCCGCTCCCTGAAGAAGGCCGTGCTCGGCAAGGCCGGCGGCAAGATCGGCACCGACCAGAAGGTGCCCGTCATCGAGGCGCTGCGGGACATCAACCTGTCCATCCAGCACGGTGACCGGATCGGTCTGGTCGGGCACAACGGCGCGGGCAAGTCCACGCTGCTGCGGCTGCTCTCCGGCATCTACGAGCCGACGCGCGGCAACGCTCGCATCATCGGCAGGGTCGCGCCGGTCTTCGACCTCGGCGTCGGCATGGACCCGGAGATCTCCGGCTACGAGAACATCATGATCCGCGGCCTGTTCCTCGGGATGAGCCGCAGGGAGATGCTCAAGCGGGTCGACGACATCGCCGAGTTCAGCGAGCTCGGCAACTACCTGTCGATGCCGCTGCGCACCTACTCCACCGGTATGCGGGTGCGCCTCGCCCTCGGCGTGGTGACCTCGATCGACCCGGAGATCCTGCTGCTGGACGAGGGCATCGGCGCCGTCGACGCGGCGTTCATGGCCAAGGCGCGGGACCGGCTCAACGACCTGGTCAAGCGCTCGGGCCTGCTGGTCTTCGCCAGCCACTCCGACGAGTTCCTGATGGAGCTGTGCAACTCGGTGATCTGGATGGACCACGGCCAGATCAAGATGCAGGGCGGCCTGCGCGAGGTGCTCACCGAGTACAAGGGCCGCGACCCGTTCGAGAACCTCCCCCAGCACGTTCTGGAAAGGATCGGCGAGAGCCGATGAGCAACCAGACCACCCCCGAGAACCCGCCAGCGCTGCCGGCGGGGGCGGTCGTCGCCGTCATCGTCACCTGTCGCAGGCGTGAGCTGCTGACGGAGTCGCTGAAGGTGATGGCGTCGCAGACGCGACAGCCCGACCACCTGATCGTCGTCGACAACGGCCCGGACCAGCCGGTCAAGGACGTCGTCGACAACTGCCCGCTGAACACCACCTACCTGCTGTCCAAGCGCAACCTGGGCGGCGCGGGCGGGTTCGCGCTCGGCATGCTGCACGCGCTCGCGCTGGGCGCGGAGTGGGTGTGGCTGGCCGACGACGACGGCAGGCCCGCCGACGACTCCGTGCTGGAGGTGCTGCTGGAGGAGGCCGACAAGCGCAAGCTCGCGGCCGTCTCCCCGGTGGTGGTCAACATCAACCACCCGGACAAGCTCGCCTTCCCGCTGCGCCGCGGTCTGACCTGGAAGCGCCAGCGCGAGGAGCTGTCCTCCGAGGAGAGCCCGGACTTCCTGCCCGGTATCGCCTCCTTCTTCAACGGCGCGCTGTTCCGGGCCTCCACCCTGGACGTCATCGGCGTTCCGGACTACCGGCTGTTCGTGCGCGGCGACGAGGTGGAGATCCACCGCAGGATCGTGCGCACCGGGCTGCGCTTCGGCACCACGCTGCGGGTCGCCTACGCCCACCCGGACGGCTCCGACGAGTTCAAGCCGATGCTCGGCGGGCGCTTCCACGCGCAGGACCCCGGCGACTCGATCAAGCGCTACTACACCTACCGCAACCGCGGATACCTGTTGGCGCAGCCGGGAATGCGCAAGCTCGGGATGCTGGAGGTGGCCCGCTTCGGGCTGTACTTCCTCGCCCAGCGCAAGGACCCGAAGGCGTTCGTGGAATGGGCGAAGCTGGTCAACCAGGGCCGCTCGGAGAAGTTCTTCCGCCGCTGAGCGGCGCTGATGATCACCTGGTTCGCCGTCAGCTGATCCGCTGACGGCGAACCCGTCTTGCCGCGCGCGTTCCCGCGCTGGTGTCGTGAAGGCATGAGCGACAAGAAGACCCTCGTGCTGCACCTGTCCGGCGTTCCCAGCCCGCTGCTGTTCGCGGTCAGCGACGACACCGCGACGGAGCTGACCGGCTCCCTCGTCGAGCTCGTCCGCTCCGGCTCGACCAGCGCGGTGCGCTGCGCGGACGGCTCCGACGTCGTCGTGGACTTCGGCAAGGTCGTCACCGCGCACATCGGGGCGCTGCCCACGGTCGGCGAGGTCCACGGCGCACCCGGCAGGCGCATGCGCGGCCTCTCCTGACCTCCGTCCACATTCCGGGACCGGAGCTTCGCGCTGTGCCCGCCGCCAGCCGGTCGGCGTCGGTCGACCGGTGCAGCGGCCTGCCCCGCACCAGGCCCAGCGGCCGCCGTCAGAGCGCCGGGAAACCGCTTGTAACCATTTTTCTCGACGTTAAACATCGACTTCCTACTTAACCGATTAAGGTTGCGGTGCTTTCGACATCTTCACACCGAGTGGAAAGCCTGCGCCGTTCGGGGTTACATGATTGCGGACCGCATGCGACCGCGATCGGGGTTTCCCCATGCAACAGCGCTTTACCGCGTGGATTCTGCTTGTCTCCGCACTTGTCACCGCAGCAATGGCGCTGTCGCTCCCACTGGCTCCCGTCACGGTTGACCAGCCGATCGTCACCTGGCCGAAACAGGGTGAGCGGGTCAGCAACACCGTTGTCCCGCTGCTGCCCTACCGGCCGCTCGAACTGACCGCCGAGGTGCCGTGCGCGGCGATCTCCGCGGTGAACGCCACGGGCGGGGAGGTCCTGCGCACGCTGCCGCCCTCCCGCGACTCCGCACAGCAGGACCACGGGCTGACCATGCGCGTGGTGAACGGCATCGTGCAGGTCAGGGCTTCGGGAAAGTCGATCATCGAGGAACGGCTGCCCAGGACCGACTGCTCATACCGGGTGATCGCGAACGGCACCGGGATCGAGGTCTGGCGCGACGGCATCCAGCTGGTCAGGCACGCGGGTGTGCTGCCGCCGCAGGTCGCGATGCTGGAGACCGGGGCGGCCGGGATGGCCGAGTCCGATGGCATGCGGGTCGTGCTCAACACCGACGCGCGATTCCAGTCGACGCCGACCAACGCGAAATTCGTTCTGTTGATCGTGCATGGATTTCTGCTGATCGGCTGCATCACGCTCGCCGTTCTTCGATTCCGGGCGAAACGACCTTCCGAAGATCGAATTCGATGGCGGGCGGTTGATTTCCTCGTGCCCGCCGCACTGCTCGTCTGGACGGTGCTCGGGCCGACGAACGATGACGACGGCTGGTATCTCCGGCACGCGCTGAACCTCGGTGAAGTGGGCTACGTCGGCAACTACTACCACTCGTTCAACGCGCCCGAGACGCCGTTCCTGGTCGCCCAGTACCTGCTCGCCGGGTGGACGTCGATGGGCACCTCGATGCTGTGGGTGCGGCTGTTCCCCGCCCTGCTCGGCATCGGAACGTGGTTCGCGCTGCGGTGGTTCCTGCACAGCGCGCTCGGCGAGCGCAGGGCCTACCGCGCGCTGCCGTGGCTGCTGGCGCTTGCCTTCCTGGTGTGGTGGCTGCCGTACAACCCGACGCTGCGGCCGGAGCCGGTCACCTGCCTCGGAGTCGCGCTGACGCTCGCGCTGTGCGAGTACGCGCGGCGCCGCGAATGGCCTGGGCTGATGGCGCCGGCCGTGCTGCTGGCCGCGCTCACCACGCTGACCATGGGCGCGGGCCTGATCGCGTGGGCGCCCGTCGCGCTCCAGCTGCCGTGGCTGTGGCGCTCGGCTCGCGGGCGGGACCGGCTCGCGCTGCTCGCGGCCGTGCTCAGCTCGGGGACGGTGGCCTTCACCGTGCTCTTCGCCGACGGCAAGCTCGCGGACCTGATCGAAGCCACCAAGATCCACTACTACTACTGGATCACCATGGGCTGGACCGAGGAGTGGGGCCGCTACGGCACGCTGCTCGTGCCCACCGGCTCCGGCAACTGGGCCAAGCGCGCACCGGTGCTGCTGATGATCGTCTGCCTGGTGTTCGTCGTGGCGCGGGCGCGGCGCCGGAAGTGGCGCGTCGACGCGGTGATGGTGCGGCTGGCCGGGGTGCTCGGCTTCGGCATGGTGGCGCTGGCGATCATCCCGACCAAGTGGACCCACCACTTCGTCGGCATCGCCGCGCCCGCGATCGCGCTGCTGGCGCTGACGACCTTCGCCGGGCCGCGCGGGCGCAGAACCGTCCCCGCCGTCGCCGGAGGGCTGTTCGTCGCGTTCACCGGCGTGGTGATCTTCAGCGGCCCCAACCTGTGGCACGGCTTCGGCGCGTGGGGTCAGCCGTTCTCGCTGACCGGGAACATCGACCCGATGCGCACCCTCGACCCCGACGAGAAGGACCTGGTCGAAACGCTGATGCTGGCGATCGGCCCGGTCAAGGCCAACAACGTGCTGCTCTGGGCGGGCGCGATCGGGCTCTGCTGGTTCCTGCTGCGGCGGCGACGGCGGTGGGCCGCTCTCGGTTCGGCGCGGGTGCTGCTCGGCACCCAGGCGCTCGTGGTCGCACTGTTGCTCGTGCTGTTCGTGATCGCGCCGCTGCGGCAGCTGCCCGGCTGGTCGCTGGCCAGCGGCACGCTGCGCAACGGCTGCGGGATCGCCGACACCGTGCGCTTGCAGGACGGCAAGTCGTTGACCGACCACCTGGCCGGGCGCGTGGCCTACGTGGACTGGAGCATCGGCATCGGCTACCCCTGCGTCGCGATCCCCGCCGTGAAGGACGGCATGGTGACGCCGCCGGAGTACCGCGTGCTCGCCGCCGAGAAGTTCACGATGGGCGGCCTCGTGTCGGTCTACGAGGGCATCGGCGGCACCCACGGCTTCCTCGGCCGGGTCGCGGAGATGGTCAAGGTGCCCGCCGACGCGCCCAACTCCGCCGACTTCCCGTGGGGCGGCCTGGAGCGGGTGAAGTACCTGCACGAGCCCGGTCGCTACTCCGTGGCCATGACCCACCGCGTGGAGCACGGCCTCGAAGGCCCGCCCACGATCGCGCGGCTGGAGTACGCCGGGGTGCCCGCGGGCTACGTGGAGCAGGCGATCGACCCGACGCGCCTGCCCGACGACGTCGACGACGACCGCTACGACACCCTCGGCCTCCGCTGAGGCCGTCGCACTCGACGGTGGTGACCCCTGAAGCCCTGAACGGGTCGTTTGGTGCGCTCAACGCACTGAACGGGTCGTTCAGGGCTTACGCGGTGCGGCTGCGCGGGTGGGGTTACTGGGGCTTGAAGACGACCAGGCGGAGCATGACGAAGTTGATCGCGGTGGCGGTGGCCTGGGCGATCACCCACGCGATGGTGATCTTGAGGGCCGAGGCCGGGAGCAGAGCCAGTGCCAGCGCGTTCACGCCGACGTTGACGAAGAACGTCACCCCGTAGAGCAGGATGAAGCCGCCGAGCCTGCCTGCCCCGGCCGGCGCCGCCTGGAAGGTGAACCGCTTGTTCAGGAAGTAGGCGGTGGTGGTGCCGAAGACGAAGCCGAGCGCCTTGGCGGGGTGCACCCACATGCCCAGCGCCAGGAACAGCTGGTAGGTGCCGTAGTCGACCAGCGCCGAGAACCCACCGACCAGCACGAACCGGGTGAGCTGCGCGGCAAGGCCGAGCTTGGGCGCCTCTGGCGAGGTCTGCTCGGCCGCTTCGGAGGTGGTCACAACGGTCCGCCTTCTCGTTCGCCTTCTCGTTCGCCGATCACGTCGGCGGGGTGCCGCCGGAGCGGCGGAATCCCCCGTAAGTACGCTACCGCGTGACCTAACCGCCTTGACGAATGGGCGTTTTCGCATGCCACAGCGCCTCAAGGGCCAGCACCGCGTCACCGCGTGGGTGTTGGTCGGCGCAGCCGTGATCACAGCTGTGCTGGCGGTCCTGCTGCCCCTCGCCCCCGTCCGCGTCCAGCAGCCGGTCCTGAGCTGGCCGGAAGCGGGCGCTCAGCCGCGCTCCACCGTGGTCCCGCTCGTGCCGTACCGGCCGCTGGAGATGACCGCGGAGCTGCCGAGCCGGACGATGGACGCGCTCGACCGGAGCCGGTTCACCGCGGGCGGCAAGTGGGCGGACGTGCTCACAACGCTGCCGGAGGACGAGAACCAGCCGGTGAGCCGTGGCCTGCGAGTGCAGACGCGCGGCGGTGAGGTGCGGATCTCGGCGTCGGAGCAGGTGCTGCTGAGCGAGCGCCGTCCGGCGGGCGTCAAGGACTACCGCTTCGTGGCGACGTCCAAGGGCGTCTCGGTGCTGCGCGACGGCAAGGTGGTGGCCGACCGGCCGGGCCTGCTGCCGCCGCAGGTGGCGATGCTGGAGACGGCCGCGGAGAACATGCAGGAGGCGAACGGGCTCTCGGCGAAGCTGAACACCGACGCCCGCTTCCAGTCCGCGCCCGCGACGCTGAAGCTGGTGCTGCTCGTACTGCACGCTCTCTGTCTGTTCGGGTGCCTGTGGCTCTGCGTGAGCCGCTACCGCTACTCCGAGCGCGCGCGGCGGGAGACGGACGAACCGCGGTTCAAGCTCGGGCTGATCGACATCGCGGTGCCCGCGATCCTCGTGCTGTGGGCGATCATCGGGCCGTTCAACGACGACGACGGGTGGTACCTGCGGCACGCGCTGAACATCCCGAACTCGGGGTACGTGGGCAACTACTACCACTCGTTCAACGCGCCAGAGGCGCCGTTCATGTTCAGCCAGTACCTGCTCGGCGCGTGGGGGCTGATCAGCAAGTCCACCCTGTGGATGCGGATGTTCCCGACCGTCATCGGGATCGCCGTGTGGTTCGTGCTCCGGCGCTACCTGCACGCGGCGCTCGGCGGCAGGCGCTCGGTGCGGCGGCCCTACACGGCACTGCCGTACCTGCTGGCGCTGGCTTTCCTGGTGTGGTGGATGCCGTTCGAACTCACGCTGCGGCCGGAACCCGTTGTGTGCCTTGGCGTTGCGGTGAACCTCGCACTGACGGAGTACGCGCGGCGGCGCGAGTGGCCGGGGCTGTACGCGGTCGCTGTCGCGGTCGCCGCGCTGACCACGCTGACCACGGCGACGGGCGTCGTCGCGTGGGGACCGCTGCTGCTGCACGCGCCGCACCTGGTGCGCTACACCAGGAACTGGGCGGTCAAGGAGCGCATCGCCTACCTCGGCATGCTGCTGGTGAGCGGGACCGCCGCGTTCCCGGCGGTGTTCTGGGACATGAAGCTCAGCGACCTGATCGAGACGACCCGCATCCACACCTGGTACTGGTTCGTCACGCCGTGGTACCAGGAGATCGAGCGCTACAACGCGTTGCTGCACCCGGGAACCCTCGGCAACTGGGCCAAGCGCGGCGCGGTGCTGCTGACCGTGGTGGCGCTGGTGTTCGTGGTGATCAGGCTGGCGACGCGGCGCGACCGC
Organism: Allokutzneria sp. NRRL B-24872; assembly: GCF_002155965.1. GTDB lineage: Bacteria > Actinomycetota > Actinomycetes > Mycobacteriales > Pseudonocardiaceae > Allokutzneria. The sequence goes on from NZ_MUMH01000042.1 coordinate 99,730, forward strand.
AACGGCCCGCTGGACCGGCTGATCATCGGCAGCGCGGCCATGTCTGGCATCGGGCTCGCGGCGCTGGCGATCTCCCCGACCAAGTGGGTGCACCACTTCGGCGGCATGGCGGTGCCCGCGATCCTGGTGCTGGCGCTGACCGCCTTCGCGAGCCCGATCCCCGCGCGCGTCCGGCGCACGGCACCCGGCCTGCTCGCGGGCGGGGTCGCGGCCTTCGCGACGGTGGTGATCTTCAGCGGGACGAACTCCTGGCACGCCTTCTCCGACTGGGGCCAGCCCTTCGGCGACCACGTCTCGATGCCGGACCCGGCGGCGGTGGCCAAGGACCCGAACGCCTTGAGCGGCAAGCAACTCCTCGAAGGGCAGATCCCGCACGTCGGCCCGCTGAAGTTCAGCAACATGCTGCTGTGGCTGGCGGTCATCGGCCTGTGCTGGTGGCTCGCGCGGCGGGCGATGGGCGGCGGCGGACGGCGGTGGGCCGCACTGGGCACCGCGCGGTTGTTCACCGTCGTGCAGACCGCGCTGGTGGTGCTGATGCTGGCGGTCTTCGTGATCGCGCCGATCAACCAGCACCCGCAGTGGTCCCCGGCGAAGGGCAACCTGAAGAGCGTCATCGGCGGCTCGTGCGGGCTCGCGGACGAGCTGTACGTGCCGTTGAACAAGCTGACGCCGGTGCTGCGCGGTCCGGACCGCCCCGCGCTGCGCGATGCCAAGGGCGCCATCACCGTGCGCGAACTGGTGCGCGACCAGCCGACGTTCGTGGACTGGCCGATCGGGCTCGCCTACCCGTGCGTCCCGGTGCTGCCGGTGAAGGACGGCATGACCACGCCCGCGGAGTACCGCCTGGTCGCCTCGGACCAGCTCGGCGGAACGCGGACGGTCACGCTGAACGAGCGGGTCGGTGGCACGCAGGCGTTCATGAACCGCGTGGCGACGATCGACCGCGTCCCGGTGGACGTCGTGCCGACCAAGACGCCGCGAGCGCCGTGGGGGCACTTGGAGCGTGTCGTGTACCGTCACCCTCCGGGCCGCTACACGGTTTCGCGCACCGAACGCGTCGAATGGGGCCTGGTCTCCTGGCCGAGGCTGGCCCAGTTCGACTACGTGGGCGCCCGCGATGGCTGGCTCAACGAGTAGCGCACTCCACGGAGATTTGCACCTATGCCTGAGAAGCTCGGCAGACTGACCGGATGGGGCCGCACGGCCCCGACCATCGCGAGGGTTCTGGAGCACCCGGACCGCGCCGAGCTGGCCACCGCCGTGCGCGCGGCCGACGGCCGGGGAGTGATCCCCAGGGGCCTCGGCCGCAGCTACGGCGACGCCGCTCAGAACGCCGGTGGTCTCGTCGTGGACATGACCGCCTTCAACCAGATCCACTCCGTGGACACCGAGACGGGCATCGTCACGGTGGACGCCGGGGTGAGCCTGGACAAGCTGATGCGCGAGATGCTGCCGCACGGCCTGTGGATCCCCGTGCTGCCGGGCACTCGCCAGGTCACCGTCGGCGGGGCGATCGCGGCGGACATCCACGGCAAGAACCACCACGTGGAAGGCAGTTTCTGCAACCACGTGCTGGCGATCGAGCTGCTGACCGCGGACGGTGAGATCCGCACGGTGACGCCGGAAGGCCCCGGCTCGGACCTGTTCTGGGCGACCGCGGGCGGCATGGGCCTGACCGGTGTGGTGCTGCGCGCCACGGTGCAGCTGAAGTCCGTGGAGTCGGCGTACTTCCTCGTCGACACCGAGCGCACCAAGGACCTGGACGACCTCATGGCCAGGTTGATGGACAACGACGACCAGTACACCTACTCGGTGGCCTGGTTCGACTCCGCGTCGACGGGCGCGAAGATGGGCCGCGCGGTGCTCACGCGCGGCTGGTCGGCCAAGCTCGACGACCTGCCGGCGAAGCTGCGCAGCGCCCCGCTGAAGTTCACCGCGCCGCAGCTGGCCACCGTGCCGCCGGTGTTCCCGAGCGGCCTGCTGAACAAGCTGACCGTGAGCGCCTTCAACGAGGTCTGGTACCGCAAGGCTCCCAAGGAGCGCCGCGGTGAGGTGCAGAACATCACCCAGTTCTTCCACCCGCTGGACATCGTCGGCGACTGGAACCGGGTCTACGGGCCGCGCGGATTCCTGCAGTACCAGTACGTGGTGCCCTACGGCGCCGAGGACACCGTGCGCAAGTCCATGGAGATGATCTCCGCTTCCGGCGCGGTGTCGTTCCTCAACGTCCTCAAGCGCTTCGGCGCTGGCAACGCCGCCCCGCTGTCCTTCCCCTCACCGGGCTGGACCCTGGCCGTGGACATCCCGATCACCGACCGGCTCGCGCCGCTGCTGGACAAGCTCGACCAGCTGGTGCTGGAGGCCGGTGGGCGGCTGTACCTGGCCAAGGACTCCCGGCTGACCCCGGACGCGTTCCGCTCGATGTACCCGCGCCTTGCCGAGTGGCAGAAGGTCCGGGACGCGGTCGACCCGCGTGGTGTGTTCAACTCCGACCTCTCCAGAAGGCTGATGCTGTGATCGACGCCGTTGGCAACCCCCAGTCCCTGCTGCTGCTCGGGGGCACCTCCGAGATCGGCCTGGCGATCGTGGACCGCTTCGCCGACCAGCGTCCGCTGCGCGTCGTGCTGGCCGCGCGCCCGTCCGAGCGCTTGGACGAGGCCGCGGAGCGCTTGCGCGCCAAGGGCTGCACGGTCAGCACGCTGGCCTTCGACGCCCGCAAGCCGGAGACCCACGAGGAGGTCGTCGGCAAGGCGTTCTCCGATGGCGACATCGACGTGACCGTGGTGGCCTTCGGTGTGCTCGGTGACGCCGAGCGCGCGTGGCAGGACGTCGAGCACGCCCGCGAGATGGCCGAGGTCAACTTCGTCGCGCCGGTGACCGTCGGCGTCGCGCTGGCCAACCGCCTGCGCCAGCAGGGGCACGGCGCCGTTGTCGCGCTGTCCTCCGTCGCCGGTGAGCGCGTGCGCAGGTCGAACTTCGTCTACGGCTCCACCAAGGCCGGTGTCGACGGCTTCTACCTGGGCCTCGGCGAGGCGCTGAAGCCGCACGGCGTGCAGGTCACCGTGGTCCGCCCCGGTTTCGTGCACACCAAGATGACCAAGGGCATGAAGGCCGCTCCGCTGGCCGCCCAGCCGGAGCAGGTCGCCGAGATCGCCGTGACCGCCGTGCGCCGCCGCCAGGACCTGGTATGGGCGCCGGGCGCGTGGCGGTTCGTGATGTCGGTGCTGCGGCACATCCCGCGCGCGATCTTCCGCAAGCTCCCCATCTGACCCTGACGTCCCGAACGGCTGAGCCGTTCGGGTGAGTTCGGAGATCGCGAAAGGCGCACCCGGCTGGACCGGGTGCGCCTTTCTGCTGGTCGGAAGGGCTGGACCTGAGCAATATCATCGTTATTGTGACCGGCTCCCCCGCCTCCGCTCCGTCAACTTCCCCCCACCATCCAGCGATCCCCTGTTAGTTGCCATCCAGCCGCTTGAGCTGGGCTTTGTTACTGAATGTCGACTTGGTGACGGTCGGTAACACCGCTGGCTTGTCCTACGAATGAGGGATCGTGCGCCTTCGCCTGTTCTCCGCCGCCACGGCTGCCGTGGTCGCTGCCACCGTGCTCGTGCCCGGCGTGGCCGGTGCCGACGACGTCCCGGTCCTCCCGGCCGGGTTCGTCCTGACCGACCAGCGCAGCGGCCAGGAGCCGTTCGAGCTGACCGACTTCGCCCACCTCGCCGACGGCAGCGTGCTGACGACCGGCAAGAAGGGCACCGTGGCGTGGGTCCCGACGGTCGGGGAGCCGCGCACGATCGCGACCCTGCCGACGCGCTCCAGCGGTGACCTGGGGCTGACCGGGCTCGCGCTGGCCAACGACTTCGCCACCTCGCGGCAGCTCTACCTGACGCGCGCGCTGAACGTGGGCACGGGCAAGGAACTGCGGATGAGCCGGTGGACGCTCACCTTCTCGACCGGGACAGCGCAGCAGCCCGCGCAGCCGAACGGGCTCGCCAACGAGGTCCCGCTGCTGCAGATCCCCGGCAACACCGACATCCACGGCATCACGGGCCTGGCGGTCGGGCCGGACGACTCGATCTGGGTCTCGGTCGGCGACAGCGCGGGTGTGCGCTACTCCGAGGGCGCGACCCCGGACAACGTGGACAAGTTCGCGTTGAAGTCGCTCGAGGTCGACGAGCCCTACGGCAAGCTCTTCCGGCTCAACCCGGACGGCAGTGGCACGCAGAGCAATCCCTTCTACCAGGCCGAGAACCCGCGCTCGTGGCGGAGCAAGGTGTACGCGAGCGGCTTCCGCAGCCCGTTCCGCTTCTCGCTCGACCCGTCCTCGGGCGCCCCGGTGCTCGCCGACGTCGGGTGGGAGCGGCGCGAGGAGATCAACCTCGTCCAGCCCGGCCAGAACTACAAGTGGCCGTGCTGGGAGGGCGACATCCAGACGCCCGCCTACAGCCTGATTCCCTTGTGCGCCACCACGGTCAACACTCCGCCGCTGCTGAGCTACATCCGCAGCGAGGGCAACGCGGTCGCGGGCGGCATCGTGTACTCCGGCACCGCCTACCCCGCCGAGTACCGGGGCGCCTACTTCTACGGCGACTACGCGCAGAAGAAGATCTGGACGCTGCGCTACAACCAGGACGGCACGCTGGTGCCCGGTTCGGTGAAGCCGCCGTTCGGCACGCAGGTCGGCGGGCCGGTGAAGTTCGGCGCGGCCAGCAACGGCGACATCGTGATCGCCGACATCTACACCGGCCAGCTGCGCAGGCTCAGCTACTCCTCGGCCAACCACGCGCCGATCGCGAAGGCCACCTCCACGACGAAGCCGTCCACCCGCGAGGTCACCTTCAACGCGAGCAAGTCCTACGACTTCGACGGCGACGCGCTGACCTACATGTGGGACTTCGGCGACGGCACCACCGGCGCGGGCATCGAAGCGACGCACACGTACGCAACCGGCCAGAACCTCCTCACCGCGAAGCTCACCGTGACGGACGCGCTCGGCAAGACGGGCACGGCGCAGCTGACCGTGGCGCCGTCCAACAACGCTCCGAAGATCACCATCACCAAGCCACCCGCGAACAAGGTCTTCGCGATCAACGAGCCGGTGCAGCTGAGCGCGACCGCCACCGACGTCGAGGACGGCGCGCTGACGGTGACCTGGAGCAGCGACCTCGTGCACTGCCCGACCAACGCCGCGTGCCACTCGCACCCGGACGTGGGCGGGACCGGCCCGAACTTCGGCATGCCGTTCACCGACCACCCCGAGTCCCGCGTGGACATCACCGCCAAGGCCACCGACCGCTACGGCGTGACCACCACGGAGTCCTATTCGGCGCTGCCGTGGCAGCAGCGGCTCACCGTGGCCAGCAACATCCCGGCGGGCGTGCGCATCGGCTCCAACGGCGCGACGACCACCGCGCTGATGACCGTGGGCTCCGAGGTCGGCATCGAGGCGGCGGACCTGGCCTCCGACGGCGCGGCGACGTTCGCGAAGTGGACCGACGGCTCCACCGCGCGCACCCGCAACGTGATCATGGGCCAGACCGACATCACGGTCACCGCGGACTACGTGACGCCGATCGACAAGCGCTACGACGGTGATGCCGCGTTGCGCGCGCAGTTCGGCGCTCCGCTCGCGCCGGAGGTCGCCGAGGGCGGGCTGCGCTACCGCGAGTACGAGCGCGGACGGCTCTACTGGACGCCCGCTGACGGCGTGAAGGCCGTCAACGGCGCGATCCTGGCCACCTACCTGGTCAACGGCGGGCACTCGCGGCTCGGCGCGCCGACCACCGACGAGCTGCCGACGCCGGACGGGACCGGGCGCTTCAACCACTTCGCGGGCACGCCGTACAGCGGCTACGCGTCGGTGTACTGGACCCCGCAGATCGGCGCCGTGGCGATCTGGGGCGACATCCGGGGCGCGTGGGCGCGCACGGGCTGGGAAGCCGGACCGCTCGGCTACCCGATCACCAGCGAGTCCGGGACGCCCGACGGGATCGGCCGCTTCAACCACTTCAGCAAGAACGGCTCGGTCTACTGGACCTCGGAGACCGGGGCGCAGGCGATCTACGGCGACATCCGCAAGGCGTGGGAGCGCACCGGCTGGGAGGCGGGTCCGCTGGGCTACCCGACGACCGACGAGATGGGCACCCCGGACGGGCGGGGCCGCTACAACCACTTCAGCAAGGGCGGATCGGTCTACTGGACCGGAACGACCGGGGCGCACGACATCTACGGCGCGATCAAGGCGCGCTGGGCGCAGCTGGGCTGGGAGCGGTCCTACCTCGGCTACCCCACCTCCGGCGAGCTGGACGTGCCGGGCGGGCGGCGGAACCTGTTCCAGAACGGCAAGATCACCTGGGAGCGGGCGACGGGCAAGGTGACCGACTCCCGCTGACGAAGACCACCTGAATGTCCTTTGTGGACAGACGGCGGCGACGGTGTGCAGGGCGCCGTCGCCGCCGTCTTTTTTCTCCCCCGACCGCACCTATCCGAACAAGATCGAATCCCCGTACCTTGCACGGATGCATCCAGGGCTTGAGATCGCGAAGACAGTCGCGCGCATCGGCGGCCACGTCGTCCGCGAGCGCTTGACCAGTGCTCGCGCGACGAACGCGGCGGACATCCCCGTCTCCGGCAAGGAGCTCACCACGGCGTGGCTGACCGCCGTGCTCGGCGCGGAGGTCAGCTCGTTCAGCACGGAGGACGTCAGCAGCGGGACCTCCTCCCGCTGGCGGATCACCGTGACCTACAAGGAGACCGGGCAGCTGCCGACGGCGTTCTTCGTGAAGACCACCCGCGGCTTCAAGCAGCGGCTCACGCTGAGCCTGGCGCGCGTGCTGGACGGGGAACCGAACTTCTTCGAGCACCTGCGCCCCGAGCTGGACATCGAGGCGGCGCGCGGCTTCCACGGCGCGGCCGATGTGGCGTCCGGGCGCTCGATCTCGTTGATGGAGGACATCGCGGCGTCGAGGGGCGCGACGTTCTGCACGCCGAAGACGCCGATCTCCCGCGCGGAGATCGAGGACCTGCTCACCGCGATGGCGCACTGGCACGGGCGGTTCTGGGACTCCGAGGAGCTGCGCGGGCACGGCTGGCTGAAGCCGCCGAGCGGGCACTTCGACAACCTGGACCGGCTGATCGGCTTCGCCAAGCGCTGCCAGGTCGGGGCGAAGCGGGCGCGCTCGGTCATCCCCGAAGCGCTGATCCCCATGCAGGACAAGCTCTACCGCGGCCTCGAACGCTCGCTGACCATTGCCAGCGAGGGACCGCTGACGCTGCTGCACGGCGACTCGCACGTCGGCAACACCTACCGCACCTCGGCGGGGCGGATGGGCTTCACGGACTGGCAGATCGTGATGCGCGGCAGCTGGGCATTCGACTTCGCCTACACCGTCAACTCCGGGCTCGACGTCGCCGACCGGCGGGCGTGGGGGCGGGAGCTGCTGGAGTTCTACCTGGAGCGCCTCGCCGAGGCAGGCGCTGAGGCCCCGGACGCCGACACCGCGTGGCTGGCCTACCGCAGGCAGTCGTTCTTCCCGTACTTCGTCTGGCTGGCCACGATCGGCCACAGCGCGATCCAGCCGAAGTACCAGCCCGACGAGGTCAGCCTCGGCATCATCGAGCGCACCGGCGTCGCGCTGCTGGAGCTGGACGGCTTGGCCGCGCTCGACGAGTAGCACCCGGGAACGGCGAAACCGCCGCTCTCCGAAGGGAAAGCGGCGGTTTCGCGAGGTGGTTCAGAGGTAGTAGCCGACGCCGAGGAAGACGACCCAGGCGAGGCCGAGGACCTGCAACCAGCGGTCCTTGAGCACGATCTCCTCGGGCTCACCGCCGTTGCCGCTGTCCACGTCCACCGCGTAGCGCAGGATCGCGATCACGAACGGCACCATCGAGACGACCGACCAGGCGGAGCCGGAGCGCTCGCCGATCTCGAACGCCCACAGGCCGTAGGTCATGATCACCATGGCCGCGGCGATGGCCCAGACGAAGCGCAGGTAGCTGGCGGTGTAGCTCTCCAGCGACTTGCGGATCTTGGCGCCGGTGCGCTCGGCGAGGCGGATCTCCGCGTAGCGCTTGCCCGCCACCATGAACAGCGAACCGAACGCGGTGACCAGCAGGAACCACTGGGACAGCGCGATGCCGGTCGCGGCACCACCGGCGATGGCGCGCATCAGGAAGCCCGAGGCCACGATGCACATGTCGATCACCGGCTGGTGCTTCAGGCCGAAGCAGTAGCCCAGCTGCACGACCTGGTAGACCGCGATGATGATGACCAGGTTCCAGCTGGCCGTCATGGAGACGGCGAGCGAGCCGAGCAGCAGCGCCACGGCGGTGCCGAAGGCCAGCGGCACCGGGACGATGCCCGCGGCGATCGGCCGGTTGCGCTTGGTCGGGTGCGCGCGGTCGGCCTCGACGTCCTTGCTGTCGTTGACCAGGTAGATCGCGGACGCCGCCAGCGAGAACGCGACGAAGGCGATCAGCGCCTTGAACAGCACGTCGATGTTGCTGACCTGCCCCGCGGCGAAGGGCGCCGCGAGGACGAGGACGTTCTTGACCCACTGGCGCGGTCGCGCGGCCTTGATCAGACCCCTGGTGGTGCGCACCAGGCTGGGCTTGTTCTCACCTGGTTCCACGGCGGCGGTCTCCGGGGCGGAGGTGGTCATGGTCACTCCGAACGTTCGGATTTGCGCAGCCAGCGGCTGACGCCGGCGCCGATCGTGGCACCGAGTACGGACCCGGCCAGCACGTCTGTCGGGTAGTGCACGCCCAGCACGAGGCGGCTGAGCAGCATCGGCGGCACCAGCAGCGGGGTGAGCCGCTTGCCGGTGAGCCCGCCGTAGATCACCGCGGCGGCCGCGGTGGAGGTGGCGTGGGAGGAGGGGAAGCTGAGCTTGCTCGGCGTCCCGACCAGGATCTCCACGTCCGGGCTGTCCGGGCGGGGCCGCCGCACCACGCGCTTGACCGCGATCGAGGCGCCGTGCGCCGCCGCGACGCCCGCCGCGCCGACGAGCCACTGCCTGCGGCGCTTGCGGTCCACCACCGCGCCGAGCGCGCCGATGGCGAGCCAGCCCGCGGCGTGCTCGCCGAAGAACGACATCGCCTTGGCCGCCTTCACCACGGGGGGTTTGGCGATCCGGCGCTGCACCTCGGACAGGGCGGCGGTTTCCTGCGTAGACATCTTTCTCCAGCTTTCAACGTGTGAGACGCCGCGACCCGAGACCGCGCGCTTTCCTTCTGGACGCGCGGTCCCGGGCCGGTGTTGCGTCAGGAGCCGAACAGCTGCTTCCACGCGTCCCGGCTGGAGAGCTGCGGCAGCGCCTGGCGGTACTCGCGCTGCACCCGCGGCCACTCCTTGGCCAGCCGCCTGTGGTTGTTCAGCGCCCGGGCCATCAGCTGCTTGAACAGCTTCGGGTCCCGGCGGCGGAAGGCGACCCCGCTGCCGTCGGCGTTGGAGACCGTCGCGCTGTCCAGCGCGCCGAGCAGGAACCAGCGTCCGGCCTGGGCCGAAACGTTGATCTGCGGGCGGTCGATGGCCTCGCGGTCGGGCTCCTTCAGGTGGTGCGCCAGGGACAGCGCGGCGCGGGCCGCGATGACCACCGGGTTCACCGGCGGCTTGAGCAGGCGCTCAGCCTTCACCGGGTCGAACGTCGGCGGCGGGAACTCCCTGGCCGAGGGCAGGATGTGCGCGTCGCTGTACTCGTTGCGGATCTTCAGGATCTCCGGGCGCTTGGTGCCCAGGGTCTCGAAGAGCTTGCCCGGGCCCTCCAGGAAGTCCTCGATCGCCTTCTGGTGCAGGGCGACCGTGGAGTACTCCATGGAGAACAGGTGCCGCAGCGAGAGCTTGAGCCCCTGCTTGAGCAGCGGCCCGCGCACGTCGTACGGGCTGTGCAGCGCGGCCATGATGAGCCGGTTCCGCACGTGGAAGTACGCCGTCCAGTCGGTGGCGTCGTCCTTGTCCGTCCACGGCATGTGCCACACCGCGGCGCCCGGCAGCGACACGGTCGGGAAACCGTGCGCACCCGCGCGCAGCGCGTACTCGGCGTCGTCCCACTTGATGAACAACGGGAGCGGCAGGCCGATCTCGTCGATCACCTGGCGCGGGAACAGGCACATCCACCAGCCGTTGTAGGTGCCGTGGATGCGCAGGTGCAGCTCCTCGGTCTCCCGCAGCGGCTCCTCGCCGAAGTCGTGGTCGGTGACCGCGCCGGGGGCCTTGCGCCACATCGCCGACTTGAGGTCGACGACCTCGCCGAAGCTGTGCAGCCGGGCCCGCGCCTGGAGGTTGAGCATGTGCCCGCCGACGACCACCGGGCTGGACGCCGCACGCGCGAAGGCGTTGGCGCGCAGCACGCTGTCCGGCTCCAGCCGGATGTCGTCGTCGAGCAGCAGGATCTGCTCGCAGTCGGTGTTCTCCACGCCCTCGTAGAGCGCGCGGGTGAAGCCACCGGAACCGCCGAGGTTGGCCTGCTCGATGACCTCCAGCTTGTCCCCGAGGCGGCGGACCGCCTCCGGGTAGCCGGCCTCGTCGCGGACCTTCTTGCCGCCCTGGTCGACGACGAAGACCTTGCCGATCACGTCGAGGACCGCGGGGTCCTCGCCGAGCGCGTGCAGCGCGATGACCGCGTCCTGCGGGCGGATCGTGCAGATGCCGACGGAGACCTTCTGCTCCGGCAGGTCCTTGTCGGTGGACCAGACGGCGTCCTTGATCTCCAGCTGGGCGTCCTCGGTGAAGACGTCGAACCAGATCCAGCCGCCGTCCTCGAAGGGCTGCAGCGAGACGTGGAACTCCAGCACGGTCCAGTTCTTGGCACCGCGAACGGCCTTGCCCTGCAGGTGCACGATGTCGCCGCTGGGCTTGGAGCGGTAGACGTCCACCCGGCCCGTGCCGCGGACCGTCATCCGCAGCACGACGTCGCTGACCCACGTCCACCGCTTCCAGTAGGAGGCGGGGAAGGCGTTGAAGTAGGCGGCGAAGGAGGTCTTCGTCGAGGCCGGGACCGTCACCGAGCGGCGCGAGGTGAAGTGCACCCGGTTCGAGGCGTTCGACGGCTCGTCCACGTACAGCGGACGGACGTCCAACGGGTCCTCGTCGCGCGGGAAGATCACCCGCTGGAGGACGCGGTTGGCGGGGACCTCGCTGTTGCGTCCCCCCACGCGGACCGAGCTGACATCGCTCAGCTTGGCGTCCGGCGCGTCGTCACGCCCCTGCGCGGTCGCGGTGCTCTGCTGCTCGGCCACTTCTCTTCAATCCTCCAGCGAACCGTCGAACGCGCGGCCCTCGGTGAAGTACGGCGCGATCTTGTTGTCGAACATGCTCATCGCCGATCCGATGGCCATGTGCATGTCGAGGTACTTGTAGGTGCCGAGGCGACCGCCGAAGAGGACCTTGTTGTTCTTGGCCTCCGCCTTCGCCAGCTCGCGGTAGCGCTCCAGCTTGGTGCGGTCGTCCGAGGTGTTGATCGGGTAGTACGGCTCGTCTTCCTTCTCCGCGGCGCGGGAGTACTCGCGGACGATGACCGTCTTGTCCGTCGGGTAGTCGCGCTCGGGGTGGAAGTGCCGGAACTCGTGGATGCGGGTGTACGGGGCGTCCGCGTCGTTGTAGTTCATGACGGGGGTGCCCTGGAAGTCACCGATCGGCAGCACCTCGGGCACCAGGTCAACGGTGCGCCAGCCCAGCCAGCCCTCGGCGTAGTCGAAGTAGCGGTCCAGCGCGCCCGTGTAGACGATCGGGGTGCCCTGCGGGATGTCGTTCTTGATGTCGAAGAAGTCCGTGCTCAGCCGAACCTCGATGTTCGGGTGGTCGGCCATCTTCTCCAGCCACGCGGTGTAGCCGTTGACCGGCAGACCCTCGTAGGTGTCGTTGAAGTACCGGTTGTTGAAGGTGTAGCGGACCGGCAGGCGGGAGATGACCGCGGCGGGCAGCTCCTTCGGGTCGGTCTGCCACTGCTTCGCGGTGTAGTCCCGCACGAACGCCTCGTAGAGGGGGCGACCGATCAGGGAGATCGCCTTCTCCTCCAGGTTCTTGGCGTCCTTGGAGTCGATCTCGGAGGCCTGCTCGGCCACCCACTTCTTCGCGTCCTCGGGCGAGACGTACTTGCCGAGGAACTGGGACAGCAGGCCCAGCCCCATCGGGAACTGGTACGCCTGTCCCTTGTGCATGGCGAACACGCGGTGCTGGTAGTCGGTGAACTCAGTGAACTGGTTCACGTAGTCCCAGACGCGTTTGTTCGACGTGTGGAAGAGGTGGGCACCGTAGCGGTGCACCTCGATACCGGTCTCTGGTTCGGCCTCGGAGTACGCGTTGCCTCCGATGTGGTCGCGGCGGTCGATGATCAGCACACGCTTGTCCAGCTGGCTGGCGACGCGCTCGGCAACCGTAAGGCCGAAGAGTCCGGAACCGACGACAATCAGGTCATAGCCTGCGAAGCTCACGGTTGGCCAGGGTACTGATGTCCCGACGACGATCCGAACCGGCCCTGTCAAGGGCTTGATCAGGTGTTATCACTCACCGCGCTCGCCGCCTCCCGCGCACGCCGATGTCAGCGCCCGCCGCACCCGGGAAAGTGCCCCCGTTCGGCCTAGCCGCCGGTGCGTCCACCTCATCTCGCCGCCGCCGCTGAACAGCCGCGACCTCGCCCGGGCGGTCCGGCGGCAACCCGAAAGACATCCACCTGTCAGGTGATCGGCGCACCCGCGCAACCGCGACCGATCGGACACGCAACGTAGTCGCCGGGCGTGGCCCAGATCGCCCAGAGACCTGGCGCACAAACCCCGTTTCCGCCCAGCCTGAAGCGCCTTGGCACGTGGTGAACGCCTAGGCTGTTTCCGCGGACCGGCCCACCTGCTCTGGTGGAGGCCGGTCCAGCCCATTTCGGGCGCCAGTGCCACCGTTGCCCCCGTCAAAGAGGGTTCGTGAGTCTTGAAGACCGGCGAACCGGGTCAGGAGGAGCGGCGACGGCGTTGGACGACGGTGAGGGCCAGGGCCGCCAGGAGGCCGACCACTGCGCCTCCCACGCCGATCCAGAGGCCCGGAGGCGTCCACGTGAGCGCCAGGCGGCCGGAAGAGATGCCAGCGGGCAGGTCGACGGTCACGAGGCCGCCGGGGCCGTTGCGCACCTCGACGGGCTTGCCGTCCACGGTCGCCTTGTAGCCCGGCCAGTTCAGCCGCGCGAACGTCATGGACAGCGGGCCCTTGGCGGTTCCGCGCTCGAAGGCAACGGATTCCTTGTGCTGGGCGGGCATCACGTCCTCGGTGACCTTCATGCCGGGCGTGGTGCGGCTGAGCCGGGCGGCTCCCCAGTCGGGCATGTCGCGCTCGCGCCGGAGCACGGTCACGTGGTCGGTGCGCTCGACGACCTTCCAGCCCTTGGGCACGTACGGCACGTCGATCAGCGCGCGCTGCACGACGATGGTGCGCACCTTGATCAGGTCGGCGAGCACGCCGTCGGGGGTCGACGTCCACAGGTTGGAGAAGGTGTCGCCGGGGCAGTCGCGGACCTTGGCGCCGCCGTAGTCGTTGAGGCACAAGGCTTTGTGGAACGGCTTGAAGCCCATGCCGGAGTACGAGGTCGTGGTGTCCACGCCCGCGACGCGGTAGACGTTGCCGAACAGCAGGTCGCGCCACACGGCGGTGTCGGGCTCCAGGAACTGGCCCTTGCCCTTGTAGATCACGGGATCGCGGTCGGCGACCTGGACCATGGTGCCGGGGTAGCGCGCGGCGAAGGTCTTCAGCTCCGCGACGGAACTGGGGAAGCCGTAGGGCGCCACGTCGCGGTTGATCGGGAACCACACGATCTGCAGCAGCAGAGCGGCCGCCGTGCCGGCGTGCAGCACCGCGACGAGCGGACGGCTGCCGCCGCGCCGGAACAGCAGCACCGCGAGCGCGACGAGCACGCCGAGCAGCAACACCGCGACGACGTGCCACACCGCGATCTTCGGCCAGGACGAGAACGACAGGTAGGCGGTGACCGCGAGCCCACCGGCGGTGATCCACACGCGGCGGCGGAAGTGGTCGCGGCGCAGACCGGCGGAGAGCAGCACGGCGAAGAGCACCATCACCGCGAGGTAGAAGTACTCCACCAACCGCAGCGGCCAGCGGAACATCCAGAAGTTCGACGGTCCGAGCGTGGCGACCAGGTACACGCCGCCGATCACGAGCACGCCGAGCAGCTGACGCCAGCGCTGGCGCAGCACCGACCAGTCGAGCCACGCCAGCAACGGCACCACGAACCACGCCAGGTACATGGCGGGGAAGGTCATCCGCACGGAGATCGTGGAGAACGAGTGGATGCCGGGGACGTAGCTGGGCAGGCTCGCACTGAGGTAGTCCTGCAACGCCGGAACGAGCTGCGCGTTGTTGAACAGCTCCTTGCTGTTGCGCCAGCTGACGCCGGAGTTGCCCAGCAGCGGCAGGAACACCAGCAGCGCGACGCCGCCGACCGTGGCGCCGAGCGCGAACAGGCGCACGATCACCTTGCGCGCACGGAACTCGATCATCAGCACGAGCAGCACGAGGCCGACGCCGAGCAGGCCGTAGGGGTTGCCGACGGTCACGCACAGGGCGCCGAACAGGAACGGCCAGATCGTGCCGATGCGTCCGCGCGCGAGCTTGCGGGCGGCCCACCAGAAGTGCGGGACCCACGCGAAGGCCATGAGACCGGCGATCCAGATGCTGGCCTCGAAGTACAGGGTGAAGCCGGAGAACGGCAGCGCGACCGCGACGGCGGAGGCGGCCCAGCGCGAGGCCCCGTACTCGCGGGCGAGGAAGTACACGCCGAGCGCGAGGATGACCATGAACTCGGCCTTGACCACGGCGCCGGCGCTCGCCAGGTCGTCGAAGTTCGCGACGAGCAGGTAGTTGAGCAGGTTGACCGGGTTCCACACGCCGAACATGGCCTCGGCGGTGAGGTTGCCGCCGATCCACGCCTCGGTGTCCAGCAGCAGCGGGAAGTCGCCGGACATCAGCCGCTGGCCGAGCCGGTACCACATCGGCAGGAACTGGGCCGCGCTGTCGTCCCAGTAGTAGAAGACTCGGTTGATCAGCACCGGGATCTGCGACAGCACGGCGACGAGCACCGCGACGCCGACCGGGACTCCGAAGCGCAGCAGGGGTTTGTCGTTCTTGCCGTCCACAGTGGACTGAGTGGGCGCGGGGGTGGCGGTCGTCACCGCGGGTTCTCCTGTGGGGCGGCGGCGAGCTCGCTCGCGGCGGCTGGACGATCGGTGAGCACGAACTTCGCGACCAGGTAGGTGATCGGGATGGACACGGCCATCGTGATCAGCGGCGCGTGGTCCTCGTTCATGCGGATCACGTCGACGAGCAGGTAGAGGCCGACGGTCTGCACGAGGAAGCTCGTGGCGTTGGACAACGGGAAGAGCAGGAACTTCTTCCACGTCGGCCGCACCTTGAAGGTGAAGTAGCAGCTGAGGAAGTACGAGCCGACCATCGCGATCAGGAACGCCGAGATGTGCGCGACCTGGTAGTGCGCGACCTGGCCGATCAGCAGGTAGAGGCCGTAGTAGACGCCGGTGTTGATCGCGCCGACGACGGCGAACCGGACGACCCGGTCGTACTTGCCGAAGTTCACTTCGCCGTCGATTCCGGGTGGCTGTGCACGTGCACGTGCTGGAGCAGTTCGGCGTGTTCCAGCGCTTCGGTGCCGAGCGCGACGGTGACCGGTGTGTCCTGGCTGGACTCCTTGACCAGGAAGTGCGGGCGCCGCTTGCTCTCGTAGTAGATGCGGCCCAGGTACTCGCCCATCACGCCGAGGAACAGCAGTTGCAGCCCGCCGAAGGCGATCACGCCGACCATCACGGTCGCGTAGCCGGGGGTGTCCACCCCGCCGATGATCGAGTCGAGGATGACGTAGACCGCGTAGATGAACGCCAGCCCGGTGGTGAGCAGGCCGAGGTAGATGGCCATGCGCAACGGTTTGCTGTTGAACGACACGACGCCGTCGATGCCGTAGTTCAGCAGCTTGCCGAAGGTCCACTTGGTCTCGCCGTGCTGGCGCTGGACGTTCTCGTAGGGCACGACCGCGGTGTCGAAGCCGATCCAGGAGAACAGGCCCTTGGAGAAGCGGTTGTACTCGCCGAGGGACAGCAGCGCCTTGACCGCGCGCTTGGACAGCACGCGGAAGTCGCCGACACCGTCCTTCAGCTCGACGTCCACCAGCTTGTTGATCACGCGGTAGTACAGCCGCGAGACCAGTGTGCGAACCGGCTTGTCGCCCTTGCGGGTGCGACGGGCCACGACCTGGTCGTAGCCGTGGCCGAGCAGTTCGACCATCTTCGCCAGCAGCTCCGGCGGGTGCTGGAGATCGGCGTCCATCAGCGCGACGGCGTCACCGGTCGCCTGGGACAGCCCGGCGAGCATCGCGGCTTCCTTGCCGAAGTTCCTGCTGAGCGCGATGAACCGGAACCTGGGGTCCTCGGCGCAGATGCGGCGCAGCTCGTCGAGGGTTCCGTCGGAACTGCCGTCGTCGACGAGCAGGACCTCGAACTCCTCCGCCGCCACGGCCAGCACGGTGCTGAGGGCGTCGTGAAGATGCTGAAGACCGCGCTCCTCGTTGAAACACGGCACGACTACGGACAGACGCACAGCCACTCCCCCAAACGGCCCATCGGGCCGCTCCGCCAAGCTATCACGCTCGGTACGACGCTTCAGCTGAGCTTCAGGTTGCCTTGGTATAGGCCCCGAGTTCTCCCCGCTCCGGCCTTGGCTAACGTCGCCACCATGCGTCGCAGTGGAGTATCGGTGGTCCTGGTGGCGGTGCTCGCGGCGGTCTTGTTCTCCTGCACAGAGCCCGTCGCGGTCCCTCCAGCTGCGAACCCCGGCTCAGCTCCGGAAGTCCGCCACCTGCAGGTTGTCGCGCACCAGGACGACGACATCCTGTTCATGAACCCTGACGTCAGTACCGCGATAAAGGTTGGCCAGCCCGTCGCGACGGTTTACCTGACAGCGGGCGAGGCCAATGTCGCGGACACCTCCGGTTACGCGGCGAAGCGCCAAGCGGGCACGCGCGCGGCTTATGCGCGAATGGCTCGCGTTCGTGATGAGTGGAATGCGGAACCACTTGTGTTGGACCGCGATCACCGCGTTGAGCTTTACACGCTCAAAGCCCGTCCCTCCGTGCAATTGGTGTTCGTGAACCTGCCGGAGAACGCCGACGCGAAGGCGCTGGGCGGCCCGCGCGCGCTCGTGCGGCTGTGGCAGGACCGCGCGAACGCCGTGCACGTGCGCGCGCTCAAGCCGACGGGCGGGATCGACGGCGTCAACTGCCTCTACGACCGCCAGTCGGTGATCGACACGCTCGTCGGGCTCTACGCGCACTTCCGGCCCACCGTGCTCCGGTCCCAGGACACCGCGCCCGACCGCCGCTACACCGGGAACTGGGTGCCCTTCCACGACCACCCCGACCACGTCATGGCCGCGCTGTTCGCCAGGGAGGCGGCCGATCTCTACCAACGCTCGGCCGCCGCTCCGCGCTTCGTGTCGGTGGGCTACCGCGACTACAACGTGGACGAAGCGCCGATCAACATCACGCCCGAGGAGCAGCGCGAGAAGCTGGACACCTTCTCCGCCTACGTCCCGCACGACGACCAGGTCAGCATGGGCGGCCCGTACGACGCGTGGGCGCGGCGCACGTACTACCGCTGGCCGCGCGGGGTGAACTGGGTGGACACCGACCGGGCCGGGCACCGGAGCGCGTTCGCCGTGCTCGCCGGACGGCTCGTCCGCTGGACGGAGACCGACAGCGAGTGGACCGGCCCGATCCCCGCCACCGACCCCGGTGGACCGCTAGGGCCTGTCCTCAAA
>NZ_MUMH01000420.1 GCF_002155965.1 Allokutzneria sp. NRRL B-24872
GTTCCCGATCGAATAGAACTTCGGGTTCAGGTTGCCCAGCCCACCGCCGTGGACCTGGTTCTGCAGCGTCGCGAACGCCGCCCACAGCGGGGCCGCTCCCGACGTTCCCCACACCGTCTCCCACGCGCCCGCCGTGTAGATGTAGTAGCCCGAGCCGCTCGCCGCGTCGGCGGACACGTCCGGGACCTTGCGGTTCGTCGTGCTCTGGGAGGACTGCCACGACGGGGCCGTGAACACCGTCGAGATGCCGCCGCCCGTCGAACCGTTGGACGCGCCGTCGTTCCACGCCTTCTCGCTGCTGTACGCGTTCGACGACGTCACCGTCAGCTGCGTGCCACCCACGCCCGTCACGTTCGGGCTGGACGCCGGGAAGTCGACCGCCTTGGCCGTCGAGCCCGTCTGGCGGTAGCAGTCGGTTGTTCCGTCGTCGCCCGCGGCCGCGAAGTACGAGATGCCCTCCGCCGTGCCCGTCGCGATCGCGTTGCTGACGCTCTTCGCCGCGCTCGAACCCTCCGCGGATTCGCAAGCGCCCCAAGAGATCGAGACGACGTCGACCGTGTGGTCCGACGCGATCTTCTGGTACATCGCCAGTTCGCCGGCGCCGCTGTTCGGGGCCTCGTACACGTAGTCGTTCGCCGCGGCCGCCAGCGCGTGCACGACCTCGATGTCGAGTTCGACCTCGATCTGGCCGTCGCCCGGCGACGAGTCGTAGTTCGCGCCGCTCACCGGGACCGTCGTGACC
>NZ_MUMH01000421.1 GCF_002155965.1 Allokutzneria sp. NRRL B-24872
GGATGTTGCCCTCCAGGGCGTAGGCGGGTGTGCCGTCGTCCCAGGCGATGGTCAGGCAGAGGGGTGAGTGTGCCGCCTGCGCCGGGGTGTCGATCAGGCCCATGACGGACGAGCCCGTGCCGTACGTCACCTTCACGCTGCCGGGTGCGGAGACGCCGTGACCGAAGAGGGCGGCATGCGAGTCGCCCAGCACGGCGCACACCGGGGTCCCGTCCGGCACTGCCGACAGCCCTCGCGCGGCGGGGAACGGGCCCGTCGAGGCGACGATCCGGGGCAGCACCTCACGGGGTACGCCGAAGACGTCCAGGAGCCGTTCGTCCCAGTCCCGGGTGCGTACGTCGAGGAGCTGGGTGCGGGAGGCGTTGCCGATCTCGATGATGTGGCTGGTGTGCCCGCTCAGCCGCCACAGCAGCCAGGAGTCGACGGTGCCCAGGCACAGCTCGCCGCGCCGGGACCGGGTGCGGTCCGGGTCGTACGTGTCGAGGAGCCATTGCGCCTTCAGGGCGCTGAACATCGGGTCCAGGGGCAGACCGGTCGTCGTGCGGACGAGCGGGCCCCGTCCTTCGGCGAGCAGCCTGGCGCAGGCGGGAGCCGTCCGGCGGTCCTGCCAGCCGAGGACCGGCCCGAGCGGCTGCCCGGTGGCTCGGTCCCAGAGCAGGCACGACTCCCGCTGACTGGACACTCCGATGCCGACCACCTGTGCGCCGTCCAGTCCGTCCCGTCCGGCCAGGCACGCCTCGACGGCTCGGGTCACGCTGCGCCAGATCTCCTCGGCGGACTGCTCCACCCAGCCGGGGTGCGGATGCGCGGCGCTGATGGGTACGGACG
>NZ_MUMH01000422.1 GCF_002155965.1 Allokutzneria sp. NRRL B-24872
CATGGGGCCAGCGTACGGCGGCGGGGGTGCGCGCGAACGGCGGCCGGGGTGCGCGCCGAGTACGCCGTCGCCGCGTCGTATCGTCGCCAGTAGAGCACCTGTCGCGCAGCGCGGAACACCGGTGCGTCCATGGCCCGCGGGGCCGGGGACCTGCGGCCGACCGTGCGAGACTGGTCTAGACAACCGCACCGACCCGAAGGGCAACACCATGGTTGAGCGCCGCGTCACCGTCGGCTGGGCCGAGGGGCTGCACGCCCGCCCCGCTTCCATCTTCGTCCGTGCCGCCTCCGCGGCCGGGGTGCCGGTCACCGTCCGCAAGGGCGACGGCAACCCCGTCAACGCGGCCTCCATGCTCGGCGTCCTGGGCCTGGGCGCCGGGGGCGGCGAGGAGATCGTCCTGGCGTCCGAGGCGGACGACGCCGAGGAGGCGCTCGACCGGCTGGCCAAGCTGGTCTCGGAGGGGCTGGAGGAGCTCCCGGAGACCGTCTGAACCGCCCCTCACGGCCCGGCGCGAGCCGACTGCCACCTGGCGGACGCACCACGCGGAGAGCCCCCGGCCGGACGGCCGGGGGCTCTCCGCGTG
>NZ_MUMH01000423.1 GCF_002155965.1 Allokutzneria sp. NRRL B-24872
TACGCGGCGAGAGCGACCCGGTCGCCGAGCGGCTGCGGGTGGCCACCTGGAACATGTGGTACGACGCCACGTGCGTCCTCAACGGGGAGGACAAGGTCCTGCGTGCCCTGCTGGAGCAGGACGTCGACCTGGTGGCCCTCCAGGAAGTGCACCGCTACCAGGAGCCGGGCACCGTGCGACGCCTCGCCGAACGGCTGGGCTGGTACTACCACGAGTACCCGCGTCTGCACGACGATCCGGTCCACGACAAGGACGTCGGTCTCCTCTCACGTCACCCCATCGACCCCGAGGCCAGTGGTTTCCACGAGCATTACCTCCGCACCGCCGTGACCGTCGGCGCGCTGACCGTGCAGGTGGTCACCGTCCACCTCGACCACACCTCCTACGGCCCCGACAAGGCGCCGCCCGGCACCCGCCGCTTCACCGCCGCCGTCCGTCAGCAGGAGTGCGACTCCGACCGGGCCGAGGAGATGGAGAAGCACATCCTCGCCCCGCTTGCCCCCTATCTGGCCCGCGCGGAGGAGGAACCGGTCCTCGTCATCGGTGACTTCAACAGCCCCTCGCACCTCGACTGGACCAGTGAGGTCTCCACGCCGCCCTTCAACTGGCCGGTCACCCAGCTCCTGGAGGACGCCGGCTTCACCGACTCCTACCGCGCCGTCCACC
>NZ_MUMH01000424.1 GCF_002155965.1 Allokutzneria sp. NRRL B-24872
CCGCCGCCCTGCGCGGCAGGCCCTACCCCGGCCTGGTCGCCGCCCCGGGCGCCACCGCACACGGGCTGGTGCTGACCGGACTCGGGCCGCGCACCTGGCAGATCCTGGACGCCTTCGAGGACGACGCGTACGTCCTGCGGCCCCTCACCGTCGAACCCGCACCCGCCCACCGCGGCCGGACATGGGCGTACCTGTGGGACGACCCGGCGCAGGTGTGCCCCGGCGACTGGGAGGCCGACGTCTTCGCCGGTGAACTGCTCGACGCGTACGCCACCCGCCTGGAGACGGCCGCACGCATACGGCGCGGCCGGCGGTGACCCCACCGCCGGCCGCGCCGGAAAACACGGAAGAAGCGGGCCTCAGCCGCCCGAGGTGTCCGCCTCGGCGTCCGCGCCGAGCGCCGTACCGCACTCGTACGGGTCAGCCAGCCAGCCGTCGGGCAGCACCACCTTGTTGCGCGAGTGGGTACGCCCACGCGGGCCGTCCGCGCCCTGCGGCCACTCCTGCGACAGGTCCAACTCGTCCAGCAGGCCGCGCAGCTCCGCCAGCGAACCGGCCACCGCCAGCCGCCGGCGCATCT
>NZ_MUMH01000425.1 GCF_002155965.1 Allokutzneria sp. NRRL B-24872
TGCGCCGTCCCCGACGCGTACGCTCCCGCGATGCGCGCCGCGAGCCGCACATTGCCCCGTACCGCCGCGAGGTTGGCCTCCAGGGACGCCCCTTCCGTGTGCACCATCAGGTATTCGAGGAGGAACGGCGTCACCGCCTGGCCGGTGATCCCCTTCTCCTTCGCCGCCGCGAGGCCCCGCGCGAGCACCCGGTCGTGCAGCGCGGGATCCAGCTGCTCGGCTTCCGGCACCGGGTTGGCCACGACGAGCGCGGACCGGGGGCCGGTCAGCGCGTCCTGCGCCCGTATCACCCCCGCCACCTCCTCCGGGGTGCGCAGGGTCCAGTCGACGGGTTCGCCCGAGGAGGAGAGGTAGAAGCCGGGGAAGCGCTCCGTGCCGTAGCCGACGACCGTCACGCCCAGGGTCTCCAGGCGCTGGAGCGTCGCGGGCACGTCGAGGATCGACTTGACCCCGGCGCACACCACCGTGATCCCGACCCGGGCGAGCAGCCGCAGGTCGGCGGACTCGTCCTGCGTCTCGCTCCACTCCCGGTGCACGCCG
>NZ_MUMH01000426.1 GCF_002155965.1 Allokutzneria sp. NRRL B-24872
GTCGACGAGGAACGCATCCGCGCAGAATCCCTGGACCTGGCCTTTCTCTGAACTCGGCCGCACTCCGACCCAGCAGCGAGGAGACGACGATGTCTTCCAGCTTTTCCCGTCGTGCCCTGCTCAAGGGGGCGGCCCTCGGCGGGCTCGCCACCACGGGAGCCCTCAGCGGCTGCTCCTCCGGCCCGCCGCCCGGCACGGCCACCTGGTCCATGTGGTCCAGCAGCCCCGAGGAGCAGCGGGTCTGGACCGACTTCGGGCATTACGTCGAGCGGCGGATGCACATCAGATCGGCCTCGACGCTCACCCCCTCCGACGGCTACCCCACCAAACTCGACCTGCGGCTCGTCAGCGGAACGGCAAGCATGGTCACCGCCCTGAACGGCTGGCTGATCCCCACCTACGCCTCCCGCGGCGCGCACCGGCCGCTCGACGATCTCATCGCCGCGGACCCCGACTTCGACCTCGACGACTTCTACCCCGCCATTCGCTCCATCTCCTCGTTCGCCGGCCGCACCTACGCCATCGGCTTCGATGTGGCGCCGACCGTGCTCTACTACAACAAGACGCTGCTGGAGCGGAACGGTGTCGATCCGCCGTCCCCGA
>NZ_MUMH01000427.1 GCF_002155965.1 Allokutzneria sp. NRRL B-24872
GCTCTGCGCCAGCTTGAGGACAAGGCCCTCGGGGTCGGCCTGCGCGGCCCCGGTCACGGAGTCGACTCCGACACCCACCACGACCGCCCACACGGTGAACGAGTGGAAGATCCCGATCACCAGGATCGCGACGTACGTCGCCCGCGGGACCGTGACGTCGGGGTCCTTGGCCTCGTTGCGGAACACGGCCGTCGCCTCGAAGCCAATGAACCCGAAGAAGGCGAACATCACGCCGAGGCCCGGGGATCCGTTCCCCACGATCGAAGGCGACAACGGCTCGGCCGTCCGGCCGTGGGCGCCGCCGTGTCCCACGATGCCGAGGTCCATGACCAGGAGCAGCAGGGATTCCAGCACCAGCACGACACCGAGCACCTTGGCGCTCAGCTCGATGTCGCGATAACCGAGGAAAGCGATGATGCCCAGCGAGACGAACGCCCACAACCACCATGGGGAGCCGACGTCGGCGTACCGCTCGATGACGTTGCTCGTCGCGACGCCGACGTAGGCGTTCACCCCGACGAGAAGCAGCGTGTAGGAGAAGAGCGCGAGGGTCGCGGCCGAGAGGCCGGGTATCCGGCCCAGCCCCGCCTGGACGTAGGCGTAGAAGGCGCCCGCGTCGCGTACCCGGCCGGCCATCAGCGTGAAGCCGACCGCGAAGACCAGCAGCATCACGGTGGACAGCGCGAAGTACAGCGGCATACCCGGGCTGCCGCTCACGGCGAAGGCGAGCGGCACCCCACCGGCCACCAGCCCGAGCGGCGCCGCCGCGGCGAGGACCATGAACACGATCTGCGGTATG
>NZ_MUMH01000428.1 GCF_002155965.1 Allokutzneria sp. NRRL B-24872
GAGTCGGAAAGGTCCGGAAGGGTTCCTTCCGTACAGTAAAGCAGAGGTAAAAACCGACACCCTGCGTGGAGCTGGTGAACGGTCATGGGGCAGTCTCGCGAAGCTTTGTAAGCATCTTGTGAGTAAAGGCCGACCCATGCACGTACGCCGGGTCCGTAGCCCTCGACCACAGCCACCGGGTCGCACCGGCAGGCGAAGGTGGAGGGCTACGGCTCTTTCCGTCCTCATATCCATGTTCCTCATGGTCTCCACCGAATCGGCGGTCGCCGCGGGCGTCACGCTCGAACCGGTGAAGATGCCCGAGCTCTCCCTCTCGGGCATGTGGAGCTGGCTGAACAAGAACCCGCTCGACACCCCCGACCAGCAGGGCGGCACCGCCCGCGGCAAGAGCCACAAGGCCTCCGCGGCGTCCACCAGCAACGAGGGCGAGGCCGGTCGCAAGCCGGGCAAGGGCAAGGGCGAACTGCCCCCCTTCGCGCGCGAGACCGACGACCCCGCCGACGTCACCACCGGCAAGGCGCCGGGCGGCAAGAACAGCTTCGACCCGCGCACCAGCAGGCGTGACGCGAAGAAGTCCACGGCGACCTCGGACTACTTCGTCAACGCCGACGGCTCGACGACCGTCCGCCACTACACCGGCCGGGCGAACTTCAAGGCGTCCGACGGCACCTGGAAGCCGATCGACACGAGCCTGACCGAGGACAAGGACGGCCGTCTCCAGCAGACCGCCAACTCCCTCGACGTCGAGTTCGCGCCGACCGCCGCCGACCGGCAGCTGGCCTCCGTGGACTTCGGCTCCGGCCGGTCCCTGGCCTACGCGCTGCGCGGCGCCGCGAAGT
>NZ_MUMH01000429.1 GCF_002155965.1 Allokutzneria sp. NRRL B-24872
GACCAGGTGTGGGCCGCGCCGGGTGACGGCCCGGCGTGGATGACGGGCGGCTCGTTCCTGGTGGCGCGCCGGATCCGGATGCACATCGAGACGTGGGACCGCGAAACCCTCGAGGGCCAGCAGCAGATCGTCGGCCGCACGAAGGGCACCGGCGCGCCGCTGGGCCAGACCGCGGAGTTCGACGAGCTGGACCTCGACGTCGGCGGCGCGGGCGGCGAGAAGGTGATCCCGGATGACGCCCACGTTCGGCTGGCCTCGCACCAGGCGCTGAACGGCGTCCGGATCCTGCGCCGCGGCTACAACTTCGTCCATGGCTCCGACGGCGTCGCGCACCTCGAGGCGGGGGTGGTCTTCCTGGCGTTCAACCGGCACACCCGCAACCAGTACGTGCCGATGCAGCAGGCGCTGTCCTCGAAGGACGCGATGATGGAGTACGTCCAGCACACCGGTTCGGCGCACTTCGCCGTGCCGCCGGGTGTCTCGGGCACCGGCTACTGGGGCGAAGGGCTCTTCTCCTAGGCCGGCGGCTCGCCGCCGATCGTCATCATCGTGTCGCCCCCACGCTGGAACTCGTAGCCCACCCGCCGGACGGTCGTGGGCAGCCCCGCCGCCGCCAGCTCGGCGCGGACCGCGGCCAGTTCCGGGTTCTCGG
>NZ_MUMH01000043.1 GCF_002155965.1 Allokutzneria sp. NRRL B-24872
GGGTTTGGGGGTCTTGAAGACTGCCCAACCCCCGGGCGACACCGTCAACGGGGGAGGCTGCGGCGGGCGTAGGTGTCGGCGAGACCGAAGACCTTTTGGCCGTACTCCGTCGAGTTGTTGTAGGCGAAGACGGCGGCCCACCAGCCCTTGGCGTCGCTGAGGTCGCGGTTGGCGGAGCAGAGGTAGCGCGCGGCGGTGACGGCGGCGTCGTCGATCTGCTGGGGGTCGGCGCGGCCGTCGCCGTTGCCGTCGGCGGCGTAGCGCTTCCACGTGCCGGGGATGAACTGCATCGGCCCGACGGCGCGGTCCCACGTGGTGTCGCCGTCGAGGGTTCCGCCGTCGGTGTCGGGGATGGCGCGCACGTTGGGGCCGCCGTCGAGCGGGATGCCGATGATCGGCTTGGACGGCCTGCCCTCCTCGGTGAGGGTGGCCCCGCCGTAGCGGCCGTGGTTGGACTCGATGCGGCCGATGCCGGCGACGGTGGCCCAGGACAGGCGGCAGCGCGGGCGCTCAACGCGCATGGCCAGGTCGGCGAGGGCGTAGGCGCGCAAAGCACGAGCGGGCACGTCGACGGTGTCGGACAGGCGGTTGGCCCACTCGGTCAGGGAGTCGCGCGCGGCGGGAGAGCCCTGCGGGGTGGGCTGTTGCTGGTCGGGCACGACGCCCGCGTCACCGGGCACGACCGAGCCGGGCCGCACGGGGGCGGCGGTGACCGGGGTCTCGGGTCGGTTGTCCCGCGAAGGCGTCACCAGATCGACCAGAACGGCCAAGCCGGCCCCGCCGACGCCGAGCACGAGGACGACGATGAGCAGCCGCCCCAGCAGCGAACGACCGCGACGCGGCGGGGTCGGCGACAGCACGGGGGCGGGGGTTACCACCCGGTCAGGTTACGTGCACTTGAAGCCCAGTGGTCGGGCTCAACGGCTCAACCTGCCATAACGATCAGCGCGGTCGAGGACGTCCTGGGCGTAGCGGCGGCTCTCGTTGTAGGTCAGCACCCCGCGCCACCAGCCGCTCTCCGTGCCCAGGTCGCCGCCGGAAGCGCACAGGTAGCGGGCGGCGGCGAGGGCGGCGTCGTCGAGGTCGTTGGGGTCGGCGCGCCCGTCGCCGTCGGCGTCGGCACCCCAGGAGCGCCAGGTCGTCGGGATGAACTGCATCGGCCCGACGGCGCGGTCCCACACGGTGTCCCCGTCGAGCACTCCGCCGTCGGAGTCCGGGATCGACTTCACACCGGGCCGCCCGTCCAGCGGGAGCCCTCGGATGGGCACGGTCGGCCTGGCCTCGGCGTCCAGTCGCGCGCCGTTGAAGCGGCCGTGGTTGGACTCGACCTGGCCGATGCCCGCGAGCAGGGTCCAGGTGATCCGGCAGGCCGGGCGCTCGCGCTGGAGCCGCGCGGTCGCGTAGCCGTAGGCCTGCATCGCCGCGCGCGGCACGTTGAGCCGGTCGGAAAGCCCACCGGCCCAGCCGGCGAGCTGCCGCTGGGGCGTCTGGCCGAACACGGTCAGGTGCGCGGCGACCCCGAGCATCGGCAGCGCGGTGCCGCCGTTGGGTGGGGCGTTCGCGGGCAGCAGCGGCTCGGTGGGGCCGGTCGGCTGCTGCCTGGCCGTGACCCCGGCATCACCTGCGACCAGCAGCGTCGCGAGCGTGCACGCCGCCACGCCCAAGGACCCGAGCGCGAGGGCGGACCACCGTTTTCGCCTCCAGGGAACGTCGAAACGCAAGGAAGCCTCCTCTCCAACCACCCAGCGTGCCGGTAACGGAACGGTTTCGGCAGAGTAGACGGGAGGACACGCGCATTGGTCACGCCGCCAGGTGAGAAGGTTCGCCCATCCGATTGACCATGATCCGGTCGACCACCGGACATGGGGAAAATTGTCGGATTTGCCGCCTTGTCCGGGGACATCCCACGCAGAACCCTCGAACGGCACTAGACAGCGCAGGTCAGGCTAACCTAATTTCGCCCGTCGGGTTCGCGACGGGAGGACGTCAGAGTGCTGTTCAGCAACGCCCTCATCGGGCTGCGCGAGGGGCTGGAAGCCGCCCTCGTGATCAGCATCCTGGTGGCCTTCCTGGTCCGCACCGACCGCCGCTCCGCGCTGCCGCTGGTGTGGACCGGCGTCGCCGTCGCGATCGGGCTCTCGGTCGCCGCGGGCGCCCTGCTCACCTTCACCGCGGCCAGCCTCAGCTTCGAGCAGCAGGAGGCCTTCGGCGGCTTCGCGTCGATCGTCGCGGTCGCCCTGGTCACCGGCATGATCTTCTGGATGCGCCGGACCGCGCGCTCGCTCGCCGGTCAGCTGCGCGACAAGCTCGACCAGGCGCTGGACATCGGCCCCGTCGCGGTGATCGCGGTGGCCTTCCTGGCCGTCGCCCGCGAGGGCCTGGAGACCGCGCTGTTCTTCTTCTCCAGCGTGCAGGCAGCGGGCGGCGGAACGCTGGAACCGTTGCTGGGCTTCGTGATCGGCATCGTCGTGGCGGTCGTGCTGGCGTGGCTGCTCTACCTCGGGGCCGCGCGGGTGAACCTGGCGAAGTTCTTCACCGTCACCGGCGTCCTGCTGGTCTTCGTCGCGGCGGGCGTGCTGGCCTACGGCGTGCACGACCTCCAGGAGGCCGCGATCCTGCCCGGCCTGTACACCCTGGCCTTCGACGTCAGCGAGTACGTGCCAGCCGACTCCTGGTACGGGACCCTGCTCAAGGGAATCCTCAACTTCTCCCCGCAGACCACCGTGCTCGAAGCCGTGGTGTGGGGCTCCTACGTCCTCGTCGTGCTCACCCTTTTCCTTGCCCCGCAACGCAAGCGCACTCAGGAGACCGCACAGTGAACAGAAAGCCGTACATCGCAGCACTGGCGCTGGTCGCGCTCTCCGGATGCGGCTCCCCCGCAGGGAACGGCGGCCCGATCGCGGTGCGCGCAACCGACTCCGAGTGCGCGGTCGCCAAGAACACGACGGCGGCCGGGACGATCACCTTCGAGGTGGCGAACAAGGGCACCAAGGTCACCGAGTTCTACCTCTACGCAGAGGGCGACCGGATCATGGGCGAGGTCGAGAACATCGGCCCCGGCCTGACCCGCAAGCTCAACGTGGAGGTCTCCGAGGGCGGCAAGTACACCACCGCCTGCAAGCCGGGGATGAAGGGCGACGGCATCCGCGCCGACTTCACCGTGACCGGCGGCGCGGCCAAGGCGGTCGACGGCGACGCGAAGCTGGCCGAGGCGACCAGGAGCTACCAGCGCTACGTGAACTCGCAGTCCGACGCGCTGCTGGCGAAGACGACCGAGTTCGTGAACGCGGTGAAGGCGGGCAAGGTCGAGGACGCCAAGGCGCTGTTCCCGATCGCGCGGACGTACTGGGAGCGGATCGAGCCGGTCGCGGAGAGCTTCGGCGACCTGGACCCGAAGATCGACGGTCGCGAGGACGTGATCGAGGAGGGCCAGGAGTTCACCGGCTACCACCGGCTGGAGAAGGACCTGTGGGTGGACGGCCTGAAGCCGGACTCGAACTCGATCGCCGACCGGCTGCTGGCCGACGTGAAGGAGATCGTCGAGCGCGCGAAGAAGGTCGAGCTGACCCCGTTGCAGCTGGCCAACGGCGCCAAGGAACTGCTGGACGAGGTCGCGACCGGCAAGATCACCGGCGAGGAGGACCGCTACTCGCACACCGATCTCTGGGACTTCCGGGCCAACGTGGACGGTGCGCAGGCCGCCGTCGCCTCGCTGCGCCCGGTGCTCGTCGAGCGCGACGCCAAGACCCTGTCCACTGTGGAGGAACGGTTCTCCGCGCTGGACAAGCTGTTGGAGAAGCAGCGCAAGGGCGACGGGTTCAAGCTCTACACCGAGCTGACCGAGCCGGAGAAGAAGGAGCTGGCCGCGGCCGTCGACGCGCTCGGCGAGCCGCTGAGCAAGGTCGCTTCGGTGGTGGCGAGCAAATGACGGGCGTCTCCCGGCGCAGGCTGTTCGGCTACGCGGGCGCGGGGGTCGCGCTCGCCGGTGCCGCCGGTGCTACGGCCGGTGCCCTTGCCGCACAACCGAAATCTGTCCCGCACGTGGTGCCGTTCCACGGTGAGCACCAGGCCGGGATCACCACGGCGGCGCAGGACCGGCTGCACTTCGTGTCCTTCGACGTCACGACGGACAAGCGCGCCGAACTCGTGGATCTGTTGCGCGAGTGGACGATCGCCGCCGAGCGCATGACGAAGGGCGAGGAGGCCGCCGACCGGGGCGCGGTGGGCGGCCCGCAGCACGCTCCGCCCGCGGACACCGGTGAGGCGCTCGGACTTTCGGCCGCCTCGCTGACACTGACCGTGGGCTTCGGACCCTCGTTGTTCGACAAGCGCTTCGGCCTGGAGTCGGCCCGTCCGGCCGCGCTCGCGGACCTGCCGAGGTTCCCGCTGGACGACCTCGACCCCAAGCGCAGCGGCGGCGACATCTGCGTGCAGGCGTGCGCCGACGACCCGCAGGTCGCGGTGCACGCGGTGCGCAACCTCGCGCGGATCGGCTTCGGCGCGGTGGCCGTGCGCTGGTCGCAGCTCGGGTTCGGGCGCACGTCCTCGACCACGCAGGACCAGGCCACGCCGAGGAACCTGTTCGGTTTCAAGGACGGCACGAACAACATCAAGGCGGAGAACCCCGAGGAGCTGCGCGATCACGTGTGGGCCCGCGAGAGCGACGGTCCACAGTGGATGGTCGGCGGGAGCTACCTGGTCGCGCGGCGCATCCGCATGCACATCGAGACCTGGGACCGGACCTCGCTGGCCGAGCAGGAGGCGATCGTCGGCAGGAAGAAGGGCTCCGGCGCGCCACTGGGCCAGGCCGAGGAGTTCGACCCGGTCGACCTGCACGTGAAGGGCGCGGGCGGGGTGCCGCTGATCGCCGAGGACTCGCACGTCCGGCTGGCGGCGGCGGAATCGCTGGGCGGGGTGAAGATCCTGCGCCGCGGCTACAACTTCACCGACGGCTCCGACGGCTTCGGCCACCTCGACGCGGGGTTGTTCTTCATCTGCTTCAACCGCGACCCGCGCACGCAGTTCGTTCCCATGCAGCAGGCTCTGTCCACTCGGGACACAATGATGGAGTACTTGAAGCACAACGGTTCCGGGTTGTTCGCCTGTCCCCCGGGCGTGCGGCCAGGAGAATTCTGGGGACAGCGACTCTTCCAGTAACCAGGCTGGCTCGTTTCCCCTTTCACCGCAGGAGAAGGAGCCAACCCATGGGTGCGCCCTACCCACCGATCGAGCCCTACGACCACGGTCTGCTCGACGTCGGTGACGGGAACCTCGTCTACTGGGAGACCTGCGGGAACCCTCGCGGCAAGCCCGTCGTGGTGGTCCACGGCGGGCCGGGATCGGGGTGCACGGCCAACCCGCGGAAGAACTTCGACCCCGAGCGCTACCGGATCATCCTGTTCGACCAGCGCGGTTGTGGGCGCAGCCTGCCGCACGCCAGCGATCCGGCGACGGACATGAGCGTCAACACCACCGAACACCTCATCGGTGACATGGAGAAGCTGCGCCAGCACCTCGGCGTCGAGCGCTGGCTGATCTACGGCGGCTCATGGGGCGTCACGCTCGCGCTCGCCTACGCGCAGCGCTTCCCCGAGCGCGTGTCCGAAATGGTGCTGATGTCGCTGAGCACCACCCGCCGCCGCGAGCTGGACTGGCTCTACGGCGGGGTCAGCCGCTTCTTCCCGGAGGCGTTCGAGCGGTTCCGCGACACCGTGCCCGAGGCCGACCGCGACGGCAACCTGATGGCCGCCTACGCGCGCCTGATGGAGGACCCCGATCCCGAGGTGCGCGCGAAGGCCGCGCAGGAGTGGTGTCTCTGGGAGGACACCGTGCTCAGCCTGGAGCCCAACAGCTCGGCGAGCCCGTTCACCGGACGGCCTTCGGACTCCACCCTCGCGCTGGTCCGGATCATCACCCACTACTACTCGAACGCGGGGTGGCTGGAGGAGGGCGTGCTGATCCGGGAAGCCAAGCGCCTCAAGGGAATCCCGGGTGTGCTGATCCACGGGCGCCAGGACCTCAGCTGCCCTGCGGAGACCGCGCACGCGCTCGCGGCGAACTGGCCCGACGCCGTGCTGCACGTGGTGGACGACGCCGGGCACAAGGGCGGCGGCGACACGCGCAAGCACCTCTTCGACGCCTTGGAGCGCTTCGCCACCACCTGACGCAACACGGCGGGCGACCCCCGACTCAGGGGCCGCCCGCCGAGTTCAGGTCAGGACAGTTCGGGCAGCGCGGGGAGGGTGACCGCCGGGGTTTCCTCCAGCGCCTCCAACGCCATCCGGATCGCGGTGTCCAGCTGCGGGTCGCGGTCGTTGACCCAGTCCTGCGGAGCCATCACGACCTCGACGTCCGGGTCGACGCCGTGGTTCTCCATGCCCCACTCCACGCCCTTGATCCACGTGGCGTAGCGCGGCTGCGTGACCAGCGTGCCGTCGACGAGGCGGTAGCGGGAGTCGATGCCCACCGTCCCGCCCCACGTGCGCACGCCGACCACCGGCCCGACGCCCATCGCCTTCGCCGCCGCGTTGACGATGTCACCGTCGGAGCCGGAGAACTCGTTGGCCACCACCACGACCGGCCCGCGCGGGGCG
This sequence comes from Allokutzneria sp. NRRL B-24872, assembly GCF_002155965.1. Taxonomy (GTDB): domain Bacteria; phylum Actinomycetota; class Actinomycetes; order Mycobacteriales; family Pseudonocardiaceae; genus Allokutzneria. Next base: position 6,594 of record NZ_MUMH01000043.1, read on the forward strand.
TGCAGCGGGTAGCTGCGCGGGTGGAAGCCATCACGGCCGACCTGCCAGCCGACCACGCGCCGAGCCAGTTTTTCCACCACCAGCTGAGAAAGGTGCCCGCCGCGGTTCTCGCGGACGTCGGCGACGACGGCCTCGCGAGCGGTCTCCACGCGGAGATCGCGGTGCAGCTCGGCCCAGCCCGCCCCCATCATGTCCGGGACGTGCACGTAGCCGATCCGGCCTTCGCCGACCCTGTCCACATAGGACCGTCGGTCGGCCACCCACGCCTGGTAGCGCAGGGCTTCCTCGGAGGCGAGCGGCACCACGACGACGCGCCGGGACTCCCCGCCGTCACGCGGGCCGACGGTCAGCTCGATCGCCGTGTCCGCGGTACCCGCGAGCAGCGGCCCGGGGCCGGACTCCGCGTCGACCACGCGGCCGTTCACCGCGATCAGCGCGTCGCCCTCGCGGACGCCGACACCGGGCGCGGCCAGCGGGGACCGCGCGTCGGGCACGGAGGACTCGCCGGGCAGGACGCGCTCGACCCGCCACACCCCGGCCTCATCACGGGCGATGTCCGCGCCCAGCATGCCCATTCGCCGCGCAGCCGCGTTCGAGCGAGCGGGCGGCATCACGTAGGCGTGCGAGGCGCCCAGCTCGGCCTGGACCTCCCACAGCATGTCGACGAAGTCGTCATGGCTGCCCAGTCGCTCCACCAGCGGCTCGTACCGGTCGAGCACGCCCGCCCAGTCGATGCCGCTCATGTCCGCGCGCCAGTAGTGATCGCGCATGAGGCGGCCGTTCTCGCGGAAGGCCTGGCGCCACTCGGCTCCCGGGTCGATGACCACGCGCACCCTGGCCAGGTCGACCTCGATGCGGTCGTCGCCCGCGTCGCCGTTGGACTTCGCCTTGCGGTTGGCGGGGAGCACTCGCAGCCCACCGCTGTCGCGCACCACGATCCGCTTGCCGTCACCGCTGACCGAGTACCAGTCGAGGTCGTCGACCAGTTCTTCGGCCGAGCGCTTCTCCAGGTCGAAGAACTCCAGCGAGTTCGGCTGCGCGTCGACACCGCTCGCACCGTCGTCGTCGAGCACGCCGTTGACCGGGTAGCGCAGCCACAGCAGTCCACCCTCGGCCGCGCTCAGCCCGTAGTAGCGGCCGGTCGGCACGGGGAACGCGACCACGCGCGCGGACAGGCCCTCGATGTCGACGGTGACCGTGACCGCGCGGTCGTCCTTCTTCTTGCCGTCCTGCTCGTCGTCGGAGTCCGGGGTGTACGGACGCCCGTCCAGCTGCGGCCCGAACGGCGAGCGGGTCGTCGCACCCAGCGGCACCAGGTACGGTCGCCCGCCGTTGGCGAAGGACATGTCGAAGACGTGCTCGTCGTAGATCGGGTCGAAGCTGCGCTTGGACAGGAAGGCGATGTGCTTGCCGTCCGAGGTGAACGCGGGCGAGTAGTCGACGAAGCGCAGCGGCGTGACGTCCACAGTGGACAGATCGTCCACGCGGGCGAGCCTGATCTGCCGCAGCGGCCAGGCTCCCGGCTGCGACCACGCCACCCACTCGGAGTCCGGCGAGAACACCGCGTCGTCCGGGTCGCCCTCGCCACCGGCGGCCAGCTCGCGCAGCCCACCGCCGTCCACGTCGACCAGCAGCAGCCTGCGGTCGTGCGTGGTGACCGCGATCGTGCTGCCGTCGGGCGAGACCGCCAGATCCAGCACCCGGCCGAGCTGGCCGGAGGCGAGCCTGCGCGGGGTCACGCCCGCCGCGCGCCCGGCGACCGGGCTGATCTCCAGCGCGTCCTCGCCGTCCGCGTCGGTCACCCACACCACGCGGTCGTCACCGAGCGGTCGCGGCAACCGGCCGCGCACGCCGGGCTCAGCTGCGAGGGCTCGTACCGGCCCGTCGCGGTGGGTCAGCCAGTGCACGGTCCCGCGCACCTCGACCGCACTCGCGCGTCCCGTGCGGTCCGGAACCGCCGCGCCGAGGTGCTTCGCGGTGGGCACCGGCGTCGGCTGGCGGAACGGCCTCGGCCCGGTGAGCCGCACGTCGAGCTCGCGCGGCTCGGCGTCCAGACCGTCGAGCAGCCACAGCGACCCGCCGCTCTGGTAGACCACCCGCGAGCCGTCCGTGCTGGCGTGCCTGGCGAAGAAGTCCTCGTGCGAGCTGTGCCGCCGCACGTCGGAGCCGTCCGGGGTGCACGAGTAGACGTTGCCGAAGCCCTCGTGGTCGGAGATGAAGACGATCCGCCCGTCCACCCACATCGGCCGGACGAGCGAGGACCGCAGCTCCGGCAGGACGCGGTCGAACTCGCCGTCGCCGGTGGTGTCGACCCAGAGCTTGCCCGCCGTGCCGCCCCGGTAGCGCTTCCACCACGCGGGTTCGGCGTTCGCCGCCGAGCTGAGCACGACCGCTCCGTCTGCCGCGACCGCGACACCGCTGACCGGGCCGTAGGGCAGGCGGGTCGCGGGGGCTCCGTCCACGGGCACGGCGCGCGCCCAGGTGTGCCGGAGGCTCTGCTCGCCGACCGCGCTGAGCGCGAGGACGTCGCCTTCGGGCGTCCAGCCCAGCACGGTGGCTTTGGGATCGCCCCAGTAGGTCAACCGCTTGCCGAGCCCTCCGGCGACCGGGACCACGTGGACCTCGGGGGCTCCGTTGAGCCTGCTGGCCCAGGCGAGCAGTTCGCCGTCCGGGGAGAAGCGGGGATTCGCGGCGGGAACTCCGTCCGCCGTGACCCTCCAGGCGCGGCCGCCGTCGAGCGGGGCCAGCCAGACGTCGTCCTCGGCGACGAAGGTCACCAGATCGTCGTGCACGTGCGGAAAGCGCAGGTACCCATCTGTCACCGCACCGACGTTAGTCCCTGACCCCGTTACCCGGTCGTGAACGGACCCGCACGGTATTCACTCTTCAACACCCACCGAAGCCCTGAACGACCCGTTTGGTGCGTTGAGCGCACTGAACGGGTCGTTCAGGGCTCAAACGGCCGGGGTGGAGGGGGTGGGCCAGTGGGTGCGCCAGCCGGTGGGGCCCATGGTGGCGGGGTCGAGGCCAGCGGCCTTGGCGGCGCGCTCGGCCGCGCGGACGTCCTCGGCGTAGCGGCGGGCGACCACGCGCAGCTCGTTCTCCGGGTCCTCGCCCGCGAGCTTGGCCAGTGCGGCGACCACGAACAGGGTCGCCCCGGTGCCGTCGCCGTCGGGGAGCAGGTCGGCGGGGAAGCCGGCGCGCGCGGTCCGCTGGGCGAGCTTGGCGGCGAGCGCCACCGCGGGCTGACCGAGAGCTACACCGTCCACAGTGGACTCACGGCGCTTCTCGGCCTGCTTCAGCTCCTCCCAGCGCACTTCCTGGGTCTCGGCGTCGCGCACGGCGGGGTCTCCGCCCGCGAAGACGTGCGGGTGCCTGCCGACGAGCTTGGCGACGAGGTCTCCGGCGACCTCGTCGACGGAGAACGGGTCGGCGGGGTCCTCGGCGGCCACCCTGGCGTGGAAGAGCACCTGGAGCAGCACGTCGCCGAGCTCCTCGCGCAGCGCCTGCCGGTCGCCGTCCTCGATCGCCTCCAGCAGCTCGTAGGTCTCCTCGACCAGGTACTGCCGGAGCGAGTCGTGGGTCTGCTTGGCGTCCCACGGGCACCCGCCGGGCGAGCGCAGCGTGTCCATCACCGCGGTGGCCTCGACGAGCGCGGCACCGGCGGGTTCGGGCGTGCCGATCACCCGCGCGCCGGCTTCGTGCAGTGCCGCCGCCGCCGGGTCGGTGAGCACGGTCGCGATCACCACGACCGGCTCGTCGGCAGCGCGGCGGAGCAGCTCGGCGGGGTCCGGGGCCGGTTCCGCCGCGGCTTCCTCGGCGGCGCCGGGGGTGGCGTAGACGGCCGACGCGGCGCGGAGCGCGGGAAGCGCGGCGGCGGGCAGGACGGGGCCGAGTCGCGGGCTGAGCAGGACGATCGCGCAGCCCGCGGCGAGCGAGGAGGACGTCACGACCGGGGCGCGGTGGCCTTGAGCTGGAGGGTGGCTCGCTCCAGCGTGCTCGTCACGAGCTGTGCGGTCGTCAGGTCCCATGCGCCGTAGCGCGGGTTGATCCGCATGCCGAGCTCGTTGCCGAGGATCGAGGCCATGCCCCTGCCGAGGGTGCCGACGATCTGCCCCTGCGCGGCCGCGGCCTCCGGGTTCGCGGCGCTGGTCGTCTTCGTGTCGCGCTTGTGGACGTAGGCGACGGCCCACCGGCTGGTGGGCGTGGCCTGCTGCTGCCGCTGGCCGGAGTTGTCGGCGAGCGGGAAGGCGACGACGGTGTTCTCGCCGGTCGCGAAGAGCGGGCTCACCGCGAGGACCGGGCTGGCCTGGGAGAACGAGACGCGGAAGTTGCTTTCGGCCTGCCGCTTCTTCGCGGCCTCCGCCTTGACGAGCTGGGCGGTGGCGGCCGGCCCCTTGGCCATCTGGTTCGCCTTGGCCACGGCGTCGTCGCGGCTGTCGGTCACGACGATGTCGGTGGTGACGGTGGTGCGGTTGGCGTACTTCTTGCCGATCTCGGTGGCCAGCATGTCGCCGCGGATGCGCTCGCGCAGGGTCTGCGTGTCGTAGGCGGGGAAGGCCTCTTCCGGGAGGCTGTTGCCGGCGAGGCTGGCGATCACCGAGTCCACCATGCCGTTGTCGACCTGGACGCCTTCGCGCTGGGCGAGCCGTTCGAGCAGTTCGAGCCGGACCAGCACGCTGAGCAGGCCCCGTCCGGCCTGGTCCAGCTTGTTCTGGGACTGCAACCGCAGGTACTCGGGGTCCTGGGCGGCGAGGCCGCCGTCGATCCGGCGCTGCACCTCGGCAACGCTGATGACCTTGTCGCCGATGATCGCGGCGGCGTTGGGCTGCCCGGCACCGGTGCTGCACCCGGTGAGCAGGAGACCGGTGGTGGCCGCCAGCGCGGCGACCAGGCGAGAGGAACGGCTGATGGCCTTCACGGTGTCGTACCTTCTCACGCTCGGGGTGGGCATGGGGTGCAAGGGTTGGCCAAGCATCGAATGGTCGCTGCTCAGACGCCTGCGGGCTGGGGTGCGGCGGCGATCGACTCGATGAACTTGGCGCACCAGTCGAGCAGTTCGCGGTCGCGCAGCAGCGGCGCGCCGATCCGCCCGCCCGCGGCGCCCTCGGTGGGCCGGGGCACGGAGACCGTCTTCACGGCGGGCTTGTGCACGGCCTTGGGGTGCAGTCGCTTGAGCCGGACGGTCTGCGAGTCGCGCAGGTCCATCGGCGCGAACCGGACGGTGCTGCCCTGCACGGCGACCTCGGTGACGCCGTGCCTGCGGCAGACCTGGCGGAAGGTGGCGACGGCGAGCAGGTGCTCGACCGGCTTGGGGAGTTGGCCGTAGCGGTCGGTCAGCTCCTCGCGCACCGCGTCCAGCGCGGCGGCGTCCCCGGCGGAGGCGATCTTGCGGTAGGCCTCCAGGCGCAGTCGCTCGCCGGGCACGTAGTCGTGCGGGATGTGCGCGTCGACGGGCAGCTCGACCCGGACGTCGGCCAGCTCCTCGTCCTCCTCGCCGGTGCCCGCGCCCGCGTGCTTGCGGAATGCCTCGACGGCCTCGCCGACCAGGCGCACGTAGAGGTCGAAGCCGACGCCCGCGATGTGCCCGGACTGCTCGGCGCCGAGGATGTTGCCCGCGCCGCGGATCTCCAGGTCCTTCATGGCGACGGCCATGCCGGCGCCGAGTTCGGAGTTCTGCGCGATGGTGGCGAGCCGGTCGTGCGCCTGTTCGGTGAGCGGCTTCTCCGGCGGGTAGAGGAAGTAGGCGTAGCCGCGCTCGCGGCCTCGGCCGACGCGCCCGCGCAGCTGGTGCAGCTGGGAGAGGCCGAGCATGTCGCCGCGCTCGACGATGAGGGTGTTGGCGTTGGAGATGTCCAGTCCGGTCTCGACGATGGTGGTGCAGACCAGGACGTCGTACTCGTTCTCCCAGAAGCCTTCGATGATCTTTTCGAGGCGGTCCTCGTTCATCTGGCCGTGCGCGGTGACCACGCGGGCCTCCGGGACGAGTTCGCGGATGCGGCGCGCGGCCTTCTCGATCGAGCTGACCCTGTTGTGCACGAAGAAGACCTGGCCGTCGCGGAGCAGTTCGCGCCGGATCGCCGCGCCGACCTGCTTGTCGTCGTAGGCGCCGACGTAGGTCAGGACCGGGTGCCGCTCCTCCGGCGGGGTGAGGATGGTGGACATCTCGCGGATGCCCGCCAGGCTCATCTCCAGGGTGCGTGGGATCGGCGTCGCGGACATGGTCAGCACGTCGACGTGGGTGCGCAGCGCCTTGATGTGCTCCTTGTGCTCGACGCCGAAGCGCTGTTCCTCGTCGACGATCACCAGGCCGAGGTCCTTGTAGCGCAGGCCGGTCTGCAGCAGCCGGTGCGTTCCGATGACCACGTCAACGCCGCCGTCGGCGAGGCCCGCGACGACCTGTTCGGCCTCCATCGGGTCGGTGAAGCGGGAGAGGCCCTTGACCGTGACGGGGAAGGCGCGCATCCGCTCGGTGAAGGTGTTGAGGTGCTGCTGCGCCAGCAGGGTGGTGGGCACCAGCACGACGACCTGCTTGCCGTCCTGGACCGCTTTGAAGGCCGCGCGGACCGCGATCTCGGTCTTGCCGTAGCCGACGTCGCCGCAGATGACGCGGTCCATCGGGACGGCCTTCTCCATGTCGGCCTTGACCTCTTCGATCGCGCCCATCTGGTCGACGGTCTCGACGTAGGCGAAGGCGTCCTCCAGTTCGCGCTGCCACGGCGTGTCCTTGCCGAAGGCGTGGCCGGGCGCGGACTGCCGGGCTGCGTAGAGCTGGACGAGTTCGGCCGCGATCTGCTTGACGGCCTTGCGCGCCTTGGCTTTGGTGTTCTTCCAGTCGGAGCCGCCGAGCTTGTTCAGCGTGGGCAGTTCGCCGCCGACGTAGCGGGAGACCTCGTCGAGCTGGTCGGTTGGCACGAAGAGCCGGTCGCCGGGCTGGCCGCGCTTGCTGGAGGCGTACTCCAGCAGCAGGTACTCGCGGGTGGCTCCGGCGACGGTGCGCTGGACCATCTCGACGTAGCGGCCGATGCCGTGCTGTTCGTGCACGACGTGGTCACCGGGCTTGAGCGCGAGCGGGTCGACGGCGTTGCGGCGCTTGGACGGCATCCGCCGCATGTCCTTTGTGGACGTTCCGCCGCGGCCGCCGGTGAGGTCGGTCTCGGTGAGCACGACCAGTGCCACGTCCGGGACGGAGAAGCCGTCTTCCATGCCGCCGCAGGCGACGGTGACGAGTCCGGCGGCGGGTGCTCCGGTGAGCCCGTCCTGGGCGTGCACGGCGGGGACTTCGGCGTCGCGGAGCTGTTCGCACGCGCGCTGCGCGGTTCCGGTTCCCGGGACGACGAGGACCGCGGCTCCCCCGGCCGCGGTGTGCGCGCGGAGGTCGGAGAAGGCCCGGTCGAGTTCGCCGTGGTAGGCGTCGACGGGCTTGAGGCCGAGGCGGATGGCGCCGGTGGCGGGTCCGGCGGAGAACTGGCTGAGGGTCCACCAGGGGCGGCCGCTGGCGCGGGCGTGGTCGGCGATCTCGTCGAGTGCCCGGTAGGCGGTGGCGCCGAGGTCGATCGGGGCGGAGCCGCCGCCCGCCGCCGCCATCCAGGAGGCTTCGAGGAACTCCTGGCCGGTGCGGACGAGGTCGTGGGCGCGGGTGCGGATCTTCTCCGGGTCGGCGAGGAGCACGTGGGTGCCGTCGGGGACCACGTCGGTGAGCAGTTGGAGTTCGCCCGGCAGCAGTGCGGGGATGAGCGCTTCCATGCCCTCGCAGGGGATTCCCTGGGCGAGCTTGGTGAGCATTTCGGCGAGGTGGGCATCGCCCGCGTGCTGTTCGGCGAGCTTCTCGGCGCGTTCGCGGACCGGCGCGGTGAGCAGGAGTTCGCGGCAGGGCGGCGCGTGCAGTTCGGCGAGTTCGTCGGGGAGGGAGCGTTGGTCGGCGACGGAGAAGGCGCGGATCTCGGTGACCTCGTCGCCCCAGAACTCCACGCGGACCGGGTGTTCGGCGGTGGGCGGGAAGATGTCGAGGATGCCGCCGCGGACGGCGAACTCGCCGCGCTTCTCGACGAGGTCGACGCGGGCGTAGGCGAGGTCGACGATCCGTTCGACGAGCTGGGCGAAGTCGTGTTCGGCGCCGACGTTCAGGCGCACGGGTTCGAGGTCGCCGAGGCCGGGTGCCATCGGCTGGATGAGGCTGCGGACGGTGGCGACGACGACCTTGATCGGGGTGCCTTCGCCGGGGTGGGCGAGGCGGCGCAGCACGGTGAGGCGCTTGCCGACGGTGTCCGCGCGCGGGGAGAGGCGTTCGTGCGGCAGCGTCTCCCAGGACGGCAGGGGTGCGACGACGTCGGGGCCGAGGAGGTCGCCGAGGGTCGTGGTGAGTTCGTCGGCTTCGCGCCCGGTGGCGGTGACCACGAGGACGGTGTGCTTGGCGGCGAGGGTGGCGGCGACGAGCGCTCTGGCGGCCGGCGGGCCTTCCAGTTCGACCGAGGTGGTGCCGGCGGCGTTGGCGACCGCGCGCAGCGCCTCCGCCCTGCCGAGGGTGCTGAGCAGGCCGGACAACGATGCCGCCATCGTGACTTTCCCTCCGTATTGCCGTGTGCGTCCCGAGACTACGTCGTGGGTCTGACGGTGGCTCGCCGTGCCCGTTCAGCTGGCGTCGAGGGCGTCCAGCACGGCCTGTGCGCGGTTCCTCGCGTGGTCGTCGAGGTCGCCGTTGGGCAGGACGTGCAGTGCGTCTCGCTCGACCGCGGTGAGGATTCGTTCGGCGGCGACGTCCGCGTCGATCATGGTGGCGGCGGAGGCGCGCAGTCCAGCGATTAGTCCGTCCATGGCGGCCTGGTCGGGGAGGCTGTCGCGGATCATGCGGTAGTGCTCGGAGTCCGGGTCGGCGTCGAGCAGCGCGAAGATCCCGTTGGCCATCGGGGTGTTCACGAATCCCGGGCAGACCACGCTCACGCCGATGCCCGTGTGCCCACGCGAGCGGAGTTCGATGAGCAGGGTTTCGGAGAGCGCGACGACCGCGTGCTTGCTGGGCCCGTACGCGCTTTGCAGTGGTGCTCCGCTGAGCCCGGCGAGGGAGGAGGTGTTGATCACGTGCCCGCGTCCGGCTTCGATCATCTTCGGCACGAAGGCGCGGATGCCGTTCATCACGCCGAACACGTTGACGTCGAAGGTTTTCCGCCACTCCTCGTCGGTGCTCTCCCACAGCATCATGCCGCCGTTGCCGGTGCCCGCGTTGTTGAAGAGGAGGTCCACGCGCCCGACCCGTTCGGCGAGCCCGTGCACCGCTTCCGCGTCGCTCACGTCGAGGACTTCCGCGTGCACGCGGCCTTCCAGCTCACCCGCTGTCTCGTGGAGCGCGTCGCCCTGCACGTCGACGAGCACGAGATCGACTCCGCGGGCCGCGAGCGCACCCGCCAGTGCCCGCCCGATCCCGCTGGCCGCTCCGCTGACGTAGGCGACCTGCCCAGCCTCGATGATCACGCGCTCCCCCTTCCGCACTTCCCACCTCGGGGCCCAGCGCCACACCGCTTCCCGCTTCTTTACAGCCCCCCACCCTCCCGGGGGGCGACCCCGAGCCCAGCCTACCGATGGTCAAGCCCGCGAAACGGCTGCTGGACGCACCTGTGGACAACGCGAGCCGATGTGGACAACTAGGCGTTCCATGTGGTCAGAGGGTTCATCGGTCTTCACACCCCCAACCCGGCCTCGGCGGTCTTCAACGACGGCAAACCTTCGACCGCGTGGGGGTTTGGGGTGGTTAACGATGATCGACACGGGGGTTCGGTGGTCTTGAAGACACCTCAACGCCGTGCTCGGCAGCGCGCGCTGAGCGATTTGGAGCGCCAGGGCCGCACGGCGGAGCGCATCGCAGGCGGTTCCAGCGAGGGCGGATTTCGCGTTTTGGCTACTTGTTGTGATTGAGGAGCGCTCCCATTGACGACGAGTTGCCAAAACGCCGCGAAGGGGAGATCGCGAAAGGGATTCACGGTGGTTGTACGTGAAGAGGAGGAGCATGGAGGGGTGATCAAGCGCGGCGTTGCGGTTGTTGCTGTCCTGGCGTTCACGGCCGGGTGCGCGGGCCAGGGGTCGCCCGAGCCTCGCGGGAACGCGCCAACGGCCGGGAAAGCGCCGGCGCTCAAGGTCGAAGTGGTGACCGCGGGGCTGCAGCACGGGTGGGACGTCGGTTTCCTGCCGGACGGCAAAGCGCTGGTCACGCAGCGGCCGGGCAAGCTGACGCTGCTGTCGGGCACCAAGCCGGGAGCGACCGCGACAACGGTGCGGGCGGACTTCGGCGACCTGATGGCGCGCAGCGAAGGCGGGCTGATGAGCCTGCTCGTGCACCCGGCGTTCGCCACCAACCGGCGGTTCGTGACGTGCCAGACGACGCAGGCGGACACGCGCCTGATCACCTGGCGGTTGTCGGAGGACGGCGCCCGCGCGGAGCGGACCGGCGAGCTGCTCACGGGAATCCCGGTCAGCAGCGGGCGGCACTCCGGCTGCCGGATGGAGCTGGCCAACGACGGCGCGCTGCTCGTCGGCACGGGGGACGCGGCGCGCGCGGACTCGGCGCAGGACCGCAACGGCTTGGGCGGCAAGGTGTTGCGGCTCGACCTGGAGACCGGCGGCCCCGCGCCGGGCAATCCGTTCGCCAACTCGGCGAATCCGCGCGAGCGGCTCTTGTGGACCTACGGGCACCGCAACGTGCAAGGCCTCGTGAAGCGGCCGGGGACCGACCAGGTGTTCTCCGCCGAGCACGGGCCGGACGTCGACGACGAAGTCAACCTGCTGCGGCCAGGCGGAAACTACGGGTGGGACCCCTCGCGCGGGGGCACGATCGGCGGGTATGACGAGGACGTGCCGATGACCGATCTGAAGCGCTTCCCCGACGCGGTGGCGGCGACGTGGAGTTCGGGTTCGCCGACCGAAGCCCTGTGCGGCGCGGCGTTCCTGTCGGGGCCGAGCTGGGGCGAGCTGGACGGAGTGCTCGCGGTGACGGCGCTCAAGGGCAGCAAGCTGCTGCTGTTCACCCTCGACCAGGCCGGAGCGGTGCGCCAGGTCTCGACGCCCGCTGAGCTGAACGACACGCACGGCAGGCTGCGCGGCGCGCGGCTCGGGCCGGACGGCGCGCTGTACGTGACGACGTCCAACGGTGATGACGACAAGCTCCTGCGGATAAGCCGGTGAGCACCGGGCGCTGGCTCGACCTGCTCACCGGTGGCGCGGAAGCCGATCCGACCGATCCGCTGATCGCCACCGCCATCGAGCGCACCGAGGCCCGCGCCCGCGCGTTGATGTCCACAATGGACAGATCTCCCGGTAGGACATCGCTGTGGCCGGACCTCGCGGGGCCTGGCGTCGAGCGGACGACCGCGTCGCTGTCCCGGTTGCGCGCGATGGCGCTCTCCCCCAGCACCAGGGACGTGGTGATCGAAGCGCTCGATTGGCTGGCGCGCCACCGCTACCGGGAGGACATGGACGAGGTCGGCAACTGGTGGGAGTGGGAGATCGGCATCCCAGACCTGCTGCTCGACACGCTCGTCCTGACCGGCGCGCGCATCCCGGAGCTGCTTCGCGCGGTGCGGCGGTTCGTCCCCGACCCCACGCGCCGGACCGCCAATCCCAGTGAGGAGGAGGTGGGCGCCAACCGGGCGGACAAGGCGTACATCCACCTCCGGCGCGGCCTGCTCAGCGATTCCAGCCTCATCCCGGAAGCCCGCCGCGCGCTCGACCAGGTCTTCGAGCACGTGGTCACCGGCGACGGCTTCTACCGCGACGGCTCGTTCGTGCAGCACCAACGCCACGCCTACACCGGTACCTACGGCGTGGTACTTCTCGGCAGCGTGGCCAGAACCCTTGCGGTGCTCGGCGATCCGGTTCCGGAGGTGGTCGAGCGCTGGGTGTTCGACGGCGTCGAGCCGATCACTTTCCGGGGTCAGGTGATGTCCTTCGTGCGCGGTCGCTCGATCACCAGGAGCAGTGACGACCACGCTTGGGGACGCCAGCTCGTCAGTGCGCTGACCTTGTTGGGCAGCAAGAAGTTCGGCCCGCTCATCGGCAGCCTCGTCGAATCCGGCACCTACGAGCGAACCGCTGGCCCGGCCGAGATCGTGTTGCTGCGCAAGACGACAGCACCACCCAAGACACGGAGGGCCGCACACCACACGTTCACGAGCATGGATCGCGTGGTGCACAAGCGCCGCGACTGGGTGTTCGCGATCGCCGCTCGCAGCAACAGGATCAACGGCTACGAGTCGGGCAACGGCGAGAACCTGCGCGGGTGGTACACCGGCGAAGGCATGACCTACCTGTACAACGACGATCTCCAGCACTACTCCGGCGATTTCTGGTCCACAGTGGACATGTACCGGCTGCCGGGGACCACAACCGCAACGCATCCCCGGACGCCCGCGGACAACCTGTGGTTCGACGGGTTCCGCGGGCCGGACAAATGGGTCGGCGGAGTCACACTGGACAACGACACCGGTAGCTTCGGAATGCGTTTCACCGCAGGACCGGACCAGCTCGACCACGGACGTCCGGGAAGACCGAACTCGTTGCGCGGCACCAAGTCCTGGTTCATGTTCGGCGACGAGATCGTAGCGCTTGGCGCGGGCATCACCAGCGAGGACGGCGACATCATCACCACGGTCGAGAATCGCAGGACTTCGGCGAAGTTCACGAACGGACCGGGCTGGGCCCATCTCGCCGGAGTCGGCGGCTACGTCTTCCCGGCGAGCACGAGAGTCCACACCGAGACGGGAAAGTACGCCGTGCTCGTGTTCGACCATGGCCGCAATCCCCGGTCCAGCCACTACGAATACGTGTTGCTTCCCGGCCGAACAGCCGAGGAGACAGCCGAGTACGCGAGCAACCCGAAGACTGTCGTACTCAGCAACACGGCCCAGAAACAGGCCGTGCGGCACGGCGACATCCTCGCGGCGAACTTCTACGAGCCGGGCACGGTCGAGGACGTGAGCGCGGAGAACCCTGCCGCCGTCGTGCTCGATCGACGCACGCTGGCGGTCTCGGACCCGATGCGATCACAGGAACCGTTGGTGCTCAACGTGTTCCGCCCCAGCCTGCGCATCAGGGTCGACGCCGAGCACGGCAAGACCTACCGCGTGCGGTTCGGCTAGCTCAGGACCGGGCGCGGCGCTTGGGCTTGTGGTCCAGATGGGACAAGCCGTTCCAGCACAGGTTGACCAGGTGCGCGACGACGTCGTCCTTCTTCGGCTTGCGCGCCTCCAGCCACCACTGGCCGGTCAGCGCGACCATGCCCACCAGCGCCTGCGCGTAGAGCGCCGCCAGCTTCGCGTCGTAGCCGCGCGCGGAGAACTGCTGGCCGAGGATGTCCTCGACCTGGCTGGCGATGTCGTTGAGCAGGCTGGAGAAGGTGCCGGTGCTCGCCGCGACCGGGGAGTCCCGCACCAGGATGCGGAAGCCGTCGGTGGAGTCCTCGATGTAGTCCAGTAACGAGCTGGCCGCCCGCTCCAAGAGCTCCCTGGGGTGGTCGGCGACGGAGAGCGCGGTGACCATGCCGTTCAGCAGCACCTGCATCTCGCGGTCCACGACGACCGCGTAGAGCCCTTCCTTGCCACCGAAGTGCTCGTACACCACGGGCTTGCTGACCCCGGCGCGGTGCGCGACCTCCTCGATGGAGGTCCCGTCGAAACCCTTCTCCGCGAACAGCTTCCTGCCGACGTCCAGCAGTTGCTGCCGCCGCTCCTTGCCGGTCATCCGTACACGGGCCACCGGAGCTCCCCCTCCTGCGATGGCTTCACGCGCGTGCCGGAACCTGTCGCACGTGGACTGTGGCGAGAGTTTATGCGCTTCGCCAACGAATTACCGGGGACCCCTGAGAAGGGGCCCCCGGCATCGGTGCTCGTGTCAGTGCTGGTCGACGGTGATCCGCGCCAGCCGGGCCTCGGTGGGCCAGCGGACGTTCCACACCCAGCCGAACTTCTCGAAGATCCAGATGACCCGCGCGGAGGTGTCGATCTGGCCGCGCTTCACGCCGTGCCGGGCGGAGGTCGGGTCGGCGTGGTGCAGGTTGTGCCAGGACTCGCCGAAGGACAGGATCGCCAGCGGCCAGAAGTTCGCGGCCTTGTCCTTGGACTTGAACGGGCGCTCGCCGATCATGTGGCAGACCGAGTTCACCGACCAGGTCACGTGGTGCAGCACGGCGATGCGCACGACACCGGCCCAGAAGAAGGCGGTGACGGCACCCCACAGGGACCAGGTGATCAGGCCGCCGAGCAGCGCGGGCAGGCCGAGGCTGAGCACGATCCAGACGACGAACAGCTTGTCGACGCGGCGGATGTCCTTGTCCGCCAACAGGTCCGGCGCGAAGCGCTCGGCGTTGGTGACGTCCCTGCGCAGCATCCAGCCCATGTGCGCGTGCCAGAAGCCCTTGGTGAGCGCCCACGGCGAGGTGCCGTAGAGCCACGGCGAGTGCGGGTCGCCCTCCTTGTCGGAGAACGCGTGGTGGCGCCGGTGGTCGGCGACCCAGTGCAGGATCGGGCCCTGCACGGCGCTGCTGCCCGCGATGGCGAGCATGACGCGCACCCAGCGCTTGGCCTTGAAGGAGCCGTGGGTGAAGTAGCGGTGGTAGCCGACGGTCACGCCGAGCCCGCCGATGTAGTAGAAGACCAGGGCGAGCGCCACGTCGACCCAGCCGAGACCCCAGCCCCACGCGAAGGGGACGGCCGCGATGAGCGCCAGCGTCGGAATGATGACGAACGCGAACACGACGACCTGCCCGACGCGGGTGCGGGGCTCGTCGAACATCGGCTTGGGGCCACGCGCTGGTTCCGCGCCGGGGCGCGTGGAGGGCTCGGATGTCAGCGTCATGCGTTGGCTACCTCTATCACTCAGGGGACACTTCCCTACGGCTACGGAACCGTAACCTACGCAAGCGTAAGTAGAGCGTGAGCACCCGTCACCCCCCGAGTGACAACTCACGGCGTGTCGCATCAAATCGGGCGTGTCGGGCACCGAGGGCGAAGATTTCACGACCACACCGGCGACACGCGCGCGATCGCGCATGATCGGCGCATGACGACTTCACCCGTCGCCGAGGCCCCGGTGGCGCGGCCGAGGGCGCGGCGCTCATCACCACGCCGCCGCGTGACCATCTTCGTGCTGGTCACGGCGCTGCTGGTGGGGCTGGCGACGGTGGGTGGCTCGTACTACTACTCCTCGGTGCTGCTCGTCCCGAACCACTCGGAGCCCCGGTACTACGACGAGGTCTTCGCGGTGCACGACAGGGGCGGCGTGAGGAGCGTCACCCTGGCCGAGAACGAGGGCACCCTCCGCCCCGGCGTCTGGGACCTCCGGTGGTCGACCGAGCTCTCCGGCTCCGCGCAGATCGGCGAGATCCTCGGCCGTTCGGCCGGACGGGTGGAACGGCGCCTGCTGAGCGGGGCTTCTCCGCCGATCGGCGCGCGCGTGCGGGTGAACACCGACGTCTGGGGCGCCGGCAACCCGCGAACGGCCTTCGGGCTCGACTTCAGCGAGGTGATGGTGCCGACGGAGCTCGGCCCGGCCAAGGCCTGGTACGTCGGCCCGCCCGCCGGGATCGAGCCGGACACCTGGGTGATCGGGGTGCACGGGCACAACGCCAGCTACACCGAGACGCTGCGGATGATCGGCCCGGTGCACCGGGCGGGCATGGCCTCGCTGTCGGTCAGCTACCGCAACGACAGGGACGCCCCGGGCTCGGCGGACGGCCTGCACCACCTTGGCGAGTCCGAGTGGCGGGACGTGGAGTCCGCGATGCGGATGGCGCTGGGCAACGGGGCCAAGCGGTTCGTGCTCTACGGCTACTCGATGGGCGGCGCGGTGGTCGGCCAGCTGCTCGCGCGCTCGGCGCTGGCCTCGCGGGTGGCCGCGGTCGTGCTGGACTCGCCGGTGGTGAGCTGGAGCAAGACCCTCGTCTTCCAGGCCGAGCAGCGCGGCCTGCCGACCTTCCTGGTCCCGGTCGCCAAGGCCATCAGCTCCTGGCGGGCCGGGGTGGACTTCGACCGCTTCGACCTGGCCGACCGGCCGCCGACGGTGAAGCCGGAGACCTTGCTGCTGCACGGCGACGCCGATCAGACGGTCCCGGTGAGCGCCGCGCGGGAGCTGGCGTGGGCGGCGGGGCGGCTGAACTGGCCGCTGCGCTACACCGAGGTGCCGGGGGCCGGGCACGTCGCGCTCTGGAACCACGACCGGGCGAGCTACGAGCGGACGGTGACGGACTTCATTACCAACTCGGTGGCGGCCGCGGGGCGCTGACCGGGGAAAAGCTGTCGGAAAACAGCCAGAAGTGTGGCCTGCCTGCCACGAACGGCGCGCGCATGCCACCATGTCGTTGCGTGCGGTAGCGATACCGTGCGCGATGTCGCCCACTATCCGCCGTGGTGTAACGGCAGCACCTCAGATTTTGGTTCTGATGGTTCAGGTTCGAATCCTGGCGGCGGAGCGGACGGGCCCACCCGGTGTACCCGGCACCGGAGCGGAGCGCCCGGCACGGTGCCCACGACCACGTCGTGGCTGTTCACAAGGGGGGTGAATGCACCTGCAGCAGGAGACCGGCATCGACGGTCCCGCGTACAGCCCGGAGGAGTCCCGGACGGGGCGCCGGCGGCTGGAGCACCTTCCCCCGGAGCAGACCGATCTGGAGCTGTCCGCCCCGGACCTCCCGATCCTCCCCATCAGCGCGGTGCCCGAGCCCGGAACCCCGGACGCCTCCGAACTCGTGGAGAGCCCGGCTGCCGCCGCGGTGTCCGTGAGCGCCCCCGTGGAACCACCAGAACAACCGGAAATCCAGCCGGAACGCCAGGACGCACGTCCGCCCGCACTCGCCGAGGTCTCGGACGCGTGGCTGGTCGGCCGCGCCCGCGAACTGACCGCGACCGCGCAGTCCAGCGACCTGGAAGCCCAGCTGTCCATGGCCCGCGAGGCCGACGACCTGCTGACCGAGGCGCAGCGGCGCGGCGAGCCGAGGATGGTCGCTCAGATCCTGCGCGCCTCGGTGATCGTCCGCCTGGTCACGCCGGGGCTCGGCGAGCTGACCGATCCACTGCTGGAGGAACTGCTCAGCCACACCGGCAGGCACGGCCTGATCGTGTTGCAGGCCGACGCGCACGCGCTGGCCGGGCGCCGCGCGCTGATGTCCGGCTACGAGGACACCGCGCTCTCCGAGGTCGCCGCCGCGCTGGTGATGCTGGAGGGCGACCCGGTCCCCGACGTGCTCTTCGGCGGGCGCACCTGGGCCAGGCTGCTGGCCGCGGCGTGGGTCGACATCGGCCTGGTGCTCACCCAGCTCGGCGTCTACGAGCTCGCCGACGAGGTACTGGCCAGGGCGAACCTGTGCGTCCGGGAGAACGGCGGACCGCACGAGATCGCCGTGCACATGATCAACCGCGTGCGGCTGCTGCTCGGCTGGGGCCTGCGGCTGGAGCGGGTCGGCAAGGGCGAGGAAGCCGTCGACCGCTTCGCCACCGCTTCCGCGCTGGCCGTTTCCGTCGAGGGCCCCTGGCGGGAGTCGCTGTTCCCCAGGCGCAGCGACCGCCCGGCCGCCGTGCAGGTGCCGATGCTGGGCGCCGCGCACGCGCTGGCCCGCCCCAGCACCGAGCACATCGAGCGGCTGGAGGAGCTGCTCACCCTCTCGATGTACCCGAGGGAGCAGATCGTCACCGCCATCGCGCTCTCCCGCTGCCTCGAACTGGCGGGCCGCGACGAGCAGGCGCAGCGCGTCCTCGGCGACACCCGCGTGCAGCTGGCGCGCGACACCAGCGAGCCGACCCTGATGCTGTGCCTGGTCCGCGAGTACGCGCGGCTGTGCGGGCCGGACGGTGGCAGGGAGACGAGCAACGCGCTTGAGGCGTACGCGACCGCGCTGGAGCACGAGCTGTGGACGCTGCGCGAGGCCCGTGTGGCCACGCTGCTGACCAGGCTGGAGCACGAGCGGCTGAGCCGCGAGCACGGCGCGATCGCGCAGCAGGCGTTGCAGGACCCGCTGACCGGTCTGCCCAACCGGCGCGCGTTGGACGAGCGGATGGACACGCTGGTCGCGACCCCGTCGGCCTACCCGCTGTCGGTGGCGCTGGTGGACCTGGACGGCTTCAAGAGCGTCAACGACCGGTGCTCGCACGCCGAGGGCGACGACGTGCTGCGGGTGATCGCGAGCACGCTGCGCGACGCGCTGCGCGGGGACGACCTGGTCGGCCGCTACGGCGGGGACGAGTTCGTGGTGCTGCTGCCCGGCGCTCCGCTCGGGGCGGCTGAGGCGGCGCTGTCCAGGGCGGTGGAGGCGGTCTCGCGGCTGCCGGTGGACTTCTCCCGCGGGGTGACGCTGTCGATCGGCGTGGTCTCCGTGCGGCCGGCCGAAACGCCCGGCCAGGCGCTGGCCCGCGCGGACGCCGCGATGTACCAGGCCAAGCGCCAGGGCGGCTGCCGGGTCGCGGTGAGCGGGGCCGACACCGCCGACGATCTGCCGCACTCCTCCAGCTGGGTGCCGCCGCCCTGCCCGTGACCCCGATCTGGGCGAACACCGGAATCGGACCCACAGGATTTTCACTTTCCTGATGCGGTTGTGGTCCTGGCCACAGCGCTCGTCCTAGAGTGCGGTGGTCCGATCGGAGCAGAAGATCACGCGAGGGGGTGCCGCCGATGCCCCGCGACCACGGGACCGACAGCGCCTCCGAGGACTTCCCGAGCGGCGAACGGCTGAACGAGCGCGGGAACGTGCTGCTGGCCCGCGCGCAGAGCGTGCCGCTGCCGGAGCGCTGGGCGATCCTCGCCGAGGTCGACGAGCTGCTGGCCCAGGCGCGGCAGGTCGCCTCCAGCGAGGTGCTCGCCGCGACGCTGCGCAGGGCACTGCTCCTGCGGCTGCTGACCAACCCCGAGGACGAGGCCGTCGAGCCGCTGCTGGACGAGCTGGACGCGACCGCGCGCGCCCACGACCTGCCGCTCTACGAGATCCACCACCACGCGCTGCGCGGGCGGGTCGCGAACCGGCGGGCGCGGCAGAGCGACGCCCTGGTGGCCGCGGCGCGCGGGCTCGCGGTCATGGCCGAGCCGCTTGATCCGCCGGAGGGAACTCCGCCCGCGGTGTGGGGCAAGAAGGTCGCGTGCGCGCTGCTGACGCTGAGCAGCGCGTTGTCCGGACTCGGCACCTACGAGCTGGCCGAGGAGACCTTGGACCTCGCGGAGCGGCACATCGCGCCCGAGGACGTCCACCAGCGCACGGTGCTCACGATCAACCGGCTGTGCCTGACGCTGGACTGGGGTCTGCGGCTGGAGCGCGCGGGCTTCACCGAGCAGAGCACGGAGCGCTTCGCCGCCGCGGAACGGCTCGCCCGCACGGCCGAGGAGCTGTGGAGCGGCTCGATGTTCGCCGAGGACGCCACGGGCAAGGCCGCAGACGAGGTGGTGTCCATCGCGGTGGCGCTCGCGCTGGCCGAACCGGACATCTCGCACGTCGACCGGCTGCTGCGGCTGCGCGAGAGCTCGCGCGAGCCCGGCAAGCTGATCCACCTGACGGTCGCGCTGGCCCGCTGCCTCGACGACACCGCGACCGGGATCGCGATGATCTCCGACCTGGAGCGCGAGCTGGCGGGCAGCACCGAGGTGCGGCTGCTCCGGCTGACGCTGAGCTGGGAGCACGCGCGGCTGTTCGCGCTCCAGGAGGGCATCGACCCCGTCGACCACCCGTCCTACCTGCACGTGAGCGCGATGGAGGAATACCTCTGGGGCGCGCGGCAGGCGTTGATCGGCACCATCAGGGCGCGGGTGGAGCACGAACGGCTCGCGCGGGTGCACGGGGCCGTGACCAGGCAGGCGTTGCAGGACCCGCTGACCGGGCTGGCCAACCGCAGGGGGCTCGCCGAGCGGCTGTGCGCGGCCGCGTTGGCGCCCGGTGGGCCCGCGGTGATGGTGGCCGTGCTCGACCTCGACGGCTTCAAGGAGGTCAACGACCGGCTCAGCCACATGGTCGGCGACACGGTGCTGCGCGCGGTCGCGGACACGCTGCGCGGCGCGGTGCGGGCGGACGACCTGGTGGCGCGCTACGGCGGGGACGAGTTCGTGGTGGTGCTGCCGGGCAAGAGCACGGAGCAGGCGCGGTCGGCCCTGGTGCGGGCCGTGCGGGCGGTCGAGGGGCTGCCCGCGCCGGTCGGGCACGGGGTCACGCTGTCGGCCGGGCTGACCCGGCTGCGCACCGGCGAAGCCGCCGAGGAAGCCCTCCGCCGGGCCGACGCGACGATGTACGTGGCGAAACACCAGGGTGGCAACCGGGTGGCGGTCGGCTGACGACGCGGGGCGGGGCCCGGTCGCGGCACCCGTAGGATCGCCGGGCCGGGGTCACCGGTTGGTGCGGCCCCGCGTGTCTGCTGCGAAACGACCCAAGGAGAGCTCTGATGCCACAGGGCGCACCCGCCCCAGGCTCCTCCAGCGTCCCCACCACCCCAGGACCGGTCAACGCGATCGTCCTCGCCGCCGGCGAGGGCACCAGAATGCGCTCGGCCACCCCGAAGGTGCTGCACCCGCTGGCCGGACGGCCGCTGATCGACCACGCGGTCCGGGCCGCCGCCGGACTGGACCCCGCGCACCTCGTCGTGGTCGTCGGCCACGGCAGGCAGGCGGTCGGCGAACGGCTGGAGAGCACCGGGCACCAGCTCGACCGCAAGATCGTCACCGCCGTGCAGGAGGCGCAGAACGGCACCGGCCACGCGGTCGGCTGCGCGCTCGCCGCCCTGCCCGCCGGCGCCGACGGCACCGTCGTGGTGACCTACGGCGACGTGCCGCTGCTCACCACCGAGACCCTGGAGGGGCTGCTCACCGAGCACCGTGACCAGGGCAACGCCGTGACTGTTCTCACCGCCGTGGTGCCCGATCCGTCCGGTTACGGCCGCGTGGTCAGGGACCCCGACGGCGGTGTGCTCGCCATCGTCGAGCAGAAGGACGCCACCGAGGAGCAGCGCGCGATCCAGGAGATCAACTCCGGGGTCTACGCCTTCGACGCGGCGGTGCTGCGCGACGGGCTCGGCCGCATCTCCAGCGCCAACGCGCAGGGCGAGCTGTACCTGACCGACGTGCTCGGCATCGCCAGGGGCGACGGCCGCCGGGTCGGCGCGCTGGTGTGCGAGGACGTCTGGCAGGTGGAGGGCGTCAACGACCGCGTGCAGCTGGCCGCGCTCGGCGCCGAGCTGAACCGGCGGCTGGTCACCGGCTGGATGCGCGAGGGCGTCACGGTCGTCGACCCGGCGTCGGTCTGGCTGGACGCCGACGTGGTCCTCGCCCGCGACGTCGTGCTCGAACCGGGCGTGCAGCTCAAGGCCGCGACGCAGGTCGGCGAGGGTGCGGTGGTCGGACCGGACACCACGCTCAGCGGCTGCTCGATCGGCGCGGGCGCCTCCGTCGTGCGCACCCACGGCACTGACGCGGAGATCGGCGCGGGCGCTTCGGTCGGCCCGTTCGCCTACCTCCGCCCCGGCACGAAGCTCGGCGTGAAGGGCAAGATCGGCACCTTCGTCGAGACCAAGAACGCCACGATCGGCGAGGGCTCCAAGGTCCCGCACCTGACCTACGTCGGGGACGCCACGATCGGCGACTTCAGCAACATCGGCGCGGCCACCGTCTTCGTCAACTACGACGGCGTGACCAAGAGCCGCACCACCATCGGCTCGCACGCCCGCACGGGCGCGGACAACATGTTCGTCGCTCCGGTCAACGTGGGCGACGGGGCCTACACCGCGGCCGGCTCGGTGATCATCACCGACGTGCCGCCGGGCGCGATGGGGGTGGCCCGCGCGAAGCAGCGCAACGTTGAGGGATGGGTCACACGCAAGCGCTCCGGCACGCCTGCCGCGGACGCCGCGGCGCGAGCACTCGCGGCGAACAGCGATGATGTGGCCGGCAACGACGCGGAGGACGGGAAGTGAACGACATGACCGTGAGCGCGAGCGCGATGTCGGCGACACCGAAGAAGAGCCTGATGCTCTTCGCCGGGCGCAGCCATCCGGAGCTGGCCGAGGAGGTCTCCAAGCACCTGGACGTGCCGATCACGCCCCAGTCGGCCTACGACTTCGCCAACGGCGAGATCTTCGTCCGCTTCGAGGAGTCGGTGCGCGGGTGTGACGCCTTCGTCATGCAGAGCCACGCCGCTCCCATCAACCAGTGGGTGATGGAGCAGCTGATCATGGTGGACGCGCTCAAGCGCGCCAGCGCCAAGCGGATCACCGTGATCATGCCGTTCTACCCCTACGCGCGGCAGGACAAGAAGCACCGCGGCCGCGAGCCGATCTCGGCCCGGCTGATCGCCGACCTGTTCAAGACCGCGGGCGCCGACCGGATCATGACCGTGGACCTGCACACCGCGCAGATCTCCGGTTTCTTCGACGGCCCCGTCGACCACCTGCTGGCGATGTCGCTGCTCGCCAACCACGTGCGGAGCAAGTACAGCGACGCCAAGATGACCGTCGTCTCCCCCGACGCCGGTCGCACCAAGCTGGCGGAGAAGTGGGCCAACACCCTCGGCGGCTGCCCGATCGCCTTCATCCACAAGACCCGCGACCCGCTCAAGCCCAACGAGGTGGTGGCCAACCGCGTCGTCGGTGAGGTCAAGGGCCGCACCTGCGTGGTCATCGACGACATGGTCGACACCGGCGGCACCATCGCCAAGGCGGTGGAGCAGCTGCTGGACGAGGGCGCGGCGGACGTGATCATCGCGGCCACCCACGGCGTGCTCTCCGGCCCGGCCACCGACCGCCTCGCCAACTGCGGGGCCAAGGAGGTCATCTTCACCAACACGCTGCCGATCCCGGACGAGCGCCGCTTCCCGCGGATGACGGTGCTCTCGATCGCGCCGCTGCTGGCCAAGGCGATCCACCAGGTCTTCGACGACGGTTCGGTGACCAGCCTGTTCGACGGCGAGGCCTGAGTTCGGGCCGTGCCGAAGCGTCGGTGCGGGGGTGGCCCGGTGTCCGTAGGGTGCCCCCGCACCAGCTCAGGCAACGCTTACGGAGAAACATGATCGTCTGGACCGGCTGGGGAATCCTGGCCCTTCTCATCGCGGCGCTCGGCGGGGGCGGCGGCAGCGGCGTCGGTGTCGCGCTCGGCGGCCCCAGCGACGCGCCCAACCTCGGCACGGTGATCGGCCTGGCGCTGGCCGCCGTGGCCATCTGGTTCGTCGGGGAGCGGCTGAACCGGCCGGTCCAGGGCTTCGACCAGAACACCGGCCAGCCGGTGCTCCACCGCAACCGGCACCGCCTCTTCTGGGTGCCGATGCAGTACTTCGGCCCGATCCTGGGCCTGACCGCGCTCGGCCTCGGCGTCGGTCTGCTGTTCTGAACCGCGCTCCCGAAGGGCCCCGTCGATCCCGGCGGGGCCCTTCGCTTTCGGCCCGCCCAGTTGGGGGATTGCGCGAAACGGCCCCCGGTTAGGCCCTGCGAGAACCACGGCCTACACTTGCCGGGTTGTCTCGGCGAGGTCGGGTCGTCGCACCCGGCGTGATCGACGCGGCGGCTCATCGGCCGCGCGCATTCACACGTTTCCGCGCCGCCCGCCGCCGCAGACCGCCAGCTACGAAGTTGATCACTCGACGTCGCAAGGGAGCACCACCGTGTCCGAGGTCCGTCTGGCAGCCGAGCCGCGCACCGAGTTCGGCAAGGGTGCCGCTCGCCGCACCCGCCGCGCAGGCAAGATCCCCGCCGTCCTCTACGGCCACGGCTCCGACCCCAAGCACGTGGCCCTGCCCGCGCTGGAGTTCGCCCGTGTGATGCGCCAGCACGGCACCAACACCGTGCTGTCCCTGGAGGTGGGCTCGGACACCGAGCTCGCGCTCACCAAGACCGTTGTCACGCACCCGCTGCGCAACTACATCGAGCACGTCGACCTGCTGCTGGTCAAGCGCGGTGAGAAGGTCACCGTCGACGTGACCGTCGCCGTCACCGGCACCGCCGCCTCGGGCACCCTGATCACCCAGGAGGCCACCGAGATCCAGGTCGAGGCCGACGCGCTGAACATCCCCGACGGCTTCGAGGTCTCGGTCGAGGGCGCCGCCGCCGGCACCCAGATCCTGGCCGGCCAGGTCGAGCTGCCCGCGAACGTCACCCTGGTGACCGACCCGGAGGCGCTGCTCGTGCACGTCCTCGCGGCCCCGAGCGCCGCCCAGATGGAGGCCGCTGTCGACGCCGAGGGCGCCGGTGTGGTCGAGGACGCTCCGGAGACCGAGAGCTGATCACGCCCACGACGTCGGGCACACAGCACTGCTGACGGCGCGCCGCCCGCGAGGGTGGCGCGCCGTTTCGCTTTCGTTCAGGGAAGTTGGGAGTCATGGTCGGCACGGACGAGCTGGCGCTGGTGGTCGGGCTCGGCAACCCGGGACCGGGCTACGCGGGCAACCGGCACAACATCGGTTTCCTGGTGCTCGACGAGCTGGCCGGGCGGATCGGCGGCAAGTTCAAGTCGCACAAGGCGGGCGCCGAGGTGCTGGAGGGCAGGCTCGCCGGCAGCCGGGTCGTGCTCGCCAAGCCGCGCTCGTACATGAACCTCTCCGGCGGGGCCACCGCGGGCGCCGCGCGCTTCTACAAGGCCGAGCCGGGCGCGATCGTGGTCGTGCACGACGAGCTCGACCTGCCGTTCGGCCAGGTGCGGCTCAAGCTCGGTGGCGGCGAGAACGGCCACAACGGGCTGCGCAGCATCTCCAAGTCGTTGGGCACCAAGGACTACCTGCGCGTGCGGTTCGGCATCGGCCGCCCTCCCGGTCGCCAGGACCCGGCGGACTACGTGCTCAAGGACTTCTCCAGCACCGAGCGCAAGGAGCTGGCCTTCGCCATCGACCTCTGCGCCGACGCCGTCGAGGGCCTGGTCTCCCAGGGCCTGGAACTGGCCCAGAACAAGTTCCACCCGTTGTCCTGAGGGCTAGCCGCGCGAGGGGCGGAGCAGGCCCGCGAGCAGGGCGGCGATGTTCCACGCGTCGTCGACGCCGCGGTGGTGGGTGCCCTCCAGGGCCAGGCCCGCGAGTCCGATCGCGCGGTCCATGCCCACCTCGCTCTTCAGGTTGTGCGCCAGGGCGAAGAGCGTCTTCACGTTGATGTGCCGAGGCCCGAACGGGTACTTCGCGCCGGTGGACTCGCACTGCCGGTGGAACTGCTTGCGGTCGTAGTCCCCGTAGCTCGCCCACACGAGCCCCTGGGCGCCGTACTCCTCGCGCAGCACAGCGCAGGCGTCCACAAAGGACAGTCCACTTGCGACGTCGTCGGCGGTGAGCGTGGTCAGCTCCGTGCAGAAGGCGCTGACCTCGGAGTGCTCGGGCCGCACGAGGATCGCCCTGCGCTCACCGCGTTCGAGCGTCGCGGTGTCGAGCACGCAGAGCCCGATCTCGATGATCTCGTTGACCTGACCGGGAGGCGGCGCGCCCGCCCAGCACGTCGCTTCGACGTCCACGACCAGCACGCGCGCCAGGCTTCGCTTCCCCATGCGCCCATCCTCCTCCGCCCCGCCATCGCGTTTCGGCTCCGAAACGCGACGGCGGGGCGGCTGCGCGTCAGGAGGGGATGAACTTCCTGGCCTCGGTGCGGCGGAGCTTGCCCGACGGCGTCTTCGGCAGGGTGGCGGGCGGTAGGACGACCACGGCGGCGGGGCGGACTCCGACGGCGTCCATCACGCGAGCCGCGATCTCCTTGCTCATCGCGCTCTCGGCGGCGGCGTCGCCCGCGTGCTTGGACTCCACGGCGACGGCGAAGCGCTCGCGCCGCTGCCCCGCGTCGAGCCGGACGGCAACGGCGTTGCCCGCGCGCACACCTTCCACCGCACCCGCCGCGCGCTCCACGTCGGTCGGGTAGATGTTGCGGCCACCCATGATGATGACGTCCTTGCGGCGCCCGCAGACCACGACCTGGCCGTCGACGAGATAGCCCTCGTCGCCGGTGTTCAGCCAGCCCTCACTGTCCTTTGTGGCCAGTGGACCGTTCATGGTGAGGTAGCCGTCGGTCACCGCGTCGCCGCGGATGCGCAGCTCGCCGACCTCGCGCTCGCCGAGCACCCGGCCGCCCTCGCCGACCGCCTGCACCTCGAGGCCGGGCAGCGGCGGACCGAGCAACGGGAACTCGCGGGACTGCGCGCCTTCCGCTGCGGGAACGGCGATGTGCTTGTCCGCCAACGACTCCGCGTCCACCACATCGACGGCGAGCCCGGTGTCCAGCGGCGCGAAGGACACGCCGAGCGTCGCCTCGGCCATGCCGTAGGCGCTCACCATGCACTCCGGGCGCAGCCCGAATCGCGCTGCGGCGTCGGTGAATCCGCGCACCGAAGCGGGGTCGATCGGCTCGGCGCCGTTGAGCGCGAAGCGCAGCGTGGACAGGTCGATCGCGCCATCGTCCAAAGTGGACAGACGACGACCGGCGACCGCGTAGCCGAAGTTCGGCGCGGCGGTCACGGTGCCCTGGTAGGTGCTGATCATGTCCAGCCACATCAGCGGTCGCCCGACGAACTCCGCCGGCGATGCCTTGACCAGCTCGGCGCCGATGGTCATCGGCACGGTGAAGAAGCCGACCATGCCCATGTCGTGGAACAGCGGCAGCCAGGACACCAGCACGTCGCGCTCGGCGTCGATCTTCGCCGTCGTCACCATCGCCTGGATGTTGGCCCACAGCGCGCCGTGGCTGATCCGCACGGCCTTCGGGTCCGAGGTCGAGCCGCTGGTGAGCTGGAGCAGCGCCACGTCGTCCTCGCCGGTCCGCACCGGTTCGGCCAACGGCTCGGCGTGCGCGCGCAGCTCCTCGATCAACAAGAATTCGATGCCGTGCTGGCGCAAAGTGTCCGCCAGGGCGTCGAAGGGCGCGCCGAGCAGCACCCGCCGGGCGCCGATCATGCCGAGCACCTTGAGCGTGTCCTCGGCCCACACGGCCAGATCGGTCCTGGGCGTCGGCTGGTGCAGCATGGTCACGCTGCCCCCGGCCAGCCAGCTCGCCTGCACGGCGGCGGCGATCGGCGCGGGATCGGCGGCGAGCACGGCGAGGGAGTCTCCCCTGCGCACGCCCGCTGCGACGAGGGCGGCTGCGGCCCTGCTGGCTTCTTCGTGCACCTCTCCCCAGGTTCTGCGCTGGGGGGCGGCGGGAACGCCGGTGACCAGGCCGCGGTCGGTCGACCGCGCCCTGCTCACCAGTGCGTCGATGAACTGGCTCATGGTTTCGGAGCCTAAGCCAGTCCGACGATCAGTGGACAGCGGTTCCGATCAACCCGCTTCAACGACCTCGGCCGCGGCCATCCACTGCTCCTCGACCTCGGACTGCTCGGCCTTGACCGCGCGCAGCTCGGTGTCCAGCTCGACCAGCTTGCCCACGTCGGAGCCTGCCGCGGCGAGCTTCTCCTCGATCTTGGCGGCCTTGCTGTCCAACTGCGCGAGCTTGCGCTCAAGGCGGGACAGCTCCTTGCGCGCGGCGCGCTCGTCGGCGGCGGAGGACTTCGGCTTCTCCGCGATCACCTGCGGCGCCACGGTTCCGGAGCCGACGGAGGTCGCGATGCCCGCCGCGCGCATGGCCGCGCGCCGCTTCAGGTACTCCTCGATCCCGCCGACCAGCTTGGCGATCTGGCCGTCACCGAAGAGCGCGACCACGCTGTCGCAGACCCGCTCCACCAGGTAGCGGTCGTGCGAGACCACGATCATGGTGCCGGGCCACGAGTCGAGCAGGTCCTCCAGCTGCTGGAGGGTGTCGATGTCCAGGTCGTTGGTGGGCTCGTCGAGCAGCAGCACGTTCGGCTCGGACATGAGCAGCCTGGTCAGCTGCAACCGCCTGCGCTCACCACCGGAGAGGTCGGAGACCGGCGTCCACTGGCGGCTCGCCGGGAACCCCATCCGCTCCGCCAGCTGCGACGCGGACAGCTCGTACTTGCCGAGCACCACGCGCCGCGCGACGTCCTCGACCGCCTCCAGCACGCGCATGTTCTTCGGCAGGTCGTGCAGCTCCTGCGACAGGTGCGCCAACCGCACGGTCTGCCCCTGCTTGCGGGTGCCGCCGTCCAGCTCGCGCTCGCCGGCCAGCGCCCGCAGCAGCGTCGTCTTGCCGGAGCCGTTGACGCCGACCAGCCCGACGCGGTCACCCGGGCCGACGAGCCAGGTCGTGTCCTCCAGCAGCGTGCGGCCGTCCGGGATGCGCAGCGTGGCGTCTTCCAGGTCGATCACCGTCTTGCCGAGGCGGCGCTTGGCGAAGCTCATCAGCTCCACCGAGTCGCGCAGCGGCGGCACGTCGGCGATCAGCGCCTCGGCCGCCTCGATCCGGTAGCGCGGCTTGGACGTGCGGGCCGGAGCGCCGCGCCGCAGCCACGCCAGCTCCTTGCGCGCGAGGTTCTGCCGCTTCTCCTCCAGGGTCGCGGCGAGCCGGCTCCGCTCCGCGCGCGCGTAGATCCAGTCGGCGTAGCCGCCCTCGTACTGCTCGACCCCACCGCCGACGACCTCCCACGTGCGGGTGCACACGGTGTCCAGGAACCAGCGGTCGTGCGTGACGACCACCAGCCCGCAGCGCCGCGCGCCGAGGTGGTCGGCCAGCCACTGCACGCCCTCCACGTCGAGGTGGTTGGTCGGCTCGTCGAGGATGATCAGGTCGAGGTCGCGGACCAGCGCGGCCGCCAGCGCGACCCGGCGCCGCTCGCCGCCGGAGAGCGGGTCGATCACGGTGTCCAGGCCCAGCTCGCTGACGCCGAGCCCGTCCAGCACCGAGCGCACCTTCGCGTCGGCGGCCCACTCGTGCTCGGCGTCGAAGCCCAGCGGCTCGATCACGTTCTGCCGGATCGTCGAGCCCTTGGGCAGCTCGCTGCGCTGGGTGACCACGGCGAAGTTCAGGCCCCGGTTGTGGCTGACCCGGCCGGAGTCCGGCGGCTCCAACCCGGCGATGACCTCCAGCAGCGTGGTCTTGCCACCGCCGTTGAGCCCGACGACGCCGATGCGGTCGCCCTCGTTCACGCCGAGCGAGACGGCGTTGAGCAGCTGGCGCACGCCGAAGCTCTTGCTCACGGACTCCAGGTTGACCAGGTTGGCCATCGATCCTCACATCGCAGTGGTCCACCTGAATGACTCGTTCAGTCCGTTGACCGTGCTGAACGAGTCATTCAGCACGGTCAACCACATCAACGAGTCATTCAGCACGAAAAGGTCAGGCGTGGACCTCGGGCGGGACGGGTCGCGGCGTGTCGTCGCCGCCGATCACCCGAGCCCCGTGCACCGGGCCCTGCGCCACCCGAACGCTACGGCAGACGCCCGCGCCGGAGAGCTCCGCGGCCACCCGGACGGCGGCGTCGGCGGAGGAGCAGAGGAAGGCGCAGGTCGGGCCCGATCCGGAGACGATCCCGGCGAGCGCGCCCGCGTCCACCCCGGCGCGCAGCGTGCGGCGCAGGGAGGGCCGCAGCGAGACGGCGGCGGCCTGGAGGTCGTTGCCCAGCAGCAGCGCGAGCTGGCGGGGGTCGCCGGTGGCGAGGGCTTCGAGCACGGGCTCGACCGAGCCGACGCGGGGCGGGCGGCCCTCGGCGCGCAGCCGGTCCAGCTCGGCGAAGACGGTCGGGGTGGACAGGCCGCCCTTGTCGAGCGCGATCACCCAGTGGAAGGTGTGCCTGGTCAGCACGGGCACCAGCCGCTCGCCCCTACCGGCGCCGAGCGCGGTCCCGCCGTGCAGGCAGAACGGCACGTCGCTGCCGATGGTGGCGGCGATCTCCGAGAGCTCGTCCCTGCCGATCTCCATCCGCCACAGCGAGGCGGCGGCGACCAGCGCGGCGGCGGCGTCGGCGCTGCCGCCCGCCATCCCGCCCGCGACGGGGATGCCCTTGCGGATCACCACGCGCACGCGGGGGTCGTCGGGGTCGCGGCCCGCGCGCTCGGCGAGCGCCTCGATGGCGCGCCACGCGAGGTTCGAGGCGTCGTCGGGCACCAGATCGGCGCCGTCACCGACGACCTCGATGCCCGGCTCGTCGGCCTGGGCGACGGTCACCTCGTCGTTGAGCGAGAGGGACTGGAACACGGTCATCAGCTCGTGATAGCCGTCTTCGCGCAGGTCACCCACCGCGAGGTGGAGGTTCACCTTGGCGGGGGCGCGGACGGTCACAGGGGGCGGGACCACGGCAAGCACTCTGCCAGCCTACGGCCCCGCGCCCGCTGCTCACGTCTTCACCGATTTTCAGGCGGGGATCACACCGCCCGGGAAGGTCTTGCCGATGAACTCGCGCACCTGCTGCGAGCGCAGCAGCTCCGCCAGCGCCTTGATCCGCTTGTCCTCGGCCAGCTCCGGCCGGGTGACCAGCAGGTTGGCGTAGGCGTTGCCCTCGGCCTTCTCCACCACGAGCGCGGTCTTCAGGTCGAGCTTGGCCTCCAGCTGGTAGTTGCCGTTGACCACGGCGGCGTCGGCGTCGTCCAGGCTGCGCGGCAGCTGGGCGGCCTCGGTCTCCAGCAGCTGCACCCGCTTGGGGTTCTCGGCCACGTCCTGCTTGGTGGCCTTGGCCTCGGTGCCCGGCTTGAGCTTGATCAGGCCGGTCGAGGCGAGCAGGTTCAGCGAGCGGGAGAGGTTGCTCGGGTCGTTGGGCAGCGCGACCTTGGCGCCCTGCGGCAACTCGTCGACCTTCTTGACCTTCTTGGAGAACACCGCGAGCGGCTCCACGTGCACAGGGGCCACGGACTGGAGCTTGATGTTGCGCGCGCCGGTGAACTCCTCCAGGTAGGGCTTGTGCTGGAAGTAGTTGGCCTCCAGCTGGCCCTCGGCGAGCGCGGTGTTCGGCGTGACGTAGTCGTTGATCTCGACGACGTCGACCTTGATGCCCTTGTCCTTGGCCAGGTTGTCCGCGACGTAGCGCAGGATCTCGGCGTGCGGGACGGGGCTCACGCCGACGCGGATCGCGGCGTTGGGGTCCTTGGCGGGGTCAGCGCCACCGCAGGCGGCCAGGACGAGGGCGCTGGCGGTGACGACTGCGGCGGCGGCGAGCGTGCGGATACGACGCATGGGAGTTCGGTGTCCTTAAGGAGAAGAAGAGGCTCAGGCGGTGACCCGGCGGCGGCGGTCGATGCCGCGCGAGCCGAGGTCGAAGAGGAACTGCACGAGGCGGGCGAAGACGCCGAGCACCACGACGGTGCTGATCAGCACCTTGGTGTCGAAGCGCTGGTAGCCGTAGCGGATCGCGAGGTCACCGAGACCACCGCCGCCGACGACGCCCGCCATGGCGGAGTAGCCGATCAGCGCGATCACGGTGACGCCGATCCCGGCGACGAGCGCGGGCGCGGCCTCGCGGAGCAGCACGCCCCGCACGATGTGCGGTTTGGTGGCCCCGGTGGTGATCGCGGCCTCCACGACGGAGGTGTCCACCTCGCGCAGCGCGCCTTCGACGAGCCGGGCGAGGAACGGGATCGCGCCGACCGTCAGCGGGACCACGGCGGCGGTGCTGCCGAGCGTGGTGCCGACGATCGAGCGCGTCACCGGGAGCAACGCGATCAGCAGGATCACGAACGGCAGTGACCTGCCGATGTCCACGACGAAGTTGAGCACCCGGTAGGTCAGCGCCTGCGGGCGCAGTCCTCCCGGCGAGGTGACGTGCAGCAGCACGCCCAGCGGCAGGCCGCCGATCAACGCGAACACGGCGGAGAGGACCACCATGTACAGCGTCTCCCACCCCGTTTCCGCGAGCAGCTCAAAAACGGTGGACCAGGGTGTTTCGGTTCTCACGCAGCAGTCCCCGCAACCAGGGTGGGCTTGTGGCGGACGACGGCGCCGCGCTCGCCGATCCACTTGAGGGCGGCGTCGGCCCGCTCGCCGTTGAGCGCGATGCGGAAGCGGGCGACGGGGGTGTCGTTGAGCCGGGTCATGCCGCCGCCGAGCAGCGAGAGCTCGACGTCGTGGCGGCTGGCGGCCTCCGGCAGCAGCGCGCCGACCGCGGCGAAGCCGACCAGCACCACGTCGGCGACGCGGTCGTGCTGGGCGGTGTGCTGCTGGGAGACCTGGTCCAGCTCGGGCAGCAGCGCCGAGGCGGTGCGGCTGCCGGGCTCGGAGATCAGGTCGAGGACCTTGCCGTTCTCCACGACGCGACCGTGCTCCAGCACGGCGATGTCGTCGCAGATCCGGCGGACCACGGCCATGTCGTGGGTGACAACCAGGACGGTGAGGCCCAGCTCGGAGCGCACGCGGTCGAGCACGGTCAGCACGGAACCGGTGGTCTCCGGGTCCAGCGCTGAGGTCGGCTCGTCGGCCAGCAGCACCGAGGGGCTCGCGGCGAGCGCGCGGGCGATGGCAACGCGCTGCCGCTGGCCACCGGAGAGCTGGTCGGGGTAGTTCGCCGCTTTGTCAGACAGGCCAACGAGTTCCAGCAGTTCGGCCACCCGCTGCTTGCGCTGCGGTCCGGGAACCTTCGCGGCCTCAAGGGGAAGCGCGATGTTGCCAGCCGCGGTGCGTTGGCGCAGCAGGGAATCCGTCTGCGGGACGACGCCGATCTGCCTGCGGGCCGCGCGCAGCGAGGCACCGGAGAGGCTGACCAGGTCCGTGCCGTCCACCCGGATCGAGCCGGAGTCCGGCTGCTCCAGCAGCGCGATGCAGCGCGCCAGGGTCGACTTGCCGGCACCGCTGGTGCCGACGACGCCGAGGATCGTGCCGGCGGGAACCTCCAGGGAGACGCCGTCCAGCGCGCGGACCTCGCCCCCCTTTCCGGGAAAGCTCTTGGTCAGGTTCTCAACAGTGATCACGATATGACTCCATGGCACGGCTGCCGCTCGTGGCGGCAGCGCTCCGAGACCGTCCACAGTGGACGGTTAAGGGGG
The DNA here is from genome assembly GCF_002155965.1 of Allokutzneria sp. NRRL B-24872. GTDB lineage: Bacteria > Actinomycetota > Actinomycetes > Mycobacteriales > Pseudonocardiaceae > Allokutzneria. The sequence goes on from NZ_MUMH01000043.1 coordinate 39,349, forward strand.
TGGGGTGTGCGGTGTGGTCAGGCGGCGGCGCGGAATGCGCGGCGACAACCACTCACCGTGCGGAGGCACTGGTCGACACAGCGTCGACGGACCAGGTTGGGTCGACGCGCGGACATCGGCTGGCGAGACATGAGGACTCCATCGGTCCTGGCGTTAGCACCTGCCCGTTTCCGGGTGGTTGCTGCGGCGTCGCTGAGCCAGGTCTCTCGGCCGCTCGGGATGGATTGCTGCGAACAGTAGAACCGACGATGACGGACAGAGGCAAGTCGTTTCGGGTCTCAAACCGTGGATCGTTCGGCACGTCACACTCATGGCCGAATGCGCAGGTGAACGCCCCGGGAACGTGAACTATTCCCGAATGGTGATACCAGTCTCAGAGCGAGGTACGGGCCTGCGCGATGCGCGCGAAGTCCGCGACGTCCAACTGCTCCCCGCGCGTCGAGGGGTCGATGCCCGCCGCGACCAGACACTGCTCCGCGAGCGCCGCCGAGCCCGCCCAGCCAGCGAGCGCGGCCCGCAACGTCTTGCGCCGCTGCGCGAAAGCCGCGTCCACCAACGAGAAAACAGCCTGGCGGTCCACTGTGGACGGTTCTTCGCGGCGGACGAAGGACACCAGCGCCGAGTCAACGTTGGGCACCGGCCAGAACACCGCGCGCGGCACCGGTCCGGCCCTGCGCACATCGGCGTACCAGGCGGCCTTGACGCTGGGCACTCCGTAGATCTTGCTGCCGGAGCGCGCCGCGAGGCGGTCGGCGACCTCCGCCTGGACCATGACGAGCCCGCGCTTCAACGACGGCAGCTCGGCCAGCAGGTGCAGCACCACGGGGACGGAGACGTTGTACGGCAGGTTCGCCACGAGCGCGGTCGGCGGCTGCGGGAAGTCCGCGGCGGTGACCCGCATGCCGTCGGCGGGCAGGACGGTCAGCCGGTCCGCGTGGGCGGGAGCCTGCTCGGTGGCGGTCTGCTCGAGGCGGGCGGCGAGCACGGGATCGATCTCCACCGCCACCACGGCCTTGCAGGCGTCCAGCAGCGCCAGCGTCAGCGAGCCGAGCCCCGGGCCGATCTCCAGCGCGACATCGTCCTCGGTGAGGTTGGCGCCGTTGACGATCCGCCGCACGGTGTTCGGGTCGTGCACGAAGTTCTGGCCCAGCTTCTTGGTCGGCCGAACCCCCAGCTCCCCGGCCAGCCGCCGCACATCGGCGGGCCCGAGCAGCCGCACATCCCCTACCCGCTCATCCACACCCGAACCCTAGCCGCTCACCCCGACCGCCCCGTTGCGCCCTGAATGACTCATTCAGCACCGAAGGCGTTGACGGTGGCGAGGGGTCAGCGGAGGCCGAGCTTGGCGGAGCAGTGCGGCCACGCGCTGTAGCCACCGCGGCGGTCGCGGACCTTGGTCGCGATCGCGATCTGCTGCTCGCGCGATGCCTGGCTGGCCACCGGGGCGTAGGCGCCGCCGCCGTAGGCCTGCCACGTCTGCCGGTCGAACTGCAGGCCGCCGTGGTACTTGCCGTTGGCGCTGACGATCGACCAGTTGCCGGTGGCCTCGCACTGCGCGAGCCGGTCCCACACGGCGGCGTCGGCGATCGGCTTGGTGCCGACCTTGATCTTGCGCGGCTTGGGCTCCTTGAGCACCTTGCTGCGCAGCTCCTTCTTCTCGGCGCGCTTACCGTTGACGGTGATCACCTTGAAGGTGACCTCCTTCTCGCCCGGCTCGCCCTCCTCGATGACTTCCTTCTCGCCCTTGTTCATCGAGGAGTCCTCCTGCTTCTCCTCGGGCGGGTCGATCTTGACCTTCTCGACCACCTCGGTGAAGCGGCTCCTGGTCACCTCGACGGTCATCTTCTCGCCGGTGAGCGGGGTCTTCGGCTCGGGCTTGACGGTGTCGTCCTGTTCCAGGGCGACGTTCTGCTCGCGGAGCAGGTCCTCGACGGAGGTGGCGTTGGTGGCCACCTCGCGGGCCGGCTGGCCGCCGTCGACGAGGGTGATGAGCTTGGCGGTCTTGAGGTCCAGCGCCATGCCCTCCAGCGGGATGCGCTGGTGGCGGTCGGCGGAGAGCAGCGCGCCGTCGTGGCGCATGCCGAGGTGGCGCATGGCCTCGTCGACGGTGAGCGCGGTGGTCCACACCTCGCGCTTGCGGCCGTCCACGGTGAGCATGAGCTTGCGGCCGCGCTTGAGCACGATCCGGCTGCCGTCGATGATCGAGGCGTGCGCGGCGGGGGCGAGCGCGTCCTTGGCGCCCGCGCTCAGCCCGGCGCTGTCCAGGGCTCCGTCGACGGTGCCAGCGAAGGTGTGCACCTGGCGCTGCTCGTCGTCGACGGTGATGGTGATCGTCTTGTCCATCGCGATGGCGGTCGCTCCGCCGGTGGTGACGACCAGGAGGGTGGCGGCGGCTGCCGCCCTGACCATCGTGCTCTTCACAGGTGGTCCAGACGTCGGGCGTCCGGGCAGGGGCGGGCGGTCGTGCGGGTCGCCGTCGTTCCCCCGACAGGACTCCGGCGCCTCCCCCACCCAGGTGGGGGGCAGACCGCCCGGGATGTCCCCACCCCGGCTGTCGGTCACGGGACCGTAATCGACATCGGCGTCGTCGACAACCACCGGGATCTCGACCGTGCGCTCGGTCACGTCCTCGGGATGCTCGTAGCCGGGATCAGTCACGGAGCGACTACCTCCTGGAACCGGAAGACCCGTTCAGCGGTGGCGGTGGTGGCCGCGGCCAGCTCGGCGAGGTCGTCCCCGCGCAGCTCGGCGAGGCCGCGCAGGGTGTACGCGACGCAGTACGGCTCGTTCGGCCTGCCCCGGAACGGGTGGGGAGTGAGGAAGGGGGCGTCGGTCTCGACGAGCAGCTGCTCGGCCGGGACCAGCAGGGCTGCTTCGCGCAGCGCCTTGGCGTTGCGGAAGGTCACCGCGCCCGCGAAGGACAGCACGTAACCGGCGTCCACGCAGCGGCGGGCGAAGTCCGCGTCACCGGAGAAGCAGTGGAAGACGACCGTGTCCGGCGCGCCCTCCTCGTCGAGCACGCGCAGGACGTCCTCGTGCGCGTCGCGGTCGTGGATCATCAGCGGCTTGCCGACCCGCTTGGCCAGGTCGATGTGCCACCGGAACGCCTCGGCCTGCGCGTCGTGCGGCGCGTAGTCCCAGTAGTAGTCCAGGCCGGTCTCGCCGATCGCCACGACCTTCGGCTGCCCGGCGAGCTTCTCCAGCTCGGCGCGGTCGGCGTCGGTGAACACCGAGGTCCTGGTCGGGTGGATGGCGACCGCGGCGAAGACGCGCTCGTCCCACGTCGCGGCTTCCGCTGCCCAGCGCGCGGCGGCAAGGTCGTCCGCGACGGTGATCGCCCGCGCGACGCCGACGGAGTTCGCCCTGTCCATGGCGGCGGCGACGTCCTGCGCGGTCACGCAGCCGCACGCGTCCAGATGGGTGTGCGAATCCACGGCGGGAGCCGGGAGCGGTTCGGGGAGCGGCGGGCGTTCGCCCTTGCGTTCCCCGCTCACCTCGGCACCGCCGAACGGCGACGGGGAGTCAGCACAGGGGTGGACACGGCGGCATAGCCTACGGTCGCCGGAGTTGACCGCCTTATCCGGCTCCGTTCTGGTGAGGTTCTCTCAGCTCTTCCCCCTTCTGCTTCGCGAAGAGCGGTGGTGGTTGCTGGCTGCGTGATCCAGGCGCAGCCGTCGTGCGTCGGCCTCGTCCAGTGTGGGCATGCGCGGGCCCCGGCACACTGAGGTTTTCTTCAAGATTCCGCTGTGGTCGTCCACCCGGGTTTCTCCGGTTTTCCTCAGTGACCCGACGGTCCCGGCTGCCTAATCTCAGTGGTGTGCGCGGCAACGGCGTCGTGGTCCGATCCCACGCGCTGAAATTCACACAACGGCGCTGGGCCTACCAGCGGCGGGATTCCTGGCCCATGATGGGCGATCGTGCGAGTCGTAGCGTGGCCCCTGGCCTCCGACACCGCGCCGGAGCGGGTGTTCCGGCGCCTGTCGGAGCGCGCGTCGGTGCTCGGCATCGCCCCGCCCGCGGCGCTGGTCGGAGACTGGTTCGGCTCGCGTGCGGTGCTCGCCCCAACGCTGTCGGCGGAGCCGGTCGACGACGTCGAGGCGTTCGCGTTCCCCGGACAGCAGCCCTCCGTCGCGGTGACCTCGGCCCCGGCCGACGCGATCGGCGGCGGGTGGTTCGGTTACCTCGGCTACGGGTTGACCGATCCAGGGGTGTGGGAGCGGCCGAGGCGACTGCCGAACGCGGTGTGGGGCTGGGCGGATCACGTGCTGCGCCAGGACCGGCGTGGGCGGTGGTGGTTCGAGGCGCTCGTGCCGGACGGACAGCCGGCACCGGATCAGCTGGCGACCGAGCTGATCGCGCTCGTCGACCGCGGCGAGGACCCGCCCGTGCGCCCGTGGGTGGTCGACCGCCTCGCGCGGCCGTCCGCCGAGCTGCACATGGACGCCGTGCGCGCCTGTGTCGACTCGATCGGCGAGGGCGAGATCTTCCAGGCGAACGTGTGCTCGGAGTTCTCCGCCGTGTTCGCCGGTGATCCCGCCGAGGTCTACGCGGCCGGGGTCGGCAGGCTGCGGCCGACCCGATCCGCTTACCTGGCAGGCGAATGGGGCGCACTGTCCTCGTTCTCGCCGGAGTTGTTCCTCTCGCGCAGGGGAAACATCGTCCGGTCGAGTCCGATCAAGGGCACGCTCCCCCGCAGGCTGCCCGAGCACAACGGGAACGCGCTGCTGCTCCGGCAGTCCGCGAAGGACGTCGCGGAGAACGTGATGATCGTGGACCTGGTGCGCAACGACCTCGGCAGGGTGTGCGCGACGGGCAGCGTCACCGTGCCCGAACTGCTCTCCGTCCGCCCAGCACCAGGGGTGTGGCATCTGGTGTCCACTGTGGAGGGTCAGCTTCCGTCCACAGTGGACGATGACGAACTGCTCGCTGCCGCGTTCCCGCCCGGCTCGGTCACCGGCGCCCCGAAGCTGCGGGCGCTGGAGATCGTCGCCGAGCTGGAGGCGAGCCCGCGCGAGGCGTACTGCGGCGCGATCGGACTCGCCTCCCCCGTCGCGGGCATGGAGCTCAACGTCGTGATCCGGACGCTGGAGTTCCACGGCGACACCGTGCGCCTCGGCGTGGGCGGCGGCATCACCGCGGACTCCGATCCCGCCGCGGAGTGGCAGGAGTGCCTCACCAAAGCGGCCCCCATCGAAACCCTCCTCGCCACCCCGCTCCCCACGGCGCTGCGATAACCCGGCGGGTCAGCCCGCGATGAGGGCGAGGAGTTCCTCAGCCAGCGCGGGGGTGGCGGCGGCAACTCCGGACCAGCGGCGGGACAGATCCGGGTCGAGCACCAACGGACGACCGAAGGCGTCGAGCACCACGCCACCCGCGGCGGGCACGGTGACCATCGCGGCGGCGAGGTCCATGATCCGGTGGGTGTCGGAGCCGGGGTCGACGAAGCCGTCCACCGAGCCCTCGGCGACCAACGCGCACTCCAGGGCCGTCGTCCCCAGCACCCGCACCCGGTCCGCGCGCGAGGCCACCCGCATCCACGCGTCACGCGCACCGGGCTTGGGCCGCAGCATGCACAGCTCCGAGCCCTCGACCGACGTCCGCCCGGTGGTCCGGTACGGCGTCGGCTCCCCGGCCTTCGCCCACCACACGCGCCCGGTGTCGAGCCAGCAGGTGACGGCCTCGGTCGCGACGCCGTCCACGGCGACCACTCCGGCGACGCAGGACAGCGGCACCCCGGCCGCCGCGTTCGCCGAGCCGTCGATCGGGTCGAGCACGAGGGTGGTGGCCGAGCCGTGGTCGAGGAAGCCGATCTCCTCGCTGAGCAGGTTGACCCCGTGCCGGGCGGCGGCCTCGGCGATCGCGCCCTCCACGAGTTCGTCGACGCGCATCGTCGGCGTGCCGTCAGCGCCCTGGGCCACCACAACGGCAAGATCGTCCCTGCCGAACCGGTGCCTCGACGCGCGGTAGGCGGTCGCGGCCGCCCGCACGGCGTCGGCGAGCGCGGGGTGGATGTCGTCGGACAACTCGGGCTCTGGGACCGGCCAGGAGATGCGGCGTTCGATGTCCAGGTCCAGTTCGCTCACAGGGGCTCCTCGATGACGACAGCGACGGTGTGCTCACCGGGTGCCCAGACGGGTGTCGTCCTCAATCATCCGAGGTGACCCTTGCACGAGGCCCCGACCAGGCGTAGTTTTCGCTGCGAACAAGAAATTTGTTTGTTCACGGGTTCATTGGAGATCGCATGCCCACGCCGTTCAGCGCCGCAGACCGCACCAGGATCACCGAGATCCTGCTGCGAACAGGCGAGAACCTGTTCACCACCCAGGGCCTGCGCAAGACCTCGCTGGACGACCTGGTCCGGCCCGCGAACATCGCCAAGAGCAGCTTCTACGCCTTCTTCGAGTCCAAGGAGGCGCTGTACCTGGAGCTGATGCTGCGGCAGGCGCCCGAGGTGCAGAAGCAGCTGCTGGACGAGGTGCTGACCAAGGCGCCCGACCTGCGCACGGCGATCAAGGACTTCCTGCGCGCGACGCTGCGGGTGCTCGACGACAACCCGCTCTACCGCCGCCTGGTCACCCACCCGGAGGAACTCCAGACGGTCAGCAGGCGGATCGACCCCGAGCGCGCCGCCGAGGTCCGCGAGCAGGTGAACCTGCCGCTGGGCGAGTTCTTCCGGCGCGCCCAGCGCAGCAGCAAGCTGATCGACATCAGCCCGGAGGCGGTGATCGGCCTGATGCAGGCGGTCCTGCTGCTGCCGTTGCACCGCGACGAGTTCGCCGAGGACGTCTACCCCGTCGTGCTGGACCAGCTGATCGAGTTCGTCGCCAACGGCCTCACCACCGCGCCCGTCCGCGCACTGGTGACGGAGATGTCGCCGATCTATGTCTGAGGGAGTGCTGCCTGGCGGCCTGCCGTACTTCACCGTCGGTGAGGGCAGACCGCTGGTGTACCTCCCCGGTTTCAACCCCACGCACGAGAACCCGTCCGGTATCGCCAGGAAGATCAGCGAGCGGACGGTGCGGCCGTTCGTGCGCGCGGGGCGAAAGGTCTACTTCGTCAACCGCAAGCCCGGCATGGCCACGGGCAGCACGATGGCAGACATCGCCGCCGATCACGCCAGGGCTCTGCACGAGTACTTCCGCGAGCCCGTCGACGTGCTCGGGCACTCGACCGGCGGCTCGATCGCGTTCCAGCTCCTGCTCGATCACCCGGACGTAGTCCGACGCGCGGTTCTCGCCAGCACCGCCTACGCGCTCGGACCGGTGGCCAAGCGGGCGCAGATGGCGATGGGCAGGAAGCTCGCCGAAGGCAGGCCCGGCTACCAGGAACTGGTGCCCGGCATGATCAAGCACCGCGCGCCCCAACTGGTGGTGAGCGGGCTGATGTGGGTGGCCGGAATGCTCGCGCCGAAGATCAAAGACCCGTCGGACATGATGGCGGTGCTGACCGCCGAGGACGGCTTCGACGTGCGCGACCGGCTCGGCGAGGTCACCACGCCGACGCTGGTCATCTGCGGGGCGCGGGACTACTTCTGGACGCCGGAGATGTTCGCCGAGACGGCCGCCGGGATGCCCGGCGGCACGCTCGTCATGTACCCGAGGGCCGGGCACGCGGTGACCACGAAGCGGGAGTTCTACCGCGACGTGCTGGAGTTCCTCAGGTGATCGTCAGCGCCACGTAGGTGATCAGCAGGCCGAGCCCGCCGTAGGTGAGGATGTCGGTCAGCCTGGTGCGGATGACCAGCAGGCCGCAGCGCTCCGGCGGCAGCACCGCGCGGAAGGTCGCGGCCAGCAGCAGCGCCCCCGCGATCGCGCCGGAGCCCATCCGCCAGCGGTAGAGCATGATCAGCACGAAGCCGATCAGCACGACGCCCATCACCACCATGTAGGGCAGGTGCACCTGCCACCGCTGCGACTTGGGCGGCGGGGGCGGGAGGTCCGGCTCGTGGTCGTCAAGCAAGTGCTGCTCCGCGTTCATCGCGCCGCCCGCTCTGCTGCCTCGACGACGTTGCTGACCAGGATGGCCCTGGTCATCGGCCCGACGCCACCGGGCATCGGAGCAACGTGGCCCGCGACCTCCCGGACGCCCGGGTGCACGTCGCCGACCAGACCCGCCTCGGTGCGGGTGATGCCCACGTCGAGCACGGCCGCGCCCGGCTTCACCATCTCCGGGGTGATCAGCGCGGGGCTGCCCGCCGCCGCGACCACGATGTCGGCGCGGCGCACCTCGGCGGCCAAGTCCTTGGTCCCGGTGTGGCACAACGTGACCGTGGCGTTCTCGGAGCGGCGCGTCAGCAGCAGGCCGAGCGGTCGGCCCACGGTCACGCCGCGACCGACGACCACCACGTGCGCGCCCGCGATCGGCACGTCGTAGCGGCGCAACAGCTCCACGATCCCGCGCGGGGTGCAGGGCAGCGCGCCGGGCTCGCCGAGCACGAGGCGGCCCAGGCTCACCGGGTGCAGGCCGTCGGCGTCCTTGGCCGGGTCGATCCGCTCCAGCAGCGCGCCGGAGTCCAGGTGCTTGGGCACCGGCAGCTGGAGGATGTAGCCCGTGCAGGCGGGGTCGGCGTTGAGCTCGTCGAGCACCGCCTCCACCTCGGCCTGGGTGGAGTCGGCGGGCAGGTCCCTGCGGATCGAGGTGACCCCGACCTTCGCGCAGTCGTTGTGCTTGCCGCGCACGTAGGCGTGCGATCCGGGGTCGTCGCCGACCAGCACGGTGCCGAGGCCCGGCGTGACACCCCGCTCGCGCAGTGCCGCTACCCGGGTCCGCAGATCGTCGAAGATCGCGTCTCTTGTGGCTTTGCCGTCAAGGATCGTCGCACTCACGAACTCCATCGTGGCAGATCAGCGAGTGGCCCTGCCGGGCAGCGCCGCGATGCCGACGGCGGCGACGGTGAGCAACGTGCCGACGACCGTCGCGGTGCTCAGGTGGTCACCGGCGGCGGGAACCACGAGGTCGAGCAGCAGTGCGCCGATGAGCTGGCCCGCGACCTGGCCGAGTCCGAACAGCAGGACACCGGTCGTGGAGACCAGCGCGGCGGCCGCTCCGATGGCGACCGTGCCGAGCAGACCGCCGACGTAGAGCCAGGGTTCGCCCGGAAAGGTGATCTCGGCGCCGCCCACGAGCAGCCGCACCACCAGCACGGCGGTCAGCGCCAGTGTCCCGACCAAGAAGTTGATCATCGCGGTGGGCAGCGCGGAACCCGCCCGCGCGCGGACGATCCCGTTGGCCGCCTGCTGCCAGCCCATGCCGATCCCGGCCAGCAGCGGCAGCGCGGCCAGCCACAGCAGCGACGGCTGCTCGAACCGGTCGGACACCGCGATCATCACCGCGGCGACGGCGAGCACGGCACCGGTGATCCTGTTGCGGCTCAACGGTCTTGGCCCGTCCGAGCCGAGCCCGGCGCGGTCGACCGCGAGGCTGCTCGCCGCCTGGCCGGTCACCACGGCGACGGTGAACACCGCCACGCCGAGCGAGGTGATCGTCAGTCCCTGGCTGAGCACGAAGACCGCGCCGCACACGCCGCCGGTGCAGTGCCACCACGACAGCTGTCCGCCGCCGAGCGCCTCGCGCACCCGGCGCACGCCGCGCCTGCCGACGGGCAGCGCGAGCACGAGAACGAGCAGCACCAGGAGCCCGGTGCTGAAGGAGATCAGGGCGGCCGTGAGGCCGTCGCCCATCCGGTCGGCGAGTTCGCCGTTGATCCGGGACTGGACCGCCAGCAACGTGCCGGTGCCCAGAGCGGCGAGCACCCCGAGCCCTCGGGCGAACCCGCGAATACGCGGTGCTACAGCGGTTTTCTGCACCTAGGCATCGTTGCCGACCTCCACGCGACGAGTCTGTTCCGAAAGCGCAACGTTCCGTACACGGCCTGCACGGATCGCCAGAAGGGTGCCCAGAACGGCCAGCCCGCCGCTCACCGCGACAGCGGCCGCCGGGCCGGAGGAATCGAGGAGGTACCCGGCCAGCGGAGAGGCCAGCGCTCCGGCCGCCGTCGTCGCGGTCGCCTGCCAGCCGAACGCCTCGGCCAGCCTGCCCTCCGGGACCAGGTCGCCGAGCCAGGTGTTCGCGGTGGCGATGGCGGGCGCGATGGCCAACCCGGTGATCACCAACAGCCCGGCGAGCAGCCACGGCGACGGGTCCAGCAGCGGTGGCAGCACGAGCGCGACGGCGATCATGCCCGAGGTGAACAGCCCGGCGCGGCGGGCCAGGCTCGGCTCGCCCTTGAACGAGCCCGCCGCGAGGCCGCCGATCAGCGAGCCGATCCCCCACACCGTGACCATCACGGCGATCAGCTCCGGAGTGCCGCGCTCGCGCGCCCAGCTGATGATCGCGATGTCGGTGATGGTGAAGGCGCCGAGCATCACGGTGGCGACGGTGAGCAGCGGCACCACGCCCCGGTTGCGCAGGATCGAGGTCTTCGCCTCCTGGCTGGCCTTGATCGACTCCGCGTTCGGCGTGCCGTGGCCCGAGCGGTGCACGGTCAGCGCGAACCCGAGCACTCCGGTCGCCACCATGGCCGCGCTCAGCAGCAGCCCGGCGCGGCCCCCGCTGAAGCCCACGGCGACCGCGATCAGCGTCGGCCCGATCAGGAACGCCATCTCCTGGACGATGGCCTCGATGGAGAACACCGCGTTGTGCTTGTCGCGCTCGACCGCCCGCGTGCACACCGCGCGCACGATCTGCCCGACCGGAGGCATGAACAGCCCGGTCGCGAGCCCGATGACCGGCGCGATCGGCCACCAGGCAGCGGGTAACGCCGCGAGGACGAGCAGCCCGGTCGTGTGCAGGGTCCCGCTCACCGCGAGCAGGCGCGGGGCCGATCCCCGGTCCGCGGCCTTGCCGCGCAGCGGCCCGGAAATGCCCTGGCCGAGCGTGACCGCGCCGACGATGAGCCCGGCGATCAGGTAGGAATCGGTCCACTCGACGGCCAGGAAGGTGATGGCGATGGAGATGCCCGCCATGTGCAGCCTGCCGACGATCGACCAGCCCAGCAGAGCCCGCAGGTGCGGTGTTCCGGCGAGGTCTTTGTAGGGGCTGCTCACCACGACAGTGTCACCGCGCCACTTGGCTCTGGCGACCCTCTTGGGGTGAGTGCTGTACAAACGACGGCATTCCGAGCTGCGGGGATTGCCTGGGCTACTCGATCACGAGACCATGCGCGGCCGCGAAGCTGACCGCGATCTCCAGGTCCACCTTGGTGCCGCGCAGGTCGGCCTGCACCAGGATGTCCGCGCCGAGCTTCGCCCCGCGCAGGTCCGCGTCGGCCAGTTTGGCGTCCAGCATCCGCGCGCCGGTGAGGTCGCACTTGGTCAGGTCGGCGCCGCGCAGGTCGCTCTCGTTGAGGTTGGCCTCGCGCATCCGCAGCCCGGACAGCGAGGAGTCCTTGAGGTCGGCGCCGCTCAGGCCGACCAGGGTCAGGTCGGTGTCGTGCAGCTGCCACTGGCGGAGTCGGCAGTCGCCGAACTGCGAGCCCATCAGCGAGCACCCGCGCAGCTCCGACTCGCTGAGGTCGGCGCGGCGGAAGGTGCACTGCCGGAACGCGGTGATCCGGTGCTTGGACTCCGACAGGTCCGCGCCGGTGAAGTCGCACGCCACGAAGGTGCAGTTCTTGGTGATCAGCCCGCGCAGGTCCGCGTCCACGAAGGAACATCGCTCGAAGGCGCAGTCCTCCCACACCTCGTTGGCGAAGACGGCGTCGGCGAAGTCCTCACCGACCACCGGTGGCACTGAATCCTGGGTCGCCTCGTCCACGCCCAGCACCCTGCCACAGGTGATCAGTCAGCGGGGATGGCCCTTTCCACGAACATCCGGACGAGTCCGTCGAGACCGTCGAGTGCGTTGCCGTCGAGCACCTCGGGCAGCGTCAGGTGCTCGACGATCAGCGCGGTGAGCGAGAAGTACAGCAGCACCACCGAATCCGCATCGCCAGGCAGCCCGGAACCCGTGTGCTGCTTGATGTTCGCGTCCAGGTTCGCGCGCACGGTCGCGGTCAGCGCGGCGCGCAGCTCCGGCCGCCGCGTCGCCTCCAACCGCAGCTCCTGCAAGGCCAGGTAGCCCGTGCGGTCGTCGATGATCCGTCGCACCATCTCCGTCATCAGCCACACCACCGCTTCCCGCGTGCGCGGCGCGAGGGTGTTCGCGGACAACGCGGTGGCGGTCGGCCCGAGTCGCGTGTGGATGCGCCCGCCGACCTGGTTGAACAGGTCCTCGCGGCTGGCGAAGTAGTTGGAGGCCGTGCCCTTGGGCACCTCCGCCGCCTCGTCGACCGCGCGGAAGGTCAGCCCGCGCGCGCCCTCCGCCGCCAACACCTCGATCGCCGCGTCGACCAGCGCGGTTCGCCGTTCAGTGTTCCGCTTCCTGACCACTCTGCGTACAGTACTACAGACATAGTGGTTATGGGAGGAGCGGCATGCGCAAGCTGAGCTACTACATCGCGTCCACAGTGGACGGTTTCATCGCGACCCCGGAGGGCGCCGCGGACTTCTTCCCCTGGGAGGGCGATCACAACGCGGTCATGACCGCCGAGTACCCGGAGACCGTCCCCACCCACGTCGCCGCCATGGTCGGCCTGCCGGTCCCGGAGCCCAGGCACTTCGACACCGTGGTGATGGGTCGCGGCACCTACGACGTCGTGCTCAAGGAGGGCGTGCCGAGCCCCTACGAGCACCTTCGGCAGTACGTGTTCTCGAACAGCCTCACGCGGCAGCACCCCGACGTCGAGGTCGTGCCCGGCGATCCTGTCGCCAAGGTCAGGGAGCTGAAGGCGTTGGAGGGCAAGGGAATCTGGCTCTGCGGCGGCGGCGCGCTCGCGGGCGCCCTGCGCGAGGAGATCGACGAGCTGCTGGTGAAGATCTACCCGATCGTCGCGGGCTCCGGCGTACCGCTGTTCAGCGGCGAGTTTCGCGCGACCGGCTTCAAGCTCGCCGCGCACCGGATCTTCGACAGCGGTATGGCGTTCATGACGTACACGAAGCAGTGATCACGCGCATTCGCGGGCGCGGCCGAGCAGCAGCTCGCGCTCGCGGGTGTTGCGCGTCAGCCCCGCCGCCCGCTCGAACTCCGCCTTGGCCTCGTCCATCCTGCCGAGCTTGAACAGGAAGTCCCCGCGCACGCTCGGCAGCAGGTGGTAGCTCTTCAGCGCGGGCACGTCCACCAGGCCGTCCGCCACCTCAAGTCCGGCCGCGGGGCCGAAGGCCATCGAGACCGCCACCGCGCGGTTGAGCTCCACGATCGGCGACGGCGTGACCTCCACCAACACCGCGTAGAGGCTCGCGATGCGCTCCCAGTCCGTGTCGGCTGCCGTGCGCGCGCGGGCGTGGCAGGCGGCGAGCGCGGCTTGGAGCGCGTAGGGACCGCGCGCTCCGCCGAGCTTTTCCGCCTGCTCCAGCGCCGCCAGCCCGCGTCGGATGAGCAACTGGTCCCAGCGCGCGCGATCCTGCTCCAGCAACAGGATCGGCTTGCCCTCCGCGTCCGTGCGCGCTCGCGACCGCGAGGCCTGGATCTCCATCAGCGCGACCAGGCCGTGCGCCTCCGGCTCCTTCGGCACGAGTCCTACGAGAACGCGGCCCAGCCGCAACGCTTCCGCGCACAGCTCCGGTCGCAGCCAGTCTTCCCCGGCGGTGGCCGAGTAGCCCTCGTTGAAGATCAGGTAGATCACTTCGAGCACCGAGGACAGCCGCTGCGCGCGGTCCTCCCCCTGCGGCACCTCGAACGGGACCTTCGCCTTCTCCAAGTTCTTCTTCGCGCGGACGATCCGTTGCGCCACAGTCGCTTCCGCGACCAGGAAGGCTCGCGCGATCTCGTCCGTGGTCAGCCCGCCCAGCAGGCGCAGCGTCATCGCGACCCGTGCCTCGGTGGACAGCACCGGGTGGCAGGCCGTGAACACCAGGCGGAGCAGGTCGTCGCCGATCTCCCCGTCCAGCGCGGGGTCGTACTCCAGGTCCGCCCCATCGCCCTCGGTCTCCAGGCGGTGGCCGACCTCCTCCAACTTGCGCGCGAAGTTCTCCTTGCGCCGCACCAGATCGATCGCGCGCCGCTTCGCGACCGACATCAGCCAGGCGCCCGGGTTGTTCGGCACCCCCGACTCCGGCCACTGCTCCAAGGCCGCGACCAACGCGTCCTGCGCCAACTCCTCGGCGAGCCCGACGTCCCGGATGAACCGCGCGAGCCCCGCGATCAACCGCGCGGCCTCGATCCGCCACACCGCCTCAATGGCCCGGTGCGCCCGGTCCCCCGCAGCCCTGTCACTCGCAACACTGCCGCTCGCAGCACTGCCGCTCGCAGCACTGCCCTCGGCCACGTCGTCCGCAGCCCCGCCCATCACCGCCCCGGTACCCGCCACGACGCGCAATCACAGCAGCCCACCCCACCACTCGCAACCTCCCCGATGTCCCCCAAATCCGTTTCGTACTCATAGCGGCGAAGTGAAGCCACACCGCTATGAGTACGAAACGGGTACCCCTGGCTGCGTTGACGAAGGGGTGCTCGACGGTCTTCACCGGCAACGCGGAGGGTTTGTGGTGGTTAACGATGATCGACAGGGGGTTTGGCGGTCTTGAAGACACCGCAACCCGGGTCGTGCCGTCACCAGGACCTGCGCCTCGACCACGTGCAGAACAAGCCCCTGTGCGTGCGCGTGCTTCGGCGCGCCGGACAGCCCGGCAGACCAGACGGCTTCGGCCGCGCGGTAGCTACGACGTCACCGAAGGCTCCGGCGGCGCAGAGCCGAAGTCAGCTGGCCTCAGCCGGTGTGGAGCCGAAGTCGGCAGTCCTGGCGGCGCAGGGGCTGAGGCGGCGACCTCGACGACGGGGCGGACCTCGACCTCGGCCTCCGAGTCCGGACCGCAGGGGATGCGTCCCACCCACGCAATGGCCTCGTCGAGCGACTTCACGTCGATCAACCAGAACCCGGCGAGCAGGTCCCGAGCCGCGGGGAACGGGCCGTCGACCACGGTCCGCCGAGCGCCGGAGAACCGCACCCGCGCACCGCAGGAGCTGGGCTTGAGCACTTCCCCAGCGAGGAGCACACCGGCGTTGACCAGGTCTTCGTTGTACTTCTCCAGCGCGGCCAGCACCTCGGCGCTCACCGGTTGACCGGCTTCGGACCGGGCATCCGCCTTCACCATCACCATGAACCGCATCAGCGCCTCCTCCAGTGGTCGTCCCCACTGGAGCGTCGATCGGCGGCCACCCGGATCGACAACACCGATCGACGAGCACTGAACTGTTCGCCACCGCACCACCGGGTCGCAGGTCAGGCGGACAGCGACACGGCGGCGAACGAATCCACACCTCTTCGGTCACACCCGCCCCGCGAACCGCCGCCGGAGGTCATGACCACCCCGTTGGCCACGACCACCCCGTCCGGCGACAACCCGCGGAGCGAGTGCCACACCGAACACCCGCTTCCTCTTCCCCGGCGAAGGAGCCCGCACCCAACGAACACACACGCCACAAGAAGCCGGTGACCACCACGGCTGATCCCGCACCAGCCCTGGCGTTCGTTCGAACACGTGTTCGAACGATGGGACTAGTAAACCGGGGCCCGCCGCCCCCGTCAAGTCACTCGGACGAGGGTTTCCACACCATAGGAGAAGGGCCCGACAACGCCGGGCCCTTCCGATCAAAACCGCAGGTCAGTGCGCGAAGTGACGCGTCCCCGTCAGGTACATCGTGACCCCGGCCGCCTGGGCCGCCTCGATGACCGCGGAGTCCCGCACGGAGCCACCCGGCTGGACCACCGCGCGCACCCCGGCGGCGGTCAGCACCTCGAGCCCGTCGGGGAACGGGAAGAAGGCGTCAGAGGCCGCGACGGAGCCCTTGGCGCGGTCCCCCGCACGGGAGACGGCGAGCCGAGCGGCGTCGACGCGGTTGACCTGGCCCATGCCCGCCCCGACCGTGGCGCCCCCGCTGGCCAGCAGGATCGCGTTGGACTTCACCGCGCGACAGGCCCGCCAGGCGAACACCAGGTCGGCCATGGTCGCGTCGTCGACCGGCTCTCCGCACGCGAGCGTCCACTTCGAGGCGGAGTCGCCCTCGGCGTCGATCGCGTCAGCGGCCTGGAGCAGCAGGCCACCGGAGACCGCGCGCATCTCCAGCCCGCCGCGCACCGGGGCCTCGGCGACGAGGATGCGGACGTTCTTCTTGCGGGTCAACACATCCACGGCACCGTCGGCGTAGCCCGGGGCGACGATCACCTCGGTGAAGATCTCCGCCACCTGCTCGGCCATCTCCACGGTCACCTCGCGGTTGGCCGCGATCACGCCGCCGAAGGCGCTGACCGGATCGCAGGCGTGCGCCTTGCGGTGCGCGTCCGCGATCACGTCACCATCCACAGTGGACACCGCGATGCCACAGGGGTTGGCGTGCTTGATGATCGCGACGCACGCGTCGGAGTGGTCGTGCGCGGAGCGCCACGCGGCGTCGGCGTCGACGTAGTTGTTGTACGACATCTCCTTGCCGTGCAACTGCTTCGCGGTGGCGAGGCCAGCGGCGCCGGGGGTGAGGTAGAGCGCGGCGCGCTGGTGCGGGTTCTCGCCGTAGCGCAGCACCGAGGAGCGCTCCCACGTCGCACCGGCCCAGCTCGGGAAGCCGGACTCGTCGGCGGCGATGGTGCTGCCCATCCACGAGGCCACCGCGACGTCGTAGCTCGCGGTGTGCCGGAAGGCGTCGGCGGCGAGGCCCTGGCGGTCAGCGAGGCTGAACCCGCCGCCCCGCACGCGCTCCAGCACCCACTCGTAGCGCGCCGGGTCGACGACGACCACGACGTTGGCGTGGTTCTTGGCGGAGGCGCGGACCATCGCCGGTCCGCCGATGTCGATCTGCTCGACGCACTCGTCCTCGGACGCGCCGGAGGCCACCGTCTCCCGGAACGGGTACAGGTTCACCACGAGCAGGTCGAAGGCGGCGATCTCCATCCGCTCCAGCTGCTCGACGTGCTCGGGGCGGCGGACGTCGGCGAGCAGCCCGGCGTGCACACCGGGGTGCAGCGTCTTGACCCGGCCGTCCAGGCACTCGGGGAACCCGGTGACCTGCTCGACCGGGGTGACGGGAATGCCAGCGGCGGCGATCGCCTTCGCGGTCCCGCCGGTGGAGACCAGCTCCACCCCGGCCTCGTGCAGCCCGGCGGCCAGCTCGACCAGCCCGGCCTTGTCGGACACGCCCAGCAGCGCCCTGCGGACCGGCCGCAGGCCATCTGTCGCGGTCACGGAATGTTCACCTCTCGTCCCGTTGTGGTGCAGCCTTCTCGCGCGAGCCGGGCGAGGACGTCGACCAGCATCCGCCGCTCGACCTCCTTGATCCGCTCGTGCAGGTCTGTCTCGGCCTCGCCGGGCAGCACGGCGACCGCCTCCTGGGCGAGGATCGGCCCGGTGTCCACGCCCGCGTCGACCAGGTGCACGGTGCAGCCGGTGACCTTGACGCCGTAGGAGATGGCGTCGGCGACGGCGTGCGCGCCGGGGAAAGCGGGCAGCAGCGCGGGATGCGTGTTGATCACGCGACCGCCGAAGCGCTCAAGCACGGCCGGCCCGAGGATCTTCATGAACCCGGCGGAGACCACCAGGTCGGGCTCGTGCGCGGCGATCTCCTCGGCCAGCGCGCGGTCCCACGCGGTGCGGTCGGCGTGGTCGCGCAGTCGGACGGAGAAGGTCGGGACGCCGTGGCGCCGGGCCCGGTCGAGCCCTTCGAGCTTGCTCCGGTCCGCGCCGACCGCGACGACGGTCGCCGGGTAGTCCCCGGCGTCCACCGCGTCCAGCAGCGCCTGGAGCAGGGTGCCCGAACCGGACACGAGGGCAACGACGCGGGCGGGGACCGGCACGCTCAGCCGCTGTGCGAGCGGCGTCACATCCGGGTGCGATGGGCTCAGCTTCGTCTCCTGGCAAGCCGGATCAGGGGCGTGACCAGCGTAGTTCCTGCCGTGTGGATCACATCGAGCAGGGCGGGCGGCGCGTCAGCGCTTCGGCGGTGGGGGCGGGTCCTCGTCGTCGATCGTCAGCTCCTCGCCCAGCTCCTCCGCGAGTTCCCGCGCGAGCCGGTCCTCCTCGTCCTCGAAGTCCTCGGGCAGCGGCTCGAACCGGTAGCCCTCGGTCTCCTCGACGTCGTCGTACTCCTCGTAGTCCTCGAAGTCGTCAACGTCCACTTCGGACAGTTCCGACGTCTCCGGCGCTTCCGGCGCCTCGGCCTCGTCGGATTCCTCAAGCGCCTCAGGCTCTTCGGCGTCCTCGGGCTCGTCGACGGCTTCCGGCGCCTCGGAATCCTCTTCGGCGTCTTCCGCAGAGTCTTCGGAGTCCTCGTCCGCGTCCTCTGCTTCGAGAACAGCCTCCTCATCCGACTCCGACTCCGACCCCGACTCGGAGTCAGACTCAGACTCGGCGGCGGCCTCGGCCGCGGGCTCCTCCTCGGCCTTGGGCGCGAACACCCACGCCACAAGGGCTCCTGGCACCAGAACCCATCCCGCTGCGGCCAGCACGACCTTGCCCGCCTGCACGGTCACCGGGTCGAACGGCCCACCGCCGAGCCTGCCCCCGGCGAGGAAGGCCAGCACGAACATGGCCAACCCGATCAGCACGGCGGCGACCGCGACGGCCTTCACCCGCTCGATCGGCTCGGGCGAGCACTTGCGGCAGCACCAGCCGACGAGCACGCCGACCAGCAGCGGCAGCACGAAGACCACGAGCCACCACCGGCTGGTGACCGGCGGCAGCGCGGCCAGCAGCGGCACCGAGGGCACCGGCGCCAGCGCCATGCCGATCGGCGCGATCACCGCTTTGCCCACCGCGAAGCCCGATCCGAGCGCGAAGGAACTCGCGGCGATCACGATGTTGGGCAGGTAGGCCAGGCACAGCAACGCGATGCCGAAGAACTCGGCGATGCCCTGGCCGGTGTCCAGGAACATGCCCGCGACCTTGGGCAGGGCCACCAGCAGCCCGACGGAGAACAGCAGCGCGCCCACCGCGAGGAGCGCGCCGAGCCCGAGAACGCCGACGTAGAGGCCGCGTCGCAGCGGCGCGTCCAGCCTGCTGATCAGCTCGGCCAGGCCGCACGTCTCGGCGAGCGCGATGGTCGCGGCGACACCGGAAACCAGTGCGGCACCGACGAAAGCGGTCGTCGGCGTCGCGACGGCCGCGCCTTCCGGCTGCACCGCGGCGAGCACGGCGGCGAAAACCCCGTGCGCTGCGGCGATGGTGCCGATCAGCTGCTGGGTCGGGCCGGGGGCGCGCAACCGCATCCGGCGCGCGGAGGCCCTGGCCGAGCGCGCCACGAGCAACGCCACGATGAGGGTGAGCAGCAGCGGCAGCACGCCGAGCGGGGCGCCGCGCAGGGTCACCGGCACCTGGTGGGCGGCCAGCCACAGCCAGCGGGCCGACGCGAGGACTTCGGGAACGGAGAAGACGGCGAGCGGGGCCGAGCCCACCACGACGGCGGACACGCTCGCCGCGACGAGGAACCCGAGCACCAACGGACCGAGCGCGGCTACTACGAGTAACCGGACCCGCAGGCCCCTCGGAGCCGCCCGCGGTCGCACGACCACCTCGTCTACCCCCTGGTCAGTAGGTTGAGCCGTGGTCATGCGGGCACACTCGCACCGGCGGATCGCCGTCCGGGTGAGGCACGCCGCGTGACCAGCCTCGGAAAAGCCGTCAGGGTGACACCGCGACCGCGGTGCCACCCCGACGAGAGGTCTTGCTCTATTTGATCAGCATCAGCTCTGCTGGAAACCACCGGGCGGGGTTCCGGGCTGACCGAACTGCTGGGTCTGCTGCGGCTGCTGCGGCTGCTGGGGGTAGCCCTGCTGCGGGTAGCCGCCGGGCTGCTGGCCGTAGGGCTGCGGGAATCCGCCGGAGGCCGGGTTCCAGCCGCCGGGCGGGCCGTACTGCGGCTTCGGCTGCAGCTTGATGATCTCGATGTCGGCGAGCAGCGCCACCACCGTCGCACCGGCCTGGAGCAGGCTGGCGATGAAGACCACCACGTACAGGCCGCTGACCGACGAGGACGCGATCAGGCCCTGCAGCAGCTGCAGCGCGGGCACCACGGCCAGCGGCGCGGCCGCCCAGAGCAGCTTGGGAGCCTTGGGCAGCACCGCGAGCCCGGCGAGCACACCGCCGGCGAGCTGGTACGCCGAGACGGCGCCGCGGGCGTCGGTGGCGAAGCCGCAGAAGAACGCGACGAGCGCCAGTCCCGCGGCGACGAGCGAGAGGATGAAGCCGAGGTCGAGGGGCTTTCCCGGCTGCCCGGGCATCCCGGGCTGCTGGGGATGGGGCTGGGGCGCGCCATAGGGCACGGACATGCTGGGTCTCCTCCTCGAACGAGGCGGCCACTGTGGACGCTTGAGGGTTGTGGCAGCGGAACGCTAGCCGATTCCACCGTCAGGACGACATCCGACACCCAGGGCTTCCCCCGGTGTGTCGAACCCGTTCGAGTCAACCACCACCGCTGCGTGACGACAGAGGCCGGGTGACCCGCGAAGGGTCACCCGGCCTCGTGTCCGAAAGCGGCTGTCAGGCGAGGGACTTCATGATCTCGCGCATCAGGTCGGCGGTCGCGGACGGCGTCTTGCCGACCTTCACGCCGGCGGCCTCGAGGGCCTCCTGCTTCGCGGCCGCGGTGCCGGAGGAACCCGACACGATCGCGCCCGCGTGGCCCATCGTCTTGCCCTCGGGGGCGGTGAAGCCCGCGACGTAGCCGACGACCGGCTTGGTGATGTGCTCGGCGATGTAGGCCGCCGCGCGCTCCTCGGCGTCGCCACCGATCTCGCCGATCATCACGATGGCGTCGGTCTCCGGGTCGTCCTGGAACGCCTGGAGGCAGTCGATGTGCGTGGTGCCGATGATCGGGTCACCGCCGATGCCGACCGCGGTGGAGAAACCGAACTCCCGCAGCTCGTGCATCATCTGGTAGGTCAGCGTGCCGGACTTGGACACCAGGCCGATCCGGCCCGCGCCGGAGATGTCGGCGGGGATGATGCCCGCGTTGGCCTTGCCGGGGCTGATCACGCCGGGGCAGTTCGGCCCGATGATCCGGGTCTTGTTGCCCTTGGCGCCCGCGTGGGCCCAGAAGTAGGCGGTGTCGTGCACCGGGATGCCCTCGGTGATGACGACGGCGAGCGCGATGCCCGCGTCGATCGCCTCGACCGCGGCGTCCTTGGCGAACTTCGGCGGAACGAAGATCACGGTGACGTCGGCGCCGGTGGCCTCCATGGCCTCGGCGACGGAGCCGAAGACCGGGACGACGGTGCCGTCGAAGTCGACCTTCTCGCCGGCCTTGCGCGGGTTCACGCCACCGACGATGTTCGTGCCGGAGGCCAGCATCCGCTTGGTGTGCTTGGTGCCCTCGGCACCGGTCATGCCCTGGACGATGACCTTGCTGTTCTCAGTGAGGAAGATAGCCATCTTGTTGTGTCACTTCCCCGCGGCAGCGAGTTCGGCGGCGCGGTCGGCCGCGTTGTCCATGGTGTCCACCACGGTGACCAGCGGGTGGTTCGCCTCGGCGAGGATGCGGCGACCCTCGACGACGTTGTTGCCGTCCAGGCGGACGACCAGCGGCTTGGTGGCCCCGTCACCGAGGATCTCCAGCGCCTTCACGATGCCGTTGGCGACCGCGTCGCAGGCGGTGATGCCGCCGAAGACGTTCACGAAGACGCTGCGCACGTCGGTGTCGGAGAGGATGATCTCCAGGCCGTTGGCCATCACCTCGGCGGAGGCACCGCCACCGATGTCGAGGAAGTTGGCGGGCTTGACGCCGCCGTGCTTCTCGCCCGCGTAGGCGACGACGTCCAGGGTGGACATCACCAGGCCGGCGCCGTTGCCGATGATGCCGACCTCGCCGTCCAGCTTGACGTAGTTGAGGTCCTTGGCCTTGGCGGCGGCCTCGAGCGGGTTCTCCGCGGCCTTGTCGACCAGCTCGGCGTGCGCCGGGTGGCGGAAGCCCGCGTTCTCGTCGAGGGTGACCTTGCCGTCGAGCGCGACGATCTTGCCGTGCGGGTCGCGCACGAGCGGGTTGACCTCGACCAGGGTGGCGTCCTCGGAGACGAAGGTCTCCCAGAGCTTCACGATGGTGTCGGCGACCTGGTCGGCGACCTCGGCGGGGAACTTCGCCGCGGCGACGATCTCGTTGGCCTTGGCCAGGTCGACGCCGGCGATCGGGTCGATCGCGATCTTGGCGAGCGCCTCCGGCTTGGAGACGGCCACCTCCTCGATGTCCATGCCGCCCTCGACGGAGGCCATGGCGAGGAAGGTCCTGTTGGAACGGTCCAGCAGGAAGGAGAAGTAGTACTCCTCCGCGATGTCGGACGCGGGGGTCACCAGCACGCGGTGCACGATGTGACCCTTGATGTCCAGCCCGAGGATGCCCTCGGCCTTGGTCTTGGTCTCCTCGGCGGTCTCGGCCAGCTTCACGCCGCCGGCCTTGCCGCGACCGCCGGTCTTCACCTGGGCCTTGACGACGACGGCGACGCCGTAGTCGGCGGCGATCGCCGCGGCCTCATCCGGGGTGGTGGCCACGGCGCCCGGCAACACCGGGACCCCGTGGGCGGCGAAGAGGTCCTTCGCCTGGTACTCGTACAGGTCCACTCAGAGTCTCCTGATCTCGCCAACGACACCGCTGTCGGACCGGGTGACCCTATCGACCAGCCACTAAGCATTCGCGCCCGCCTGCGGTGAAGTCGGTCACCGCGCACGCGAATCACCAGGAATCGCGTGCTCACTGAGACGAAGGCAACGCCGGGGAATCGTTCAAGTAGTGCGCGTGGCGTCACTCGGGCGGGGGTCGGCGCCCGTGAGCGATTCCACAATCTCGCCGGGTTCCGCTCCTGAGCGGAAGAGCACGACGTCCTCAGCACCCTGCGCCACAAGCAGATCGCGAAGTTCTTCCACGGATTCGGCGGGAACGTCGGTGAAGCCGACGGCGACGGCGTCCTCCTGCACGACGGCCGCGGCGACCTGCGCGGGGTCGCGCGACTCTCCTATGTGGACGACCTCGAAGCCCGCGTCCCGCAGCGCCCGCGCGAGCGGATCGGCACCGGCCCCGCCCGCGACCACCACTCGGGTCATCCGGTGGCCTTTTCCTTTCGGGACAAGGCGATTCCCGCTGCGATGAGCAACACCGCGAAACCACCCAGCGCGAACCACATTCCGGAAGCCGCCGCCGCGCCTTCGACTCGCTGCGCCGTCAACGGCAGTTCGGCGGCGCGCAGGCCCACGACGATCGCGGCTCCGAACAACAGCCCGGCGGCGCGGCGCGGGCGGCAGAACAAGGACAGCGCGCTCGCGGCGACGGCGGTCAGCATCGCGACGAGCACGCCCCACGAGGAGATGCGCAGCGGCGAGAGCAGTCCGGGCGCGATGAAGTCGGGAGCGGAGAGCACGGGCACGACGAAGGCCGCCGCGCTCAGCGCCACCGCGAGCCCGACCGGGGCGAAGAGCGCGTCGTTGCGGATCGGCTCGCTGAGGTCGACCTCGTCCCGCTCGACCCCGCCCGCGAGCCCGGCAGCGGCACCCGCGCCCAGCGCGAGCACCACGGCGGCGATCAGCGCCCAGGTGCCGGAGGCGACCTCGACACCGGCGACCCCGACAGCGCCGACCACCACGTCCAGCGCGACGGCGGCGGCGAGGACGACCCCGGCCCAGGCGACGGCGAGCACGGGGCGCAGCGCCCCGGCGAGACCGCGCACGGTCATCGCCAGCCCCAGTACTAGAAGGACGCCTCCGGCGGGCAGCAGCATCCGGGCCGGGTAGTTCACCAGGCTCGGCAGATCCGGCGGCACCTCGATGGTGTCGAGCAGCCCGCCCGCGAGCGAGGCCAGCCCGGAGAGCACGGCGAGGGCTCCGGCGACCATCTGCAACCGCTCCTGGCCGGGCAGCTCCACGTCATCGGTTCCCGAGGTGGGCTCCCCCCGCCCCCGTCCGGCCGGGATCGCCAGCACCGCGAGCACGAGCGCTCCGGCCAGTGCGACGAACGGCCCCCACGTGATGAAGAACTGGTCGGAGGCGACGGCGGAGGCGATCGGCGGCACGATCAGCCCGAGCACGGCGAGCACCAGGCCGAGCAGCTTGCCGCGGGCGGCGCCGGGCTCGGCCGAGCTGATGGCCAACGCGGCGGAGATCGGCACGGCGACCGCGACCAGGAGCACGCCGACGAGCACCCACGGCGGAGCGTCCAGCACCGCGGCGGGCAGAAGATAAGGATCGGTCGAGCGGAACGGTGCCGCCGCGAGACCGACGGAGACCAGCACGCCGACGCAGAGCGTGAAGGCGAACAGCCCGTGCCTGGGTTCTCCGGCCTCACCGGTCCTGGCGAGCGACTTGGCCGCGAAGAACCCGGCCGCGACCGTGGCGGCGTGGGCGACCAGCAGCGCGAGCAGTCCGGGCCCCGCGCCCAGCACGTTCAGGCTGTGCGGCAACAGCAGCTCCGGACGCGCGGCCAGGCTCGCGCCGTCCAGGAACTGGAGGTCGATCGCGGCGCGTCCGGGAGCGAGCAGCGCCGCCGGGACGAGGACCCCCGCGGCCAGCGCCACGCGACCGCGCGCGCGGGCGATGAGCGCCGCGAGCACGGGCAGCGCCGCGAGCAGGCCCAGCAGCGGCCAGGAGGTGAAGGCGGCGGGTTCGGCGGGCGCCGTCACGCCCAGCACCGGGGCGAGGGCGGCGGCGACCGCGGACAGCGCCGACAGGGCGATCGCCGTGGTCAGCGGCGGGGAGGCCGCGTCAGGACCGGGAGCCCGCGAAGGACTGCGATCCGCCGGAGGAGAAGGTGAGGTGGATGGCCGCGCGGTCACCGCGACCACGCTAGCGAAGTGCGGTGCCAAGAGCAGTACGACGCATCTTTTTCGCGGTGAAGGGGTATCCGCGAAAAGAAACCGATGTACTGACGCGCGAGTGGCGCAGATCACTTACCGTCACTCCATGGGGAAGATCGCGAGGTCCGACGTGCACGAGCTGGGGGAACACCTCCTCGGCCACGCACGCCGAGCCGCGGCCGTCGCCGAGACCGCGAAGGCGGTCGGCGAGGGCGTCGGCGTGGTGCTGCGCGGCATGGCCAGCCTCGGTGGCTTGCGCGGTGCCGCCGTTGAAGCGACCTGGTTGGCCGCGCACGCCGTCCTCTACCCCTGGGGAGCCCTGGCCGAGAAGCTGCGCCCCGGCGGCCACTACGAGCGCTACCGCACCGACGACCTGGCACCGTCGCAGCGCGGCCTCGTCGTCTCCAACCTGGAGGGCGCGGGCACCCCCGTGGTCCTGGTGCACGGCATCGGCGACAACCGCTCGATCTTCACCGTTCTCTCCGGCGCGCTGCGCAGGCGCGGCTTCGGCGTCGTGCACGCCGTGAACTACAGCATCCTGACCGCGGTCACCGGTGACATCAGGAGCGCCGCCGCCGAGCTGGGCGCGCACATCGAGCGGGTGTGCGAGGAGACCGGCTCCGACTCGGTGCACGTGGTCGGCCACTCGCTCGGCGGGATCATCGCCAGGTACTACGTGCAGCGCCAGGGCGGCGACGAGCGGGTGCGCACGCTCATCACGCTCGGCACCCCGCACACCGGGACGCTGTCCGCCTACCTGCTGCCGACCAAGCTCGTCCGCGAGCTGCGGCCCGGTTCGGAGCTGATGACCGAACTGGCCGAGCCGGCCCCCGGGTGCCGCACCCGGTTCGTGGTGGTCTGGAGCGAGCTGGACGAGGTGGTGATCCCGCAGGTCAACGCCCGTTTACGACACCCGGACCTCGACGTCGAGGAGCACTGCCTCCGTGACGTGGGACACCTCTCCCTGCCCATCGCCCGTCGCTGTGTGCACGCGGTGCTGGGCACTCTGACGCAGGTGAAGTACAGACGTCCGACCCGTTCGCACGTTGCTTGTGATCTGGATCACACTACCGAAAACACGCTCCGTTATCGCAGCGGGTCACACTCGTCCGCATGAGCGGCCGAACGGCAGATGACCCGATCAGGGATTTGCCCGTAGGGGTACCCCTTGGCTACTGTCGCCGCCGTCCGTTGTCACGGTCCGGTCACAAACCAGGACGCTGAGTCGGTTCCCATCGACTCGCCGGGATCCCCCGCCCGGAATGTCCGCCCGGACTCCCCGAAGACGGAAGGGCAGGCCTTGGCGCAACACCGCACCCCCGGCGGCAGTCAATCCTCCCCGGCACTCGCAGACGCGTTGTCGCAGACGGGTTCACGGCCCAAGGGAGCTCACCGGCTCCCGCCGCCGCCGTCCGCACTTCGCGGCAGGGTCGTCGTAGCGGCCGTCGCGGCAGGCGCGTTCGTCGCCGCCGGCGCCGGTCAGACCCTCGCGCCGGGCGGGAACTCTGCTTCCGCGTCAGACGAAGTGGCTCCACTGGCATCCGGTCGCAGCGCCGTCGCGGCGCTCGGCATGGGCGGTACCGCGCCCTCTCCCGAGGTCGTTCCGCTGTCCTCGCAGGTCTCCGACCCGTCTCTCGAGGTCGAGAAGCTGGCCAAGAGCCAGCAGCTGAGGGCGGAACTGGCCAAGCGCGCCGAGCAGGAAGCCGAGCGCAACCGGGTCAAGTTCGTGAAGCCCGCCTCCGGCACCTTCACCTCCGGCTACGGCGCCCGCTGGGGCGCGACCCACTACGGCCTGGACATCGCCAACCGCATCGGCACCCCGATCTACACGGTGGCCGACGGCACGATCATCGCGGCGGGCCCGGCGAGCGGCTTCGGCCTCTGGGTCAAGGTCCTGCACCACGACGGCACCACGACCGTGTACGGGCACGTGGACCGCATCCTGGTGAAGGAGGGCAAGAAGGTGAAGGCGGGCGAGCAGATCGCCACCATGGGCAACCGCGGTTTCTCCACCGGCCCGCACCTGCACTTCGAGGTCTGGAACTCGGGCGGGCGCAAGATCAACCCGCTGCCGTGGCTCAACGAGCGCGGCGTGTTCGTCAGGTAGAACCCCGTACGGCCAAGAGGCGATCGCTCATCGAGCGCTCGCCTTTTCGTCGTTCCTCTTTCGGTGACCGGCCTCGCTCCGGGGAGCTTCGGTGGGAGATCCGCAGTCGCCGGGTGTGCCCCCGACCGCACACCCGGCGACTGCGTGTCCCAACCCGTGCGGGGGTCTGCCTCTCACGTAGCCCGCCCGGCGCCCCGCCAAACCTCGCGGAAGCGTCGTTTCACCCGTTTCGACTACCGTCGCCGCCTCGCGCCCTGAGCACGCCGCTGAGCACAGTTCCGCCCACATCCGCCTCACGCGTGGACGAGCCACCCCACCGCACGCCACCGTTGAAGTGGGGGGTCCCCGGAGCGTGCGAAAGCCACCCTCGCCCGCCGAGGCGGGTCCGAGGGTGGCCGGGTGGGGCTCAGAGCTTGGTGAGCGGGACTCCACCGATCAGCATCAGGCGGACGGTGCCGCCGGTGCCGAAGTCGATGGTGGCGGTCGCCCTGGGGCCGGAGCCGTCGGTGGCGACCACGGTGCCGAGGCCGTACTTGTCGTGCGAGACGCGGTCGCCGACGTCGAGCTTCATCGCGGGCGTGTCCTGCCAGCCCTTGAACGGCGTGGAGCGCATGCCCCGCGCGCCCAGGCCCGCCTGAGCGGAGCCGCTGCCCGTCTGCGAGCGGTTGCTGCCCCAGCGGGTGGCCGAGGTCGGCGCGGAGGAGCGCACCGGCTCGACGCGCTTCCACTCGAGGAGGTCGGCGGGGATCTCGTCGAGGAAGCGCGAGGCCGGGTTGGCCATCGGCTGCCCCCACGCGGAGCGCACGAGCGCCCTGGAGACGTAGAGCCGCTGCCGCGCCCTGGTGATGCCGACGTAGGCGAGCCTGCGTTCCTCGGCCAGTTCGGTGGGGTCGCCGAGTGCGCGCTGGTGCGGGAAGAGCCCGTCCTCCCAGCCGGTGCAGAACACCACGGGGAACTCCAGGCCCTTCGCGGTGTGCAGCGTCATCATCGTGACGACGCCGTCGCCCGCGTCCGGGGTCTGGTCGGAGTCGGCGACGAGCGAGACGCGCTCCAGGAACGCCTCCAGCGAGCCCTGCGCGGGCTGCCCGGCGTCGTCGATCTCCGGTTCCTCCGGCTCCGGCACCGTGGCCTCGGCCTGGACGAACTCGCGGGCCACGGTGATCAGCTCGGTCAGGTTGTCCACCCGCGAGGCGTCCTGCGGGTCGTCGCTGGCCTCCAGCTCGCCCCGGTAGCCGGTGCGCTCCAGCACGGTGTCCAGCACCTCGGCGACGTCCTTGCCGTCGGTCACCAGCGCGCGCAGCTCGTCGGTCAGCTCGACGAACCCGGCGATCGCCCGCTGCGAGCGCGGGTTGAGCAGGCTGACCTTGCCGTCGGCCGCGTCGCGCAGCGCGGCGGCGAAGGAGACGCGCTCGCGCTCGGCGTGCGCGGCAACGCACGCCTCGGCGCGGTCGCCGATGCCGCGCTTGGGCACGTTGAGGACGCGGCGCAGGCTGACGGTGTCGTCCGGGTTGGACAGCAGCCGGAGGTAGGCCAGCGCGTCGCGGACCTCCCTGCGCTCGTAGAAGCGGACACCGCCGACGACCCGGTACGGCAGGCCGAGGCGGATGAACACCTCCTCGAAGGCGCGGGAGTTGTTGTTGGTGCGGTAGAAGAGCGCGATGTCGGAGAAGTTCGCGTCACCGGTGTCCACGAGCCGGTCGATCTCCGAGGCGACGAACGCGGCCTCGTCGTGCTCGTTGTCCCCGACGTAGCCGACGATCTTGTCGCCGTCGCCGAGGTCGGTCCACAGCCGCTTCTCCCTGCGGTTGGAGTTGCGGGCGATCACCGCGTTCGCGGCGGTGAGGATCGTCTGCGTCGAGCGGTAGTTCTGCTCCAGCGTGATCGTCCGCGCCTGCGGGTAGTCGCGCTCGAACTCCTCGATGTTGCGGATCGTGGCGCCGCGGAAGGCGTAGATCGACTGGTCGGCGTCACCGACGACGCACAGCTCGCCGGGCTCGATCCCGTCCTCGCCGCCGGTGCCGACGAGCGCGCGCACCAGCTCGTACTGGGCGTGGTTGGTGTCCTGGTACTCGTCGACCAGCACGTGCCGGAAGCGCCTGCGGTAGTGCTCGGCGACGTCGGGCCTGGTCTGCAGCAGCCGAACGGTGCGCATGATCAGGTCGTCGAAGTCGAAGGAGTTCGACTCGGTCAGCCTGCGCTGGTAGGCGGTGTAGACCTCGGCGACCCTGCGCTCCAGGTCGTTGCCCGCGCGGTCGGCGGCCTCGACCGGGTCGATCAGCTCGTTCTTCAGGTTCGAGATGTGCACCGCGAGCGTGCGGGCCGGGTAGCGCTTGGGGTCCAGGTCCAGCTCGCGGGAGACCAGCGTGATCAACCGGCGCGAGTCGTCGGCGTCGTAGACGGAGAAGTTGGAGCTGCGCAGGTCCAGGTTCTTCGCCTCGCGGCGCAGCAGCCGCACGCACATCGAGTGGAACGTGGACACCCACATCACGTTGGCGCGCCCGCCGACGAGCGCGGTGACGCGCTCCTTCATCTCCGCGGCGGCCTTGTTGGTGAAGGTGATCGCCATGATCTGGCCGGGGTGCACACCGCGCGCACCGAGCAGGTGGGCGATGCGACTGGTCAGCACCCGGGTCTTGCCGGAGCCCGCGCCCGCGACGACGAGCAGGGGTGAACCGCTGTGCTCGACGGCGGCGCGCTGCTGGGGATTCAGCCCCTCCAGCAACGCTTCTGGGCCGCGCGCCTGGCGAGCGACGGGACCGTGATCATCTGACTGGGAGACCTCGAACAGGGTGTCCATGGTGGTTCCCAGGCTACTCCGCCGGTCCCGTCGCCCACGCGCCCCCGCGCTCAGCCGACGTGAACGCGCAGCGTGGCCGTGTTGTTGGGGAAGACGTTCTCGGAGCGGCGGAACCCGGCGACGTGGAAGTCCATCGAGATGTCACCGCTGTCCGCCGTCGGGGTCAGCTCGACGCGAACCTTGGGGCGGTCGGTGCCGGGCAGGTGGTCGGCCTCGGAGCGGCAGAACAGGTACTGCCCGGAGGCGGGGTCGACTCGGCAGGCCCATCCGTCACCGCTGGCGGAGGTGATCTGCAGGCCCTCCTTGAACTGGGCCTCGATCCAGTCGCCGCCGTTGGGGACGGTGCCGTGGTTGGTCGCGGTCAGCTCGACGGCGACGCTCTGCCCCTTGGCTGCCTTCACCTCGGCGGGCGAGACGGTGAGCCCGATGTCCTGCTTGCGCTGGAGCACACCGAGATCGAACTTCGGGCAACTGGTCGCGCAGGAGAAAGTCGTTGTCTCCCAACCGTTCCAGTCGAAGTCGGAGTCGCGGGCGTCGTCGCCGGTGTTGGGTCGGGTGACGGTCAGCGCGAACGGCAGCGACTTCGGGCGCAGCTTGTAGGGCCCGCCGCTGAGCGGGAGCGAGTAGTGCCCGGCCTTGTTGGTGACGGCGGTGGCGGCCTCCGTGCCGTCCTCGCGGTAGGCGGCGACGGTGATGCCCGCCTTGCCCGCCTCGCCGCGCTCGCGGACCCCGTCGAAGTCGTCGTCGGCCCAGACGACTCCGGCGACGGCGGATTCGGGTGCTGCCGAAGCGGGCAGGGCGAGCGAGGTGAGCGACAGCAGCGCGAGCGCGGCGATCCCCGTGGTGCGGATGGTGTTTCTCAACTTCCCCTCCAGAATTGAGATGTGCTCGACCACGGTAGGACGCGCGGGGGCGCCACGGGTGGGTTCGGACGAACACGACGTGATCCGCGCGGGGCGCACTCGACTAGGCGAACAGCGCGTGTCAGACTGTCCTCGTGCTTCGCTCTGGCTTCTACTTTTTCTACGGGTACCGGACTCCGGTGCCCGTGGCCGAGTGACCGCACTCTGACACGGAACACCCCGGAGTCCACTGGACCCGGGGCTTTTTGCTGCCGGGGCCGGGAACCTCTCCGAGAACCCACCAGGGAGCATCGACGATGAACGCCACCGCGGACAGCGAGCCCGCAACCCAGCAGAGCACCACGGACGCCGCTCCGGACATCAACGCGCTGCGGCTGGAGATCGACCAGCTCGACGCCGAGATCCTCCGGCTGATCCAGCGGCGCAGCGAGGTCTCGCGCACCATCGGCGCCGCCAGGATGGCCGAGGGCGGCCCCAAGATCGTCTACAGCCGGGAGATGGCCGTGCTCGCCCGCTTCCGCGACCTCGGTCCCGAGGGCCGCGAGCTGGGCATGCTGCTGCTGCGCCTGGGCAGGGGCAGGCTGGGCCGCTAGGGGAACACCCCCGGCCAGTGCGGTGTGAGCGCGGCGAGAACGGCGGCCAGGTCGGCGTCGGTCACCGCCGCGTTGCGCACGGCGTCGTCGGGCACGTAGGCGATCGGATCGGGCAGCAGTGGCTGGGTGATCCCGAGCAGTCCCTCGACCAGCGCGTGCAGGCAGACCGCCGCGTACCCGCGCTGGTAGCCGCCCTCCTGGGTGAGCAGCAGACGACCGCCGGTCAGCTCGTCGGCCAACCCGGCGACCCGGCGGCCGATCGCCCGGTACCCCTCGGCGGTGACGTTGTGCCTGCCGTTGGGGTCGAAGGCGCTCGCGTCGAAACCCGACGCGCACAACAGGACGTCCGGGCGGAAGGCTCGCAGCAACGGCGCCGCGACCTCCTCCAGCGCTCGCAGGTACGCGCTGTCGCCCGCGCCGAGCGACAGCTCGATGTTGGCGTTGCGCCCCAGTGCTCCCAGTTCGTCGGGGGCTCCGGTCTGCGGGTGGCTGCCGCCCCACGAGCCGTGCCGCATGTGCACGGAGATCGTCAGCACGTCGGGATCGCTGAGGAACGCCTCTTGGGTGCCGTTGCCGTGGTGGACGTCCCAGTCGAGGATCGCGACCCGCCGCGCGCCCCCGCGCTTCGCCAGAGCCGCGGCGAGCGCGATGTTGTTGACCATGCAGTAGCCGTCGGCCGCCGCGGGCTGGGCGTGGTGACCGGGTGGGCGGACCATCGCGTAGGCGGTTCGCGCGCGACCGTCCAGCACCGCCTCCATCGCCGCGAGCGTGGTTCCCGCCGCCGCGAGGATCGCGGGCCAGGAGCCCGGCCCCACAACGGTGTTCTCCTCCAGCGCGACGCGCTCGGGTCCGGCGCAGGCCACCTTCAGCGCGTCGAGGTAGCCGCGGTCGTGGACGGTGGCCAGCTCCTCCTCCGTCGCCGCGCGGCCCTCATGCCAACGCAGTCGCGGGGCGATCGGTCCGCGCCGCAGCACGCCGAGCATCGTGCGGAGGCGGTCGGCGTTCTCCGGGTGCTGCTCGGCGACGTCGAGCCACGGCCAGTCCCCAGGCAGCTCCCACAGGCCGTGCCCGGCGTCGTGGGAGAAGCAGTCCTCGTGCCAGAACACGTCCACCGGCGCAGGTTACGGGCGCTCACGGACGCCGTGCAGGCGAATATCAGGGGCTTCTCAGGGTCACCGCGTCACCCGCGCGTGATGAGGAAGGCGCACACTGGAGGCATGGTGTTGCACCTCATCGCAGTGATCGTCGCAATTCTCGCCGTGGTCGCCGCGGTCGTGCACGGCGGCTACCTCGCCATGCTGAACTCGGCGGCGAAGCGCAGGCCCGGTGCCTCGCACATCTCCCAGTGGGTCAGCGGCCGCTGGGGCGTCGCGGGCGCGACCGGTGGTATCGCGCTGCTGGCGCTGTTCTTCACCGGCGGCGGAGTCTTCCTCGACGTCATCGCCATCCTCATCGGCGCGGGCAGCGGTGTCGCCTCCACCAAGGCCCTCCAGGAGACGCAGCAGCGCTTCCGCAACAGCTGACCAGCGCACATTGATCTTGGTGGGATCCTCCGACCGGGGGTCACACCGAGTGACAGACCGTCCCCGTAGCGCAACCACGAACGGCGCAGTCTTACTCTGTGCAAGATGACGAGCGCACAGGACGTCCAGGGTTCCCGGGTCAGCCGGGCGCTCGTCATCAGCGCACACCCCGACGACGTCGACTTCGGCGCCGCGGGCACCGTGGCCTCGTGGACCGCCTCCGGGATCGAGGTCGCCTACTGCGTGTGCACCTCCGGTGAGGCCACCGGCGACCTGGACACCCCGCGCGCCGAGATCGCCAGGCTGCGCGAGAACGAGCAGCGCGCCGCCGCGAAGGTGGTCGGCGTCGACGAGCTGCACTTCCTCGGCCACCCGGACGGCGGCCTGACCGCCTCGCTGGAGCTGCGCCGCGACATCACCCGGGTCATCCGCGCGTTCCGGCCGGACCGGGTGCTCACCTGGTCACCGGAGATCAACTGGGACCACATCGTCACCTCGCACCCGGACCACCGGGCCGCCGGCGAGGCCGCGTTCGCCGCCGTCTACCCGGACGCGCGCAACCCGCACGCCCACCCCGACCTGCTCGCCGAGGGACTGGGACCGTGGACCGTCCGTGAGCTCTGGCTCGCCGACGGCCCGCTCGACCGGCGCAACCACGCCGTCGACATCACCGACACGATGGCGGCGAAAATGGCCGCCCTGCGTTCCCACAAGTCCCAGACCGGCGATGCCGATGGACTTGAGGAAGGCATGCGGACGTTCCTGGAAGCAGCGGCACAGCGGCACGGTCTCGCTCCGGGCAGGCTCGCCGAGACGTTCCAGGTCGTCAACACCGGCTGACCCAAGGCGCGCGAAAGGGGTTTCGCGATGGACAGCGGGCAGGGGCCTGCGCAGCGGTACCGACCCCAGCGGGGGCGGCACCGCCCGGAAGCCAACGCGCTGGCCTGGACGCCGACCCCCGATGACTCCCCCGACGCGCCGGGCGCCGCGGCCGTCGACCCGATCGACGACACCAACACCGGCGGCCTGCGCAAGCTCGACCTCGGCATGGTCCCCGCCTCGGTCACACCGCCGGCCACCTGGAAGCGCGCGGCCTGGTTCGCCGGGCTGTCCTCGGCGACGGTGCTGGTCGTGCTCGTGACCGCCGCGGTCACCCTGGTCGGCCCGAAGGACGTCTTCGACCGGATCAACGCGCTTCCCGCGTACCCCAGCGAGCTGATGCTGGCGACCACGACGACCTCGACCCCGGCCAAGGCGGAGCAGGGCGCGCGCTCCGGGGGCCGCCCGTCCGGCGCGCAGGGCGCGGTCGGCCAGGAGGGCTCCGGCTCCGGTGGCGGTCCGCGGCGCACCACCGGCTCCTCGGCCGAGACCACCTCGCCGGGCACCGGGACGCCGAGCACGACCTCCAGCATGACCACGCCGCCGGTCACCACGATCCCCTCGTTCGGCCCGGAGCTGATCCCGGTGAGCCAGCTGACCGAGAGCACGGTGCGCTTCTTCTCCGCGGTCGCCAACGACGTCGAGAAGGCCTTCGCCGACCTCGCCAGCCCCGAACTGAAGAAGGAGGGCCTGCCCACCTTCCAGAAGCGGTTCGGCTCGCTGGAGGACCGGCTGGAGTTCAAGGGGATACGGGTGGACCCGGCGCGCGGTGTGACCACCTCGGTGCTCGAGATCAAGGAGAAGGACGGCAGAATCGTCGTCCAGGAGCGCGAACTCAGGTTCGTCCCGACCGCCGCTCCGCTGGTCGATGCCGAGCGCTTGGTGTCCTCAGCCCAACGGTGAACCAAACTCGCAAAAATCGGCTACTGCGGGTAGTTCGACACCCGTTCGGCTGGTCCAAAACGACCGTTCAGCGCTCCAAACAGGTGAAGTCGCATCAGAGTGTCGCGCCCGGAGCCGATGTCACGATACGAGTTCTGCCGACCACAGAACGTACGGAGGCAGCCACCGTGGAGCGCTCGACCACAGGTCGCCGGCACCAGCGCGCCGGTGCGGTCACCGTCGCCGAGCTGATCAGGAAGCAGCCCGGCGTGCCCAGGTACCCGGGCGCCGACGCCACGGGCGGCTACCACTTCCGGTCCGAGGTGTTCGAGCGCGTCGCCTCGGGCGCCACCTCCCCGCAGCCGGTCTACAGCTTCGACCCCGACCCGGACCCCGAGCCGGAGGAGGGCGAGCACCCGCTGCTCAAGCCGCTGCGCACGGTCGGCCTGGTGTTCGGCGCCCTGCTGCTGGCGGGCTCCGTCGTCGCCGCCTCGGTGATCACGGCCGACTACGGACCGCGCGGACCGCTCGTGCAGTACCAGGCCCCGCACCTGGGCGGCACCCTCGCACTTCGCCCCGACCTCGTGCTGGACCGGCTGACCAACGCCACCAAGGTCAACACCGCGCTCGGCGCCCCCGGCGCCAAGCAGCCGTCGACCTCCGCCAAGCCGGTCGCCCCGGTGGCCAGGCAGAACAGCACCTGGCAACCGAACGCGGTCACGCCGACCACGGCCGTCGAGGTCGTGCACGAGTTCTTCCAGCGGTTGCAGCACCGCCCCGACCTGGCGTTGCAGATGGTGGACGCCCGGCTCGTCGGCCAGGACCGCGCCGCCTTCCTCAAGGCGTGGGAGAGCGTGAAGTCGGTGCAGGTCAAGAACGTGGAGCAGAGCCGAAACGGCGTGCTCGGCACCGCGACGCTGGAGCTGCTCAACGGCACCAAGCTGCGGATGGAGCAGCTGCTGACCCTCAGCGTCGCCGAGCCGCGACAGATCGTGGCGGCGGAACTGCTCTCCGTGCAGCAGAGCTGAGAGCACTGCGACGTTAGGCGTTCGAAGTTGCTCCGAACGGGTGCTGACAGCTTTCACGTACCTCCGAATTGGTGACATTCTTCGCCGAGGTCCGGTATTCCAGTCACTGAACGTGTTCTGACTGGAAGGTGGATCAGCCGTGGCTGGCGACAAACGCGAGCGGGGCGCTAAGCGCACGCAGGTGCTCGTCTCCGACCTGCTGCACCGCGAGGGCCGGGCGGCCCAGCGTCCCGCGAACCAGCGCACCGTCATGCGCGCCATCGGCGTCGCGGCGGGCGTGGTCGGCGTCTGCGGCGCGATCGTCGCCGGAACCGTGCTCTTCACCGGTGAGGACGACAGCCAGGCGCAGAACACCTCCCGCGCGCAGAACTACTTCACCGGCGGCCGCGCGCTGCAGCCGAACCTGATCGGCGAGGCCGCCAAGGCCAACCCCGACGGCGTCGGCGGCGAGGAGGGCGAGCAGTCGCCCAGCACCGAGCCCACGACGACGACCACCGGCAAGCCCGCGCCGACGAACCCCGGCGGCGGGCCGGAGCAGCCGACGCAGGCACCCCAGCCGCCTCCTCAGCAGCCGCAACCGCAGCCGACCAGCGAAAACCGGCCGACGAGCCAGCCGAGCAGCACTCCGACGGCGGGTCCCGGTCAGCCGGGACCGACCACCCAGCCGTCGAAGCCGACGCAGAAGCCGGGCAACAACGGCGGGCTGCTCGATCCCGTGCTGGACCTGCTGACCGGGTTCTTCCGCGCGGCGCCCGACGCGCCGTCGGAGGCCTACGAGATGCTCGCCCCGCAGATGCGCTCCACGGGCGGCGTCGAGGAGTTCCGCGAGTCGTGGCGGGGTGTGCGTTCCGCCACTCTCACCTCCGCCAAGGCCGCCGGGGCCAACACCGCGCGGGTCGTGGTCGAGTACGTCTGGGCTGATGGGCGCCGCGTCCGCTCCGAGCAGCGGATCGTTGTCACGGAAGGGTCAGCGCCACGTATCGCCGACGCAACGGTGCTCTCGGCACGCAACCGCTGATCCTCCAGGGGCGTCCCCTTTCGGACTTGCGAACACAAACGGCCCTCCGGGCGCAGAACCACCCGTACGAGTGGTGGCTCTAACCTGGGTGCCGTGACCGACACGGGGAGCCGCACGGTGACCAAGCAGAGCGAGGCGGCAGCGTGAGCGAAGAAGGTCGCCTTGTCGCCGGGCGCTACCGGCTGGAACGACGGATCGGCGCCGGTGCGATGGGCGTGGTCTGGCAGGCCCGGGACGAGCGGCTGCACCGCGTCGTCGCGGTGAAGCAGCTGCTGTTGCAGTCCGGCATGGAGGCTGGCGAGGCCGAGGAGGCCAAGCAGCGCGCCATGCGCGAGGGCCGGATCGCCGCCCGGTTGCAGCACCCGAACGCCATCGGCGTGTTCGACGTCGCCGAGGACAACGGCCTGCCGTGCCTGGTGATGGAGTACCTGCCGTCGCGCAGCCTGGCCAACGTCGTCTACGACGAGGGCAAGCTGCCGCCGCGCGAGGTGGCCAGGATCGGCTCGCACGTCGCGGTCGCGCTGGCCGCCGCGCACGCGGCCGGGATCGTGCACCGCGACATCAAGCCGGGCAACATCCTGCTCGGCGACGACGGCTCGGTGAAGATCACCGACTTCGGCATCTCCCGCGCCACCGGCGACGTCACGGTCACCAAGACCGGCATGCTCGCGGGCACCCCCGCCTACCTGGCGCCCGAGGTGGCCAAGGGCTACGAGCCCGGACCGGCATCGGACATCTTCTCGCTCGGCTCGACGCTGTACGCGGCCGTCGAGGGCGAGCCGCCGTTCGGGCTCAACGAGAACACCCTGGCGCTGCTGCACCTGGTCGCGGCGGGCATCGTGCGCCCGCCCCAGCTGGCCGGCCCGCTGACCTCGGTGCTGATGCACCTGCTGCGCCCGCAGCCCACCGACCGGCCGACCATGACCCAGGCCGCGGAGTCGCTGCGCGCCATCGCAGAGGGCCGGGCGGCCCCGCTGGTGACGCCGCCGCAGGGTTGGGGCGCGGTGCCGCCGACCACCCAGATGCCCGGTGGTCCCTCGGCGCCGACCCAGGCCGTGCACCCCGGGCTGCGCAGCGGCCCGCGCACGCCGATTCCCGGCAACCCCGGCAGCAACCCGAACAACCCGGCGATGACCCGGCTGGACGCGCGACCGCTCAGCGACGCGCCCGCCACCAGGGTCGGCCCCGGCGCGACCAGCATCGGCGGCGCGGGCGGCGTCGGCGGGGGCGGCAGCCGTCCCGGCACCGGGCGGGACCGCGACCGGGATCGCGACCGCAGGGACGAGCCGCAGGAGCGCCGCTCCAACACCAAGCCGATCCTGATCGCGGTCGGCGCGGTGATCGCGGCCGCGCTGCTGGGCATCCTGCTGAGCAGCTTGTTCAGCAAGAAGGACAACAACAGCGGCAGCGGGGGCGCGTACCCGAGCAGCGAACAGCCGAGCCAGACCGCCTCCTCGCCGAAGCGGTCTAGCCCGTCCAAGTCGAGCACGACAACCGAGACGACGACCACCACGCCTCCGCCGACGACGACCACCACCTCGGCCGTTCCGACGGAGAAGGACTACGTCAACGCGGTCAAGAACTACTACAAGCTGGTGCCGGGCAACCCGGAGGTCGCGTTCAACAAGTTCTGCGAGTCCTACCGCAGGTCGCAGAACTACACCCTGTACAAGAGCTACTGGGAAAAGATCAAGAGCGTCAAGGTCAGCGACGTGGAGATGACCTCGGACAAGGTCGTGTCCTTCGAGATGGAGACCCTGGCCAAGGACGCGGAGAAGCCGACCACCGAGAAGAAGACGCTGCGGATGTCCTACGAGAACAGCCAGGTCTGCCTCAACAGCATCTGAGCGCCGCTCACCGCGCGGCGGCCGCCGAAGCCGCCGCGCGCAGCGCTCGCAGCAGCCCGAGCGTCGCCGGGTTCTCCGCGTCGGCCTCGGGCGTCGCCGCGTAGATGCGCCGCACCGGCTCCGGATTGCGCAGCCTGCGGACCAGCACGTTCGGGTTCACCGCGCGCAGAGCCATCGCCGGGATCAGTGAGACGCCCAGTCCGGCGGCGACGAAGCCCTGCGCGCTGACGTACTCCCCCGCCTGCACGGCGAAGTCGGGCTGGAACCCGGCGGAGCGGCAGGACTCCAGCACCACCTCGCGGCACTGGCCGGGCAGCGGCTCGTTGTCCACCCACGGCTGGTCGGCCAGCTGCGCGAGGTCGACGACGCGCTGCCGACCCAGCGGGTGCCCCTTCGGCAGCACCGCGCGGTAGGGGTCGTCGAGCAGGTGCTGGAAGCGGATTCCCGGCGCGTACGGCTCCTCCTCGCGCAGCGTGACGGTGATGGCCACGTCGGCGCGGTCGGCCTTGACCTCCTGCAACGGGTCCTCGGGATCGGTGACCGTGAGGTCGAGCGCGGTCGCGGGGAACTCACCGCGGAACTCGGCGACGGCGGGCGGCACCAGGACGGCCCCGGCGGTGGTGAAGTAGGTGACGCGCATCCGCCCGGTGCGCCCGGCCCTGAGGTCGGACAGCGCGGTCTCGGCCTCGGCGAGCTTGTTGGTGATCACCGCTGCGTGCTCGGCGAGCAGGCGGCCCGCCGCGGTGGGGCGCACTCCCCTGCCCGCCTTGCTCAACAGGGTCAGCCCGGCCTCGCGCTCCAGCGTGCTGATCTGCTGGCTGATCGCGGACGGCGTGTAACCGAGATTGGCTGCGGCGGAGCTGACCGAACCGGTGCTCACGACGGCAAGGAGAACACGAAGGCGACGCACGTCCAGCATGCTGGAATCGTACAGTTCTCCTTAAAGATCGACCAGAAGTATTCACTTGTCCTGATGCTTGCGCGGGCGCACGCTTGGTCTCGGAACACCGTGAACCAGGAGGTCAGCGTGACGTCGTCCGGCAGTCTCACCAGGATCGCCCTGCTCGCACTGCTGTGGGGCTCCAGCTTCCTGTGGATCGAACTGGCGCTGAAGGCGCTCTCCCCCGTGCAGATCGTCTTCGTCCGCGTCGGCCTCGGCGCGCTGGTGCTGGTGGCGATCTGCAAGGCCATGAAGCTGCCGCTGCCCAAGGGCGGCAAGACCTGGCTGCACCTGGGCGTCGCGGCGCTGTTCGCCAACGTGCTGCCGTTCATCCTCTTCGGCGTCGGCCAGCAG
The DNA here is from genome assembly GCF_002155965.1 of Allokutzneria sp. NRRL B-24872. Classification (GTDB taxonomy): domain Bacteria; phylum Actinomycetota; class Actinomycetes; order Mycobacteriales; family Pseudonocardiaceae; genus Allokutzneria. The sequence continues at coordinate 78,970 of NZ_MUMH01000043.1, forward strand.
ACCGTCGACTCCAGCATGGCGGGCGTGCTCAACGCGACGACCCCGCTGTGGACGCTGCTGATCGCCGCGGGCCTCGGCCAGGAGAAGTCCTTCGGCCCGCTGCGCGTGCTGGGCATGGTGCTCGGCTTCGCCGGGGTGATGCTGATCTTCGCGCCGTGGCGGGCCGGAGCGGGCTCGGCGCTGCCGGGCAGCATCGCGATCCTCGTCGCCGCGCTCAGCTACGGCATCGGCGCGGTGTACGTCGGCCGCAACCTCAGCAACAAGGGCATCGCGCCCACCTCGACCGCGGCCGGTCAGATGCTGATGGCGACCGCGCTCACCGGTGTGCTCATCCCCGTCGCGGGCACCCAGCCGGTGCACTGGGAGCTCACCAGCGCACTCCTGGCCGCCGCCGTGCTCGGCGTCTTCGGCACGGGGTTCTCGTTCCTGCTCTTCTTCCGGCTGATCTCCGACGAGGGCGCGACCGCCACCACGACGGTCACCTACCTGATGCCGGTGGTGTCGGTGGCGCTCGGCGCGATCGTGCTCGGCGAGGAGCTGAGCATCCGGGTCGTCATCGGGATGCTGGTGGTGGTCGGCGGCGTGATGCTCACCCGGCCGAGGAAGGCCAGGACGCCGCTCATCGTTCCGCCCACCGAAACGGCGAAGGCTACCAGCCAGTAACCAGCTCGGTACAGTGGGTGGTTGCTCACAGGTCGGTTCCGGATTGGTCCATCAGTTCGCTTTGGTTCCCCCCAAGGCTCTAGCCTCCCTCTCCGTGGATGGCGCGGATCACACGCTCGCCGGGCGGTACCGCCTGCTGGACCGCATCGGCAGCGGCGCGATGGGCATCGTCTGGCGCGCGACCGACGAGCTGCTCAGCCGGACGGTCGCGGTGAAGCAGCTGCTGCTGCCGCCGGGCATGGACGCGGAGGAGGCCGAGGAGGCCACCCTGCGCGCGATGCGCGAGGGCCGGATCGCCGCCCGGCTGCACCACCCGAACGCGATCACCGTGTTCGACGTGGTGCAGTCCGACGGCGTGCCGTGGCTGGTGATGGAGTACCTGCCTTCGCAGAGCCTGGCCGCGCTGGTGCACGAACGCGGGCCGCTGGAGCCGCGCGAGGTCGCCAAGATCGGCTACCAGGTCGCCGCCGCGCTGACCGCCGCCCACGAGGCCGGGATCGTGCACCGCGACATCAAGCCGGGCAACGTGCTGATCAGCCCGAGCGGCACGGTCAAGATCACCGACTTCGGCATCTCCCGCGCCACCGGCGACGCCACCCTGACCAGGACCGGCATGCTCTCCGGCACCCCCGCCTACCTGGCACCGGAGGTGGCCGACGGCGCCGAACCGGGCATGCCGTCGGACGTCTTCTCGCTCGGCTCCACCCTGTACGCGGCGGTGGAGGGCGTTCCGCCGTTCGGGCTCAACGAGAACACCTTCGCGCTGCTGCGCGCCGTCGCCTCCGGCGAGGTCCGCAAGCCGGAGCGCGCGGGCGAGCTGGACGAGCTGCTGGCCTGCCTGCTCACCCGCGACCCCAGGACCCGCCCAACCGCGGCCGAGGCGCTGCCGATGCTGGAGGCCATCGCGGGCGGCTCCCGGCCCAAGATCGTGGCGGTGCCGAACTGGACCTCGCCGCAGGCTCTCGAGGACAAGACGCTGCGCCGCCGCAGGGCTGGCGTGATCGCCGTCGCGGTCGCGTTCGCCGCGGTGGTCGGCGCGCTGGTGACCGCGCTGCTGGTGCTCAACCAGCGCCAGGTGGCGACCGCGGGCCCGCCCGGTGAGATCAGGACCATCACCTTCGGACCCGGCCCGGGGGTCAGCGGCACGATCGGCCCGACGAGCACGTCCTCGCCGGGAAGCCGTGTGACGACCCTGCCCGGCGGAGCCGTTGTGCCCCTCCCCGGCGACGACCAGCAGGCTGCTCCCCCTCCTTCCGGCGGGCCGGCGCAGCCGAGCCAGAGCCAGCCGCCGCCCGCACCGACCACGACTCCGGAGACGCCGAGGAACCGGCTGATCAAGGAGGCCGTCCGGCAGTTCTACGACCTGCTCCCGGGCAACACCACGGCCGCCTACCAACGTCTCGCCCCGGCGACGCGGCCCACCCTCGCGGCCTTCCAGGCCCAGTGGGCCGACGTCGAGTCGGTGAAGATCCAGCGCGGCATGCGCGTGGTCGGCGACGCCGTGCACCTCACCCTGAAGATCAAGAAGACGGGCATCTCCGCCGCCTCGGCCGCCTACGTGGTCTCCACGGTGGTCTCCGGCGACCAGGTGCAGATCGGCACCGTCAAGCAGGGCGGCTCCGGCGGCGAAGGCCCCTGACGCCTCAGCCGCATCAGGGGCGGACCGCGAAAGCCCCGTTTGGTGCGGTGAACTCCCTGAACGACCCGTTTGGTGCGTCCAAGGCACTGAACGGGTCGTTTGGTGCGTCTAGCGCACTGAACGGGTCGTTCAGCGCGTTAGCGGGCGTTCAGACAAGGCGGCGGTCGGAGGCCCAGCGGGAGAGCTCGTAGCGGTTGGACAGCTGGGTCTTGCGCAGGACGCTGGAGACGTGGGTCTCGACCGTCTTGATCGAGATGAACAGCTCCGAGGCGATCTCCTTGTACGCGTAGCCCCTGGCCAGCAGGCGCAGCACGTCGCGCTCGCGCGGGGTCAGCAGGTCCAGCTCGGGGTCGCGGATGGGCGCGGCGCCCGGCCGGTCGGCGAAGGCGTCCAGCACGAAGCCCGCGAGCCTCGGCGAGAACACGGCGTCGCCCTCGGCCACCCGGCACACCGCGTCGGCCAGCTCGCGGCCGGAGATCGTCTTGGTGACGTAGCCGCGCGCGCCGTTGCGGATGACGGCGATGACGTCCTCGGCGGCGTCGGAGACCGACAGCGCCAGGAAGACCACCTCCGGCTGCGCGGGCCGGGCCCGGCGCAGCACCTCGGCGCCGCCGCCGTCGGGCATGTGCACGTCCAGCAGCACCACGTCGGGCTTGAAGTGCGCGATGCCCGCGACGGCCTCGTCGACGGAGCCGGCCTCGCCGACCACCTCGACCTGGTCCTTGGCCGCGTCGAGCTCGGCCTTGACCCCCGTGCGGAACAGCGCGTGGTCGTCGACGAGGAAGACCCGGACGGGGCCGGTGCGCGCCACCGGGGCGGCGGTCTCCTCGGGCTGCTGCTCGCTCTCGCTCACGGCGCGTGCCTCCTCAGTTCGGGCTTCGTGGCATGGTCAGCTGGATCTCGGTGCCCTCGCCCAGCGCGGTGCGCAGGCGGACCGAACCACCGTGCCGCTCCATCCTGCCGTGAATGGAGTCCGCCAGCCCGTGGCGGTCCCCGGGAACCGACTCCGGGTCGAAGCCCGCGCCCCGGTCCCTGACGAACACGTGCACCTTGTCGCCCTCGACCTCGGCGTAGACGCTGATCTCGCCGACGCCCGCGTGCTTGGCCGCGTTGACCATGGCCTCGCGAGCGGCCTGCACGAGCGCGCCGATCTTCTCGTCGACCGGGCAGTCGCCGACGACGACCTGCTGGACGGTGATGGCGAAGGTGTCCTCGACCTCGCCGCAGGCGGTGGGCACGGCCTCGGACAGCGTCCCGCCGGGCACCGCCGCGAAGCCGGGGCCGTCGACCCCGTCCTCGCCGTCGGCCTCGCCCCGGGTCTTCGCGCCGTAACCGGACGGCCCGTACAACCAGCTGCGCAGCTGGCGCTCCTGGCCTCGGGCGAGCCTGCGCACCTCGCGGGCGGTGTCGGCCTGCTTCTGGATGAGCGCGAGGGTCTGCAGCACCGAGTCGTGCAGGTGCGCGGCGATCTCCGCCCGCTCCTCGGTGCGGATGCGGACGCGGCGCTCCTCGTTGAGGTCGCGGACCAGCCTGATCCACCACGGCACGGTCAGCACCGCGACACCGATCAGGGTGGTGACGACCGCGAGCAGCACGAACTGGAGCTGGCCGATCCGGCTGCTGCTGCTGGTCAGCAAGGTCGCGAGACCGGCGATCAGCAGGCCGACGCCCGCGAGCATCCTGGCCGCTGCCGACCAGCCCCCGGTGCCGAGCACGGCGCCGGTGATGCCGGAGCGCGCGCCGTCGCGCCATCGCCTGCGCTGGGCGTCGTCGGCCTCCCGCCAGACCACGCCCGCACCTGCGAGCGCGACCGCGAACGCGCCAAGCAGCATGAAGTTGACCTGGCTCTGGAACGACAGCACCGCAATGCCGAGACCAGCGCCGACGGTGATCACACCGATGGCCTGCTGGCGCTGCTTCGGGGAGTCCTCGTTGCCGCCTGCGCGCTTCTGCTGCGGCACGAACACCCACAGCATCGCGTAGGCGAGCGCGCCCGCCCCGAGCAGGCCGGAGAGCGCGACGAAGCCGATGCGCACCCACAGCACGTCCATGCCGATGTGGTCGGCGACCCCGCCCGCGACCCCCGCGACGACCTTGCCGCGGCGTCGGCGGAACAGCTTCGGGGGTTCTCCGGGCCGCTGCGACAGCGATCGCCCCGGCAGAACTGGCACCGTGCCGGTCTCGCCCTGATGGACCTGCGCATTCACACTGGGCATCGTCACACGCGCGCGGGCCCGCGGTCATCAGGGATGAACCCCGAAGCACTCGAGGAGCAACCCCGAGACGGGATTTCAGGGGTGCTCCCCGATGTGGGGCGCGGCGCGCGGCGGCAGTCTTGTCATCGTGAACGGGACAGGCGGGAACATGAGCGTCGAGGAGACGCTGCGGGACTTCTGGAAGACACGCCCGCGGCGTCCGAAGAGAGGCCGCAAGGTCGCGGGTGTCGCGACGGCCATCGGCAACAGGTACGGCATCGACCCGGTGCTGGTGCGGGTCGCCTTCGTCGTGTTCGCCATCTACGGCGGCCTCGGCATCATGCTCTACCTGCTCGCCGTGCTGTTCTTCCCGCAGGAGGGCGACACCGGCTCCCCGGCGGGTGCCCTGCTCGGCAGGGGCTCGAGCTCCACCTCCGCGCTGGCCACCGTGCTGCTCGCGCTGATGCTGCTACCGCTGAGCGGTCTGCTGCTCGCGCTGCACATCTGGTCGGCGATCATGGTCGCCGCGCTCGGCGCCGGGCTCTACGTGCTGCACAAGAACCGCGGCACGCACCGGCAGCCGGCCACCGCGACCGGTCCCGTGGTGGTGAGCACCCCGATGACCACCGACAACGGCTTCCAGGGCTCGGAATTCCGCACGGAGACCCTGCGCCAGCCCGGTCACCAGGAGACCCAGACGATGACGACCGACCCGCAGGCCAGCTCCGCTCACGGTGACGGCGAGCAGGTGCGTCGGGAGACCGCCGAGCACGCGCAGGAGAACCCGCCCGCCTGGGACCCGCTGGGCGCCGCGCCGTTCGCGTGGGACCTGCCGGAGCCCGCCGCCGCCCCGGTCGACGACGACATCGAGCCGCAGCCGCAACCCCGCTCCAAGATCACCGCCGTCACCGTGGCCGTGAGCATCATCGTGGCCGGTGTGATGGGCCTCGGCGTGCTGGACGGCTGGGTGCCCGACCACGTCGCGGCGGGCGCGGTGACCGCGGTGCTCGCGGCCGGTCTGCTCGTCGGCGCTTTCCGCAAGGGCGGAAAGGGTCTGGTGCTGCTGGCCGTCCCGGCGATCGCGGCGACCGTGACGCTGGCCAACGACGCCAGCTGGCGCGACTACCAGACCCGTTTCCAGGGCTACGACGACACGCGGAGCTCCTACTACGACAACAGCGGCAACTACTACGGCACGCAGACCTGGACCCCGCGCAGCTGGGACGAGGTCAAGCGGGGCAGCAACCTCGTGAGCGCCTCGACGTCCACCAACTCCGGCTCGTTCCTGCTGGAGCGGGGGACGGCCCGGCTGGACCTCAGCCAGCTGCCCCCGCTGCCCTCCGGTGAGCAGGTCGAGGTCCGCGCCTGGGTCGACCAGGGCACGCTGTCGGTGACGCTGCCGCAGGGCGAGGCCGACGTCGACATCACCTGCTACGCCAAGAGCGGCACGGTGAACTGCCTCGACCAGGTCGGACGCGGCGGCGAGGTGCGCAGGGCCGCGGTCAGCCACGGCACGGACAACGCCGTCGGCGGCGGGCGGATCACGCTGAACGCCGAGGTCAAGAGCGGAAAGGTGGAGGTCACCCGATGACGGACGAACAGCAGCCGCAGGGCGGCCAGCAGCCCTCGCGCAAGGGTTTCAGCGTGATCTTGTTCCTGGTCGGCCTGGTCGCGGTGTGGGCCTCGCTCTACGGCTTCACCAAGGGCCGGATCGTCGACGTGATCGAGCCGAACTGGCTGCTCGCCGGGGCCGCGGTGCTGGTGGGCTCGCTGATGCTGATCAACACGCTCAGGCCGCAGCGCAAGCGCTGAGTCCCGGGTGCGCTGAGTTCCTGGGTGCACGGTGCCGCCGGAGAAGGTGTACAACCCTCCGGCGGCACTTTCGCATAGGCTGCCCGAACCGAACGCGCGATGGGGGTGACGGAGCTGTCCAGCACAACGCGTGGGAGCAGCAGGCCGACGCTGGAGGACGTGGCCAACGCCGCCGGCGTCTCCAGGGCGACGGTCTCCCGAGTGATCAACTCCTCGCCCAAGGTGAGCCCCGAGGTGCGCGAGACCGTGCACAACGCGGTGCGCAAGCTCGGCTACATCCCGAACCGGGCGGCCCGGACACTGGTCACCAGGCGCACCGACGCCATCGCGCTCGTGCTCTCCGAGCCGGACAACAAGTTCTTCGCCGACCCGTACTTCGCCACCGTCGTCAGGGGCGCGGCCACCGAACTGTCCACCTTGGACATCCAGCTCGTGCTGATGCTCGCCGACCAGGGCGAGGACAGCGGCCGCATCCTGCGCTTCCTGTCCGGCGGGCACGTGGACGGGGCGCTCGTGCTGGCCCCGCACCGCGACGACCCGCTGCCCGCGCAGATCGCCGCACTGCCGCTGCCCTCGGTGTTCGGCGGCAAGCCGTGGCTGCCGGAGTCCGAGGTGCACGCGGTCGACAACGACAACGTCGCGGGCGGTCGGGTCGCGACGGAGCACCTGCTCGGCCTCGGCAGGCGCACAGTGGTCAGCGTGCTCGGCCCCGCCGACGAGCAGTCCGCGCGGGACCGGCTCCAGGGCTGGCAGGAGGCGACCGGGGCGGACGCCGCGCGCACGGAGGCGTGGACGGCTCAGGGCGACTTCACCCAGGAGGGTGGTGAGCGCGCCATGGCCGAACTGCTGGAGCGCGTGCCCGACCTCGACGCGGTGTTCGTGGGCAGCGACCTGATGGCCGTTGGCGCGCTGCACGCCCTGCGCGCCGCGGGCAAGCGCGTGCCGGAGGACGTCGCGGTGGTCGGCTTCGACGACCAGCCGACGATCGCGCCCTACACCGACCCGCCGCTGACCTCGGTCAAGCAGGACTCCGCCGAGCAGATGCGCACGATGGTCCAGCGCCTGTTCGAACTCCTCAACGGCGAGGACGTCCCCACCGGCCGCGAGGTCCTCCCCGTCGAACTCGTCCGCCGCGCCTCCGCCTGACCCTCAGCGCGGTCGTTCTCGCGTTTTGGCTACGTGTTGCGATTTGAGAGCGCTCTCATTCGCAACGAGTTGCCAAAACGCGGGAATTACGGCCTGGCCGTGGGCGGGTTTGGGGCCCGCCCACGGCTGGCGGTCACTCCCACTCGATGGTGCCCGGGGGCTTGCTGGTCACGTCGAGCACGACGCGGTTCACGTCGGGGACCTCGTTGGTGATGCGGGTGGAGATCCGCTCGAGGACGTCGTAGGGCAGGCGGGTCCAGTCCGCCGTCATCGCGTCCTCGCTGGAGACCGGGCGCAGCACGATGGGGTGGCCGTAGGTGCGGCCGTCGCCCTGCACGCCGACCGAGCGCACGTCGGCCAGCAGCACCACCGGGCACTGCCAGATGGTGCGGTCGAGACCGGCCGAGGTCAGCTCCTCGCGGGCGATGGAGTCGGCTGAGCGCAGGATCTCCAGGTTGTGCGCGGTGACCTCGCCGATGATGCGGATGCCGAGACCGGGGCCCGGGAAGGGCTGGCGCTGCACGATGGTCTCCGGCAGGCCGACCTCGAGGCCGACGCGGCGCACCTCGTCCTTGAACAGCGCGCGCAGCGGCTCGACCAGGTCGAACTTCAGGTCGTCCGGCAGGCCACCGACGTTGTGGTGGCTCTTGATGTTCGCCGCGCCGGTGCCGCCGCCGGACTCCACGACATCCGGGTAGAGCGTGCCCTGCACGAGGTAGTCGAAGTGCTCGCCGGACTCCCCCGCCTCGGCCTGGAGGTCGCGGGCGGACTGCTCGAAGACGCGGATGAACTCGCGGCCGATGATCTTGCGCTTCTCCTCGGGGTCGGTCACCCCGGCCAGCGCGCCGAGGAAGCGGTCCTTGGCGTCCACGGTCACCAGGCGCACGCCGGTCGCGGCGACGAAGTCCCGCTCGACCTGGGTGCGCTCACCGGCGCGGAGCAGGCCGTGATCAACGAAGACGCAGGTCAGGCGGTCACCGATGGCGCGGTGCACCAGCGCGGCGGCCACGGCGGAGTCCACGCCGCCGGAGAGCGCGCAGATCGCCTTGCCGGTCTCGCCGACCTGGGCCCGCACCGCGGCGACGGAATCGTCCACGATGGACGAGGTCGTCCACTGCGGACGGAGCCCCGCGATGTCGTGCAGGAAGCGGCGCAGCACCTCCTGGCCGTGCGGGGAGTGCAGGACCTCCGGGTGGTACTGCACACCGGCGAAGCGGCGCGCGGTGTCCTCGAAGGCGGCGACCGGGGCGCCCGTGCTGGTCGCGGTGACCGTGAAGCCCTCGGGGGCCTTGGTCACGCAGTCGCCGTGGCTCATCCACACCGGGTGCCCGGCGGGCAGGTCCTGGTGCAGCGCGCCGCCGTCGCCGACCACGGTGAGGTCGGTGCGGCCGTACTCGCGGGTGCCGGTGTGCTCGACGCCGCCGTCGAGCGCGCTGGCCATGGCCTGGAAGCCGTAGCAGATGCCGAAGACCGGGACGCCCTGCTCGAACAGCGCCGGGTCGATCTGGGGCGCGCCATCGGCGTAGACGCTGGAGGGGCCGCCGGAGAGCACGATCGCGGCCGGGTCGCGGGCGATCATCTCGCTGACCGGCATCGTGTGCGGGACGACCTCGGAGTAGACCTGTGCTTCGCGCACCCGCCGCGCGATCAGCTGGGCGTACTGCGCCCCGAAGTCGACGACGAGCACGGGACGCTGGTTGCTGCTGGGCACGTCGGAGATACCTCCTGGTCAAGGGCGCACGACGGGCCCTCATCGTCTCAGCCCGCCCGCCGACCGGCCTAATCGGGCCAGTGCCTGTGTGACCAGAAGATCACCTGTTGGGGGCGACGGCCGCCGCATACGGTGTGGCCCATGACTGCGGACGACGAGATGACCGCCGTGACCCCCGCTCCGCGCCAGTTCTGGATCGCGGGCCGAACCGCGACCGGCGAGGACGTGACGGTCGTGCGGCACCCCTACGACGACTCCGAGGTGGCGTCGGTCTCCGTGCCGACCGCGGAGCAGGTCGAGCGGGCCGTCTCCGCCGCCGTCGATGTCGCGGCGGCCTTCCGCGGCACCCCCGCGCACGAGCGGGCGGGCGCGCTGGAGCACGTGTCGAAGCGCCTGCTGGAGCGGACCGAGGAGATCGCCGAGGTGATCACCGCGGAGAACGGCAAGCCGCTGCGGTGGGCGCGCCTGGAGGTCGCCCGCGCGGCCAACACCTTCCGCTTCGCCGCCGAGGAGGCCAAGCGCTTCACCGGCGAGCTGATGCGGCTGGACACCGACCCGGCCGCCGAGGGCCGGATGGCGATGGTGCGGCGGTCCCCGCGCGGGCCCGTGCTCGGCATCGCGCCGTTCAACTTCCCGCTGAACCTGGTGGCGCACAAGGTCGCCCCCGCGCTCGCGGTGGGCGCTCCGGTGATCATCAAGCCCGCGCCACGCACTCCGCTCACCGCACTGCTGCTCGGCGAACTGCTGGCCGAGACCAAGCTCCCCGAGGGCGCGTTCTCGGTGCTGCCGGTCGGCAACGAGGCCACCATGGAGCTGGTCCGCGACCCGCGCCTGCCCGTGGTGTCCTTCACCGGCTCCGGCCCGGTCGGCTGGTCGATCATGGACGCCGCGCCGCGCAAGCACGTCGTGCTGGAGCTGGGCGGCAACGCCGCTGCGGTGGTCTGCGGCGACTGGCAGGACCTGGACTTCGCGGCGCGGCGGATCGCGTTGTTCTCCAACTACCAGGCGGGCCAGTCCTGCATCGCGGTGCAGCGGGTGATCGTGGACCGCTCGGTGGCCGAGGAGTTCACCGCGCGCCTGGTCGACGCCGTGCGCGACCTGCGGACCGGGAACCCGCACGACCCCGAGGTGGAGGTCGGCCCGCTGGTCGACGAGGCCGCGGCGGAGCGGGTCGAGGAGTGGATCAACGAGGCGACCTCGGCGGGCGCGAAGGTGCTCGTCGGCGGTGAGCGCGAAGGGTCGACCGTCTCCCCGACCGTGCTCGTGGACGTGCCCGCCGACGCCAAGGTCTGGGCGGAGGAGATCTTCGGCCCGGTGCTCGCCGTCTCCGTGGTCGACGGGGTCAACGAAGCGTTCGCGCAGGTCAACGACTCCGCGTACGGCTTGCAGGCCGGGGTGTTCACGCGCGACGTGCAGGTGGCCTTCCGCGCATCCGCCGAACTGGAGGTCGGCGGCGTGGTCATCGGCGACGTGCCGTCCTACCGCGCGGACCAGATGCCCTACGGCGGCGTGAAGTCCTCCGGGTTCGGGCGTGAGGGCGTCACCTCGACGATGAACGACTTCACCGAGGAGAAGGTCACGGTGTTCGCCGGAATCCGGCTGTAGTCACCGCGTCCGGATGCCCTGGGCAAAGGCGAAGACCCCGTCCGGGTCGTAGGTGCTGGAGATCTGGCGCAGGCGGTGCAGGTTGTTGCCGTAGTACGCCTGCGGCCAGTCCCGCTGCGCCGGGTCGATGTAGTTCACGTAGGCGCCGCGGCCGGTCAGATCGGCGATCGCGCGCTGCGCGGTGTCCACGTGCGAAGCCACGGCGCGGGCCTGGCCCGCCTCGGTGTCCGCGTAGACCTGCACCGTGGCGAGGGCGCCGCGGTGCGGGAACGCGCTCGCCGTCGCGTCCACTGTGGACACTGCGCCGCCGAGCGGGTCGAAGAGCAGGTCCATGTCCGGCAGGTCGTTGACCAGCGAGACGAGCTTGCCCGGCTCGTCCATCCGCTTCTCCACCACGCGCGAGGACGCGACGAAGCCCGTCTTGCCCGAGCTGCCCGCGAAGTGCCGCATGGCGGAGATGTAGTTCATCGTCTGCGTGTTCCGGTTGGTGATCCGCGCGCCGGAGTTCTTGGCGAGCTGGTTCAGCAGCGTGCTGACCCGCCCGGCCGTTCCGACGAAGCAGCCGCTCACCCTCGGCTTCGGCGGGCTGCCGCCCTCGATCACGCAGTTCGCCCACAGCTCCTGCGGTGCCTCGGAGATCCAGTCCTGCCACGCCCCGAGCACCTCGGCGGCCGAGCCCGGCGCGAACTCCAGGTGGAAGACGGTGAGCTGGGACGGCGCCGCCTCGGTGCTGAACTCGAAGGAGGTGACGATGCCGAAGTTGCCGCCACCGCCGCCCCGCAGCGCCCAGTGCAGGTCGGAGTCGCCGTCCGCGGAGGCCATGCGGTTGACCCCGTCGGCGGTGACGATCCGCGCGGAGAGCAGGTGGTCAGCGGTGAGGCCGAACTTGCGGGTCAGCACGCCGAGCCCACCGCCGAGCGCGAGCCCCGCGATGCCGACCGTGGGGCACGTTCCCGCTGGCAGACAACGCCCCTTGGCCGCGAGCGCCGCGTAGACGTCGGAGAGCCGGGCCCCGGCGCCGATCTCCGCGACACCGTCGTCGCGGACCTCGACCGAGCCGAGCGAACGGAGGTCGACCACCAGCGCCTTGTCCGGGCAGCTGTAGCCGGCGTAGCTGTGCCCACCGCTGCGCGCGGCGATCGGGGTGTGCGAGCGCCGCGCCATGTCGATGCAGGTCTGCACGTCCTCGACGCCGCGCACCTGGGCGACGGCCTCCGGGGAAGTCTTGGCGAGCGCGGTGTTGAACGGCCGCGCCGCGTCGTATCCGGGCTGGCCGGGACGGGCCAGGGAGCCCTTGAGCCGCGACTTCAGGCCGTCCCAGTCCATCGGCGCGGCGGTCGTGGTGCTCGGCGGGGCCGTTGTCGGGGTCGGGGTGGCTGTGGGTGTCGGTGTTGTCGCCGGGCCGCTCTCACCGCAGGCTGTCAGCAGCGCGAGCGCGCCGAGCCCGCCCGCGGCGCGCAGAAAGTTCCGACGATCGACGGCAGACACCCGGATCACCTCCGAGAAGAGCGGTCGGCGGACCGCGACACGAGAAACACCAACGAGAAGGCCGGCGTCAGGGCGAACTCTTCACCATCCTGATGCCCGACGCAGCGCACTGACCAACGCCGCGCCGAGGTAACCGTCCCGGAAGAGTGCGGCGAGGTGACCATCGGGCCGGACCAGGGCAGCGGAGCCCGGGGAAACGCGAAGGGCATCCGCGAGCGCCCCGTTGTCGTCGGCCTCTTCCAAGGACTGCACCTGCACCGGAGGGCCGTCGACGGGCAGCCGCACCGGGATGTCCAGCGTCAGCAGCGTGAAGACCGGACCGAACGTCGGCCGCAGCCGACCACCCCCGGTGAGCGGCGCGTCCGGGCACAGGACCCCGGGCAGCGGCGGGCGGGGCACCCCGGGCTCACGCGGGAACGCGGCGACCTCGGTGGGCTGCGCGGGCGTGGTCAGCGGGGAGTCGAGGTAGTAGTAGGGCTCGGCGAGCTTGCCGGAGTCGATCCAGCTGCGCGCTCCGGGATCGACGACGCTGCGTTGCAGCACCTCGTTGCGGTAGGCCCGATCCGCGGCCGTGCGGGGCACGAGGAAGCGCATGGTGTCGCCGGTGACGCGCAGGTTCTCCTGGGCCGCCGCGCGCCGCTCCACGTTGTAGGAGTGCAGCAGCGCGGGCCCGGCCCAGCCCTGCCGGTCGAAGGCGATCTTCCACGCGGCGTTCTCCGCGTCCTGCGCGCCGGAGTTCAGCCCGCGCGCGCCGAACGGGCTCATCACGTGCGCGGCGTCGCCGGCGAGCAGCACCCTGCCGACCCGCATCGTCGGGACGCAGCGCTGGTGGAACCGGTACGCCGAGGCCCACACGACCTCGAAGTCCTTGTCCCCCACGACTTTCCGGATGCGCTCGGTCAGCCCGCCGTTGGCGTCCTCCGCCGCGAGGTCGAACTCCTCCGGCACCTGCCAGTCGATCCGCCACACCCTGCCGGGCTGCGGGTGCACCAGCACCTGGCGGCCGGGGTTCCACTCCGGGTCGAAGAAGAAACGGCGCTCCGGCGGCAGGTCGAGGTCGGCCTTGATGTCGGCGATCAGGAACTTGTCCGGGAACGAGTGGCCGCGGAAGGGCAGCCGCAGCAGCCTGCGCACCGTGGAGTGCGGGCCGTCCGCTGCGATGCAGTGCGTGCCGCGCACCGTGACCAGACCGTCCGAAGTGGACGATCGCGCGATCGTGGCCGCGCGGACGGTCACGCCTTCCTCGTCCTGGTCGACCTCGACGACCTGGTGCCCGCAGCGCAGGTCGATCAGGGGCTCCTCGGCGACCCGCTCCAGCAGCATCCGCTCCAGGTCGGGCTGCGGGAGGTTCACGAACGGCGGGAAGCCACCGGCCTCCGGGTGCGGCAGCTCCATCGTCAGCAGCTCGTGCTCGCGGTAGTACGTGCGCCCGAGGTACCAGGTCACGCCCTCGTGCGCGGCGCGCGCGCCGACTCCGATGCGTTCAAGCAGGTCCAGCACGTCGCGCTGGATGCAGATCGACCGGCTGCCGACCGGGGTGTGCTCGGGCAGCGCCTCCAGCACGACCGTCGGCACGTCCGCCCTGGCGAGCAGCAGCGCGCCGATGAGGCCGACGGGGCCGCCCCCGACGATGACGACCGGCTCGTCGCGGCTCATCCCCGGTCCTGCAACAGCGCCCAGACCTCACGGTCGCGTTCCGGTGTCCAGATCTCGGGGTGCTCGACGCCGTCCAGCTCGTCCCAGAAGCGCTGCACGTCGAAGGGCAGGCAGTGCTCGAAGATCGGCCACTTCCCGTAGGTCGGCTCCAGCTCGCGGTGCGCCGCGTCGAAGGCGTCCCGGATGTCGCCGCCCGCCTCGTGCACCGACGCGACGGCGCCCGTCAGGCCGAGCAGGAAGCCCCGCGTCTGGGTGATCGCGGCGGTCACGTTCTCGCGGCCGTGCACGACCGCGCCCCTGCCGCCGACCAGGACCTCCGCCTCCAGCAGCTCCAGGTTCTCCAGCGTGCCGAGCCACTCGCGGTGGTAGGCGTCGCCGGTGTAGAGCGCGGCCTCGGACTCGACCAGGTCCCCGGCGAAGAGGATCTTGCGGTCAGGCAGCCACAGGTAGGCGTCGCCCCTGGTGTGCCCGCGCCCGGCGTGCCCGAGCACGAGGTCACCGCGGTCGCCGCCCAGCGAGATCGACATCGTGCCGTCGAAGCAGAGGGTCGGCCAGGTCAGCCCCGGGATGGACTCGGGCTCCTTGAACAGCCTCGGCATCCTGGCGAACTCGCTCGCCCAGTCCTGCTCGCCGCGCTCGCGCACCAGGCCGAGGGTGTCGACGTGCATCACGACCTCGCTGGCCTCGAACGCGCTGGCCCCGAGCGCGCGCACCGCGTGGTAGTGGCTCAGCACCAGGTACTTCACCGGTTTGTCGGTGTGCTCGCGCAGTGCGTCCAGCCAGTCCCGCGCGGAGGCGGGGGTGGCGCGCGCGTCGAAGCAGACGAGGAAGTCCTCCCCCTCGACCGCTCCCACGTTCGGATCGCCCTCGGAGGTCAGTGCGTAGACACCGTCGGCCAGGACCTCCAGCGTCTCGGACTTGGGCGAGGTGTCGGCGCTGGACGCGAACGGCTTGGGCACCCCACTACTGTGCCAGCGATCACGGCGCGTGGGAACTCCGCTACCCGGAGGAAGCGCGCCGCGTCGTGGGGTCGGGGTGCCGCACCTCGACCACCGGCAGCCGCAACGCTCCGGGCGCCTCAGCAGGGACGACCGGCCCGCGGGGTGCCACCGGGCGCACCCGCCGGTACTCCGCGCCTTGCTCCGGCCGGGCGTCGGCCTCGCCCTTGTTCGGCCACATCGAGAACGCCCGCTCGGCCTGGGCGGTGATCGTCAGCGACGGGTTCACGCCCAGGTTCGCGGTGATCGCCGAGCCGTCCACCACCGACAGCGTCGGGTAGTTGTGCACGCGGTGGTAGGGATCGATCACCCCGCGGTCGGCGTCCTCGGAGATCACGCAGCCGCCGATGAAGTGCGCGGTCAGCGGGATGTCGAAGATCTCCGTCCAGGTGCCGCCCGCCATCCCGCCGATGTGCCCGGCCACCCGCTCCGCGGCCTCGGCCCCCTGCGGAATCCAGGTCGGGTTCGGCGCGCCCTCGTTCTGCACCGAGGTCAGCCACCGCCTGCCGAACGCGCGCTTCGTCCTGGTGGTGATTGAGTTGTCCAAGGCCTGCATGACCAGCAGGATCACCGTCTTCTGACTCCACTGGCGGACGGAGAGGTTGCGCATCGCCTGGAGCGGGTTCCTGCCCATCTCCGCGAGCAGCTGCTTCCACCTCGGCGTCGGCAGGTCGCCGTTGGTGGCCATGGTCTGCAACAACCCCATGGCGTTGCTGCCCTTGCCGTAGCGGACCGGTTCGATGTGCGTGCGGTCGTCCGGGTGGAACGACGAGGTGATCGCCACGCCCTCGCTGAAGTCCGAATCCGGGTTCACCCGCTCCGCCCGCGCACCCAGGATCGCCTCGGAGTTCGTCCTGGTCAGCTCGCCCAGCCTCGGTGAGAGCTCCGGCAGCTCGCCAGTGTCGCGCATGCTGTGCAGCAGCTTCTGCGTGCCCCAGGTCCCCGCCGCGAGCACCACGTGCCCTGCCCGCAGCACCCTGCGGCGCTTGTCCAGCCACGCGCCCGTGCGCTCCGTGCGGACCGTCCAGCTACCGTCCGACCGGCGGCTCAGCCCGGTCACCGTCCTCAGCGGCAGCACCTTCGCCCCGGCCCGCTCCGCGAGGTACAGGTAGTTCTTGACCAGCGTGTTCTTCGCCCCGACCCGGCAGCCCGTCATGCACGAACCGCACTCCGTGCACCCCGTGCGCTCCGGCCCGGCCCCGCCGAAGTAGGGGTCCGGCGCGGGCGTGCCCGGCTCGTCGAAGAACACCCCGACCGGCGTCGCGTGGTAGCTGTCGCCGACGCCCATCTCCTCGGCGACCTTCCTGATCACCTTGTCCGCCGGGGTGTCCGTCGGGTTGGTGACCACGCCCAGCATCCGGCTCGCCTGGTCGTAGAACGGCGAGAGCTCCGACTCCCAGTCCGTGATGTGCGCCCACTGGCGGTCGGCGAAGAACGGCCGCAACGGCCGGTAGAGCGTGTTCGCGTAGTTCAGCGAGCCGCCGCCGACCCCCGCCCCCGCGAGCACCAGCACGTCGCGCAGCAGGTGGATGCGCTGCACCCCGAAGCAGCCGAGCTTCGGCGCCCACAGGAACCGCTTCAGGTCCCACGAGGTGCGCGCGAACTCGTCGTCGGCGAAGCGGCGCCCCGCCTCCAGCACAGCGACCCGGTAGCCCTTCTCCACCAGCCGCAGGGCCGCCACGCTGCCACCGAACCCCGAACCCACGACCACCACGTCGAAGTCCAGGTCGGCGCCCTTGTTACTCGCCAGTCGGGTCATGCCCAGGAGGTTAGGCCGAACCACGCCCGCCCGCCTAGAGGGTGTTACCGCCAGTAACGACAAACACCCCAACGGCCCAGGGCGAACCGGCTCAGGTCAGAGCTGAGAGGAGGGCGATGGCGAGGAAGAGCAGGGAAGCGGCGATGAGGCCCCAGCCGGTCAACTGCTCCTGCTCCTCGTTGCTGCGCTTGCGGCCGAGCTTGGCCTTGGCGCGCTTGCTGAACCACCCGGCGATCCCGACGAGCAGCAGCACGACGATGAGCAGCAGCGGACCGAGCACGAGCAGACCCGGTACGGCGGCCTGGCTCGCGTCGAGGCCGTAGTCGAAGGCGGGGTGCGCCTGGGGTGGAACACGCCCGAACGAGGCCATCAGCCCGAACGCCAGCCAGACCACGTTGACGACGGTCCACACCGCCTTGCCCCGGTAGCCGAGGAAAGGCGCGTAGAGCACGTACACGCCGAGCAGGACGATCGCGCCGCCGCCGGGCAGCCAGCCGAGCACGACCGCCATCGGCGCGTTGCCGCCGACGATCTTGTCGACCGCCGTGAAGTAGCCCGTCATCACCGAAGAGCGGGCGAAAGCGAGCGCCACGAACAGCACGAGGACGCCGATGGACTTCGGCCACCTCGGTTTGCGGCCCATCCAGGCGACGAACGTCCCGAACGGCGTGACGGGCTTGGGCTCGACCGGCTGCCCGCAGCGCTTGCGGTTGGCCACGGCTAGCGGCGAACGGTGAGGCCGACCTTCTGGAACTCCTTCAGGTCGGAGTAGCCGGTCTTGGCCATCGCCCTGCGCAGCGCGCCGAACAGGTTGACCGTGCCGAACGGGTTGGAGGACGGCCCGAACAGCAGGGTCTCCAGGTCGTAGCTGCCCCCGGAGAAGCCGAACACGTCGCTGCGCGGCAGTGACGGGTGCGCGGCCGCGGCGGTCCAGTAGAAGCCCTGGCCGGGCGCCTCGTCGGCGTTGGTCAGCGACTCGCCGAGCATCACCGCGTCGGCACCGCAGGCGATGGCCTTGGCGATGTCACCGGAGTGCTTCATCGAGCCGTCAGCGATGATGTGCACGTAGCGGCCACCGGTCTCGTCCAGGTAGTCGCGGCGCGCGGCGGCGGCGTCGGCGATCGCGGAGGCCATCGGCACCCCGATCCCCAGGACCTGGTTCGTGGTGGTCGCGTGCGACTCGCCGAAGCCGACGATCACGCCGGCCGCGCCGGTGCGCATGAGGTGCATGGCGGTGCGGTAGTCACCGGCACCACCGGCGATCACCGGGACGTCGAGGTCGGCGATGAAGCGCTTGAGGTTCAGCGGCTCGCCGTCGCGCTCCACGTGCTCGGCCGAGATGATCGTGCCCTGCAGGATCAGGATCTCCACGCCCGCGGCCAGCAGGTCCGGGGTCAGCTCCTGCGCGTGCTGCGGGCTGACGCGGGCCGCGACGGTGACGCCGGACTCGCGAACGGTGCGGATCGCCTCGGTCAGCAGGTCCACCCGCACCGGAGCCGCG
Source organism: Allokutzneria sp. NRRL B-24872 (assembly GCF_002155965.1). Taxonomy (GTDB): domain Bacteria; phylum Actinomycetota; class Actinomycetes; order Mycobacteriales; family Pseudonocardiaceae; genus Allokutzneria. The sequence continues at coordinate 97,143 of NZ_MUMH01000043.1, forward strand.
TGCAGCTCCTGGAGCAGCTTGACCGCCGCGTCGCCGTCCTCCTCCTCGGCCGCCTGCACGACCCGGAGCAGCGCCTCCTCGGGGTCGGCGTGCCGCGCCCACAGGCCCTCGGCGTTGAGCACGCCGAGCCCGCCCAGCTCACCGACGCGGACGGCGGTGCCCGGCGAGACGATGGCGTCCGTCGGGTGGGTGATCAGCGGGATCTCGAAGCGGTAGGCATCGATCTGCCACGCGAGCGACACGTCCTTCGAGGACCGGGTGCGCCGCGAGGGAACGATCTCCACGTCGTCCAGACCGTAGGCCCGCATGGCCGTCCGGTTCATCCCGATCTCAACAAGATCCCGCACGTCAGTCCTTTCTCAGCCAGGAGCAGGGGGTCACCGGGTGGTGTAGTTGGGCGCTTCCACCGTCATGGTGATGTCGTGCGGGTGGCTCTCCTTCAGCCCGGCGGCGGTGATCCGCACGAGCTGGGCCTGCTGGAGCTCGGCGATCCCGGCGGAGCCGGTGTAGCCCATGGCCGAGCGCAGACCGCCGACGAGCTGGTGCACGACCTGGGAGAGCGGGCCGCGGAACGGCGTGCGGCCCTCGATGCCCTCGGGGACGAGCTTGTCCTCGGAGAGCACGTCGTCCTGGAAGTAGCGGTCCTTGGAGTAGGACTTCGCCTGGCCGCGCGACTGCATCGCGCCGAGCGAGCCCATGCCCCGGTAGGTCTTGAACTGCTTGCCGTTGACCAGGATCAGATCGCCCGGCGATTCGGCGGTGCCCGCGAGCAGGCTGCCGAGCATGACGGTGCTGGCGCCCGCCGCGATGGCCTTGGCGATGTCACCGGAGTACTGGATGCCGCCGTCGCCGATCAGCGGGACGCCCGCGGCCTGGCAGGCCAGGCTGGCCTCGTAGATGGCGGTGATCTGCGGGGCACCGACACCGGCGACGACGCGCGTGGTGCAGATGGAGCCGGGCCCGACGCCGACCTTGATCGCGTCCGCGCCCGCGTCGATCAGCGCCTGGGCGCCCGCGCGGGTGGCCACGTTGCCGCCGACCACGTCGACGTTGTCGCCGAGCTCGCCCTTGAGCTTGGCCACCATCTCCAGCACGTTGCGCTGGTGGCCGTGGGCGCTGTCCACCACGATCACGTCGACGCCGGCCTCGTTGAGCAGCATCGCGCGCTGGTAGGACTCCTCGCCCGTGCCGACCGCGGCGCCGACGACGAGCCTGCCGTCCGGGTCCTTGGTGGCCAGCGGGTACTTCTCGGTCTTGACGAAGTCCTTGACGGTGATCAGCCCGCGCAGCCGGTTGTCGCCGTCCACGATCGGCAGCTTCTCGATCTTGTGGCGGCGCAGCAGGCCGAGCGCGGCCTCCGCCGAGACGCCGATCTGGGCGGTGACCAGCGGTCCCTTGGTCATCACCTCGTGCACCGGCTTGCTGTGGTCCATCTCGAACCGCATGTCGCGGTTGGTGATGATGCCGACCAGGATGCCGTCGTCGTCGGTCACCGGGACACCGGAGATGCGGAAGCGGGCGCACAGCGCGTCCACCTCGGCCAACGTGTCACCGGGCGAACAGGTCACCGGGTCGGTCACCATGCCGGCCTCGGAGCGCTTGACCACCTCGACCAGCGCGGCCTGGGCCTCGGCGGCGATGTTGCGGTGCAGCACGCCCATGCCACCGGCGCGGGACATGGCGATCGCCATCCGCGCCTCGGTGACGGTGTCCATCGCCGAGGAGACCAGCGGCACGCGCAGGGTGATGTTGCGGGAGATCCGGGTGCTGGTGTCGACCTCGTTCGGCACCACGTCCGACGCGGCTGGCAACAGCAGCACGTCGTCGAAGGTCAACCCGAGCATTGCGAACTTGGACGGAACGCCGTGAGCGGAGAGCTCGCTGGTCATGGCGGGTAGTAGACCTTCCTGCGGTACCGGTTGCTTCTGACTGCTGACGTGGGTCACCGGCCTGGTGGGATCAGGCGTCCATGCTAACCGCACGGCACCATCACGAATCGCACCGCCGCTGGTCGCGCCCATCACGTCCGGGGCCCTCCGGAGACCGGTCCTGACACCGTTGTCAAGGGCTCCGGCAACCGCTCCCAGCGCGTGGCGCGCCTATAGCAGATTCCATCGGACCACCGAGGGACGCCGAGCGGGCGGGGCGGGTACGGTGCCAGACGTGCCGCACGACGCCTTGCCCCCTGACCCGTTCGCGGGCGACCCGAACGATCCCGCTCGGGCGCTGGACGCGGTCCAGGAGGACCCGGCCGAGCCGCTGACCGAGCACGAGCGCGCGGAACTGCTCTCCGACCTCACCGACCTCGCCGTCTACCAGGCACTGCTGGAGCCGCGCGAGATCCGGGGCATCGTGGTCGACTGCGGGGACTGCAGCGAACCGCACTACCACGACTGGGAGCTGCTGCGGGCGAGCCTGCACCAGCTGCTCAAGGACGGCAGGATGCGGCCGCACGAGCCCGCGTTCGACCCCGACCCCTCGGCCTACGTGACCTGGGAGTACTGCCGTGGTTTCGCCGATGGCGTGACCACCATCGAGAGCAGGCGCTAACCCCGGAAAAGAGAGATCCCGCAGCACGCGTGCGCGCTGCGGGATCTTCAGTCTGTGCTTCTCCGGCTCAGCCGCCGGTCGTTGCTCCGACGACCGGGCCGGGGGCCTGCGGCTGCGGGGGCTGACCCGCCCGGGGGCTGCCCTCGGTGGTGCCACCGTTGGGGCTGGTCCCGGTTCCGCCCGTCTCGCTGCCACCCGTGGTGGAGTCGGTGGTCGACGGCGTGGTCGTCACCGGCGGGGTGGTCGTGGTCGGCGGGACCGTGGTGGTCGTCGGCGGGACCGTGGTGGTCGTCGAGGACGAGGTGTTGGAGTTGCTCTGCTGCACCGTGGTCGGCGACGGGTTGCCCGGGGTCGGCGACGGGGTCACCGAGGGGTTGTTCACCGGCGGCGGCGGAGGCGTCTGCGGCGAGGAGGTCACCAGCTGCTTGACCAGGTTCTGGTGCTGGTCGATCAGCGCGGCTGCCCCGTCCTCGACGGCGATGACCTCGAGCTTCTTCACCGCGCGGGTCAGCGCGGCCGCGGCCTCGTTGTAGTTGCCGTGGCGCAGCGCGAAGGCGGCCAGGTTGAGGTCGTCCTTGGCGGAGACCGCTGCCTCGACCGACTTGGTGTGGTCGGAGTAGAGCACCTTGGCCAGGCCCCAGAGCGCGTCGCCCGGCTGGGCGTCGCGGGCGGCGAGGCCGACGCCGGTGAAGGCGATGGCCAGCACGGCGGCCGCGGAGGCCAGCGGGATCAGCAGGCGGTGCCGGGGGCGGCGCTTCGCCTTGGCCGCCTCGATGGTGGCGACGGCCGTCTCCAGGTCGACCAGCTCGCCGATCGACTCCGAGTCGACCTCCCTGCGCCACGAGAGCAGCAGGGCGGACAGCTCGGGGTCGGCGATGCCGCCGCTCACGGAGTCGGAGGAGCGCAGCGTGTCCAGCAGCGCGTCGTCCGCCTGCACCGCGACGAAGTCGAGAGCCTCGCCGTTGTCGTCGCCGTCCTCGGCGGACCAAGCGGTGTCCGAGTGCAAGCCCACGGAGGACCGCCGCTGTCGACCGATCCGTCGCACGGTCGGCCCGTCCAGGTCGTCGTTCCGCTCAACCATTCAGTACACCTCCTCCGCCGCTAACGTCTTCCGCAACCTGGCCAGCGCGCGGTGCTGGGCGACCCGAACGGCTCCCGGAGTGGAGCCGACCGCGTCGGCCGTCTCCTCGGCGGAGAGACCGACGACCACCCGCAGCATGAGGATCTCGCGCTGCTTGGGCGGGAGCACCCGCATGATCTGCGCCATGCGCTCGGAGAGTTCGCCCTGCATGGCCCGCTGTTCCGGACCGGCACCCATTTCCGGGGAGTCCGGTACCTCCGAAACCGGTTCGGACCGGTTGCGTGCGGCCGAACGGTGCGCGTCCGCGACCTTGTGCGCGGCAATGCCGTACACGAAGGCCAGGAACGGCCTTCCCTGGTCCCGGTAGTTCGGCAGCGCCGTCAGCACGGCGAGACACACCTCCTGGGCCACGTCGTCCGCGGAAGCGTACGACCGCTCTTGCCTTCCGACTCTGGCGCGGCAGTACCGCACCACAAGGGGACGGATAGCTGCCAGTAGGCGCTCGATCGCCTGGCGGTCGCCATCGAGCGAAGCACCTACAAGGGCGTCCAGCCCGTCCCCCATGTTGGTCATCGTTGAGAGCAGCCCAAGTGTTACGAGTTGGCGGACCGATAGTTGTTTTTCGGTAACCGGTTCCGCCGCTCCGGTCACTTCTCACCGTACCCGGCGTCGTGGCCGGTTCGGCGAAGCGGGGCGGAATCGGTACCGGATCACAGAGATCCACCTGCGGAAACGAAGGGAGCCCGGCGCGTTGGCCGGGCTCCCCGCGTTGATGACGAGTGCCTTGTGGTGCGGCGCGGAGGTCAGGAGACCAGGCCGCGCCGGAAGCCGTGGGCGACTGCTGGGCACGGTCGCGGACGCCGAGCTTGCGGAACAAGCGGCGCGCGTGGGTCTTGACCGTGTCCTCGGACAGGTAGAGCTCGCGGCCGATCTGGCCGTTGCTCTTGCCCTGGCTCATCCCGCGCAGCACCTGGAGCTCCCGCTCGGTGAGCTGGACCCCCGGGTCGGAGGGCTGGCGCGGGGCGGGGACGGAGGTGCTGGCGAGCGTGTGCGCCAGCGCGGCGACCAGTTCCGGACGCGAGGCGTCCCACCTCAGGTAGCCACGTGCCCCTCCAGCGATGGCGGCCGCGATGCTTCCGGCGTCGTCAGGAGCGCCGAAAACGATCACGTTCGCCTGCGGGTGGGCGGAGACGAGCCGACGAGTTGCCTCGACGCCCGTCGGAACAGCGCGTTGAGTTCCCACCAGGACGACGTCGACTGCCTGCCGTGAGAAGCGCGCGAGCAGCTCATCACCGTGAGCCACACAATCGATGCGACTCACACCGGGGACAGCCGACATCACGCGGGTGAGACCCTCCCGGACGCTGCGCCGGTCATCACAGATCAGGACCGTCGTCACGGGAACCCCTTCCTACAGCCGAGTGACGTTCAACATCCCTATCGGACGCTTCGAGCCGAACCTTGACACGATCCGGTGCTTTATCCGTCAAGAAATTCGTCCACTCGTTCGTGGCACTCCGGTCACCGGAACGGAGCAACCACGAGGGTAGCCACGGAGAGGCCGGGAGCAGCTCGGCCTCACGTGCCGCGCAACCTGCGATGACGTGCGACAACGCGCTCCTGGCCAGCCCGTTCCAGTGTTCCCGCTCGACGGGGACGGCCGTCGCCAGGACGAGTGCCGAGGGCCACGCGAGTGACGCGAGTCTCAGCTCCCACGTCCGGGCTACCACCTTTCGGAGCAGCGGAACGGCCTCCGATGAGCCCAGAGTGTTCAGGGCGACCCCGAGAACGATCTCCGTCTTGAGGTGGTGACGTAACGAATCCAGGGTCGACAGAAGATGAAACCCTTTTTGAGCCTCGTTCAGCGCGCGGTGTGGATCATCACCGGCGAGCGCCAGCTCGGCCGCCACCCAGCGCAACCGCAGCCGCCCGCGCCAGCCGAGCGGGCGCTCCCGGAAGGCTTCCTCCGCCCGGGCGTGCAGGCGCCGCGCCAGGATTAGCCCGCCGAGGCCGAGCGCGTCGGCGGCCAGCCCGAGCCGCGCGTCCAGCTCGGCCCCCGCCGCGTCCACGTCGTCCGGGTCGGTCTCCCCCGCCTCCCGAGCGCCGAGGACGAGCGCGAGCGCCCGTGCGTCGAGATCGCGGGCGGGACCGTGGCAGCCGACCTGGCGGTGGTGCGAGGCGAGGGTGCTCGCGGCGAGCGAGGCGAACAGCGGATCGCGATCATGTCCTTTTACTAAGGGGGCCAGCGCGGTGGCCGCCGCCGCGTAGGAGCCCTGGCCGCCGAGCGCCACCCCCGCGAGCCAACGCCGTCGCCGATCGGCGCTGCGGGCGGCGCCGTGCACGTCCGCGTCGGGGTGGGCGCCGAAGGCCGCGTCGCGGAGGTGCACCCGGCGCGGAGGCACCTCTGGGCGCTCAGGCACCCGGGATGACGGCGCGGACGATGCGCTCGGTGCCGCTGCTCAGGTCGTCGAGGTGCTGCACGTGCCGGGGCAGGTCGATCGCGGCCCAGCCCGGACCGCCGACGAACAGCCGCGTCCGCTGCCGCGTCTTCGGGAGCGCGTCGAAGACCGAGGCGTCGGCGTTGCGCGGCAGGTGCGCCCAGAGCACCACGGCGGCGGGGGCGAGCCTGCGCGCGGCGGCGACCAGGGCGTCGACGGGCAGGGAGGCGCCGAGCCTGCGCACCGAGACCCCGTTGAGCGCGAGCGAACAGGACAGTGGGTAGAGAGGAAGGCTGTGCTGCTCCTCCGGGACGCACGCGAGCAGGACCGGCCGCGGGTTGCGGGGCGGCGGGGCCAGGGCGATCACCCGGCTGAGCGCCACGATGATCTCCTCGCTGAGCAGCCGCTCGATCTCCACACCGACCCCGGCGTGCTCCCAGCGCTCCGCCAGCGCGCACAGCACCGGCCGGATGACCTCGTCCCAGGTGGACACGACGCCGTCCTCGGCCAGTGCCTTCGCGAGGACCTGCTGGATGGCGTCGGCGTCCATGGCCAGCGCGGCCCGGCTCAGCCCGCGCGCGGTGCGACTGGCCCCGGGCAGCTTCAGCCCGCGCCCGCCCTGACGCCCCCGGTCACCGCCCAGTGAGCCGCCGTCGCCCCCGCTGATCAACAGGGGCGGGTTCTCGTCGTCCTCGTACTCGTAGTCCTCGGCCGCTCCGCTGCGCCCACCGCTGACGAGCAGCTCGATGCCGACCGGGCGCGCGGCGACCTGCTCGACCCTGGCGGGGGCGGCGGGCAGCTGGACGCTGAGCGCGTAGCGGGCGGCGTCGGCGGGTGAGGCCCCGCGCAGCAGCGCCCGCTGCATCAGCTCCAGCCGCGCGATGTCCTTGGTGCCGTACCGGCGGTGCCTGCCGCTGGTGTGGCCGCTCGGTCCGAGTCCGTACCGCCGGTCCCACGTCCGCAGCGTCGCGGGGGCCACGCCGAGCCTGCTGGCCACCGCCGCGACCGTCAGCCGCGGCTCCTCGTGCGCGCCATCGGAACAGGCGCCCGCGAAGTCCTCCAGCCCGGCTTGAAATGCGGCCCCGAGGGGTACACCGCGCCCAGGCTGAATCGTCACGACGCAAATGTTCCGGCTCCATCACCCGGACGGCAACCCGGATCGTGATCTCAAGGTCGTCACCAGGGGCGCTTGGTCACCCGCAGTTGAACAAGGTATGACGCGAAAGGTTATTGAACAAGTTTTGACTCGGTTCTACGGTTGACCCAGCACCGTGCGGGAAAGACCAAGGCAGCACAACCCAGACTTTGGTGAGGAGGCGGTCGGCGATGGCGGACACTCGGCGACTTCCGGGGCCCAACGCGGACCTGTGGGACTGGCAGCTGGAAGGTTCGTGCCGCGGCATGGACAGCGCGTTCTTCTTCCATCCCGACGGTGAACGAGGACCAGCACGATCACGGCGCGAGGCCAGGGCGAAAGCCGTGTGCCAGCGCTGTCCCGTGCTCGACATGTGTCGCAAGCACGCGCTCGCCGTGCAGGAGCCCTACGGCATCTGGGGCGGCATGTCGGAATCGGAGCGCGAGACGATCATCAGTGCCCGTCGGCGCAAGATCGCGCTGGCACCCACCGCCTGACGCGGTGCCCCAGCCTTCTCACCAGGCTGCCCGAAACGAGGAAGAGGCCGGACGCCCAGGGCGTCCGGCCTCTTCTTTGTCCGTTACGGCTCAACTACCGTCAGTGACGGTGTCCGTGGCCGTGCCCGTGACCGCCCGCGGACTCGGGAGCGTCCTCCCTCTTCTCCACGATCGCGCTCTCCGTGGTGAGCACCATCCTGGCGATGGAGGCGGCGTTGGCGACCGCGAAGCGGGTCACCTTCACCGGGTCGACCACGCCGTCGTCGATGAGGTCGCCGTAGGTGAGGTTCGCGGCGTTGAAGCCCTGACCCCACTCCAGTTCGCGCACCTTGTGCACGACGACGGCGCCCTCCAGACCGGCGTTGGCCGCGATCCAGAACAGCGGCGAGGCCAGCGCCTCGCGCACGATGGCGACACCGGTCGCCTCGTCGCCGTCCAGGCCGAGGCCGTTGTCCAGCACCTTGGCGGCGTGCACCAGCGCGGAACCGCCGCCGGGCACGATGCCCTCCTCGACCGCGGCCCTGGTGGCGGCGACCGCGTCCTCGATGCGGTGCTTGCGCTCCTTGGCCTCGGTCTCGGTGGCGGCACCGACCTTGATCACCGCGACGCCGCCGGAGAGCTTGGCCAGCCGCTCCTGCAGCTTCTCGCGGTCCCAGTCGGAGTCGGTCGCGGCGATCTCGCGGCGGATCTGCTCGATCCTGCCGTCCACCTCGGCCTTGTCCCCGCCGCCGTCGACGAAGGTGGTCGCGTCCTTGGTGACCACGACGCGGCGGACCTTGCCGAGCACGTCGAGACCGGCCTCGGCCAGCTTCAGCCCGACCTCCGGCGCGATGACCTTGCCGCCGGTGACGATGGCCAGGTCGTCCAGGAACGCCTTGCGGCGGTCGCCGAAGAACGGCGCCTTGACCGCGACGACGCGCAGGGTCTTGCGCACGGCGTTGACCACCAGGGTGGACAGCGCCTCGCCCTCGACGTCCTCGGCGACGATCAGCAGCGGCTTGCCCGCCTCGACGACCTTCTCCAGCACGGGGAGCAGGTCGGCGATCGCGCCGATCTTGTCGCGGTGCAGCAGGACGAAGGCGTCCTCCAGCACGGCTTCCTGCGACTCGGCGTCGGTGACGAAGTGCGCCGAGATGAAGCCCTTGTCGAAGTCCAGGCCCTCGGTGATGTCGAGCTCGGTGGTCAGCGTCGAGGACTCCTCGATGGTGATGACACCGTTCTCGCCGACCTTCTCCATGGCCTCGCCGAGCAGCGCGCCGATCGTCTCGTCCCGCGAGGAGACGGTGCCGACCTGCGCGATGTTCTCGCGCCCCTTGACCGGGGTGGCCTTGGCCTTGAGCGCCTCGACGACGGCCTCGGCGGCCGCCTCGATGCCCTTGCCGAGCGCGGTGGGGTTGGCACCGGCGGCCACGTTGCGCAGGCCGACCCGGACCATGGCCTGGGCCAGCACGGTCGCGGTGGTGGTGCCGTCACCGGCGACGTCGTTGGTCTTGGTGGCGACGGTCTTCGCCAGCTGCGCGCCGAGGTTCTCGAACGCGTCGTCCAGCTCGACCTCGCGCGCGATGGTCACACCGTCGTTGGTGACGGTCGGGCCACCGAACTTCTTGTCCAGCACGACGTGCCGACCGCGCGGGCCGAGCGTCACCTTGACGACGTCGGCCAGCTGGTTGACACCCCGCTCGAGGGCGCGGCGGGCGTCCTCGTCGAAGCTGATCTGCTTGGGCATGTACCCGTCTCTCTCCTGCTGTGTGGCACGAGTGCTTGGTGACACGAGAACGCCCCGGAAGCCCCTGGGGGCCGCCGGGGCGGATGCGCGCTAGTGGTGCGGCGACGTCACTTCTCGATGACGGCCAGCACGTCGCGAGCCGAGAGGATCAGGTACTCCTCGCCGTTGTACTTGACCTCGGTGCCGCCGTACTTGGAGTAGATGACGGTGTCACCCACGTTGACGTCCAGCGGGACGCGGTTGCCCTTGTCGTCGATGCGGCCGGGGCCCACGGCGAGGACAGCGCCCTCCTGGGGCTTCTCCTTCGCCGTGTCCGGGATGACGAGGCCCGACGCGGTCGTCGTCTCGGGCTCGCTCGCCTGGACGACGATCTTGTCCTCGAGCGGCTTGATGTTCACCTTGACGTTCACGCTCGTCACGGTGTGACCTCCACGGTCTTGAAAGCGTTGGCAGGTACCGGACGGCACCTGCTGTCCCGCCGTCGCGGGTGCCGGGGCAGGTCGGCGCCGTGCGATTGGCACTCTACCCACGAGAGTGCCAGCGCTCAACGTCAGGGCCGCGATTTTCCCGCTCCCGACATGGCTAGCACCGGCTCCCGACGGGGGTCAACACCCCAGAACGGCGGTGTGTTCCCAGGACGTCCGCGCTGGTCAGGATGGGTTCGACCGCTCCCCCTGACCCGGAGGTAGACCCCATGTCCAAGCTGCGCAGCGTCCTCACCGTAGCCGCCGCCACGGGCGCGCTGGCGCTCTCCGGCGGCGCGCTGGCCTCCGCCGCGCCCATCACCAACTGGTACGACGGCCAGGGCTTCAGCAGCATCAGCTCGCTGGCCGTGATGCAGGCGGAGAACGACGCGTACTGGCGCGCGAGCATCGGCGGGTACAGCCGCTTCCAGTGCTACCGCGTCGGCATCCCGCAGATCACGCAGACCGGCTCCAGCTACTGGGCGCGCGTCACCATCCTCTGCAACCGCCCCTGAGCGAGCGCTCGCCCTGATGGTTCCTCCCTGGCGCGGAACCATCAGGGTGTCTTCCTGGCCAACCCCGCTCCGGCCGGGGTGGGATTCGGCCCATGCGAGAGATCTCCCGGCGCGCGCTGATCGGCGGGCTCACCGCCCTCGGCGCGGTCACCCTCGGCGGAGCCGCCACCGCGGGCCCCGCGAACCCGTTCACCCTCGGTGTCGCGTCCGGCGATCCGTGCCCCGACGGCGTGGTCCTGTGGACCAGGCTCGCCCCGACCCCGCTCGCCGAGGACGGCATGGGCGGTATGGGCTCCCGCGCGGTCGAGGTGGAGTGGGAGCTGGCCGACGACGAGCGCTTCACCAGGATCGTCCGGCGCGGCGTCGAGACCGCGGTCCCCGAGCTGGGCCACAGCGTGCACGTGGAGCTCGCCGGGCTCCGCCCCGGCCGCCCGTACCTCTACCGCTTTCGCGCGGACGGGCACCTCTCCCCCGCCGGGCGCACGAGGACCGCGCCGTCCGCGCGTTCGGTCACCTCTCCGCTGACCATGTGCTTCGCCTCCTGCGCCCAGTACGAGCACGGCCACTTCACGGCCTACCGGCGGCTCGCGGAGGACTGCCCGGACCTGGTGCTGCACCTGGGCGACTACCAGTACGAGTACGCGCCGAACGTGTACGTGGCGCCCGGCGGGAACGTGCGGCACCACGTCGGTCCGGAGACCACGACGCTGGCGAACTACCGGCAGCGCTACGCCCAGTACAAGAGCGACCTCGACCTCCAGGCCGCGCACGCGGTGGCGCCGTGGGTGGTGGTGCTCGACGACCACGAGGTGGAGAACAACTGGGCGGGCACGGTGCCCGAGAAGCCGGACCCCGGGTTCGCGCTGCGCAGGAAGGCCGCTTTCCAGGCGTACTACGAGAACATGCCGCTGCGCCGCTCCGCGCTGCCGAGCGGGCCGGAGCTGCGGCTGTACCGGCGGATCGGCTGGGGCGGACTGGCCACCTTCCACATGCTCGACACCCGGCAGTACCGCGACGACCAGGCATGCGGCGACGGCAAGAAGGACTGCCCCGAGCGGTTCGACCCGAAGCGGACGATCACCGGCGCGGAGCAGGAGGCGTGGCTGCTGGACGGGTTCCGCTCGTCACGGGCGCGCTGGGACGTCCTGGGGCAGCAGGTGTTCTTCTCCCAACTGGACTCCAAGCCCGGCGAGGGCGAGCTGAACAGCATGGACGCCTGGGACGGCTACGCCGCCAACCGGGACCGGATCGTGGACGGCTGGACCTCGGCGGGGGTGCGCAACGCGATCGTGCTGACCGGTGACGTGCACGCCGCGTGGGGCGCCAACGTGCACCAGAGGTGGAACGACCCGACCTCGCCGTCGGTCGGCGTCGAGCTGGTGACGAGCTCGATCAGCAGCGGCGGCGACGGGTCGGAAACGCGCGCCGACACCGAGGCCGTGCTCAAGGAGAATCCGCACATCCAGTTCTTCAATAATCGTCGCGGATACGTGCGGACGCGGTTCACCGCACAGGAGGTCCAGGTGGACTACCGCGCGGTGCAGAAGGTGTCCACGCCAGGTGAGTCCATTCGGACGAAAGCCTCGTTCCGCATCGTGGACGGAATTCCGAAACTGTTCAGGAACGTTTAGCCGAGCGTCAGCCCGCTTCACGGTCGCCTCATTAACTTCACGCGCGAAACGATTCTGACGCGTGGGAGACCTGTGAAAATCGGAAGAATCCTCGGAACGGCCGCGCTCGCGCTGGGAATGGCGCTCGTGACGGTGCCCAGCGCGAGCGCGGTCAACAACCCCAAGTTGTCCTGCTACAAGAAGGTCTTCTGTCAGCTGGAGTTCGGCGGGTTCCCCGGCGGCACGCTCGCCGTCGACGCGGACGCGCTCAACGGCCCCAACATGAAGATCCTGCTGATCCTGCTGCGCGTGCAGACCGAGACCGGGCACAAGTGCGTCACCGAGTTCTGGGCAGCCGAGCCGGCCCGATCCTGGTTGTGCCACAACATGCCGCCCGGCAAGATCCGGGTCACCACGACCGAGGCGTACGTCAACGAGTACGACTTTCACGTAGGAGCGCGTTGGTGAAAATCGGAAAATCATTCGCTGTCGTCGCGGTCGCCATCGCGATGGTGTTCGCCGCGACTCCCAGCGCATTCGCGGGCGGGAGCAACCGGAGCTGCGGGTACGACCACATCTGCAGGCTCGAGGGCGGGGGTTTTCCCGGCGGCACGGTCAGCATCGACGTGGACGTGATCGGCGGCGCGAACCGGCTCGTCGAGTGGCGGTACAAGGGCGACAACGGGTTCCGGTGCGGCACCACGTTCTGGGTGAACGACCCGCCGAAGTCCTGGGTATGCCACGGCGCGGACCCGGGCGGCTACCGGCTCATCGTCTCCGACACCGAGTACCACGACGGCTACCGGCTCGGGATCAGGTGGTGAGCGGCGTGCTGAAGAAATCCATCGCGGCCGTGCTCGCGATCGGCATCGCGCTCGTGACCACGCCCAGTGCGAGCGCGGGGGGCCGCAGCAAGACCTGCACGTCGGACCGGGCCTGCCTGGTCGACGGGTACGACTTCCCCGGCGGCACGCTGAGCATCGACGCGGACGTCGTCGGCGGACCGAACACCGTCGTGCACATGCGCTACAAGGGCGATCACGGCGAGCGCTGCGTCGCCGACTTCTGGGTGAACGACCCGCCCCGCTCCTGGGTGTGCCACAACGTGCACCCGGGGCACTACCGCGTGGTCATCGACGCACCGGACGGGCACGACGTGCTCGTGGTGGGCGTCCGCTGGTGAGGGCTCTCGGGAAGTCCGCCGCGACGGCGGTCCTCGCGCTCGGCATGGCGTTGGTGACCGTGCCCAGCGCGAGCGCCGGGGGCAACAGCAAGACCTGCAACGGTTCCGGTGGTCACTGCCTCCTCACCGGGAGCGGTTTCCCCGGGTACACCGGACACGTCGACATCGACGTCATCGGCGGAGAGAACGTCTCCGTGCACTGGGTCTTCAGGACCGGTCTCCGACGCTGCGAGGGCAACGTGCGGGTCAACGACCCCGCCAGCTCGTGGACCTGCACCACCATGTCGGCGCCGCACCCCGGCGACTACGCCGTCGAGGTGTTCAGCAGCAGCAGCCACAGGACGATCAAGGTCGGCCTGCGCTGGTGAGGGCTCAGCTGCCGTAGACCAGCGGCAGCGACGTGTCGGCGGCGAGGGTGGCGGGTGAGGGCTTGGCCCCGCTCGCCACCACGTGCGCGCCCAGCGCCGCGATCATCGCGCCGTTGTCGGTGCACAGCCTGGGTCGCGGGACCCGCAGCGTGATCCCGGCCTCGGCGCAGCGCTCGCGGGCCAGCTCGCCGAGCCGCGAGTTGGCCGCGACGCCGCCGGAGATGACCATCGTGTCGACCCCGTGCTCGCGCGCGGCGCGGATCGCCTTGGCGGTGAGCACGTCGGCGACGGCCTCCTGGAAGCTCGCCGCGACGTCGGCCAGCGGGATCTCGGCCCCGGTCGCCTCGTGCTTCTCCACCCACCGCGCGACAGCGGTCTTGAGCCCGGAGAAGGAGAAGTCGAACGGCGCGTCGCGCTGGCCGGTCAGCCCGCGCGGGAAGGCGATCGCGCGCGGATCCCCCTGCTTGGCCAGCTTGTCGATGGGCGGACCGCCCGGGTAGGGCAGGCCGAGGATTCTGGCGACCTTGTCGTAGGCCTCGCCTGCGGCGTCGTCGATCGTGGCGCCGAGCTCGGTGATCTTCTCGGTCAGCCCCTCGACCAGCAGCAGCTGGCTGTGGCCGCCGGAGACCAGCAGCGCGAGGCAGCGCGGCGGCAGCGGACCGTGCTCGATGGTGTCGGCGGCGACGTGGCCCGCGAGGTGGTTGACGCCGTAGAGCGGCTTGCCCGACGCGGTCGCGTAGGCCTTGGCCGCGGCGATCCCGACCATCAGCGCACCGGAGAGCCCAGGGCCTGCGGTGACCGCGATGGCGTCCACCGCGGACAGTTCGATGCCCGCGGTGTCCAGCGCCCTGCGCATGGTCGGCGCCATGGCCTGCAGGTGCGCGCGGCTGGCGATCTCGGGCACGACACCGCCGAAGCGGGCGTGCTCCTCGACGCTGGAGGCCACCTCGTCGGCGAGCAGCTCCAGCGTGCCGTCGGCGTCGCGGCGGAGGATGCCGACGCCGGTCTCGTCGCAGGAGGTCTCGATGCCGAGCACGATCATGACGTCTTCTTCCCCTCGCGCTCGGTCAGCGACGGACGGCGCATCGTGTGCGCGTCCGCGCCCGAGGGCTGGTAGTAGCGCTTGCGCAGGCCGACGACCTCGAAGTCGTTGGCGGTGTAGAGGCCCTTCGCCGACTCGTTGTCGGTGCGGACCTCCAGGAAGGTCACGGCGTTGACGGCGTCGGCCCGGTCCAGCAGCTGCCGAAGCAGCGCCTTGCCGATGCCCTCGCCCTGCCGCTTCGGGTCGACGGCGATGGTGTGCACCTCGGCCTCGGCGTTGGGCGGCGAGCCGATCACGGCCAACCCGGCGTAGCCGACGAGGTGGTCGTCCTCCTCGAAGGCGCCGATGTAGAAGGCGCCCGCCTCGATCTCGCTGACGAACATGCCGACCGACCACGGGTCCTCGCCGGCGAAGATCTCCTGCTCCAGCTCGGCGCAGCGCGGCACGTCCTTGCGCAGCAAGGTGCCCAGCCGCACGGTCATGCCTGGCTCACCCGCTTGCGCGCGCCCGGCTCGACGGCGTCGGGCTGCCGCAGGTACAGCGGGGTCAGCGGCGCGGGCTCGGCGCCTTCGCGCAGTTCGCGGGCGGCAGCGCCGACCAGGCCGGTCGGGGTCGGGTAGGTCGTCGGCAGCACGGTCAGGCCGAAGAGCTCGGCGTGCTGCTCGGCGACGGGACCGGAAACCTCCGTGATGCCGATGTCCGCGAGCTCGTCGGCGAGCTTCGCCGCGACCGCGTCCGGGCGGTCCACGTGCGGGCCCGCGACGCGCCAGCCCTGGTCGCAGTAGACCGACCAGTAGACCTCGCGGCGGCGCGCGTCGGTGACCACGAGCAGCGAGGTGTGGAACGGGGTCGCGAACGCGATGGCGTCCAATGTGGACACGGGGTGCACGGGGATGTTCAGCACCTGGCCGAGCGCGGCGGCGGTGACCATGCCGACGCGCAGCCCGGTGAACGGTCCCGGCCCGGAGCCGCAGACGATCGCGTCGAGCTGGTCGAGCCCGACCCCCGCCTCGTCCAGCGCGGCGGTGAGGTGCGGGGTGAGCAGCTCGGTGTGCGCTCGCGGGTCGACGGTCACCCGCTCGGCGAGCAGCTCCGGCAGGGCGTCACCGTCGAGGGCGACAACACCGGCCGTGACGGCGGGGGTTGCGGTGTCCAGCGCGAGCACGAGCACGACTGACGAGTCTACGACCGCACTGGTCAGGCCGTGAGGGCGGCCACCACGCGGGGCAGCCCGGTGAGGGAGACCTCGCGGACGTCGTCCGGGCGGCGGTCGATGCGCACGAGCAGGTGGTCCTCGGCGAGGCGTTCGGCGAAGCCCTCGCCCCACTCGATCACCACGACGGCGTCTTCGAGATCGGTGTCCAGGTCGAGGTCGTCCAGCTCGAGGGCGTCCCCGCCGAGCCGGTAGGCGTCCACGTGCACCAGGGTGGCGCGCTCGCCGGGGTGCACGCGCGAGATGACGAAGGTCGGCGAGCTGACCCGCCCGCGCACTCCGAGCCCCTCGGCGATGCCCTTGACCAGCACGGTCTTCCCGGCGCCGAGCGGACCCGCGAGCAGCACCAGGTCCCCTCGGCCGAGCAGGGCGCCCAGCCGCCTGCCCAGGGCCATGGTGTCCTCGTGCTCGGCCAGCTCAGCCGTCCACGCCGTCACGTTCACCGGGTTCACGCCCGCTTCCACCAGCGCTTCCTCTCCCCACTCCGACCGACGCACCTGCCGAACAGCTCGGCGAGGCGCTCGTTGACCAGCACGGGCTGCTCCAGCATCAGCACGTGCCCAGCGCCCTCGGCCAGCACCAGCTCCGCGTCGGGCAGCTCGGCCGCGATCACCTCGGAGTGCGAGTACGGCGTGAGCCGGTCCGCGTCCGCGCCGATCACCAGCACGTGGGTGTGCCGAAGGCCCGCGAGCGCGGAGACCCGGTTGTGCGTGCCCAGGGTCTCCAGGAACTCCGTCAGCACCTGCACCGAGGTGCTGGAGATCATGTCATCGACGAGGTCGACCAGTGCCGGGCTGACCTTGCGGTCGCCGAAGGCCAGCCTGCGGATGAGTCCCCAGACGATCTGCCCGCCGACGCCGCGCACCCGCTCGACGAGCCCGGGGGTCCAGCTGGCCAGCCTGCCGACGCCGAGGGTGACGGGGTTGTGCCGGGACAGCACCGGCCGGGGCAGCCCGGAGCGGCCGATCTCGCCGGCGGAGGTGCCGAGGAAGGCCACCCCGGCTACGCGGTCGCGGAACAGCTCGGGCCGCTGCTCGGCCAGCGCCATGATCGTCATGCCGCCCATCGAGTGCCCGACCAGCACCATCTGCCCCTTGGGCACCATCGCGCGCAGCACCGCGTCGAGGTCGTGGCCGAGCTGGTCGATCGTGGAGGTCTCGGGGGCGCCGCGACCGGAGCGGCCGTGGCTGCGCTGGTCGTAGATCACCAGGCGCACGCGCGGATCGGTCAGCTGCGGCAGGTCGCGGCGCTGGAAGTGCCAGGTCCTGCGGTCCAGCGCGAAGCCGTGCACCAGCACCACGGTCAGCTCGGGCTTGCCGCCGTCGGCCGGGCCGACCTCCTCGACGTAGATCGGCACGCCGTCGTCGGCGGCCACGGTCGAGGTGCGGTCGGGCTTGAGCGCGCCGAGCGGTTCGTCCGCGTAGCGGTCGAGGATGGCCGCGCCCTCGCGGCGGTGCTTGATCTGGGAGCTCTTGGCCGCCGCGCCCACGGCGGTGCCCGCGACAGCGGCACCGAGCACGCCACCGGCGACTCCGACGGCCTTCCAGACGCGGCTCATGCTCCTCCGACCGGGACGACCGTTCTGACGACGCGCGGGCGGGTCATGCCCGTGACGATCTCGTAGTGGATCGTGCCGAGGGTGTCGGCCCACTCGGTCGCGGTCGGCTCGCCCCTGGTGCCGGGGCCGAACAGGACGACCTCGTCGCCCTCGCGGACCGCGTCGTCCCCGCAGTCGACCATGACCTGGTCCATGCAGACCCGGCCGACGACCTGCCGCCGCTTGCCGCCGAGGAGGACCTCCATCCGCCCGGAGAGCGCGCGCGGCACCCCGTCGGCGTACCCGGCCGGGACCAGCGCGATGGTGGTCTCGCGCGGAGCAGTCCACGAGAGCCCGTAGGACACGCCCTCACCAGCGGCGATGCGTTTGGTCAGTGCGACGCGGGCGCGGAAGGTCATGGCGGGGCGCAGCTGCTCGCCACCGAAGCCGGGCGGCATCGGGTTCAGCCCGTACATCGCGATGCCCGTGCGGACCAGCTCGAAGTGCAGGTCGGGGCGGCTGAGCACGGCGGCGGAGTTGGCGATGTGCCGGATCGGCCGCAGACCCGCGTCCACGGCGAGCGCGTGCGCCTCGTTCAGCCGCTTCGCCTGGGCGTCGATCGACGGGTGGCCGGGCTCGTCGGCGCAGGCGAGGTGCGACCAGACGCCGATGACCTCGACCCAGCCCGTGCGCTGCGCTGCGGCGGCCGCCTTGACCAGCTCCGGCCAGTCCTGCGGAGCGCAGCCGTTGCGCGAGAGCCCGGTGTCGGCCTTGAGGTGGATTCGCGCGCTGGTCCCGGTGTTGTTCACCGACGCGAGCACGGCGTCGAGCGCGACGAGGGAGGAGACCGACAGGTCGATCCCGGCGCTCACCGCCTCGTCGAAGTGCTCGTCCGGCACGTGCAGCCACGAGAAGATCGGCGCGGTGATCCCGCCCGCCCGCAGCGCCAGGGCTTCGTCGAGGTGGCAGACGCCGACCCAGGAGGCACCGGAGGCCAGCGCGGTCCTGGCCACGTGCAGTGCTCCGTGCCCGTAACCGTCGGCCTTCACGACCGCCATCGTTTGTGCGCCCGACGCCGCGGCGAGGCCGCTGAGCAGGGCGATGTTGTGCCGGAGGGCGTCGGTGTCGACGAGCACTTCGGCACGCGGCAGGTGCGGGTTCTGAGCAGCCATAACGGCGTTCATGGTGACACAGACGCGGCGGCGGCCCGTAGGACGCGGATCGCGTTCGGCACTTCCCGCAGCAAGGAGCCCGCGGGGATCGGCGCTCCGGCCGAGGCCAGCTCCCCGGCCAGCTCGTGCGCCGCCGCCGCGCAGCCCGCCGCGAGCACCGGGTCCATGCCCCCGGCCAGCAACGATCCGATCAGCCCGGCCAGTACGTCGCCGGAGCCCGCCGTCGCGGCCCACGAGGAGCGCGCCGGGTTGACCAGGACGCGGCCGTCCGGCGCGGCGACCACGGTGCTGTGGCCCTTGAGCAGCACCACCACGTCGTAGCTCCGGGCCGCTCGCAGAGCCGCGGCGACGCGATCGTCACCGACCTCCCCCGCGAGCCTGGCGAACTCCCGGTCGTGCGGAGTGATCACCATCGGCGTTCCGGGTTCGCGCCGGTCCCACAGGTCCTTGTGCTTGGCCAGCAACGTGATCGCGTCCGCGTCGGCGCACACCGCTACCCCGGCTTCGAGGACCTGGGCGAGCGCGTCCCGGCCGCTCGGACCGGTGCCCATGCCGGGCCCGACCACCCATGCCTGCACGCGTCCCGTGTCACCGATCGAGGCCGTCGCGACCACCTCGGGCCAGCGCGCGCGGATCGCGTCGGCGGCGGGGCCGGTGTAGCGGACCATGCCGGAGGTCGCCAGCGTCGCGGCTCCGGCGGCCAGCACTGCGGCTCCCGGATAGGTCGCCGAGCCTGCGGCCACGCCGGTGACGCCCTGCGTGTACTTGTCGTCGGTCGGCCCCGGCACCGGCCACAGGCGGCCCACGTCAGCGGGTTCGAGCACGGTGATGTCGGGCTCGCCCAGCTCAGCGCCGAGCCCGATGTCGACCAGGTGCACCTCTCCGCTGCGCTTGGCGCCCTCGCCGAGCACGTGCAGCGGCTTGTGGCAGCCGAAGGTGACCGTCGCGGTCGCGGTCACCGCTGGGCCGTTCACCACGCCGGTGTCCGGCTCGACCCCGCTGGGCAGGTCCACGGCGAGCACGGGCGCGGTGATCAGCTCGACCAGCTCAGCGGCGGCCGGACGCAACGGACCTCGCGCGGACAGGCCCACGATGCCGTCGATCACCAGATCCGCGCGCCGAACCGCCTCGTGGCCGTCGGTCGTGACGCGTCCGCCCGCTTTCCTCAGCGCGGCAAGACCTTCGGCGTGCGCGCGCTCCGGCGACAACAGCACGGCGGTCACCGCGACGCCGCGCCTGCGCAGGAAAGCCCCGGCCCACAACGCATCCCCGCCGTTGTTGCCCGCACCGACGAGGAGTGTGACGCGGCGCCCGACAACGCCGCGGCCGAGCATCCGCAGCGCGACCGTGGCGAGGCCGAACGCCGCCTTGCGCATCAGCGAGCCGTCCGGAACCCGTGCCAGCAAGCGGTTCTCCGCCTCGCGCACGTGCTCGGTGGTCCACACGCCCTTCACGCTCAGCTCCTCCCGGTTCGCTCGGCGACCACGAACGCGGCCGCGATGTCGGCGTCGTGCGTCAGCGAGAGGTGCCAGGAGCCGACCCCGGCCTCCTCAGCGGCTCCGGCGAGCACGCCCGTGAGCCGCACGGAGGGGCGATTGTCCTGCGCCGCAACGACTTCGCATTCCAGCAGCTGGTAGCCGTGCGGTGCGCCGAGCGCCTTCACCACCGCTTCCTTCGCCGCGTACCTGGCGGCGAGCGAGGCCGGGCGGCGCAGCTCCCCCTTGCGGGTGCGGCGCTCCGCCTCGGTGAACAGCCGGTCGAGCATGCGCGGCGTCCGGTCGAGCAGCCGCTCGAAGCGCCGCACGCCGACGATGTCGGTGCCTATGCCCACGATCACGCTGCACAGGCTCCCACGGTCAGCCCATCTCGACAGCCAGGAAGTTGTGCAGATCCGCCACCAAGGTGTCCTTCTCCGCCCCGGCCTCCAGCTCGGTGATCACCGTGGCCGTCCACTCCCCCGTCACCGACTGCCGCCAGGGCCGCAGCGTCCACTCCAACCCGATGCGTCCGCGATCGGAGAACCGGGCGACCACCTCGATGTCGCGATCGGCGCTGCGCCAGTGCTTCTCGCCCTCCCAGCCCCGGAAGTCCAGCCCGCCGAGGAAGCACGGCAGCCCCATGCCGTCGACCAGGTTCGTCGCCCCCTCCAGCCGCGCGTGAAGCCCCGGCGCGCCGATCTCCACCAGGAAGAACAGCCGCCCGTCGTTCGCGTCCTCGGCGAGGTGCCGCTCCGCGAAGCGCAGCAGCCCCACGCGGACCTCGGTGTCGTCCATGCAGCGCATCTCGATCTCGCGCCGCTGCCACCCGTGCTCGCACACTCCAGCCACAGCCGGACAGGGTATGGGCACGCCTGCCATCGCAGCTCGGCGGCCGATCCACTAACGTCTCGGCTCATGGCACTCACCGCCAAGCAGGCGTTCAAGGAGCTCTCTCGCCCCGGCCCGCACCGGGTGATGCGAGGGGACCTGGCGCTGGTGGGCCTCCCCGGCGCGGTGCTCACCCCGGAGTCCGGCAACGGCCTCCCGGCGGTGGTGTTCGGCCACGGCTGGCTCCAGCCGATCAAGCGCTACCACGGCTTCATGCGGCACCTGGCCTCGTGGGGCTTCGTCGTCGCCGCGCCCGCGACGCAGAACGGCCCGCTGCCCTCGCACCGGCTGTTCACCGCCGACATGCGCACGGCGCTGGACATCTGCTCCTCCGTGCGCCTGGGTGAAGGCCGGATCAGCGTGAACCCGGAACAGCTCGGCACCGCCGGGCACTCCCTCGGTGGCGGCTGCGCGGTGCTGGCGGCGGCTGCGGACAAGCGCGTGCGCGCGGTCGGCACGATGGGACTCTCGGAGACCCGTCCGTCCGCGCTCGACGCCGCGCGCGAGTGCACCATGCCCGCGCTGCACCTCTCCGGCGACGAGGACCTGATCTCCCCGCCCATCGGCCACGCCGAGCCCGTGACGCAGGCGTGGGCGGGCCCGGTCCAGCTGCGCGGCATCACCAAGGCCACGCACCTCGGCTTCACCGAGAACTGGCAGTGGACGGACATGCTGCTCGACGGCAAACCGCAGAGCAAGACGCAGAAGATCTCACGCGTCCTGCTGACCGGCTTCTTCCTGCGCACGCTCACCGGCAACCGGAGCTACGACGCGCTGCTGGAAGGGGAGATCAAGGGTTGCTCGATCGACTACGCGCGCGGCCCCGCAGTGCCCAGCCTGGCCTGATTCTCTTTCAGCGCAACCAGGTCTGCGTCGAGAAGTCCTCGTCGTCGTCCACCGGCGACTGCGTTCTCGGTGGGGGCCAGCCGTTGTCGCGGCGGTCTTGGAGGCGTTCGACCACCCGACCCGCGTGCTCGGCGATCTCCTTGGCAGCGCGCTCGGCCTCGGCCAGCGCGTCATCGCGGCGCCTGGTCACGAGGTCCATCCGCTCGGCGTGCTCACGCATCACCATGTCCAGCCGATGCTGCGCCGCAACGACGTCGTTCACCTAGTTCTCCTCGTCGTCGAGCCCACCGAGCACTCTGGCCACCCTGCTGACCGCCTCGGTCGCGTCCTCGTCGACGACGTAGCCCTCGGTGCGCCAGTTGTTGCCGCTGCGCTCCTGATCACCACCAGCGTTCTGCGGAGCGGGCGGCATCATCATGCCCGTTCCCTGCGGTGGAGCACCCTGAACCCGTTGTCCCTCACTGGGAATCGAGCCCAGCCCGGGTTCCCCCGGCTGCGCAGCAGGAGGGCTCGGCAGGGGCTCCGCGACCTCTTCCACGGAGCCGGAACCACTCGCGAGTTCCACCTGGCCCCGGGTGAAGTCGATGTCGTACGTGGTCGGCCCGCCGTCCGTTCCCGGCACCGTCACGCGGAGGTGCCCGGCGTCGCCCGGCACGCGCTCGGCGAGGATCGTCCGGTCCCCGTCGCGGATCGCGGCCTTGCCGTTCTCGTCCGCCTTGGTCACCGGATTCTCTTGCGGCACAGGGATGTTCCCTGGCTGAACGGGAATGACGCCCGGCTGCGGCTTCACCTCGGGACCGGTCGGCCCGAAGTCCACCTCGTAGGTCTTCGGCTTGCCGTCCGGCCCCTCCACGGTGATCGTCACGTGGCCGTCGCGGGTCGGGCTGGTGACGGAGATCTTGCACCCGGCGTCCTCGAAGCTGACCGACTCGCGCAGCTTTCCTTCTGGCACAGGGATTCCCGGCTGTTGCGTGCCCGGAAGGCCCGACGTCTCCGCGCCTCCTCCCGGCACCTCCACCGGCGGCACGTTGGGCGGCGGCACGTTGGGCAGGCCCGGCTGGGGCGGCGTCGCGATCGGCGGGATTCGTCCGCCACCTCCACCACCGCCTCCGCCGCCACCGATCGGGCCGCCGGTGGAGGTGCCGGGAGGAGG
>NZ_MUMH01000430.1 GCF_002155965.1 Allokutzneria sp. NRRL B-24872
CCTCCACACCGAGCAGGGCCCGCGCATGGCCGGCGGAGAGCACTCCGGCGGCGACCCGGCGCTGCACCGGCAGCGAGAGACGCAGCAGACGCAGCGTGTTGGAGATCTGCGGGCGGGAGCGCCCGATCCGCTCCGCGAGCTGGTCATGAGTGCAGCCGAAGTCCTTGAGCAGCTGCTCGTAGGCGTGGGCCTCTTCGATCGCGTTCAGCTGGGCCCGGTGAAGGTTCTCCAGGAGCGCGTCCAGGAGCATCTTCTCGTCGTCGGTGTCCCGGACGATCGCCGGGATCCGCTCCAGGCCCGCCGTCGCCGAGGCCCGCCAGACGACGCTCGCCCATGACGAGCTCATAGCGGTCGGCCTCGATCTTGCGCACGACCACGGGCTGGAGCAGGCCGACCTCCTTGATGGAGGTGACGAGCTCCGCCAGCGCGTCCTCGTCGAAGACCTCACGGGGCTGATGCCGGTTGGGAACGATGGCATCGATCGGAAGCTCGGTGAAGTAGGCACCGGCCGGAGGCTCCGGCAGGGCCACCGGCTCGGGCTCGTTCCACGTCGGCGACGACTCCGGGGCCTGCGGGCTCTGCGGCAGCGTCGCCAGCTTCGCGGCGGCCACCCCTCGCTCCACCTGCCGTTCCTGGGGAGCAGCAGGAATCAGGGCA
>NZ_MUMH01000431.1 GCF_002155965.1 Allokutzneria sp. NRRL B-24872
GAAGGAAGGAGACTGGACAATGCGAAAACGCCCCGGCGCAGGCGCTCGGGGCGTAACTCGACCGGCACAGGCTCACGGCCCGTTCGGGAGTTCAACCACATACACCTACGCAGGTCGCCCGCAGCTAGCGGATCCTTCAGCCACCGCACCCCTTACGGGGGCGCAGCGACAACCAGCGGTCTTTGGCTTCTGTAGGAGATTACGCGAACGGGCCGCGGCCAGGCAAATCGGCTCTACTGCTGGAGCATGTCCTGGAAGTCAACGGTGTCCGAGGACGTCGGCTCCTCGACCGTCACGGCGGTGCCGTAGTCCGAGTAGTAGACGGTGGAGTCGTAGGAGCCGTTGTTGCTCTGGGCCTGCTCACGCTTCTTGACCAGCAGGTTCTGGTCGTCGACCCACAGGTCGATGGTCTCGGTGTCCATGCCGGAGGTCTCCAGCTGCTTCTGCAGAGCGTCCAGGTCCGACTGGCTCAGCTCCTTGGACTGCATCTTGGCGATCTCGGAGACCTTGACCGTGCCCGTGTAGTGCGTGGCCTTGACGCCCTTCACGTTCT
>NZ_MUMH01000432.1 GCF_002155965.1 Allokutzneria sp. NRRL B-24872
GCGTGGTACGCGCACCCGGCGGCGACGACGTAAACGGTGCCGCTGCGCCCGAGCCCGAGGTTGCACAGCGGCCCGGCGAGATCGGCCCGGCCGTTGGTGACGATGTCGAGCGAGGGATAGTCCCCCGGCGCGGAGTCGGAGGTGGCGGTGTGGTGCCCGACCACCCCTTCGACGACGCGCATGCCACCGTGGCCGCGGGTCTGCCAGCCGGGAACCTCGACCACGGGGTAACCAGTGCTGCGAGCGGCGTCGACGAGCCAGGGAACGTACACGGCGATCAGCCCTCCAGGCCGTCGTAGGCCCCGGACTCCGCCTCGGTGTCGGGAGCGTGCGGATCCGCGATCCGGGCGTCGAGAGCGGACCGGGCTTCGCCGAGATCCTTCGGGCGTTGCCGATCGGCGTCCCAGCCTTCGGCGTCCCATTCCGCGGGGGTTTTGACGGGCGTGGAGTCATCGGGCTGGTGAACGATGAAGTCGGTCACGATCGGCCTCCCTGCCCCGAGGGTACCGGAGGCCGATCGCGCGTGACTCACTTCAATTCGGCGGAGGACTTCCCGAGGATGCGCCGGGCGACGATCAACTGCTGAATCTGCTGCGTTCCCTCGAAGATGTCCAGAATCTTGGCGTC
>NZ_MUMH01000433.1 GCF_002155965.1 Allokutzneria sp. NRRL B-24872
GTCACGCACCAGCCGCCGTCCTCGGTACGGCCGCCGTCCAAGGAGCCCTCCACGGCCTCCACGCGTTCGCGCAGGCCCACCAGGCCGAAGCCGCCCCGGCCGCCCGTTGGCACGGTCGTACGCGCCCCCGGCGCCGTGTTGCGCACCTCCACGCCCAGCCGGTCGCCGTCGAGGCCGAGGCGGACGACGACATCCGCGCCGTGGGCGTGGCGGCGTACGTTCGTCAGGGCTTCCTGCACCACGCGGTGCACGGAGGTCTCCACCTCGGGCGCCAGCCGGGCCCCGCGCACCTCGGGGCCGACCTCCAGCGTCGCGCCGGTGCCGTTCCCGGCGAACGCGCCGACCAGGCGCTCCAGTTCCGTCAGCAGCTCGCCCGGGCGGGTCGCCTCGTGCTCGTCCTCGCGCAGCACCCGCACCAGGCGGCGCATGGAGTCCAGCGTCTCCGAACCGGCCCGCGAGATGCCCTCCAGCAGCGGCTTGATCTGCTCCGGCGAGCTCTCCTGGATCATCAGCCCGGCGTTGGCGTGCACGATGATGCCCGTGACGTGGTGGGCGACGAAGTCGTGCAGGTCGCGGGCGAGCTCCATCCGCTCGTTCTGCCGCACGGTGGCCATGGCCCGGGCCCGCCGTCCGTCCAGCAGCCGCAGATAGCAGCCCAGGCCCACGGCGCCGCCGACGGCGAAGGTCAGCAGGTTGGAGTACATGAGCGTGTCGTAGC
>NZ_MUMH01000434.1 GCF_002155965.1 Allokutzneria sp. NRRL B-24872
GGTCCGTACCGTCCAGAGCATGACAGTACGGAGCTCGGTCAGCGCGCATCGTACGCGCAAAGTTCCAACGGCATCAATCCGTTACGAGGATTGCGGGTGCCGGTAAATCATCCACGCAGGTCGGGAGACTGATCGCGGATCTCCGGCAACGCCCTTGCCTTCCTACGCCTCCTGCCGATGAGCGACAGAGACAAGGACATCGAGATCCTCGTACTCCGGCACCAACTGCTCGTCCTCCAGCGCCAGGCCGGCAAACCGACCCTCACCGACAGCGACCACGCCATCCTCGCCGGTCTGCTCCACCACCTCCCCAAAGACAGACTGCGACACCTTCTGCTGCTGGTCCGCCCCGGCACAGCTTGCGCTGGCATCGCAACCTGCTCAGGCGACGCCATGCAACGACCTGCGTACCCAAGCGACGCGGACGCCCACGTACCACCCGGTCGATCCGCGCCCTGATCCTGCGCCTGGCCAGCGAGAATGCCTCGTGGGGATATCGCCGGATCCACGGCGAACTCGCGGCGCTGGGGATCAGGGTCGCCGCCTCCACGGTCTGGGAGATCCTCCGCGAGCATGGCGTCCCGCCCGCACCCGCACGGCAGAGCACCACCTGGGCCGACTTTCTCCGCAGCCAGACCAAGGCTCTTCTCGCCTGCGATCTGTTCGAAGTCCGCACTCTGACGGGGGCGCGCCTGTACGTCTTCGCCGTCA
>NZ_MUMH01000435.1 GCF_002155965.1 Allokutzneria sp. NRRL B-24872
TCGCCGATCTGGACGACCTGTTGGTGGCGGCGCTGGAACGGACCAGCGGAGCCCGTATCGACCGCTACCGCGCCGAACTGTCCGGCCTCGACCGGGCCGTACCCATGATCGCGCGGCTGCGCGAGCTGTACGACGAGGACAGCCGCACCGGGCACATCGCCGCCGTCCAGGAACTGTACGCCGGGGCACGTCCCGGAACGCGGCTGGCCGCCCAACTGGCCCTGGAGACAACGAAATGGGAGAACCTGGCCGAGGAACAGCTCACGGTCCTCCTGCGCGGCAAACCCCTGGCGTCCGTGGTCCGGGTGCGGGTCCTGGCCGGGGCGGCGGTGGCCTTCTACCTCGGCATGGAGACCCTCACCCACCTCGACGGCGACCGCTCCCGGCCGGAGACCCTGTTCGCCCAGGGGGCCCGCCTCGCCGCGATCTTCGACCGGGTGCCCCGTGTGAAGCGACGGGTCCGCAGGGTGAGATGAGCGAAGAGGGCCCCTGAATCGTGTCACCGGTCGGGGGGTGCAGGGACTCGCGCGACCGACAGGGGGCAGCCGGGTGCGCTGCCGGTGCGCC
>NZ_MUMH01000436.1 GCF_002155965.1 Allokutzneria sp. NRRL B-24872
GCCGGGCAGTCCGCCGCGCCGGTCCTGCATCTTGCCGAGCAGCGGTTTGAGGATCTGCCGGAAGCCCGCCACATTGGCCTTGATCCAGCCCGCGCGGTCCACGACGAGGACGGGGGTGTCCGAGGCCGGGCCGCCGGAGACGGCCATCCGGGTGAACGCGCGGACGTGCTCCTCCGAGGACTTGGCGTGCCGCCGCAGCTCCGCGACGACGGCACGCGCCTCGTCGCGACTCACCTCGGGCCCGGGGCGTACCAGCCGGGTCGCGGTCGCGACCGCGAGATTCCAGTCGACCATCTCCACACCACCGATGCTCGTCATGGCTTCACGGTACGTGGCCCGTGCCCCATCCGGGAGGACACCGGGGTCCGCACAGGCGGCCACCCCGCGTCCGGGTCACCCTCGTGGCCTTACGGCGGCCACCGTGGCACGGCCGCCCCCGCGTGCGGGTCGGGTCGCCCTCGCGCTCAGCGGCAGCCGCAGTTGGCGAGGGCCGAGGCCATCCGGTCCAGGGCGCGCTGGGCGCCGTCGGCGTCGGTGGTGCCGTTGGTCATGAACGCGAAGACCAGCAGCCGGCCGTCCGCGTCCACGA
>NZ_MUMH01000437.1 GCF_002155965.1 Allokutzneria sp. NRRL B-24872
TCGCGAGGTGGTCGAGCCGGGGACTCCTGGACTGGCCGCCGTCGTGACCGAGTTCGGCCCCGAGGTGCTGACCGCCGACGGCCATCTCGACCGGCCCAAACTCGGCGGGATCGTCTTCAACGACCCGGAGCGGCTGAGCGCGCTGAACGCGATCATCCACCCCCTGGTCCGGGACCGCTCCGCCGAGCTGCAGGCGGCGGTCGCCCCCGATGCCGTCGTGGTCCATGACGTCCCGCTCCTGGCCGAGAACAAGCTGGCCCCGCTCTACGACCTGGTCATGGTCGTGGACGCCACGCCCGAGACCCAGCTCGACCGGCTGGTACGGCTGCGCGGCATGGCCGAGGACGAGGCGCGGGCCCGGATGGCGGCACAGGCCACCCGCGCCGACCGGCTGGCGATCGCCGATGTCGTGATCGACAACAATGGCCCGATCGAGGCGCTGGAGCCGCAGATCACCAAGGTCTGGGCGGATCTGGTGGCGCGGGCGGCCGGCGCGGAGGGCTGAGCGAGGGGCGTGGCGCGGAGCGTGCGGGGCTGAGCCGGGGCGCGGCGCGGAGCGTGCGCGCGCCCGTGGCGGGGAATGCGGCGTGCGGGGTGATTGTTGTGGTCCTCGTAGCGAACGATCATCCGTGACAGTTCATCCCATCCCCTCACCCGATCCACCGCCTCATCACCGAGCACGTACCCGGGGAAGGAAACGGCTGTGC
>NZ_MUMH01000438.1 GCF_002155965.1 Allokutzneria sp. NRRL B-24872
CTCGAAATGCCTCGCGATACTGGCCGTACACCAGTGAGAAGAGGACAAATGAATTTCTTCGACGCGGATGTCATTATTGTGGGGGCCGGTCCCACCGGACTCATGCTCGCGGGTGAACTGAGGCTCAATGGAGTCTCGGTTACCGTGCTGGACAAGCTGGCCGAACCGATTCGTGAATCACGGGCCCTGGGATTCTCGGCGCGGACCATAGAGGAGTTCGCGCAGCGCGGACTCATGGCCCGATTCGGTGAGGTCGGCGTCATTCCGGCCGGCCATTTCGGCGGCGTGCCGCTGGACTACCAGGTGATCGAGGGCGGCTCCTACGGTGCCCGCGGTGTTCCGCAGGCCCGCACCGAGGGCGTCCTGGGCGGCTGGGCGGTGCAGTTGGGCGCCGTCGTGCGCCGCGGCGTCGAGGTCACCGGCGTGGACCTCGACGACGACGGCGTGAGCGTCACCGTCCAGGGCGCGGGCGGCGCCGACCGCCTGCGCGCCCGCTACGTGGTCGGCTGCGACGGCGCCCGCTCCATCGTGCGCACCAGCGCCGGCATCGACTTCCCCGGCA
>NZ_MUMH01000439.1 GCF_002155965.1 Allokutzneria sp. NRRL B-24872
ACCCTGCGCCAGGGCCTGGCGCACCTCCTCGGTGTCGTGCCGGCCGTGGTGGCGGCGCCAGGTGGTGCTGATCGCGGCGACCGGCCGCGCGTTGTGGTCGAACGCGGCCACCCCCATCGAGCAGAAGCCCTGGGACACCAGCTCCACCTCCTGCGACCAGCCGCGCTCCCGCTCCCGGGCCAGCTCGCCGGTCAGTTCCGGCAGGGAGCGCGGCCCGCGGCCGGTGCGGGTGGTCAGATCGGCGGGCCGGGGGAACAGTGCCCGCAGCTGTGCCTCCGAGGTGTGGGCGAGGATGGCGCGGCCGTTGGCCGTCAGATGGGCCGGCAGGCGTACGCCGACATCCGTCACGAGTGCGATGTCGATGTCCCCTGCCCGGGCCGGTGGGCGCTCCTTGAGCAGGTAGACGGTCTCCGCGCCGTGCAGGATCCCCAGGTGCACGGTCTGGCCGAGGCGGCTCGCGGCCGTGCGCAGGATCGGCCGGGCGAGCCGCTCGAGGGGTTCGTGGCGCAGATAGGCCGAGCCCACCTCGAAGGAGGACACG
>NZ_MUMH01000044.1 GCF_002155965.1 Allokutzneria sp. NRRL B-24872
GGCGGGTGAACTGCTCGGGGATGGCGTCCTGCCACAGGGCGTTGAAGGAGGCCCGCCGCGAGCGGTCGGACTGGCGGTGCTCCTGGATGCTGGTGAGCAGCTCGACGAAGCGGTCGTGGGCGACCTGCGGGTCGAAGCCGTCGGCGGCGAGCGCGGCGCGGGCGGCGCGCAGGGCGGCGGCCACGGGGGCGGAGCGCTCGTCAGGGGTGACGGAGAGTCGCGACTCCGTGGGGGTCGCCACCGCGTCGAACTCGACCGCGATCAGCGCGGCGGCCGCGAAGGGAAGGGGTTCGGACGGCAGGCGCTCCAGCCCGGTCAGCGCCCGCTCCACCGCCTCCATCAGTGCCTGAAGTGCGTCGTTCGTTACCACCCCGGGGACCCTAATCGGGTGGCGGCGCACGACGCGCACCGCCGCGCGATCATCACTCTTCCCGGTGGGGCCGCCACCGGATCATGGGTACCGCCGGGCGAGTGATCACACACCGTCACGAGAGACGGGCGATGGTGCCCTGGGCGACGGCGCAGAGCGTCTCGACACCGTTCGAATCCACAGTGGACAGATCGCAGCGGCAGGCCACGCGGGTGCGACCGGCGCGGACCACGGTGGCGTGAGCGCGCAGCACGGCGCCGTCGGCGGGGCGGAGGTAGTCGATGGTGAACCCGGCGGTGATCAGCCCGGCCCCGGCGACGCTGCCCGCGGCGAAGGTCAGCGCGTTGTCGGCGGCGTAGCCGAGCACGCCACCGTGCAGGACGCCGTACTGCTGGCGCAGCTCGTCGCGGACGTCCAGCTCCAGGGTCGCCGCGCCGTCGCCGAAGGCGGTGAGCCGGGCGCCGAGCAGCGCGCTGAACGGCTGGGCGGCCAGGACCTCGCGCGCGGTCTCCAGATCGGGGATGTCGGGCACAGCTCCACCTCACTTCGCTAGTGAAGTGAGCATCGCCAGCGCCGCCCCGGTCTGTCAAGATCGACGCATGCCCGAGCCCGACCAGCGCCTGTTCTTCCTGCTCCAGCGGGCGGCGCACCAGCTGCGCACGGTGGCCGACCGGCGCTGCTCGGCGGCGGCCGGGATCACCACGGCGCAGCTGGGCGCGCTGTTCGCGGTGCGCGAGCGGCCGGGGACCACCCAGCGGGAGCTGGCCGCGACGCTCGGATTGCGCGAGCCGGGGGTGACCGCGCTGGTCGGCAGGCTCGTCGCGGCCGGGCTGGTCAGCAAGGCGCCGCACCCGCGCGAGCACCGCGCCTCCGTGCTGGAGCTGACCGAGGACGGGGCCGCCGCGTTGGCCGCGGCGCGGCCGGAGATCGAGCGCTTCAACACCGAGATGCGCGAGCTGCTCGGCGAGGACGGGTTCCGCCGGACGGCCGCCGCCCTTGATCGACTCGCGCACTGGCGGCCGTGATCGACCCCGCTACGGTGGGTGCGTGGACGACGACCTCGCGGGCCTGCCGATCGAGCGGAAAGTCCGGCTGCTGACCGGAAAGACCATGTGGCGCACGCACGCCGACCCCGCGCTGGGGTTGCGCGAGCTGGTCATGTCCGATGGCCCGATCGGGGTGCGCGGCGAGAAGTGGGACGAGCGCGACCACTCGCTGGCGCTGCCCTCCCCCAGCGCGCTCGCGGCCACCTGGGACGAGGAGCTGGTGCGGCGGCTCGGCGCGGTGCTGGCGGCGCAGGCGCGCCGCAAGGGCGTGGACGTGCTGCTGGCGCCCACGATCAACCTGCACCGCTCGCCGGTGACCGGGCGGCACTTCGAGTGCTTCTCCGAGGACCCGGTACTGACCGCGCGGATCGGCGTCGCCTTCATCGAGGGCGTGCAGTCGGGCGGGGTCGCGGCGACGGCGAAGCACTACGTGGCCAACGATTCCGAGACCGACCGGATGACGCTGGACGCCCGCGTGGACGAGCGCGTGCTGCGCGAGCTGTACCTGGCGCCGTTCGAAGCGGCCGTCGAGGCGGGCGTGTGGGTGGTCATGGCCGCCTACAACGCGGTCAACGGCACGACGATGACGGAGAACCCGTTGCTCGCCGAGCCGTTGAAGGGCGCGTGGGGCTTCGACGGCGTGGTCGTCTCCGACTGGGGCGCGGTGCGCTCGGTCGCCGCGTCCGCGAACGCGCCGCAGGACCTGGTGATGCCCGGCCCGCGCAGTCACTGGAACCTCGGGCTGGCCGAGGCGGTGCGTTCCGGCGAGGTACCGGAGTCCGCGCTGGACGAGAAGATCCGCCGCCTGCTCCGCCTCGCCGAGCGTGTGAGCGGGCCTTCGAGCAGCGAGTCCCACGACGACCGCGACCTGCTCCGTGAGGCGGTCACGGCGAGCACTGTGTTGCTGCGCAACGAAGACGGACTGCTTCCTCTGTCCACTGTAGAGCGAGTGGCGGTGATCGGCCCCAACGCGGCGGCGGTGCGCTTCCAGGGCGGCGGCAGCGCGGAGGTCTACCCGGCCGCCGTTGTATCCCCTGTGGACGGTCTGCGCGCGGCGCTCGACGGCGTCGCCGAGGTCGTGCACTCCCCCGGGGTCCGCACGACCACCAAGCCGACGCCGCTGCACCGGGGCAACGCCACGCATCCCGTCACGGGCGAGCCCGGCGTGCTCGTGCGCATCCTCGACGCGGACGGCGCGGAGCTGCTGAGCGAGCACCGGCTCACGGGCAGGCTGCCGGAGCCCGGACGCGCCGAGGGCGAGCGGATCGCCGAACTCCAAGCAGTTCTACACCCCGACGTCTCCGGCGACTGGGAGCTGTCGTTCGGCGCATGGGGCCCGGTTTCCCTTGTGGTGGACGGAAAAACCGTCATCGATGAGGTCATCGACGTCGACACCGACGATCCCGCGACCCTCTACCTGGACCCGGCGTGGCGCACGGTCACGGTGGCGTTGGAGGCGGACAAGCCCGTGCTCCTCGTCGCCCGCCGCCAGCTCGCCCCGGACGCGCCCAGAGCCTCCGTGCTGTCCGCGGACGCACCGCGCGGCGACGACGAGTTCGCCAGGGCCGTGGAGCTGGCGCGCACCAGCGACGTCGCGGTGGTCGTGGTGGGCACGACCGACGAGTCGGAGAGCGAGGGTTCGGACCGCGCCACGCTCGCGTTGCCCGGCAGGCAGGACGAGCTGGTGCGCGCGGTCAGCGCGGTGAACCCCAGGACCGTCGTCGTGGTGAACTCCGGCGCGCCGGTCCTGATGCCGTGGCGCGACGAGGTGCCCGCCGTCTTGCTGAGCTGGCTGCCTGGCCAAGAGGGCGGCGTCGGGTTGGCGGACGTGCTGCTCGGCGCGGCGGAGCCCGGCGGGCGGCTGCCCACGACCTGGCCCGCCGAAGACGTTTCAGCGGCTTCGGTGACACCGGTGGACGGCAGGCTGGAGTACTCCGAGGGCCTGGACATCGGGCACCGGGGCTGGCTGCGCAGCGGCGAGGAGCCCGCGTACTGGTTCGGCCACGGACTCGGGTACACGACGTGGGAGTACTCGGAAGTCCTTGTGGAGCACGGAAATCGTGTGCGCGTGCGACTGTCCAACAGCGGGTTGCGGGCCGGGCGCGAGATCGTGCAGGTCTACCTCTCGCGGCCGACGTCGGAGATCCAGCGCCCGGTGCTGTGGCTGGCGGGCTTCGCCGCCGTGACCGCCGCGCCGGGTGAGGCCGTCGAAGCCGTCGTGGACCTGCCGGAGCGCGCTTTCGAGCACTGGGCGGACGGCGGTTGGCAGCGCGAGGTGGGCCCGTTCGACGTCCTGGTGGGCCGCAGCGCGGGCGATATCAGGGTGCGGTCGCAGTCCTGGTAGAGCGGTCCGGTAGGACATGCGGCATGAGAACGATCCGAATGGCCGCGCTGGCGGCCGTGCTGGCGTTGTCAGGTTCCGCGTGCGGTGGGGGCGGCACGAGCACGAACACCTCCCCCACCGCGCCGGGCGGCGACACGAGCGCTTCCGAGCCGAGCAAGCCGGCGAAACCCCAGACCTTCGCCGACGTCCCGGGCGAGGCGATGGTCTTCCAAGCCTCCTCCCGCGTCGGCGTCAACAAGGCCAAGGCCGCGGTGAAGGTCCTCCAGGTGGAGTGGGCGACCGAGCACTCCAGCCAGATGAAGCCGGCGCCCGCGGGGACGAAGTTCCTCAAGGTGTACTTCGCCGTCGCCTCCGCCAACCCCGCCGTCGAGGTCGAGGACTTCGGCCCGCGCGACCTCAACGTGCGGTGGGCCCAGTCGCAGGCGCCGTCCCAGGGGTGCCCGACCGGCGCGTACAACCCGATCTTCGTCACGGGCTACTGCCACGCCGGGACGGAGAACC
The DNA here is from genome assembly GCF_002155965.1 of Allokutzneria sp. NRRL B-24872. Lineage (GTDB taxonomy): Bacteria > Actinomycetota > Actinomycetes > Mycobacteriales > Pseudonocardiaceae > Allokutzneria. Next base: position 4,262 of record NZ_MUMH01000044.1, read on the forward strand.
CGCACACCGACCTGGTCCTGCTCACCAAGAGCTGGTCCATGCACAGCTACGCGACCAACTACAGCCCCACGGCCAAGCTCACCCCCGGCACCGGGTACGTGACGATGGGGCTGTACAAGATCCCGGACGTGGTCAAGGGGGACCTCGACGTCTGCGCCTCCGGCATGTTCAAGACCGGCTCGGAGAAGGAGACGGGCTGGCCCTGCCAGAAGCTCGACCTGCCGCCGAGGCCCTGAGCCCGCGACAGCGTGGTGCTCACAGCGTGGTGCTCACAGCGTGGTGCTCACGGCGTGGTGCTCACACCGGCAGCGGCTCGCCGGTCTCCAGCAGCGTCTTGAGGCTGGACAGCAGCGAGGGCCAGCCGCCGCCGATCATGCCGAGCACCACGCTGTCCGGCTCGAACCCGTCGTGCAGCACGGTGAGCTTGACCAGCTCGCCCTCCTGCTCCAGGTCGAAGGTGACCTTGGAGCGGGATTCGGCTGTCATCTTCGCCGCCGTCTCGGCGTCGATGTCGTAGGCGGCGACGAACTCCGGCGTGAAGGTGTGCCAGGTGTAGGACAGCCTCCGGTGCGGTTCGGCCTCCAGCACGACCTGGTCGGGATCGGAGATGCGCGTCTTGTCCGAGACCCACGTCATCGCCGAGCCCTTCTTCCAGTCGGTCTCGAAGCGCTCGCCCCAGTAGCGGCTGGTGAAAGCGGGGTCGGTGAGCGCCTGCCAGAGCCGCTCGGGCGTGGTCCTGATGTAGGTGGTGTAGCTGAACTCGGTCTGGCTCACGGTTTCCTGCTCCAATGCGGTCTTGAGGTCGGCCAGCGCCCGCACGCGCTGCCGGGCGTACTGCCCGATCCAGCGGTCGGCGATGGCGTTGATCGGCTCTGCGTTGAGGTAGTGCAACTTCTCCCGCCCCCGGCGCGAGGTGGTCACCAGGCCCGCGTCCTCCAGCAGCGCCAGGTGCTTGCTCACCGACTGCCGGGCCATGTCCAGCCCGGAGCACAGCTCGCGCAGCGTCTGCCCGTTGCGCGCGTTCAGGCTGTCCAACAGGCGCCGCCTGCTGGCGTCGCCGAGCGCCTTGAACACCTCGTCCATCGCTTCCCCCAATAGGCAGCCGGTTGGCTGCCAAAAATATAGGCAGCCTTCTGGCTGCATGTCAACCGCGCCGTTCCCGGACCGCCAGGCCCAGCGCCACCAGCACCAGCGCGACGGCGCAGGCCAGGGCCACCGCGAGCCCGGCTCGCCCGCCCGCCTCCGCCGCGACCACGTGGAAGGCGGCCACGAGCAGGGCCGCGCCGATCGCGGTGCCGATGCGCTGACCGGTCTGCAACACCGCGCCCGCCACCCCGGCCATCTCCCCGCGCACGTTCTCCAGCGTCATCGTGGTGTTCGGCGAGATCACCATCCCGCCGCCGAGCCCGGCAACGGCCAGCGGCAGCGCCACCCACGCGCCGAGCCAGGTCTCCGGGGCGGTCAGCGCGAGCACCCCGGCGACGGTGAACCCGCCCGCCACCAGGCACAGCCCGAGGATCGTCATGCGGCGGCCGAAGCGGGCGACGGCGCGACCGGCGAGCCCGGCGGCCAGCGCGGAGGCGAGGGCGAACGGGGTGACGACCAGACCGGACTCCAGCGCCGTGTAGCCCTGCCCGGTCTGGAAGAACATCGACAGGACCACGAAAACACCCGTGAAGCCGCAGAAGTAGGCCGCGCCGATCGCGGCCCCCGAGGAGTAGCCGGGGGTTTCGGTGAACAGCCGCGTGTCCAGCAGGGGTGAACGTCCTTTGTGGACGGTGTGGCGCTCCCATCTGACGAACACCCAGCCCAGCACCACGGCCAGCGGGAACAGCCACCAGAACCGGGCGAGGCCGTCGTTCTCGAACTGCACCAGGGGAAACAGCACGCACAGCACCGCCAAGCCCAGCAGCAGCGCCCCGACGACATCGATCTCGTCGCGCACCCGCGCGGGACGACGGCGGTCGGCGGGCAGCAGCCGCACCGCGAAGGCCAGCGCGACCAGGCCGATCGGCAGGTTCACGTAGAAGACCCACCGCCACCCGTGCTCCGCGCCGAAGAGCGCGATGATCACCCCGCCCAGCACCGGGCCGACCGCCGTGGACACGCCGATGCAGGCGCCGAGCAGGCCGAAGGCGCGCCCGCGCTCCGGGCCGCGGAAGAGGTCCTGGATCAGCCCGGAGTTCTGCGGGTTCAGCAGCCCCGCGCAGGCACCTTGGAGCAGCCGCGCCACGATCAGCGTCGTGGTGTCGGTCGCCATCCCGGCGAGGGCGCTGGTCAGCACGAACCCGCCGAGGGACACCAGGAACATCGTGCGGCGGCCGAGCGCGTCGCCGAGCCGCCCGCCCGCGACGAGGGTCAGGCCGAAGGCGAGCGCGTAGCCGGAGACGACCCACTGCACGGCTCCGGCGGAGGCACCGAGGCCGGACTGCATCGAGGGCAGGGCGACGTTGACGATGCTGACGTCGAGCAGGCCCATGAACCCGGCGCTCAGGCTGACGGCGAGGGCCTTCCAGCGGCGCGGGTCGGGCTGGTCGTGAGTCATGATCACATCCTCCCCCGCCCGGCCCGTCCCCCGCGCTCCGGAGATGCGGGCTCCGCCGCGCTGACCGACGATCGAGGTGAAGGTCCACGACGAAGGGATGCTCCGATGCGGACGTTGCTCGCCAACGAAGGTGACCTCGGCGGCCAGATCGCGGGGTGGAGCCTGCTCAGCGTCGTCCTGGCGATCGGGGTGGCCGCGCTGGTCATCTACATCGCGGCGCTGGTCGGCATCGTGCGCAGCGAGAACTACGCTCCGGGCGGCAAGGCGATCTGGGCGCTGGCCGTGCTCGCCTTCCCGTTCCTGGGGCCGCTGTTCTGGTTCGTGTGGGGAAAGAACTCGCGCTTCACGGCCTGACTCGGAGGAGGACATCGTGCTGCCGGAGGAGTTCGCGGCGCTCGCCGAGCGGCACCGGGCCGAGCTGCGGGTGCACTGCTACCGCATGCTCGGTTCCTTCCACGAGGCGGAGGACCTGGTCCAGGAGACGCTGCTGCGCGCGTGGAAGAACCGCGACGGCTTCCAGGGGCGCTCGACACCGCGGGCCTGGCTCTACCGGATCGCCACCAACGCCTGCCTCGACGTGCTGGACAGCTCCGCGCGCCGGGTCCTTCCCTACGACCTCAACGGCCCCGGCGGAGCGCTACCTTCGCGCACGGACATCCCTTGGCTGCAACCGTTTCCGGACCGCTGCGCGCCTCGCGACGCCGAGCCGGACTCCGTCGCCGTCGCCAGGGAAACGATCGAGCTGGCGTTCCTGGCCGCGCTCCAGCACCTGCCGCCCCGCCAGCGAGCCGCGCTGATCCTCGGCGACGTGCTCGGCTGGCCCGCCAAGCAGACCGCCGCGCTCCTGGAGAGCAGCGTCGCGTCGGTGAACAGCGCTCTGCAACGGGCGCGGGAGACGATGCGCGAGCACCTTCCAGCGCGGCGCGAGGACTGGGCGGCTTCCCCTGAGCGGGAATCCGCCGTGCTGCGCCGCTACATGGACGCGATGGAACGCGCTGACCTCGCCGGGCTCGCCGAGGTGCTGGCCGACGAGGTCCGCACCGCGATGCCGCCGTGGCCCATGTGGCTCCAGGGGCGCGACTCGGTGCTTGCCGCGTTGGCTGCGAGTTGGGACACGGGTTCGGCGAGCTACATCGGGCGGTTCCGGATGTTGGCCACGCGCGCGAACTTCCAGCCAGCCGTGGCGACCTACGTGCGCCGCGTGGGCGACACCGCCTTCCAGCCGTTCGCCGTGTCGGTGCTGCGCGTGGCGGAGGACCGGATCGCGGAGGTCACCGCGTTCCACGACCTCGACCTGTTCCCGGCGTTCGCCCTGCCCGAGCACCGATGAGTTTTCCCGGCCGCCACCGTCTCAACTCCAGTCGACCACTCGTGACGGAGGTAGATCATGGCCAAGATGCTGTACTCCGCGACCATGTCACTGGACGGGTTCATCGCGGGGGCGGGCGGTGACATGTCCTGGTTGCAGGAGCACATCGGCCCCAACCCCGCCGTGCAGGAGCTGATCTCCGAGATCGGCGCGCTGCTCGTCGGCAAGCGCAGCTACAGCGGCGACGACCCGCACCGAGGCGATCCGGAGCGCGAGGGCAAGGCGTTCGGCGGCGGGTGGGACGGGCCGCAGTTCGTGCTCACCCACCACGCGCCCGCCGAGCCGGTGCCGGGAGTGAGCTTCGTCGGCGACCTGGCGAGCGCGGTCGCCGCCGCGAAGGCCGCCGCCGGGGACCGCTACGTCAACATCATCGGCGCCGACGTCGCCCGCCAGTGCCTCGAAGCGGGGGTGCTCGACGAGATCTTCGTGTTCGTGGTGCCGGTGCTGCTCGGCGACGGCGTGCGCCTGTTCGACCACCCCGGCGGCACCAACGTCAAGCTCGAACGCATCGGGCTGAGCGAGGCGGCCGGCGCGACGAACCTGCGGCTACGCGTCGTCTGAGTCCCAGTCCCACTGGATGCCGACGACCCCGGAAGTGCCGTCCGCGACGAGGATGTGCACGCCGTCGCGGTCGTTGAGCGGCAGGTCGCCGGTGATCCGCTTCGGGCTGTAGAGGTCGCCCCGCTCGTAGGACCGGCAGCGAGCGGGGCGGCACTCCGGGTGGAAGCGGACCTCCATCACGTACTGCTTCTCGTGGTAGCGGAAGGCGTGCGCGAACTCCGTGCTGCGCCCGGGATGGCTGCTCACGCCCCGGTACTCGAAGACCCACGTGTCACCCGCGCGCAGCGTCTGACCGAAGAGCAGTTCGGCGACCATCACCGGCGAGCCCGGGTGCCTGCGCACGCGGCCCAGCTCGCAGTTCTCCAGCGGCACCAGGCCGACCGACTCGCTGGAGCTGTCCTCCGCGCCGAAGTAGCGGACCACGAAGCGGTCCACGCCGTCGCGGCGCGCGCGGATCGCCGTGCGGCAGAGGTAGTTGCCGAAGCGCCCGTGCTCGTCGAGCACCACGCGGTCGTAGCGGTTGAGCACGGCCAGGTGCTCGCCCTGCGTCTCGCCGAACTCCGACAGCAGCTCGCCGAGCGGGCCGATGTGCTCGCTCAGCCGCTGCGGGGTGGAGCGCGCGAGCAGGGTCACCAGCGACAGCCTCGGCAGGTGCAGCACCTCCTCCAGCGCGCGGACCACGTGCTCGGAGTCGGCGCGGCCGGGGCGGCTGTGCCCGTGCTGCCAGTTGCTGAGGCTGGAGAGCCCGATCGACACGCCGTGCCTGCGCAGGTGCGCGCGCAGGCGCTCCAGGGTCAGCCCGCGCTCCTTGATGGCCAGCCGCAGCGCCGCGTGGAAGGGGCCGGTGCGCAGCAGGGCGCCGAGCTCGCGAGAACGCCCGGTCTGGGTCACGCCCGGGAGTCTAAGCCGATCAGCGGCCTCAGACGCCGGTCTGTTGCGGAGGCGTGTTCTCCGGGTCGAAGCCCACGCGTGGGGGCCAGCGCCGCAGCTCCTGCTCGGAGGGATCGCGCATCTCCGAGTACACCTCGCGGCCGTCCTCGACCACCTCGCCGAGCAGGTCGAGCGTCTGGACGTCGATCAGCTTCCAGTCGACTCGGCGGCCGTCCGCGTTGAGGTAGCCGTGCTCGTCGCGCCGCGCGATCTGCAACGCCCTGGCGTGGGCGTCTGCCCACACGTCCTCGCCGCTGTCGGGCACCGCGAAGACCCACACGGAGCGGCTGATCGTGCTGAGGCCGTCGCACTCGACCGTCGAGGCGTAGCGGGCGGAGGCGCTGAACCAGGGCATGGCTCCAGCATGCCGAGCTCGCCGACGCCCGCGCCAGGCGGATGGCCGTTACGCGCGGGTCGCCTCTTCCAGGCCAAGGCGCACGGCCTCGCGCAGTTCCTCCGGCGAGAGTTCGGCCAGCTCGGGGTTCTCCGCGATGACCTCCGCGAGCGCGGCGCCGAGCTGGGCGGTCAGCTCCTCGGTCTCCTCGGCGGTCAGCTCTGCCTCGAGCTCGGCGTCCAGGTCCTGCCACGCGCCGTCGCGGTAGACGAGGTACTTCTCGCCGTTCCAGTACGGGATGTCGAGCCGCGCGGCCTTGTCTGAGTCGGCCGTCCACCCCTGAGCCTTGAGTTCAGCGTCCGCTTCGGCGGTTGTGTCGGCGGCCGTGTCGGTGCCGTACTCCTGCCACGCGCCCGCCTGGAAGACCATGGACTGCTGCTCGTTCCAGTGCCGGTCCCCGTCCTGCGGCTGGTAGAGGTGCATGAACACGTCATGCAGGTCCGCGTCGTGCTGCGCCAGCAGCGACCGGAACAACGCCTCGCGCCCGTTGTCGTCGATGAGCTGGCGGCGGTAGTCCTCGGGCATCGACGTGTCGAGCCAGTCGAAGAGCTTCGCGCGCTGCGCCGGGCCGGGTCCCTCGCCGATCCCGCTCATCCGCTCCGACAACGATGCGCGAGCGTCGTCCCACGACACGTCTTCCGACCACGTCCGCGCAAGCTCCGCGAACGTCGCCACCCACTTCTCGTGCAGATCGCGCCGAGCCTCAGTCGCCTGATACACGTTCTCCCCCTCTCACTACTTGCGCAGGTCCGACTCGTCTTTTTCGTCTGGATCGAATGTCACGTACTCCCCTGTGCGGCCTCGTTGTCATCACGCACAGCGACGGAAGCGGCATTCCATGACTTCATGACTTCCGACTCCGCTGTCCGATCGGCGTTCTTCATCTGCTCTTCAACCTTCCGCATCGCCTCCTGCAGGCGACGTTCCCTCCTCTCACCCCTTTCTTTGAGCCACTCATCGTCACGAGGGTCCACCAGACCGGCCACGTGCGCAGCGCGTGCTTCGCGGAGATCCCTCGTGTTTCGCTCTCGCTCGCGTTGAAGGTCCCGATGAAGCTCGCGAAGCTTCTCGTCGGTGGCGTTCGCCACCGTTTCGGCGACATGCTCCAAGAATTCTTTCAGCGCTTTTTCGGCAACCCTTTCCGTCGTTTCACCGAGATTCGACTTGCCCTTGGCCGGGTTGCCCTCGCGCGTGAAGCCGGGACGCTGCGGCACACTGCGGCTCGCCCTGACAACGTGGTCCGCAAACCCCGGGCGCCGCACCGCACGAGACGAGCCTCGCGCTAGCAAGGGCGCGAGCGCCGTCGCGATCACAACACCAGCAGTAATCACGTTCTGCGTGGTTGCGTCCTCAAATCCGCGCTGTGCGGGGGGCGTCATCGTCGTCGTCATCACGCGGAGAAGTCATGAGCGCACGCTAACCACGGCCGGATCGGCGCACCTGCCCGAAAAGGCAGAGCCGGGTGCAGTCCTCAGTGGACGGTCAGCGAACCCAACCGGCGAGGTACTGCGCCCAGTCCTCCGGGGTGGCGGCGAAGTCGACGTAGACGGCCGCGCCGACGCGGCGACCCGGAACCACGCCGAGGCGAATGCCCTTCACCGCGGCGGCGACGGTCTCGGCGGCGGTGTGCATCGGGCCGTCGTGGTAGGCGGGGACGCCGACGAGCAGATCGACCTCGGGCGGCACGACCTGGAGCGCGATGCGGGTCTGCGCGCGGAGGTAACCGGCGTAGGCGGCTTCGACGGGAATGCCGGAGTCGTAGGACATGACGGCGATCTGGTCGACGCGCCCGGCGACCTCGCCGATGTAGGTGGCGGACCACCAGTGCGGTTTTCCGCGCAGCGTCTGACCGACGAAGTTCGTTCCGCGCACGGGCTCGATCTGGTTGGCGGAAACCGAAAGCACTCTCGCCCGCGACTTCGTCATCTCCCGCGCCGAAGAAAGGGTTTCGAGGAGGTCGCGATCCCCCTCGGGAACGGGCTCGAAGTTGTAGTGCACGCCGCCGAAGCCGTCGTCGAGCACCTGGCGCCCGCTCTCCACGATCCGCGCTCGGGTCGCGGGGTCGGCGAGCTTCATGCGGCCCTCGTCGACGACGTTGCCGAGCCACGCCTGCACGCGGACTCCGGGCAGTACGCGGTGCAGCTGCCCGAGGAGATCGCGCGCGGTCGGGCGGAGCGCGGGGTCGAGCGAGCCGTCGTCGCGGAGCGGCCCGGAGTGCACGAAGAGATCGCGGAACCGCGCCTCGCGGACGCGGGCCACCAGGGCGTCCACATCGGAGCGCGAACGCCGACCGTCGACCCAGGCGTGGCCCATCCACAACGCGTCCGTCCCGCTCGCGCGCGAAGCCGAAGCCAGGTTCTGCGCGACCAGCCAGCTCCCGCCGCCGGTCACCACGAGCGCCGGCGCGAGGACCACCGCCGCCACGACGACCGCGCGGTGCACGCGGAGCCGCACCACGGCGGCCACCCAGAGCGCCGCCACGGCGACCAGGAGCACCACCCAGAGCACGCTGTCGAAGCCGAGAAGCACGCGCGTTTCGAGCACGATCGCGGTCAGCAGCACCGCCGCGAGGGCGAACGAGGTGATCCACAGGGCCTTGGACACGCACGCGAACCTACCCGTGACCGGCGATCGCGAAGGATCTCCGTGAATTCCCTTCACTGGATACCGCCAGATGGAGCAGTGCGTCGACAACCAGTGATCATCGACCACCCCGGCAAAACCACATCCGTGGACCTTCCCGAACACCGCGGAGTGAATATCCATGCATTTCCCTGCCTCATTCGACGGTAAATATCGAGTCAATAACTGCCCTTGTGCACGCCTATTTCCCGCCCGCACGCTGTCCGGCGGGCGGTTCGATCTAGCAGGCAGGTCGGGGTAGACGGCGGATCGCTCATTCGCGGAAATGCATTCCCAGAATGGAGCCGTCATGCGTCGCCGACAGCACCGAACACCGAAGGCACTTCTCGCCGTCGTCACCGCGTCGGTGGTGACCGCCGCGCTCGGGGCGGTGCCCGCGCACGCCGCCGACCCGCCGACCGTCTCCGACCCGGGTATCGGCAAGATCGGGGTGTTCGAGACCTCGGGAACGAAGAACGTCGCGAAGAACAGCCAGAACTGCCTGGAGACCTTCACCACCGCGGCCAACGGCGACATCTGGCAGATCGGTCAGACCGCTCCGGGCGCGCGCTGGGGCACGTGGACGAACCTGACCGGCGCCGCGGCGGGCAACCCGGTGGTCGTCAAGAACGCCGACAAGCGACTGGAGATCCTCGTCAGGGGGACCGACGGCGCGGTGCGCTACACCAGCCAGGGCACCACCGGGGTGACCTGCGGCACCAAGTGGGAGACCGGCGGCTGGAAGTCGCTCGGCACCAAGATCACCGGCGATCCCGCCGTGGCGCTCAACCCCGACGGCCGGGTGCAGCTGGTGGCGCGCGCCACCGACGGCACGCTGGTCAGCCGCTGGCAGAAGACCCCTGGCAGCGCCTTCACCGAGCAGTGGGACAGCGCGGTGGGCCAGCTCGGCACGCCGACCGGCACCACCATCGCGATGGAACCGGTGGTGGAGGCGAACCTCCAGGGCAAGCTCCAGATCTTCGCGGTCGGCGCGGACAAGAAGCTCTGGAGCCGGACCCAGAAGACGGTCAACGGCGTCAACGACTGGACCGCGTGGGTCGACCTCGGCGGGGAGTTCGCCGGTGTGCCCGCGGTGGGCCGCAACCACGACGGCCGGTTGCAGATCTTCGGGCGCCGCGCCAACGGGCAGATCTGGTACAGCGCGCAGATCAAGGCCGACGGGACGACGTGGGGCGCGTGGACCTCGATGGGCGGGGTGCTCAAGAACGACCCGGTGGTGATCTCCAACTCCGACGGCCGCCTGGAGATCTTCGCGAAGGCCGTTTCGGACGGCATGATCGTGCACCGCATCCAGGGCCAGCCCGGCAGCGTGGACACCTGGCGGGAGTTCGAGCGCCTCGGTGATCCCGGCACCGACAACCAGCTGATCGCCGCGCGCAACATGGACGGCCGCGTCGCGCTGATCACCAGGCAGGCCGACGCGCGGATGTCCACCAGGACGCAGAACGCGCCGAGCGCACCGCCCGGCAACGACTGGAGCGAGTGGACCAGCCTGTCCTCCGGGCCGTCGCCGTGCTCGGGGACGGGCGGGATGAACTGCCTGAGCATCCTCAACGTCGCGTCCAACCTGACGATCGGGCCGCTCGACGAAGCGCAGACGGACACCTACTACAACCTCTACCCGCCCAATCCGGCCAAGGAGAGCCAGAACTGGAAGCTGGAGTCGCGCGGCGGCGGCGCCTTCCTCTTCGTCAACCGGGCGGCCAACCGCTGCATGGACGTCTGGGGCTGGACCATGCGGATCTACCAGGAGACGTGCAGCGAGGGCACGAACCAGAACTGGTACCTGGAGCCGGTCAAGCTGGGCAGCACGTACCTGATCAGGCGCACCTCCAACGGCAGCTGCCTCGCCAAGATCGACAAGGTGGCCGCCGTCGAGGTCGGCACGTGCAACGCCAGCGACACCAAGCAGCACTGGCGGCTCGGCAAGAACAACGGTGACGCGCCGGGCACCGGCAACCTCGCCATCGACCACGGCCTCGCCAGGTGCGCCAGCGACAGCGGCTCGTGCGACTTCACCTTGGACGGCAAGGTCAACAACGCCTACGTGGACACGGTGCAGTGCCTGCCGACCACGCTGTCGCGCAACCTCGCCAAGATCAACCAGACCGCGGTGCTCAACTACACCGAGATGACCGGGTGGCAGAACACCGTCGGCGGCTCGATCACCGGTTCGGTCGAGTTCGGACCCGAAGTCGCCAAGATCACCGCCGCGATCACCGCCAGCTACTCGCACACCTGGGTGGAGGAGCGCGCGGTGAGCGTCGGCGCCTACCTGGTGCTCAAACCGAACCAGTACGGCTGGCTGGAGAAGGGCTACCTCACCAAGAAGGTCAGCGGCACCTGGTCCTTCGACGGGGCGCACGCCGACTGGACCGTTCCCGGGCAGAGCGTCATGCGCGCGAAGGAGGGCACCGACCAGCAGTACAGCGCGGTCACGGTCTTCCGGACGAGCATGACCCCGCCCACGACCTGCTGAGCTGAACCCCGGCGCGGACCGGCGCCCACCGCAGTGCGCGGGTGCCGGTCTACGCCGGGTGGAGCAGTGCCGACAAGATCGTTCATCTTGACTCCCGTGTGCGGGCCGGGGGCTGTCACCGTTGTGCGTTGTGACGGTGCGCGATGAGGTGCGGCAGGCGGTTTCCCCCGGCGTCGGCGTGGTCCCGGTCGTGGCCGCGGTGGCGGCCGGAGTCGGGTTGGCGCTTCAGGCTCGGCTGAACGGAGACCTCGGCGCGCTGGCCGGGGACGGGATCACCGGGACGCTGGCGTCCACCGCCGTCGGTCTACTGCTGCTGCTCGCGGTGGTTCCCCTGGTCCCGTCCGGGCGGCGCGGGCTCGGCCGAATCCGCACCGCGTTGCGCGACAAGGGATTGCGCTGGTGGCAGCTCTCGGGCGGACTGTGCGGCGCGCTGTTCGTGGCAGGTCAGGGAATCAGCGCCGCGCCGCTCGGCGTTGCCGTGTTCACCGTCGCCGCGGTGGGCGGCACGGCGGTCGGCGGGCTGCTCGTCGACAGATTTTGGCCTGGCCCAAGCGGATCACGGCCGATCACAGTGGCGCGCGCGGTGGGTGCCATGGCGTGCGTCGGAGCCGTCGCGATCGCCGGAGGTGGCGCGTGGACGGGCGACGCGACGGTCGTGTTGGTGGTGTTGCCCGTGGTGGCAGGTGTCGCGATCGCGGTGCAGTCCTCGCTGAACGGCCACGTCGGCGCGGTCGCGGGTTCGCCGTGGCCCGCGACCCTGCTCAACTTCGTCGTCGCGACGGCCGCGCTCGGGCTCGCGCTGGTGCTCCGCGTGGCGCTCACCGGGAGCTCGGTCGGACAGCTCCCGGGTGAGCCGTTGCTCTACCTGGCCGGGGTGATCGGCGTCGGCGTGATCGCGGTGGCGACGCTCGTGGTGCGGCGCATCGGAGTGCTGCTCTTCGGGTTGGCCGGCGTGGCGGGTCAGCTCCTGGGCGCGCTGGTGCTCGACATGATCACCACCGGTCCCCCGTCGGCCGCCACGCTCACCGGCGTGGTGATCACCTTCGTCGCACTGGTCCTGGCAGCCCGCTGAGCGGTCGCGGTCGCGGATCGTCCGGGACCGGCTCTACGGTGCTGGGCATGACCGAGTTCCACGAGCAGGACCTCAGCGGAGCGCACTTCCAGCGCACGAAGCTCCGGGACGCGACGTTCCGGCACGTGGACTTCAGCGGCGCCGACGTGCGCGGCGCCCTCTTCCACGGCACGAAGATGCGCGGCGTCGAACTGGTCGACGTGGAGATCAGCGGAGAGCTGCGCAACCTGGTGATCAACGGAGTCGACGTCGCGCCGCTCATCGACGCGGAGCTGAACCGCCGCATGCCCGAGCGCGCGAAGATGAATCCCAAGAGCGCCAACGACTTCCGCGAAGCGTGGCCGGTACTGGAAGAGCTGTGGGCTGGCACGGTGGAGCGCGCGCGGCGGCTGCCGGAGGCGGAGCTGCACCGCGGCGTCGACGGCGAGTGGTCCTTCATCCAGACGTTGCGGCACCTCAACTTCGCCAGCGCCGCGTGGGTGGGGCGGATGGTGCTGGGCACCGCGTCGCCGTGGCACCCGCTGGACCTGCCGTGGGACGAGGCGCCCGGCTGGGACGGCATCCCCTGGGACCGCGAGGCCCGCCCCTCGCTGGAGGAGGTCCTCGCGGTCCGCCGCGAACGCCGGGCGATGGTGCGCTCGGTGATCGAGTCGCTGACCGACGAGCAACTGGACTCCCAGGTGACGCGCACCGAACCGGGCTGGCCCCAGGCCGAGGACTTCTCGTTCCGGACGTGCCTGTGGATCGTGGTGAACGAGGAGTGGGAGCACCGGCTCCACGCCGAGCGCGACCTGCCTACGCCAAGCGAGCCGTGACGGGCAGCTCCTTGATTCCGTGCACGAAGCTGGAGCGCAGCCTGCGGACCGGTCCGGCCGGGTGGAAGCTCCGCACGCGGCGCAGCAGCTCGGCCAGGACCGCCTTCGCCTCGCCCCGGGCCAGGTGCGCGCCGAGGCAGAAGTGCGGTCCCATGCCGAAGGACAGGTGCCGCTGCTCGCCCCGCGTGATGTCGAAGGCGTCGCCGTTCTCCACCACCTCCTCGTCGCGGTTGGCTGATGCGTACATCAGCGCGACGCGCTCGCCCTCGCGCAGCGGGATTCCGCGCAGCTCGGTATCCCGCACGACGGTGCGCGCCATGTAGTTCACCGGCGAAGCCCAGCGGAGGATCTCCTCGACCGCGCCGTCGAGCAGGCTCGGGTCAGCGCGCAGCGCCTGCCACTGCTCGGGGTGTTCCATCAGCGCGATCAGCCCGTGCGACAACGTGTTCCGCGTGGTCTCGTTGCCCGCGACCATGAGCAACAACGCGAAACCGGCGATCTCGTCATCGGTCAGCTCCTGCTGCGCCAGCGTCGACAGGATGTCCTCGCGCGGGTCGGCGCGGCGCACCGCCACCAGCTCCAGGATGTACTGGCGGAAGCGCACGACGATCTCGGCCAGCTCCGAGGGCGGCCGGGCGTAATCCGGGTCCTCCGCGCCCATCAGCACGTTGCTCCAGTGGTAGAACAGCGCGCGGTCGGCCTCGGGAACGCCGAGCAGCTTGCAGATCGCCAGCAGCGGCAGCTCGGCGGAGACCTCCGCGACGAAGTCGAAGGTGCCCAGCCGCAGCGCGCGCTCGACGATGCTCTCCGCGAGCGCGCGGTGGTCCTGCTCGAAGCGCCGGACGATGCGCGGGGTGAAGCCCTTGCCGACGAGCGTGCGCAGCCGGCGGTGCTCCGGGTCGTCGAGGTTGATGAAGTTGCCGACGTCGAGCTTCTTCGCCTCGGCCGTGCGCCGGGCGCGCAGCGAGATCCCCTGGGCGGAGGAGAAGAGCTCGGGCCGCGTGCTGATCGCGCGGACGTCCTCGGCCCTGGTGATCACCCAGGCGGAGTCGAGCAGGTGCGGGTCGGGGATGTCCTGGCGGTGCACGGGCGCGGTGCGCCGCAGGTGGGCGAGCTGGTCGTGGGGCACACCGTCGGCGTACACGTGGCAGCTCAGCACGTCGATGTCAGCTGTTCGCATGGCCTCGAATCCCGTTGGTGTGCAGGTGTTTCGATGCTAGGCGGCTTCTAGGATCAACGCGTGGAACCTTTGGTGCCCGCCTATGGAGCCGGAACGCTCGCCGACCTCACGCCGTCGCTGCTGGCCGCGCTCGGCGTTCCCGGCGCGGTCGACGTGCTCGGCTTCGCCCCGACGCCCAAGGTGTGCCTGCTGCTGGTCGACGGCCTCGGCTGGCAGTTGCTCGCCGACCACGCCGCCGACGCGCCGTTCCTCTCGTCTTTCACCACGAGCCGTCCGATCACCTGCGGTTTTCCCGCCACCACCGCGACCAGCCTCGCCTCGCTCGGCACCGGGACGCCCGCGGGCGAGCACGGCTTCGTCGGCTTCTCCTTCGCCGCCGGGGACGAGCTGCTGGACGCGCTGCGGTGGCACCGCCACGGGGTCGCCGAGCACGTGGACCTGCGCTCGACCCTCATCCCCGAAGAGATCCAGCCTCACCCGACCGTGTGGCAGCGCGCGGAGGCCGCTGGCGTGGCGGTGCGGCTGGTCGCTCCTCAGGTCCAGCAGCGCAGCGGCCTCACCCGGGCCGTCCTGCGCGGCGGTGGGTTCCTCGGCACGTTCGCGCTCGGCGACCTGGTCAGCCGGGCGATCGGCGCGATGCGCGAGCCCGGGCGGGTGTTCTGCTACGCCTACCACGCTGACCTCGACGCGATCGGCCACCGCTACGGCCCCGGAAGCGCGCCGTGGCGACGGCAGCTCCGCTTCGTCGACCTGCTCGCCGCCTCGCTCGCCGAGGACATGCCCGCCGACAGCACGCTGGTGATCACCGCCGACCACGGCATGGTGGCGGTCGGCGACGCGGACAAGGTCGACTTCGACGCCGACGACCGGCTCAGCGAGGACGTGCGGCTGCTCGGTGGCGAAGCGCGCGTCCGCCACGTCTACACCCACTCCGGAGCCACCGACGACGTGCTCGCGCGCTGGAGGGCGGTGCTCGGCGACCGCGCGTGGATCAGCACCCGGGACGAGGCGATCAGCAACGGCTGGTTCGGCCCGCACGTCGGTGACCGCGTGCGCGAGCGCGTCGGCGATCTCGTCGTGGCCGCGAAGGACTCCCTCGTCGTGGTCAGCTCCCGTCGAGAACCGCGCGTCAGTGATTTCTTCGGCCAGCACGGCTCGCTCACCGCCGAAGAACAACTGGTGCCTCTGCTCGTCAAGGGCTGCGTTACCGTGTGAGGCACCCATCCACGCATGATCTGTGCTGCACAACGCCAGGAGACCTGACCCCCGATGCTGGACCGAGCTGTCATCGACGCGCTGTTCCCCGCAGACCTCCCCGAGCCCCAGCACTGGGAACAGCAGTACCCGGCTCGCGAGCTGCCCGAGGGGGCCCTGGTCACCCGGTTCGGCCCGTCGCCGACCGGTTTCGTGCACATCGGCGGGGTCTACGTCGCCACCATCGACCAGGACATCGCGCGCCGCTCGGGTGGCCGCTACCTGGTCCGCATCGAGGACACCGACCAGTCCCGCGAGGTCGAGGGCGCGCTGGAGCAGTTCCGCCGCGCCTTCGCCTACTTCGACCTGGTGGCCGACGAGGACGTCGACCTCGGCGGCGACTACGCCCCGTACGCGCAGTCGCAGCGCGAGCGCGTCTACCTCACCTACGCGCGCGAGCTGCTCCGCGAAGGCCGCGCCTACCTGGACTTCGCCACCAAGGACGAGCTGGCCGACATCACCAAGCGGCAGAACGCGCAGAAGGTCGCGCCCGGCTACTACGGCCGCTGGTCGCTGTGGCGCAACGCCACCGCCGAGCAGGTCCAGGCCAAGCTCGACGCCGGTGAGCCCTACGTCGTGCGCTTCCGCGCGCCGGAGGACGCCGGGCACCGGGCCCGCTTCACCGACGCGATCCGCGGTGACATCGAGGCCGAGGCCAACCGCAACGACGTCGTCGTGCTGAAGAGCTCCGCGCAGTCCCCGCGCCTGCCCACCTACCACTTCGCGCACGCCGTCGACGACCACCTGATGCGCGTCAACCTGGTCATCCGCGGCGATGAGTGGATCTCGTCGGTGCCGTTGCACCAGCAGCTGTTCGCGGCGCTCGGCTTCGAGCCGATCACCTACGCGCACATCGCGCCGCTGATGAAGCAGGAGGGCAGCAGCAAGCGCAAGCTGTCCAAGCGCAAGGACCCCGAGGCCGGTGTCGACTTCTACATCGAGGCCGGCTACCCCGCCGCCGCGGTGCTCTACTACCTGCGCGGGCTGGCCAACGGCCGCCTCGCCGAGCTGCCGCTGGAGCAGGCGCTGGCCGAGCCCATCCAGCTCGCCAACTGCGGTGTCGCCGGGCCGCTCGTCGACCTGGTGAAGCTCGACGCGCTCTCCGCCGACCACATCGCGACGCTGTCCGGCCAGGAGATCCTGGACGCCATGCTGGAGTGGTCGGCCACCTTCGACCAGGAGCTGCGCAAGGTCCTGGAGGCCGAGCCCGAGCTGGCGCTGCGCGGCCTGGCGGTGGAGCGCGACGGCGTGGAGAACCCGCGCAAGGACCTCCGCAAGTGGAGCGAGTTCCGCGAGGCCTACGGCTTCTTCTTCCCGCAGCTGCACGAGGCGGTGACCGGCGTCGCCGACGAGCGGATCACCGCGCTGGGCGTGCCCGCCGACGTCGTCAGCGCGCTGGTGCGCGACTTCGTCGAGGGCTACCAGCAGCTGGAGGACGGGCAGGAGTGGTTCGGCCAGATCCGCGACCTGGCCGCCAAGCACGGCTTCGCCCGCAACGCCAAGGAGTACAAGAAGGACCCCGAGTCCTTCCCCGGCTCCATCCGCGAGGCCTCGCAGATCATCCGCATCGCCATCACCGGCTCCACCCGCAGCCCCGACCTGCACGCGATCACCAGGGCCATCGGCCAGGAGGAGACGCTGCGCAGGCTCGCCCCGCTGACCGCGTAGTCGCTCCCGGGGCGGCCGTCCACTGTGGACGGCCGCCTCGTTTTGGCTGGTCTGGGGCGCGCGGGCGTGACATGCTGCGGTCATGCCCGTCGACCCGCACCTCCTCGCGCTGTTCACGATGACCACGTTGGTCGCCATGCTCACGCCAGGCCCCGACATGCTGTTCGTGCTGGGCTGCGGCATCAAGGGCGGCCCCCGCGCCGGACTGTTCGCCACCGCCGGAGTCGCGGTCAGCGAGATCGTGCACGTCGCGCTCGCCGCCGCCGGCCTCGCCGCGCTGTTCGAGGCGGCACCCACCGCCTTCACCGTCGTCCGCGTCGTCGGCGCCGCGTACCTGATCTACCTCGGCGTGCAGATGATCCGCCACCGCGGCGAGCAGACACCCGACGTCGAGGCCTCCGGCGGCGGGATGACCGCGCGCAAGGCGTTCCTCAACGGCCTGTTCACCAATCTGATCAACCCGAAGATGGTCACCTTCACCATCGCGTTCCTGCCCCAGTTCGTCAGCCCCGAGCTCGGCCAGGTGTGGTTGCAGTTCGCGATCCTGGGCGCCGTGCTCGTCGTGCTGGAGTTCATCGTCGACGGCACCGTCGGCGTGCTCGCCGGGCGCATCGGCGGGTGGCTGCGGCGCCGTCGCTCCGCCAAGCGCCGCATCGACGTCGCCACCGGCGGCATCTTCATCGGCCTCGGCGTCCGCCTGGCAGTCGACTAGTCGACCACGAGCCCTCACACGACCCGAAGGCCGTGTGAGGGCTGGTCACGACGACCGGGCGATCAGCACGGCCTGACGTAGTAGGCACCGTAAGTCCACGGCTGCAAACCGATCGGCGTGACCCCCGGGGGAAGGCACTCTTCATCGTCGCCGAAGACCTTCTCGATGTGGACGAGGACGTTCGACGGGCCGCAGTGGTTGTAGTAAGCGTTGTTGTTGATGACGAAGTAACCGCACGGGTGCCCCGCCATCGCGCTCTCGGCGGCGTTCGCGGTACCAGCCAGTCCGATCGCGGACGCGCACAGCACGAGCGCGGCGGACAACAACCTCATCGACACGATAACCCCCAGCTTTTTCACGTACGAAACCTGCATTTCATCGCGGAAATTAACCACCGCGAAATCCGCGCGCAAAAGCTTCACGCAGCGGTGAAAGTGTCAGGTCAAGGCAACCGGCGCTAGTAGCCGTGCGTTGTCGCGCCTTGTGCCAGAAGGGAGAACGCGGCGCTCGCAGCGGCGGTCGCCTCCGGGTGGACGGACGCCGCGGTGCGGCCCGAGGCGAGCTTGGCCCAGTTTTCGCGGGCCAGGATCTCGCGCGCGATCGCGTACTGCGCGGCGATGAGCCGGGGCAGCAGGTCGCCCGGGGTCGCCCCGCGCAGCGCTTCGGTGAGCGAGGCGATGTCGTCGGCGGTGACCTCGCGGAGCCGCGCGGCGATGCTGGGCGTGTCGAAGACCAGCCGGTGGTAGGCAAGCACATCGGGCGAGTCGCACAGGCCCGTCGTCGGCGCGTGCGAGTCGAGACCGCGCTGGAAGTGCTGGTGCAGCGCGAAAATCGGCGCCTGGTCCGGCGCGCGGTCGCGGACCACGCGGGCAGCCTCGCCGAAGTGGTCGGCGGCGCGGTGCAGGACCAGGTCCTCCTTGGAGTCGAAGTAGCGGAACAGCGTCGGCTTGGAGACCTCGGCGGCGGCCGCCACGTCGGCGACGGACACCTGGTCGAAGCCCCTGGTCAGGAACAGGGTGACGGCCGCGTCGGAGAGCGCCTGGCGCGTGCGTTCCTTCTTCAGGTCCCTCAGCCCGCTCATGGGCTCACCCTACCAGACTGCATTACCCAGTTAAAAACATAACCGAGTTGTGTTTTACTGGTCGGCATGAGCGACGTGATGATCAGTGGAGCCGGGCCGACCGGACTTGTCCTCGCACTCGACCTCGCCCGCAGGGGGATCGCGGTGCGCGTCCTGGAGCGCTCGCCGAGGCCGCAGACCGGCTCGCGCGGCAAGACCCTGCACGCCCGCAGCGTGGAGATCATGGCCGACCTGGGCGTAGGCCCTCGGATCGCGGAGATCGGCACGGCGAGCCAGAAGTACCGGAAGTACTTCAACGGCGAGCACGTGAGCGACAGCGCGCCCTTCGGCGAGAGCACGCTGTTCCTCACCCAGACCGGCGTGGAGGAGGCCCTGCGCGAGCAGCTCGCCACCCACGGGGTGCACGTCGAGTTCGGCGCGGAGCTGACCGGGTTCACCCAGGCGGAGGACCGCGTGGTGGTCGAGCTCGCGGACGGCCGCACGGCCGAGACGGGCTACCTGATCGGCTGCGACGGCGGGCGGAGCACGGTGCGCAGGCTGCTCGGTCTGGCCTTCGTCGGCGAGAGCGCGCAGGAGCAGTCGATGATCTGCGGTGACGTCGAGGTCGACGGGCTCGACCGCGAGTACTGGCACCAGTGGGTCGACGACGAGGGCGCGTTCATGCTCTGTCCGTTCCGAGGCACCTCGGCGTGGCAGGTGCAGACCGCGCCGGAGTTCACCGAGGACGGCAGCATGATCGAGCCTTCGCTGGAGTCCTTCCAGCGGCGCTTCGAACGCCACGCGCGCGTACGAGGGCTGGAGCTGCGCAACGCGACCTGGCTGTCGAGCTGGCGGATCAACGTCCGGATGGTCGAGCAGATGC
Organism: Allokutzneria sp. NRRL B-24872; assembly: GCF_002155965.1. Lineage (GTDB taxonomy): Bacteria > Actinomycetota > Actinomycetes > Mycobacteriales > Pseudonocardiaceae > Allokutzneria. Next base: position 23,827 of record NZ_MUMH01000044.1, read on the forward strand.
GCGTGGGGCGGGTGCTGCTGGCGGGCGACTCCGCGCACGTGCACCCGATCGCGGGCGGGCTCGGCATGAACACCGGCATCCAGGACGCGTGGAACCTCGGGTGGAAGCTGGCACTGGTGGCCTCCGGCCGCGCGAACGGGACGTTGCTGGACACCTACCAGGAGGAGCGGCTGCCGATCGCCGCGTGGACGCTGAACCTCTCCACGGAACGGCTCGACGCGGCGATGGCGAAGCTGCACGTTCCGGGCACGGGGCTGGACACCGTGGCGGTCACGGAGGTCAGCGGACTCGGCATCAACTACCGCTGGAGTTCCCTCGCCGGGCAGAGCCTCGGTGTCCTCCAGGCGGGTGACCGCGCGCCGACCGGATCAGCGGCAGGTCCGCTGTTCACCGTGCTCGGATTCGGCGAGTCCGGCCGCGCCGGACAGCGCGAGGTCGCCGACGCGCACCCGGACCTGGTGCGCGCGGGAGCCGGCGCGGAGGGCTTCGGCATCGAGGGCGACGCCGTCGCACTGATCCGGCCCGACCACCACATCGCGGTGATCAGCACCGACGCCGACCCGGTGCTGAAGTACTTGGCGGAGTTGTTCAACTGAGCGCTGACCTGCGCACTTGAAGATCCATTGTCAGACGGCGCCGACCCACCAGGGGTCGGCGCCGTCGTCAAAGGAGCACTCGATGAAACACGCCGCAGGTCTACTCGCGCGGACCGTGTCCGTCCTCGCGCTGGCCCTCGCCATCGCCACCCCGGCAACCGCCGCCGCGCAGTCCCGCCTGGAAGTCCCCGTCACGTGGTCGCAGCAACCGGACGGCACCACCTGCGGACCCACCACGGCGAAGATGCTCCTCGGGCCGCTCGGCGTTTCCATGAGCGTCGAACAGCTCAAGGGCCCGGTGGGCTACTACACGAGCAATCAGACCAACAGGTGGGGCATGCGCAACGGGCTGAACCAGCTCCAGAGCCGCCACACCTACCGGGTGATCGAGGCCGACAAGATGGACCAGGGCGCGGCCAAGGACCACCTGATCCAGGCGGCGCGGGACGACCTGCGTTACGGCGTGCCGATCGCGCTCGCGATCAACGGCAGGATGCCCGGCTACCCGCAGAGCGTCGACCACTGGGTGGCTGTCGCGGGTGTCGACGGGCGCAGCGTGCTCGTCCACGACCCGGTCGCGCAGCGGCCCGGCTGGAAGAACGTTCCGGCGTCGCGCTGGCTCGACGTCAGCCAGATCCCGATCAAGGCAATCGTGATGTGATCGCCTCCACGACCACGTCGGGCTCGGTCACCGGCACGTAGTGGCCGGAGCGCCTGGCAAGGACGTGGCGCCCGCCGGGCGAGGAAGCGGCTCGGCGGGCGTGGGCGGCGATGGCCTCGGCGCGCATGGCCGAGGTCATGCCGCCCCCGCTGAGCGCGCCGGAGATCACGGTCAGCGGGATGCCCTCCGTCGAGGGCGGGTGATTGCGCCACGCGGCCAGCTCGTCGAGGAACGTCCGGGACTGAAGCCGTTGGGTGCGGACGACTCCGGCGTGGAACGCCTCGCGCACCAGGTCCTGGCGCACGTCCTCGGGGATACCGCGCAGCAACGAGCGGTAGGCGAAGCGCAGCAGGCCCAAGCGCGCGAGCACGGCCCCGGTCGCGATCGCCACCCGCTCAGCACGGCGGAAACCACGCCCGAACAGGACGTCAGCCGCCTCATCGGTCGGGTCGACCAGCACGAGCCCGACGATCCGCGAGGGCGACGCGGAGGCGGCGAGGCGGACGATGGGGCTGCCCGCGCTGTGTCCGACCAGCACGAACGGCCCCGGACCGAAGTGGTCGAGCAGCGCGCCGAGGTCAGCGGCCATCCGACTCAGCGTGCGGCCGCGCGGGTCGGGAGCGCTGCGGCCGAGCCCGGAGCGGTCGTAGACGATCGCGCGAGCACGCGAGGCGACGAGCGGCTGAACCCCGGCCCAGGAGGAGCGCGTCGCGGCGGCCCCTGCCTCGAAGACGACGGTCGGCGCAACTCCAACACCAGAGCTGGGGCCGGGCAGCACCATCGCGTGCAGCCGACGACCGTCTGGCAGGGGAACCCACTCCGACGTGCCCTGTGTGTGCGTCATGAGCTGATCCGCCAGTCCGCGCTGTCCAGCTGGTGTCGCCAGAACTCCGCGAACCGACCGCCCTTGGCCAGCAGTTCTTCCACGGAGCCGTCCTCGGCGATCCGCCCGTCTTCGAGGAACACCACGCGGTCGACGTGCCGGACTCCGCCCACGCGATGCGTGACGATCACGCGCGTGCGCGGCACCGAGTCGGCGCTCAACGCCTGCACCACGGCAGTCTCGTTCTCCGTGTCGAGCGCGCTCGTGGCCTCGTCGACCAGCAGCACGGGCGCGGGCTTGAGCAGCGCGCGGGCGATGGACACGCGTTGGCGCTCACCGCCGGAAAGGGCGCCACCGGCCTCGCCGACGCGGGTGTTCTCGCCGTTCGGCAGCCGTTGGACCAGCTCGTCCACCCGCGCCAGCCGGAGCACTTCGGCGAACCGTTCAGCATCCGGATTCGCTTGTCCGGCAAGGATGTTGTCCCGCACGCTGCCCTCGAACAGGTAGGGCTGCTGGAAGACCACGCTGACCAGGTCGCGTCGCGCGTCAGCGGTCAGCTCAGCCAGGTCAGTGCCATCGACGAGCACGCGGCCGCTGGTGGGGCGGTGGAGCCCGGCCAGCAGCGCGAGCACCGTGCTCTTGCCCGAGCCGGACGGCCCGACGATCGCGGTCGTGGTGCCCGGCTCCAACGTCAGGTCGAAGCCCGACAGCACGTCCTCCGTCGTGTACCGGTGAACCACGTTCTCCAGCGTGATGCGCGGAGCGGACTGTCCACTGTGGACCGATGATGCGGCGGAGTCGGTCGGCGCGGTCAGCACGGCGCGAATCCTGGTGAGCGCGGTGGTCACGGCTTCAAGCCCCGGCGACAGGTCCGCGAGCGCGCTGAACGGCTCCAAGTACCGCGCGATGACCACGATGAGCGCGACCGCCTCGGGTGGGCTCAGCGATCCGCCCACGGCGAGCGCGATCACGGTGCCCGCGAACACGATCAGCGCGAGCTGCGTGGCCAGGCTGAACAACAGCTGACCCGGAATCTGCATGCGCAGCAACCGAATCGTCGCGCCGTGCTGGGCGTCGAGCGCCGCGCCCGCGTGGCTGCGCTCAGGCTCGACACGGCGTGCCGCCCGCAGAGCTTGCTGCGTGCGCGCGAACTCCACGATGCGCTCCGTCAGAGCGCTGTTCGCCTCCGAAGCCGTCCGATCAGCGCTTCGCGCGAGACGACCGGACGCCCACAAAGCCCCCAGCAGCACCGGAACTCCGGCGAGCGCGGCAACGCCCAGCGGCCACGCGATCAGCATCAGCGCCAAAGCGATCGCGATCGGCAGCAGCACGGCTCCGGCCAGCGGCGTGAGCAGATACACGATCAGACCAACAAGATCCGGCCCTGTCGCGGCGATCGCCTGCCGCGCGGTCGGCGTCGTCGAACTGTCCAACCAGGACAGTCGAACCTGCGTGAGCCGGTCCGCGACATCGTGCTGAGCGTTGTCCAGCAACGCGAAACCGATGTCGAAGCCCATCCGAGCCACGACCGCGTCCACTCCCCAACCGGCGACCGTCGCGGCTGCAAGCACGCCGAGCCACGGCACCGCTTCGGTCGGCGAAGGCCCGAACAGCGCCGCGACGAGCGGGACGAGCACGACGACGCCCGCCGCGCGGAGCAGCACCGACACGACCGTGAGTGTGCCGTGGCGCCACAAACGCGCGCGCTGAGCGGGGATCAGCCGCAGCAGGGTGCGGATCACCGGACCTCCTCGTTGACTTTCCCCGCGCGCCACAGGCTGCTGTACCGGCCGTCGGCCGCAAGCAGTTCCTCATGGGTGCCGGTCTCGGCAATGCGGCCGTGGTCGAGCACGACGATTCGGTCCGCGTCGGTGATCGTGTGCAGCCGGTGGGCGATGACGAGAACCGTTCGCCCTGCGGTGAGCCGGTTCAGGGCCTGCTGCACCAGGTACTCGGACTCCGGATCAGCGAACGCCGTCGCTTCGTCGAGCACCAGCACCTGCGCATCGGCGAGCAGGGCCCGGGCGATCGTGAGCCGTTGCCGTTCTCCGCCCGAGAGTTGCACCCCTGGGCCGAGAACCGTGTCATATCCTTGCGGCAGGCGGGAAATCCGATCGTGGATCTGTGCGTCACGAGCCGCCGCGTGCACCTGCTCGTCCGTCGCGTCGGGCACCGCGAGCGCGATGTTGTCACGAACCGTCCCGTGCACGAGCTGGGTCTCCTGCAACACGAAGCCGACGCGGCTGTACAGCTCGTCGGCGGTGAGCGACCGGATGTCCCTGCCGCCGATCCGGATGCTGCCGAAACCCACGTCGTGGAAGCGCGCCACGAGCGCCGCCAGGGTCGACTTGCCAGACCCTGACGGCCCGACGAGCGCGGTCACTGTCCCCGGCCGCAGCGCCAGAGAAACCTCATCGAGCACTGGAATGCCTGGGCGGTAAGCGAAAGACACGCGGTCCAGCTCCACCGTCCCCGGCTCCCCCGTGCCACCGTCCTCGCGTGTCGTCAACTCCTCCGAATCCAGGGCGACCTGAATGCGCCGCGCGGCGAGCACACCCTGCCGCAACCCCGCCAGCCCGTAGCCGACGCCGAGCAGGCGCGCGCCAAACGTGGTGCCCAGCAACAGGAACGGCAGCAGCACTCCGGGATCGGTACCGCCGAGCACGAGCAGCGTGCCGAGCCCGGTGATCAGCAGCAGGAACGTCGCGGGCCTGGTCGCGAAGTCCAGCAACGTCTTCTTGCCGGTGAACGGCCGCTGCCAGTCGCCGAGGAACGCGACGTACTCGTCCAGCCGACGCCGGAAGCTCGACGCCGCCGCGCCGCCGAACACGCGGATCACCGGCTGGCCTTCGAGGTAGGCGCCCGCCTCCCCCGCCATGCGGTCGGCCCACTGCTGCGCCTGCTTGGTCTTCTGGCCGGACTGCACGAGCATGATCGCCATTGTCACGACGTAGACCAGGATCGGTGCCAGCAACGCCAGCGCGAGCCGCCAGTCCACCACGAACAGGTAGCCGAGCACCGCGAACGGCGCCACGATCGCGGCCACGGCGTCCGGTACCGCGTGTGTGACCAGGTAGTGCAACGACAACGTGTCGCCCTGCACCAGATTGGTGATCGCGCCCGAGCCGCGCTCGGTGAACCAGCCCAGCGGCAGCCTCGCCAGCTTGCCCAGCAACCGCTGTCGAACCCCTCGCGCGAACTTGGCGTCCACCGCGTGCAACCACAGCGACAGCGCCGACTCCAGCACCGTGCCCGCGCCGAGCACCACCAGCGCGGCGATCCCGACGCCCCACAGGCTCGACGCCTCCGCGCCCGCGAGCACCAAGCGCGCCAGCTCCGCCAGCAACACGAACGGCGCCAACCGCACGAGCGTGACGACGGCCTGGAGGACTCCGGCAGCGATCAGCTTGCGGCGCAACGGAGCCAGCAGCCGACCCGATGCCTGCGCCCGCCATTCCCCTCTGACGTCGGGAGCAGGCATCGGGTCTTCGTCCACTTCGGACTTGACCGAACGGAACGAGCCCATCGCTTTGCCGTAGTACCAGTAGGCGCGGCCGTAGACCTCGGACTTCGGGAAGCCGAAGGAGTCCTTGAGCCGGGCGCGCAGGTGTTTGAACGAGCCCGCTTCGGTCGCGAGCCACGCGCTCCAGTTCGACCAGTCCCTGGCCTCGATCGCCGCCGCCAGACTGCCCGCGTCCTTGCGCGGCACCCAACGCAGCCGAAGCCGGGGGTGGTCGCGCAGCGGGATCTGCCGGTCCTCGGCACCGTGTTCTTCGAGGTAGAGCTCGATCGGCAGGTCGTCCGGGACGGTCTCCAGGATACCGTTGATGGCTGGGATCGCCGCCGAATCGCCGACGAGCAGATAGCCCGCCGGGCGCTCCTCCGGGACCTCGAACACCGTGGAGCCCAACGACATCACCGGCACTGTCATGCCCGGTCGCGCGGTTCGTGCCCACCGCGACGCGGGCCCTGCCGGGTCGTGCAGCACCACGTCGATCGCGAACGTCCCGGCTGCCGGGTCAGCCTCCGCGAGCGTGTAGCCGCGCTGGTGCTCCGCCTCTCCGCCGTCCGGGTCGGGGAACCAGAAGCGCAGCCACGCGGTCGGCCCGGCGGTGACGTCCTCGAACACCGTGGGAGCGGAGAACGTGATGCGCAAGAAGTGCGGCGCGAGCAGCTGGGTGCCGAGGACGGTCGCTTCGTGATCGCGCGCGCCGAACCCGCGCATCATCGCGCCTTGTAAGCCCCGCGCCATCAGACACCCGCCCCGGCCGCCGCCAGCTCCGCGATCATCTCCGTGACCGGGCGCCCGGGTGGGCACACCTCGACCAAGCCCTTGATCGAGGCCGTCAGCAGCAACCGCACGTACTCCGGGCGCTCGATCTGCGGCAACGTCGACGGCGCGCTGCCGAGGCGGTCGTCGTTGGCGAGCCTGTCCACCACCGCTTCCCGCTCACGGGCCAGGCCGCCCGCGTCCGCGACCTCGGCCGCCGCGCTGTTCTCCTCCGAAGCGGTCATCGCGATCGTCAACGAGGCGACCGAACTGCTCAGCGCGATCGCCGCGTCCGGCGCGTAACCCCGCCGCCCCAACGCTTCCACCTCGACCGCGAGCAGCCGCTGGCCGCTCTCCCCGCGCGGGAACAGCAGCTGCAGGTAGCCCACCAGCCCGGGGTGCCGCAGCGCGAACGACCGCATCTGCATCGCGAAGGACAGCAGGTGCCTGGGCGCGTCGTGCTCCGGGTCGTCGTGCAACCGCAGCTCGGCCAGGATGCTCTCGCCGATCAGCCGCTCCAGCCCCCAGCGCCCCTCCACGTGCCGGTACAGCGCCGTCGAGCTGACCCCGAGCCCGCTCGCGACCGCCTTGACGCTGAGCTGGCGCATGCCCAGCTCGCGCCCCACCCGCACGATGTCCTCGACCGCGATCTTCGCCGGACGACCACCGACCGCACGCGTCACCCCAGCCCTCCTCACCCAGTAAGTTACCGGGTGAAACTAAGGCTGACCTAACCGCCGAGTCAAGCCCGTGGCCGTCCGTCGAGGATCAGCAGTGGCCGGCCGGGTAGGCGGTGATGATGTCGTTGTTCTTGGTGTCGCTGGTGACCACGCGGACGACCTTGCGGCCGACCTCCTTCTTGGTCTGCAGGTTGACCAGGATGATGTTGCGCGAGCGGCACGTCTTGCCACCGGACACGGAGGTGTTGCGCTCCGGCGTCTGCATCGTGTGGTAGATCGCCAGGTGCGCGATGTCGCGCCAGTTCTGGGCGGTGCCGAAGGCCATCACCTCGAAGTCCTTGAGGTGGCGCTTGAGGATGTGCCGGTAGCCCCACGTCTCGGTGCCGCATCGCAACGCGGCACCGCCCGGGTACAGGTGGGCGATCTTGCCCGCGGCGTCGCCGATGCCGCACGGGGCCCACGGCGGCGGCTGGGCGGGAGCCTGGCCGGGGGCGGCCACCCAGGCCGTGGTCGGGGCGGCTTGCGCCGGAGCGGCCACCGAGACGAACGCCGCGCAGGCGGCGAGCGCGATGGTGACGAGGGAGCGCGCTGCGCTCATGGTGATTCCTCACTTCACTGGACCAACTGGAGCAGTTCGACGAAAGCACCGGCGTGACGCCGGGTGCAACGCGGCACAGTTCGACTCCTTTGTCACTGTCGGATCTCTGTGCCCGCGCACGGCGGTACAGTGACCGCGTGGGACGGGTTTCGGTCGCGATGCGGGTCCAGCTGCTGCTGGCCCTCTTCCTTCCTGCCCTCTTCGTGCTCCTGCCCGCGGCGGCCGGAAACGGCTCACTGGGCCTGGCCACCGCGCTGACAGCGGGTATCGCGGCCGCCTTCGCCGTCGCGATCGTGGTGTGCGGGCGCCTGGAAACGGCCGTCCCGATGCGTGTGCGCGCGATCAGCCTGCGCGAACGCGCCCGCCTCGCCGACTTCGTCCGGCTGCGCGACCCCGACGCTCCGGGCCGCCCCAAGCCACGAGCTCCGTCGTTCGGGACCACGACCGCCTGAGACACACCCGGCGGTCGCCTCGGTCTGCCCGAAACAACGACTCGCCCTCACGGAGCGTCCCTTGTTCGACTTCGTCCTCTACCCGGTTTCCGCCGTGCTCTGGTTCTGGCACAAGGCCTTCGGCGCCGTGTTCAGCCCGGACAGCGGCATCGCCTGGGTGCTCGCCGTCGTCTTCCTCGTCTTCACCGTCCGCGCCCTGCTGATCAAGCCCGCGCTCAGCCAGCTCCGCTCGGCCCGGCGCAACCAGAAGCTCGCCCCGCAGATCAAGAAGATCCGCGAGCGCTACCGCGACGACCAGCAGCGCATGCTCCAGGAGGTCCAGAAGCTGCACGCTGCCGAGGGCACGAACGCCTTCGCCGGATGCCTTCCCGCGCTGTTGCAGATCCCCGTTTTCCTCAGCCTCTACTGGGTTCTGCGCGGGTTCACCCCCGGCGCGCAGTCCAACCACGCCTTCGACAGCGCGGGCGTGACCTCCTTCCTCAACGCCGACGTCTTCGGCGCCAAGCTCGGCAACTGGATCAGCCAGCCGCTGGCCGACCTTGCCGCCTTCGGCACCGACCGCGCGCACATGATCGCGGTGGGCGTGCCGCTGATGGTGCTCGCCGGACTCGCCACGTTCCTGACCATGCGGATGAGCATGCGCCGCCAGGACAACCCCAACCCGCAACTCGCCTCGATCACCAAGGCGATGACCTATCTGGCACCGGTGGGCATGCTCGCCTCCGGGCTGTTCTTCCCGGTGCCGATCGGGGTGCTGCTGTACTTCCTGGCCACCAACGCGTGGACCTTCGGCCAGCAGCAGGTGCTCACGTGGTTCGTCGACCGCGAGGAGGTCGCGGTCCAGGCGGCCAAGCCGAAGGCGCTCGGTCCCCGGCCGGGGCAGAAGCCGAAGCGCTGACGTTTCAGCCGGATTTCACCGCCCCTGGTTAGCGTCGGCGCCCCGGCAGTCGCTGACCAGGAGGAGAAAAGTGTTGTCCCAGCAGGATTCCCAGACCCCGATGAAGATGATGTTCACGGCCGGGTTCGTCGCCGCGCTGGTCGGGCTGGGCATCCTGCTCAGCAACGGCCCGTCCGTCGGCGCGGTGCTTGCGGTGCTGGCCGGCGCGGGGTTGGTGGCGGCCTCGATCCGGCTCCGCAACGCCGCGCTCGACCAGCAGCTCTACCGCGCGGTTCGCCCGGCTGACCCGGCCGCGGTCACCGCGCTGTGGGGCGGGCTGGTCGGCCTGCTCGGGCTCGGCGCGCTGTTCGGCTGGCTCTTCCAGACCCAGGGCGGAGTGCTCACCGTCGCGCTCTGGCCGCTCGTGGTGGCCTGGTACCGCAAGCGCCGCACGGCAGTGCAGGTCGACGCCACCGGCGTGAACGTCGGCGGAGTCCCCCTGCCGTGGAACGAGGTGGCCGAGCTGGTGGTGAGCGATCCCCGTACGGGGCAGGAGATCCAGGTCGGGGCGCGGCTGCACTCCCGCGCCCCGGTCCAGGTTCTCGCCCAGCACAGGGGTTTCGACGTCACGCGGCTCACCGCGATGGTCGCCAAGCACGGTCCGCAGGACGTGCGTGTCGTGGTGACCGGCGCGCGCTGAGCTCAGGAGTGCGACACGGAGAGCTTGTAGATCACGACCTGGCCGAAGTTGCTCGTGCTGCACGGAGATGAGTTCTCGCAGTGGGCCAGCGTGTACGCGCCCGCCTTGAAGTAGGCGGTCGTGGTCCGCTTCGCCACGGTGGCCTGCAGCACGTCGTTGTAGTACGCCTTGATCGTGCCGCCGCTGGCCACGAACTTGACCCGGAACCGTTGTCCCAGGCGGTAATCGCTCGTCACGAGCTTGTAGCGCGAGTCATCGGCGTAGTGCAGGTAGAGCTTGCCGCCGTCCAGCCGGAACATGATCAGGTGCGAGCTGGTGTTGTGCACCTGCCCGGCGATCACCTGCGGTTTCTCCCTGGGGACCGCGGTGATCGCCTGGTCGATGACCATCGTGTGCGTGCCCGAGGAGGTCGACCACGCGGCCTTCTCGGCGCCGTCCATCTCCCGCAGCTCGGAGCGCGGGTACTGCGAGCCGCCCGTCGACACCCCGGTGACCGCCGCCCGGAACTGGATGCCGTCGCAGCCCGAGTTGGTGCGGAACCACGGGTCCTCGGTGTGGCGGTCGAGCGCGGGCTGACTGACCTCCTTCGGCTTCTCGGGCTCACCGATCGGCAGCTGGAGCTTCCAGTTCTTCAGGTCGAGCACCTGCCCCGGCGAGCCGCACGCCTCCGCGTGACCAGCGGCGACGGCGGGCACGCTGCCTGCGGTCAGCACGAGCGACAGGGACAGCGCGGCGACACGCCTCATCGGCACTCCTGACGTAGTGCATCGATTTACCGTTCTCGGCGGGGAACGTACTCCCCGCCGAGAACGCGTGTCAACGCAAGGGTTCAGGACCTGCGGACGATGACGTCGCCGTAGTTGGTCTTCGCTTGCACCTCAACGGTTTCACTCGCTCCGCCCGGAGACGCGACCTCCGCGAGGGCGTTGCGCACGCGGCCGAACCCGGTGCTCACGTCCAGCAGCGCGGCGGTGCCCTCGCGGACCCCGATCTCCAGGTCCCCCGCGCCCGTCTTGATCACGACCACGCCGCGCACCACGTCGCCGACGCGGACGGAGCCGTTGGACGTGGCGGCCTCGATCCGGTCGCCGAGCGCGTGTTCGACGGCGATGTCGCCGTTGGCCGAGCGCACCCGCACCTCGCCGGTGACCGTGCCGATCTCGACGTGCCCGTTGGCGGTCTTCACCGTCCCGGTCCCGTCCAGCTCACCGATCTGGATCTTGCCGGTGCCGGTGGTGATCTCCGCGCGGCCCACGGCGCGCTCGACCGAGGCGTGCCCGGCCGAGGTCTCCAGGCGCAATGCACCGGTGCGGTCCAGCCGCACGTGCCCGGCGGCCGTCTTGACCTCGCAGGTGCCCAGCGCGCCCTGGGCGGTGATCTCGCCGAGCGCGACGTCGCCGTCCAGCCGCGAGCCGGTCGGCAGCTGGACCGTCACGTCGATGGAGCGGGTCTTCTTGGACAGGCCCAGCGTCACCGACTTCGGCCCGGTGATCACGAGATTGCCGTCGGCGTAGTCGACGCGCGTCTGCTCGGCCGCCTTCACGTCGGAGGCGTCGTCGGGGTTGGTGGGCACGACCTCCACGACCGTGTCCGTGCGCTCGCTCGCGACGATTCTGATGTCACCGACCGCGATCTTGACGGTGGCGGAAATGGCTTGGGGCGTCTCGAAAATGGGCATGGCGAATCCCCTCATCGTGCTGGGTGGGCATCCCCGCGGTCAGGGGGATGTGCGAGAAGAACGGGTGCGGCTAGCGGACCCAGCCGGTGTAGCGCTGGCCGCCTCGGCCGCCGCGCTGACCGGCGTGGTGCTCGCGGTCCGGCTGCCGCAGCGACGCGGAGGCGATCCGGACGAGCCACGCGTTGACCGAGCGGCCCTCTTTGGCGGCGGCTTCCTCGATCGCGGACTTGAGCTGTTCGGGCAGTCGGAAGTTGATCCGCGCCGTCGCCGCCTCATCGGCGCCCGGTACGGGCTCCTCGACCTCGGGTCCCGACGCGGGCGCCTCCTCCGACGGCGGCGGTGTGACCACGAAGTTCGGGTCGCGCCCCCGCATCCGCAGCTCGACCGAGCCGGGTGCGAGGTCGCGGGTGATCTCGTCCGCGGCCGCCGACAGCGCCTCCAGCAGCGTCAGCCGGATCGCCGACCGCAACGACACCGTCATGCGCTCGACCACCTCTTCGGCGTCACGCCCACTGCCCTCGACGAGCACCGCGAGCTCCCGCCCGAGGCCCTCCACATACGAGCTCAAGTCCATGGCACCACTATGACATGCCCAGCGGCGCCACTTCAAGCCATCATGGCGTCACTTTGGCGCCATATGGCGTTTCCGCTGCTCTAGACCCTCTCCGCTACCTGCCAGGTGACGCGCGTCGGACGGGAACCTGTCTTGGTGAACTCACGCACTGCTTCGCGCACGTCCGCGAGCGGGAGCGCTGCGTTGCGCCGGAAGCGGGCTCCGCTGGTGGGGTCGAACCACAGTTCGGGAGCGTCTGCGCTCGGATTGGGGTTGAGAGAGTCCCAGACGTCTTCGTCGCCGTAGTAGTTCAGAGCACCCCAGCCAGTTTCCGGGTTGGTGGAGACGCGGAGTTGGTGTTCGGGGAACTCTTCGTCGTCGATGCGGTGGTGGAGCATGCTGCGGCAGGGACGGTCCCAGAGGTAGAGCTGGCTGGTCCAGACAGGATGCGGCACGTCGATGACCGTGCGGATGACCTCGGCGATCTCGTGCTCGGTGCTGGCGTAGACGAAGCGGTTGTCGATGATGGCGGTGAGGATCAGGCCGGTGCCGCTGGTCATGGTTGTGCCCTTCCTTCGAGGACGAATGGTTCGTCGGCTTCCGGCTCCCACACCACGAGCGTGTAGCCCTTCGGGAGGATCGCTCGCACCGCGCGAGGGCAGCTGAGCGGGCCACCGCACACGGTGTTGTTGATGACTACTGCGGCGTAGGTGATGCCCAGGGTGCGCATACGGTATGCGATCTTCGTTTCGACGTGGTCGGCGGCGCCGATGGCGCCGTCCTGTCTGGTGCGCGGGAAGTGCGGCGAGTTGAGCAGGAACAGTTCCGCTTGGGTGGCGTCCTCATCGCGGCAGCTGGTGACCAGCGCGTGCGAACCGTCGCCCACGACGCAGACGCCTGTTGTGCGTTGTGAGGTGCGCTCGGGGAGCAGGGCAGCGATAGCGGCGGCCCATTCCCGGGTGAGCGCGAGGTCCAGGCTCTGCCCGGGGCCGTCAGGTGAGTAGCGGCGGGCCGGGTGCGGGACGCTGACGCTGCGCTCGGCCGGTTTCCAGTCCTCGGGAAAGGTGGGGATCGTCGGCGCGGCGAGTGCGGGGAAGACGTCTCCGATGTAGGTGTTGATCTTCTCGGTGACGTGGTCGAGTGCATCAGCGGCGTCCAAGAACTCCTGGGCGGCGGACTCCAATCCCTGCTGGGCGTCTTGGAGCGCGAAGTTCTCCCTGCCGACCGAGACCATGGCCAAGCTCGGTCGGTGTTCGTCGAGGATGCGCTGGGCGAGAGAGCGCAGCGCAGCAGCGGGACTGGCGTCGCGGGCCATGCAGAGCCGGTTGCAGACCTCGGCCAGATAGCCCACCGCTAGTACTCCGCCGCCGCGCCGCGCAGCAGCGATGAGCAGTGATGCAGACGATCAATGCCGCTGACGATCTTCTCGATAGCAGTGTGGGTGTGGGCGAGCGCCGTCGCGGCTTCATCGCGCAGGGACCCGGCCCAGGCGGAGCTGAGCTGTGCCTGCATCTGCTCGACGGCCTCGCGGTGGGCGCTGGCGGCTCCGATGTCGTGCTCGACCGCCCCGGCCAGGACGGTGAGGATCACGCGGATTTCGCCAGCGGACACGTTCTCGTCCCCCTCGTTGATCTGAGCTCAACCAGGCACTCGATGTCGATCGCCGGTCGGGTGGCTGTCCGGCCACGGGTCGACGGTGGCACGGACGTCATCGGGTTTCAGCAGTCTCGGGCGGGATTTCCTTTGGCAGAAGTGGGCTGCGAGCACGACGAGTTCGCGCGCATCCTCTCCGCTCAGTGCTCAGTCACGCATGACGGCATCGACAACGTGTTCTACCTACTCGCCAACCCACCAACCCACGACGACACCACGGCCGCAGTCCGCGCCGCGTGCTCGGTCACCACCGTGAAGTGATTCCCGGGCACACCAACAGGCTCGACCCCAGGCCACTCCGCCCGCCACGCGACGTCCTCAGACACCTCAGGCATGCACTCCGTCGCCTGGATGAACAGTGTCGGTGTCGCCAGCATCTCCGGTCGCCAGCTGCGGAAGATACGCATGTACCCACCCATCGCGGTGAGCTGCGGGCCGTCCACCGCCATCGCGTCGAAGCCGCTGATCTGCTTGCCGTACATGGCTTTCCGGAAGTCGCGGTCAAGCTCCTGGTCGGGCGCGAAGCTGTCGATGAGCACGAGACCGGCGGCGGGACGGCCCACGTTCGCGAGGTGCGCGGCGACGGCGTGCGCGGTCCAGCCACCGGAGGAGTGCGCGAGCAGCACGATCGGCGCGGAACCGAACTGCCGAGCAAGCGCCTCGGCGTGGTGTGCGGCGAGCGCGGAAACACTCGCGGGCAAGGGTTCTCCGGCGCGGTATCCGGGTGAGTGCAGCGCCCACATCTCGTGGCTGCCGCGGAAGGCCGAAGCGAAGCCAGCGAACTGTTGCGTCCCAACGGGGGGAACGAGGGACGGCACGCACACGAGCTTCACGGGGCCGGGGCCCGCCGCCAGCCGGACCGGCGCCTCACCGAGGAAGCGGGTGAAGCTGGGGGCGAACTGGGACATGCCTTCCAGCAGCTCGACGTACTCGTCGACGCGGCCGAGCTCGTGGGAGTGGCGGTACTGCGTGCGAATGGGGTCGTCCTCGGGCGCGGGGGCCGTGGCGCGCTCGATGTGCTCGGCGAGCGCCGAGGGGGTGGGGTGGTCGAACACCATGGTGGCGGGCAGTTTCAGCCCGGTGGCCCGGCTGAGCCGGTTGCGCAGCTCCACGCCGGTCAGCGAGTCGAAGCCGAGTTCGGCCAGCGCCGCCGAGGGATCGACGGGGCCGCGGTAGCCGAGCACGTCGGCGATGTGCTTCTGCACCAACTCCAGGATGTCCGCGGGTTCGTCGCTCAGCACGGGCGCCTCGACGACGAGCTTCACCGGGATGGAGACCGGGCGCGTGCTGGCGCATCCGGCGTCGAACAGCTCCAGAGCCTCCACAGTGGACAGACCGAGGACGCCGTGGCGCGCGATCCGTGACCGCTCGGCCGCACCGAGGCCGTCCGTGATGCCGCCGTCGCCGTCCCACATCCCCCACGCGAGCGAGGTCGCGGCGAGCCCCGCGGCGTGCCGGTGCTGGGCGAGTGCGTCGAGGTAGGTGTTGGCGGCGGCGTAGGCGGCCTGGCCCGCGCTGCCGACGATTCCGGCGAAGGACGAGAACAGCACGAACGCCGACAGGTCGCGCTCCGCGGTCAGCTCGTGCAGGTTCCGCGCGCCGTCGACCTTCGGCGCGAGCACGGCAGCCAACCTCGACGGCGTGAGGGACTCCGAGGCGCCGTCGTCCAGCACTGCGGCGGCGTGGATCACCCCGCGAAGGTCCGGGATCGCCCGCAGAACCGCGCGCAGGGCTTCACGATCGGCAACGTCACAGGCCACAGTGGACACTCGGGTGTCGCCGAGGTCCAACGCCTCAGGCTCAGACCGCCCGAGCAGCACCACGTGCCGCACACCGTGGTCCTCGGCGAGGTGCCGAGCCACCACGCGTCCGAGCTTCCCACCGCCGCCAGTGATCAGCACGGAGCCTTCGCTGTCCCACTTCGCCTCGCCGTCAGTGGCCACCCGAACCAGGCGCGGCGCGAGCAAACGCCCGTCCCGCAGCGCGAGTTCCGGCTCAGCGGAGGTCAGCGCGTGCGCTGGCACCTCGTGCGGCTCACAATCGATGTCCAGCAAGGAGAACTCGCCGGGCCGCTCAGCGATGGCCGAGCGCACCAATCCCCACACCGGAGCCGCGTCCAGGTTCGGCGAGTCCGTGTGAACGGCGCCCCGGGTCAGCACGACCGACCGAGCAGCGGACGATGAGCGAACCACCTCCAGCGCCTCATAGGCGTCTTGGACGAAGCGCACCGAGGGCAGCACTCCGCCGCGCCCACCGGGCACCTCCACCCACTCCTGCGCGTACATCGCATCGGAGCGCGAAGGCCGGAACGGTCGCAGCACCAATCCATCCACAGTGGACACAACACGGTCGGAGACATCAGCGATCAGCAGAGAAACCGAATCCTCCACAAAGGACAATCGAACGCGCGCCGACGAGACGCCGGCCGCGTACAGCGACACCCCGCGCCACACGAACGGAAGCCCGGCCACGTCGGAAGTGCTCGAAGCGAGGCTCATCGCGTGCAGGGCCGAATCCGCGAGCGCGGGGTGCAACTGGTGCCCAGTCCCCGCAACGGAAACCTCAGCGAAGATCTCCTCACCGCGCCGCCACGCCGCGTGAAGTCCGCGGAACGTCGGCCCGTAGTGGAATCCCGCAGCGGAGAGCCGGTCGTAGAAGCCCTCCAGCGACAGCGGCGAAGATCCCTCCGGCGGCCAGGTCGTCCACTCCACGGGCGGCGGCGGCACTGCGGGCTCCAGCGCGGCGGTCGCGTGCCGGACCCACCCCTGCTCGCCGCGCGCCTCGATGACGAGCGAGTGCTCGGAGTCCTCGACACGCAGCTCCACCTCGCCGTTCTCCGGCAGCACGAGCGGCGTCTCCAACGTCAGCTCCGCGATGCGCGCGCCGTTGCTGACCTGGAAAGCCAGATCGAGGAAGCCGGTGGCGGGGAACAACATGCGGTCGCCGACGCGGTGCTCCGCCAGCCACGGGTCGCGCTCCGGCGACAACATCACCGACAGCGACGACCCCGGCCAGAACCGCTCGTGCTCGAACGGATAGGTCGGCAGTGGCGCCCGCCGAGCGCCGGAGAACATCGCGGCCAGTGAAACCGGGACACCGTGCACGAAAAGCGCTCCGACGGCCTCCGCGAAGGCCGCGTCCTCGGGCTGGTCCTTGCGCAACGCGGGAATGAGCACGCCGTCCGCGCCCAGCGAGCAGAGCGTGTTGTCCGGCCCGAGCTCCAAGAAGACCGACGACGCGAGCTGAGTCATGCCGTCGTGGAACCGCACGGTCTCGCGGACGTGCCGGACCCAGTACTCCGGGGTGTCCACAGCACCGGCAGTCACGATCGGAATCGTCGGCGCGTTGAAGGTCAGGCGGGACACCACGGCCGCGAAGTCGTCGAGCATGGGGTCCATCAGCGGGGAATGGAAGGCGTGGCTCACCGCGAGCCGCTTCGTCCTTCGCCCGCGCTCGCGCCACAACCGCTCCTGCGCGGCGATCTCCTCCGTGCTGCCGGACAGCACGACCGCCTGCGGGCCGTTGACCGCCGCGACCGCGATGCCCGACACCTCGGACTCAGCGGCCTGCACGGCGAGCATGGCTCCACCAGCCGGGAGCGCCTGCATCAGCCTGCCGCGCGCGGTGATCAGCTCGCACGCGTCGGCCAGCGAGAGCACCCCGCTCACGTGGGCCGCCGCGAGCTCGCCGACGGAGTGCCCGATGAGGTGGCTCGGCCGCACGCCAAGGCTCTCGACCAGCCGGAACAACGCGACCTCCACCGCGAAGATCGCGGGCTGCGCGTAGCCGGTCTCGTTGAGCGCTTCGGAATGCAGGACGTCGCGGAGCGGCTGGTCCAGGTGCTGATCGAGGTGCGCCGACACCGCATC
Source organism: Allokutzneria sp. NRRL B-24872 (assembly GCF_002155965.1). Lineage (GTDB taxonomy): Bacteria > Actinomycetota > Actinomycetes > Mycobacteriales > Pseudonocardiaceae > Allokutzneria. The sequence continues at coordinate 41,237 of NZ_MUMH01000044.1, forward strand.
GAACGCCTCCGCGAACACCGGATACGCCTCGTACAGCCCCTGGCCCATGCCGAGGCGCTGGCTGCCCTGCCCGGTGAACATGATCGCGAGAGACGGTTCCTCGCGGACCTCACCCGCCATAACGGTGCGACCGACGATCGCGGCGCGGTGCCTCATCGCCGCCCGCGTGCTCAAGGTCAACCCGACGTCGGCCGGGTCAAGCTCGTCCACAGCCGCCGAGACCCGCGAGATCTGGCGCTGGAGCCCGGCTTCAGTGCGCGCTGAGATCACCCACGGCACAGCCCGCGAAGCGCCAACAGCACGCGGTGCGGCGGGGGCGGGCTCGATGATCACGTGCGCGTTCGTCCCGCTCACACCGAACGAGGACACGCCGGCGCGGCCGGACCACGGCGTGGACTCGGTCACCAACCGCACGTCCCCGGTCGACCAGTCCACAGTGGACGTCGGCGTGCTCACGTGCAGGGTCGCGGGCAGCGTGCCGTTGCGCATCGCCAGCACGGTCTTGATCACGCCTGCCAAGCCGGAGGCGGCCTGGGTGTGGCCGATCGTCGACTTCACCGAGCCGAGCCACAACGGCTCGGGCCGATCTTGGCCGTACGAAGCCAAGATCGCCTGCGCCTCGATCGGATCGCCCAGCCGCGTGCCGGTCCCGTGTGCCTCCACGTATGAGATGTCGGACGGTCGCAGGTCCGCGTCGGCGAGCGCCGCGGCGATCACGCGCTGCTGCGAGGGGCCGTTCGGCGCGCTCAGCCCGTTGGACGCGCCATCGGAGTTCACCGCCGAGCCCCTGATCACGGCCAGGACCTCGTGCGCGTTGCGGCGTGCGTCGGAGAGCCGTTCGACCATGACCGCGGTGACGCCCTCGGCGAAGTTCGTCCCGTCCGCGGCGTCGGAGAAGGACTTGCACCGACCGTCAGCGGCGAGGCCGCCCTGCTTGCTGAACTCGCTGAACACCGTAGGCGTCAGCAGCAGGGCCACTCCGGCGGCGATCGCGAGCGAGCACTCTCCGTTGCGCAGAGCCTTGATCGCGAGGTGCAGCGCCACCAGCGACGACGAGCACGCCGTGTCGACGGTGAGCGCGGGGCCTTCCAAACCGAACTGGTAGGCGATGCGGCCCGACATGACGCTGCCCGCGTCGGCGGTGGTGAGGTACCCCTCGGCGGCCTCGGCCATCAGGCCCGCGTAGCCCTGGGAAGAGCCGCCGACGAACACGCCGGTCCGGCTGCCCTTCAACGAGTTCGGGTCGATGCCAGCGCGCTCGACGACCTCCCACGCGGTCTCCAGCAGCAGGCGTTGCTGCGGGTCCATCGCGAGCGCTTCGCGCGGGGAGATCCCGAAGAACGCCGCGTCGAAGCCCGCGATGTCGTCCAGGAAACCGCCGACGCGGGGCGTGCTCGTCGAGCCGAGGTCCCAGCCACGGTCAGCCGGGAAGCTGGTCATCGCGTCGGTTTCCTGGCGCAGCAGCTCCCACAGGTCCTCCGGCCCGCGCACGCCGCCGGGCAGGCGGCAGCTCATCGCCACGATCGCGATCGGCTCGGTGGTCGCGGAGGGCGCGGGTTCGGTGACGCTCACCGCGCCGAGCAGGTGATCGACGAGCGCCGCCGGGGTCGGGTGGTCGAACACCACCGTGGCGGGCAGGCGCGTGCCGAGCGCGGTGCTCAGTCGATCACGCAGGTCAACGGCGGTGACGGAGTCGAATCCGGCTTCGCGGAAGGCTCTGCCGGGCTGAACGTCATCACTGGACGCGAGCCCGAGCACCTTGGCCGCGTGCGTGCGCACCAGGTCCACCAGCTCGCGGCGCGAACGACCGACAGGTGAAGCGACCGGCTCTGCTTCGGCGAACTCCTCGAAGAACGGCCGGTGGCGACTGGCCGAATAGCCTGGCACGAAACGCTTCCAGTCCATATCGGCTACGGAGACCGTGACGTCGTCGTGCTCAACGGCCTGCCGCAGCGCCGTGAGCGCCAGGTTGGCGGGCATCGGGCGCATGCCGACGCGGTCCAGGAAGCGCTTCGCAGCCTCACCCGCCGCCATGCCTCCGCCCGCCCACGCGCCCCAAGCAACCGAGGTCGCGGGAAGGCCACGAGCACGCCGGTTCTCCGCCAATGCGTCCAGATGCGCGTTCGCCGCCGCGTAGATCGCCTGGCCCGCGCCGCCCCACACACCCGCGTTGGAGGAGAACAGCACGAACGCGTCCACGTCGCTGACCAGCGAGTCCAAGTGCTGGGCACCCAGAACCTTGGCCGCCAGCTCCCTTTCCAGAGCCGCGGAGTCCACTTCGGACAGAAGTGTCGGCTGAGTCGCCCCAGCAGCGTGGATCACCGTGGTCAGGTCGGGGATCTCCGCCAGCACCGCCGCGAGCGCGTCCCGATCCGTGACGTCGCACTGCACCACTGTGACGCGGTCATCAGGCGAGGGCCCGCCGGTGCGGCTGAGCGCGACGACCCGCGATGCGCCCTCGTGCAACGCCCACTCGGTGATCATCTGCCCGAGCGCGCCGGTGCCGCCCGTGATCAGCGTCGGTCCCCGCAGGTCCCAGGAGCGCGACGGCTTGGCGTCGCCGAGCGGAGCGCGGACGAGCCGCCGAGCGAAGGTCGCCGTGGACCGCACAGCCACCTGATCCTCAGTACCTCCGAGGACCGCGTGGAGCCGGGCAAGGGCTCGCTCCCCCACGTCCGCGGGCAGGTCGACCAGGCCGCCGTACACCTCGGCGCGCTCAAGGCCGAACACCCGCCCCAAGCCCCAGAACTGCGCCTGCGTCGGACGAACGACCTGGTCAGAGCGCCCCACCGAGACTCCGCCGGAGGTGGCGATCCACAGCGGCACGGTGACCTTGGAGATCAGCTCGATCGTGGAGTCCAGCCCGTCGTCGGCCAGCGCCAGCAAGGACAGCACGCCGTCGTAGCCGCTCGTCTCGCCCACCTCGGCGAGCGACACCACGTCCCCGAGCGCGTCGATCCACGGATGCTCGATGTCCGGAGCGACCACGAGCCAGCGCCCCTGAGACGAGTCAACGCCGTCAAGGGGCTTCCACCGCACGCGATAACGCCACGAGTCCACAATGGACCGCTCCTGGCGGGCTCGACGCCAGGAGCGCAGAGCGGGCAGGACGGCCTCGATCGCGGACTCATCAGCGGACAGCAGCTCGGCGACCGCGCTCGGCTCGCTGCTCTCCACAGCGTCCCAGAAGCCCGACTCCTCCACCTCGCGGACCGCGCCCGTGGGGCGGTAGCGCACGTGCTCGAACGGATAGGTCGGCAGCTCGACGACGCGCGCCCCGGTGAACTCCGCCGACCAATCGACGGCGATCCCCCGGACGAAGGCCTCCGCGAGCGCCTTCGGGAACCGCGCACCGTCTTCGCGGCGCAGCGTGCTCAACGTGACCGCGTCCGGCACAACCGCCTGCACAGAGGCCGACAGCATCGGATGCGGCGAGGACTCCAGGAACACGTCGTGGCCGTCACGCGCCAGCGAAGCCACCGCGTCGGCGAACAGCACGGTCTGCCGCAGGTTCTGGTACCAGTACGACGCGTCCAAGTGCGCGCCGTCGAGCACATCGCCCGTCACGGTCGAGTAGAACGGAAGATCACCCGACGACGGTCGCAGATCCGCAAGCGCGGCAAGGAGTTCCGCACGGACCCGCTCGGTCTGCCGTGAATGACCGGCCACCTGCACGCCAGGAATCCGCTTCGCCCGGACGCCTTCGGCCGAGTACTCCGCGACCAATTCGTCGACCGCGCCAGGCTCACCGGAGACGGTGACCGAGGCAGGATCGTTGACCGCCGCGAGATCGAGTCGGCCGCCCCATCGTTCGATCCGAGTCTCGACCTCCGCACGAGGCAAGGTGATCGCTGCCATCGCACCGCCGCCGTTGAGCGACTGGTAGACCCGCGAGCGCAGCGCGACAAGACGTGCCGCTTCCGGAAGCGACAGCACCCCGGCCACGCACGCCGCCGCGATCTCGCCCTGGCTGTGCCCCACGACGGCATCCGGCCGGACCCCGTGGTCGCGCCACAACTCCGCCAGGCTGACCATGATCGAGAACAGCACCGGCTGGACGACGTCGACCCGGTCGAGATCGGTTCCGGAGCGCAGCACCTCAAGCAGCGACCAGTCCACGTGCGGCCGCAACGCCGTATCGCACTCCGCAAGCAACGCCGCGAAGCGCGGCGACCGCTCCAGCAGATCCTTGGCCATGTCCGGGAACTGGCTGCCCTGGCCGGGGAAGACGAAGGTGATCTTGCCGGTCGGCGCGGCGATCCCCCGCACCAGGGCGGGATGTTCACCGTCAGCGGCGAGCGCGTGAAGAGCAGCGGGGTCGAGCACCACCGCCCGGTGTTCGAAGGCCGAACGGCGAGTCAGGGTCAGCCCGACATCAGCAGCAGGAAGAGCGTCCACAGTGGACAGGCGGCGAGCCAGGGCCAGCAGAGCGGTCGGCGTGCGTGCGCTCAGCGGCCACGGCACGGTCTCCGCGGCGGCGACCGGCGCCGGATCGAAAGGCGGCTCCTCGATGATCACGTGCGCATTGGTCCCGCTGACGCCGAACGAGGACACACCCGCGCGCCGAGTCCCGGACGGCCACGAGCGGTTCTCCGTGAGCAGTGCGACGGACCCGGCCGCCCAGTCCACATGGGACGAAGGCGACGCGACGTGGAGCGTGCGCGGCAGCTCGCCGTGCCGCAGCGCGAGCACCGCCTTGATCACCCCGGCGACCCCGGCGGCGGCCTGGGTGTGCCCGATGTTCGACTTCACCGAGCCGAGCAGCACCGGTGACGCGCGATCTTGGCCGTACGTGGCCAAGATCGCCTGCGCTTCGATCGGATCGCCCAGCGCGGTGCCGGTGCCGTGCGCCTCCACAACGGCCACATCGGACGGAGTCAGCCCAGCCGACGCCAGCGCCGCACGGATGACCCGTTGCTGAGAAGGCCCGTTCGGCGCGGTCAAGCCGTTCGAAGCACCGTCGGAGTTCATCGCCGAGCCGCGCACGACCGCCAGGACGGAGTGTCCGAGCCGCCGCGCGTCGGACAGCCGCTCGATGATCACCACGCCCGCGCCCTCGGCGAAGCCGGTCCCGTCCGCCTCGGTCGAGAACGCCTTGCACCGACCGTCCGGCGAGATCCCGCCCTGACGGCCGAACTCCGTGAACACCGCCGGGTCCGACATGATCGTCACGCCGCCGACGAGCGCCATCGTGCACTCGCCGTCGCGCAGCGAGCGGGCCGCCAAGTGCAGTGCCACCAGCGAGGACGAGCACGCCGTGTCGAGCGTGACCGCCGGTCCTTCCAGGCCCATCGCGTACGCGACCCGGCCGGACACCACGCTGACCGTGCTGCCTGTGGCGATGAGCCCTTCAAGCTCCTCGCGCGCCGAACTCGACATCAGCAGCCGTGTGTAGTCCTGGCCGCTCGTGCCGACGAACACGCCGGTCCGCGAACCGCGCAGCGAAGCAACGTCGACACCAGCGCGCTCGACCGCTTCCCAGCACAGCTCAAGGAAAACGCGTTGCTGCGGGTCCATCGCCAGCGCTTCACGGGGGGAGATCCCGAAGAACGCGGCGTCGAAGTCGTAGGCGCCGTCCAGGAACCCGCCCGCCGCCGACACCGACCAACCGCGGTCGACCGGGGGCTCGGAGATGCCGTCGCCGCCGGAGCGCAGCAGCTCCCAGAACTCCTCCGGTGACCGCACGGAGCCGGGGAACCGGCAGCTCATGCCGACGATCACGATCGGATCGTCCTCAGTGGACCGAACGGTGACAGCCTCCGGCGGGGCCGTCTCCTGCGCTAGGTGCGCAGCCAGCGCCGCAGGTGTCGGGTAGTCGAACACCAGCGTCGCGGGTAGCCGAACCCCGGTCGCCGCGGTGAGCCGGTTGCGCAGTTCCACGGCGGTCAGCGAGTCGAACCCGGCGTCGCTGAACGCCTGATCAGGGCCGATCGCCGAGGGTGAGGCGTGCCCGAGCACGGCGGCGGCGTGTGCCCGCACGAGGCTCAGCGGATCGCCGACCGGCTTGCTCGTGGCCGCACGACGAGCGCGACGACGAAGCCCCCCGGCGTTGAGCCGCAGCGGAACGAGCACCGCGGCGTCGGTCGTCAGGGCCGCGTCGAACAGCTCAAGACCCTGCTTCGCGCTCAACGGCAGGACGTCCGAGCCGGTAACACCGCTGCCCATGCCGCTGTCCCACAGCCCCCAGGCCAGCGAGATCGCGGGCAGCCCGAGCGCGTGCCGGTGGCGGGCGAGCGCGTCCAGCGAGGCGTTCGCGGCGGCGTAGTTGGCCTGCCCCGGCCCACCGAGCACTCCGGCGGCGGAGGAGAACAGGACGAACTCCGCCAGCCCGGAGGTCAGCTCGTGCAGGTGCCACGCGGCGTCGACCTTGGCCCGCAGCACGTGCGCGAGCCGCGACGGCGTCAGCGACGTGATCACGCCATCGTCGAGCACTCCGGCCGCGTGGATCACCGTTGTCAGATCAGGAATCTCGGCCAGGACCGCCGCGAGGGCTTCCCGATCACCGGCGTCACAGGCCACCACGCGCACCGACGCGCCGTCCAGCTCCGGGGCGGGACCTCCGCTCCGGCTGAGCAGAACGAGCTTGCGCCTACCGTGATGCTCCACGAGATGCCTGGCGACGAGCGTCCCGAGCGCACCCGTGCCCCCGGTGATCAGCACCGTTCCCTCAGAGGGCGCGGGCAGGGTGAGGACGATCTTGCCGGTGTGCTTGGCGTCGCGCATGAAACGCAGCGCTTCGGGCGCGCGCCGCATGTCCCACGTCGTGATCGGCGGCAGCGTCAAGGCTCCGCGCTCGAACAGGTCGACGAGCGTGCGCAGCATGTCGCCGATGCGCGCGGGGCCCGCCGCCTCGAACAGGTCGAACGGGAAGTAGTTCGCCGACGGGGCGCGGAGGTCGGTCTTGCCCATCTCGACGAACCGGCCGCCTGGGCGCAGCAGCCCGAACGAGGCGTCGACGAACTCCCCCGCCAAAGCGTTGAGCACCACGTCGACCTGCGGAAACCGCTCCGCGAAGCCAAGATCTCGGGACGAGGCGAGCCGCTCGGCGGGCAGGTCCACCGCCGACCACTTCGCCGGGCTCGCGGTGCCGTAGACCGTGCAGCCGAGGTGGCGGGCGAGCTGGACCGCCGCCATCCCCACCCCGCCGGCGGCCGAGTGCACCAGCACCGACTCGCCGGGCTGGGCACCGCCGAGGTCGACGACCCCGTAGTAAGCGGTGAGGAACGCCAACGGCATCGAAGCCGCCTGCGTGAAGTCCCATCCCTGTGGCACCTTCACCAGCATGCGGTGGTCGGTCACGGCGCTCGGCCCGAACGACGCGGGCACGATGCCCAGCACCCGGTCCCCCACGGCGAAGCCGCTCACCCCGGGACCGAGTTCCACAACGGACCCCGCCGCCTCGCTGCCGAGGACCGACTCCCCGGGGTAGGCGCCCAACGCGGTGAGCACGTCACGGAAGTTCAGCCCGGCTGCCCGGACTTCGATCCGAACTTCACCTTCAGCCAGCGGCTTGGACGGAGAGTCCACAAAGGACAGATTGTCCAACGTGCCACGCGTGGTGACGTCGAGCCGCCACGAAGACCCGACCGGCCCGGCGTACGGCGCGAGCTTCGGGCGAAACGCCAGGTCCTCGCGGACGGCGATCTCGTCCTCACCGAGCGCGGCAGCGCGAAGGACCACGTCGTCCGGCGCATCCGCGTCCACCAGGAGGAATCGGCCGGGGTGCTCGGACTGCGCGGACCGCACGAGCCCCCACACCGCCGCCCGCGCCACATCGGAGCCGGTCCCGCCCGGCGCGACGACCACGGTCAGCGGACGATCTTCAGACAGCGCGGATTGGACCGCTACCAACGCTTCCTGAACGTCAACCGGGCGCACGACCGGCGCGTCGATCCCTGCGGACGGTAGCTCGACGTGCTCCCACTGGACCTCCAGCAGGCTCCCGACCGGAGTGGTGCGCGCACGAAAGGTCAGCTCCCCCACGGTGATCACCGGCTGACCAGCGAAGTCCGTCGCGGCGAGCGAAACCCCGGACGCCGTCGGCGTGATCCGCACACGCAGCGCCGTCGCGCCGTTGGCGTGCACGGTGACATCCCGCCACGAGAACGGCAACTGAGCCGTCCCGCCCGCGTCGAGTCCGGCGAGCGTCACCAAACCCTTGGCGTGCAACGCGCCGTCGAGCAGCGCGGGGTGGACGTGGTAGCCCCGAACGTCGGCGGCCTCGGGCAGCTCGACCTCGGCGAAGATCTCCTCGCCGCGCACCCACACCCGGCGCAGCCCTCGGAAGAGCGGGCCGTAGTCGAACCCGTGCGACGCGAAGTGCTCGTACACCTCCTCCGCCGCAACGCTTCTCGCGCCCGTCGGCGGCCACTGCACGGCCTGTTCAGGTGCGACGGCGGCGGCACCGAGGACCCCGCTCGCGTAGTCGCCGATCGTGAACGCGCCTGCGCCGTCCACGGTGAGCTGAATCCGAACCGATCCAGACTCCGGCAGCACCAAGGGCTTCTGGAGGGTCAGCTCGGAGACCCGGTCGCACCCGACGTGGCGACCCGCCTCCAGAGCCAACTCCAGAAACGCCGTCCCTGGCAGGATGGTCGTTCCGCCCACGGAATGCTGCCCGAGCCACGCGTGCGCGCTGACCGACAGGCTGCCCGTGAGCACCACCCCGGCGTCGTTGGCCAACGCGGCGCCGAGCAGCGGGTGATCCACCGGATCGAGCCCGAGCGCCGTCGCGTCCGAGGCGTCGCGGCCGGGGTCCAGCCAGAACCGGCTCCGTTGGAACGGATACGTCGACAGGTCGACGAGCCGCGCTCCGCTGCCCTCGTAGAACGCCGTCCAGTCCACAGTGGACCCGTGCGCGTGCAGGTTCCCCAGCATGCGCGCGAACGCCAGCTCCTCCTCGCGTCCCATCGCCGGAAACCCGTCGACCAGCGCGCTCAGGCCGCCCGGCCCCAGCTCGATGAGCGCCGTCGCCCCGAGTTCACGCAGCGTGGAGACGCCATCGGCGAACCGGACGCACGACCGCGCGTGCCGAACCCAGTACTCCGGCGAGGCAACCCCGGAGAGCACCTCACCATCCACATTGGACACGACGGGAATGCGCGGCACGGAGAACTTCAGTCCCGCGACCACCTCACGCAACGAATCGAGCATCGGCTCCATCAGCGCCGAGTGGAACGCATGGCTCACGCGGAGCAGCTTCGCCCCGGGCCACCGCGCGCTGACGGCCTCAACCTCTTCAAGCGAGCCGGAGATCACCACCGAGCGCGGTCCGTTGACCGCCGCGACGCTCGCCCCTGCGGCCAGGACCTCGTCTTCCGAAGCGGGAATCGAGGCCATCGCCCCACCCGTGGGCAGGCTCTGCATCAGCCGACCGCGCGCGGCGACGAACGTGCACGCGTCGGCAAGCGAGAGCACACCGGACACGTGCGCTGCCGTCAGCTCGCCGACCGAGTGCCCGATGAGCAATTCTGGCTTCACACCAAGTGATTCGACGAGCCGGAACAACGCGACGCCGACCGCGAACAGGGCGGGCTGCGCGTACTCCGTGCGGTCCAACGCCGCCGCGTCGCCCCACATCACGTCCATCAGCGGCCGGTCGAGATGCGGGTCCACCGAAGCGCACACCTCGGCAAGCGCCTCCGAGAACACCGGGTAGCGCTCCGCCAGCGCACGCCCCATGCCGACGCGCTGCGCTCCCTGCCCGGGAAACACCACCGCGATCTTGGGCGAGCGCACGGCCTCAACGATCTCCACCGGAGCGTCGCCCAGAACGACCGCCCGGTGCGCGAACGACGACCGCGCTGTGGCGAGCGTGTATCCGACGTCGACCGGGTGCATGAAAACGTTTGCCAAGCGCGAAACCTGCTCGGTGACCGCCTCCGGTGTCATGCCGGAGACGATCCACGGCACCACACGGGACGAGGGCGAGCGCTCCTCGACGGCCGCGGATGCCTCTTCGAGGATCACGTGCGCGTTGGTCCCGCTGAACCCGAACGCCGACACCGCCGCCCGGCGCGGACGCTCCCCGGCCGGCCACGGTCGAGCTTCGGTCAGCAGCGACACGGACCCGGCCGTCCAGTCCACAAAGGACGAAGGCGCGTCCGCGTGCAGGGTCTTCGGCATGACCCCGTTGCGCAGAGCCATGATCGCCTTGATGACGCCGCCGACGCCCGCCGCGCCCTGGGTGTGGCCGATGTTCGACTTCAGCGAGCCCAGCCACACCGGCTCGGCGCGGTCCTGGCCGTAGGTCGCCAGCAGCGCCTGGGCCTCGATCGGATCGCCCAGCGCCGTCCCGGTCCCGTGCCCCTCCACCATGTCCACATCGGATGGTTGAAGCGCGGCGTCCTCAAGCGCGTCGGTGATCACGCGCTGCTGGGCGGGACCGTTGGGCGCGGTGAGCCCGCTGCTGGCCCCGTCGGAGTTCACCGCGGAGCCGCGCAGCACCGCGAGCACCGGGTGGCCCAGGCGCTCCGCGTCGGACAACCGCTCCACGAGCAGCATCCCGACGCCCTCACCCCACGCGGTCCCGTCGGCCGCATCGGAGAACGCCTTGCAGCGCCCGTCCGGCGCGAGCCCACGCTGCCGCGCGAAGTCCACGAACGCCACCGGCGAAGACATGATCATCGCCCCGCCGACCAGCGCCATCGCGCACTCGTCGCGCCGCAGCGCCTGCGCCGCGAGGTGCAGCGCCACCAACGAGGACGAGCACGCGGTGTCCACGGTGATCGCGGGTCCCTGCAAGCCCAGGGCGTAGGCGATGCGGCCAGACGCGATGCTGCCGGAGCTGCCCGCGCCGAGGTAGCCCTGGACGTCCTCGGGCTCGTGCCGCAGCCGCGAGCGGTAGTCCTGGTACATCACGCCCGCGAACACCCCGGTGCGGGAACCACGCAAAGTGCTCGGGTCGATACCGGCGCGTTCGACCGCTTCCCACGCCGTCTCCAGCAGCAAGCGCTGCTGCGGGTCCATGCCGAGGGCTTCGCGCGGGGAGATCCCGAAGAACGCCGGGTCGAAGTCGGCGACGCCGTCGACGAAACCGCCTTCGGCGACGTAGGTCGTGCCGGGCGCGTCCGGGTCGGAGTCGATCAGTCGAGCGAGGTCCCAGCCGCGGTCGGCCGGGAAGCCGGAGATCGCGTCCCGGCCCTCGGCGACCAGCTGCCACAGCTGCTCGGGTGTGCCGACCCCGCCGGGATAGCGGCAGCTCATCGCCACCACGGCGATCGGCTCGCGGGTTCGCCGCAGCTCCTGGCGGGTGCGGTGCAGGTCGACCGTCACGCGCCGGAGGTAGTCCCGCAGCTTGTCCTCACTCATCGAGCACGCCTCCCAGGGACGTGGTCGAGCAGCCAGCCGTGCACGGCCCCGGCGGTGGCGTCGGCATACCGCTCCATCATCGAGAAGTGATCGCCCGGCACGTCGACGGTGGTGTGCGCGTTGTCCCAGCTGGGGTTCCAGCTCCCGCGCAGCGCCTCGTCCGGCGGCTCGCTGGCCCGGACGAACAGCATAGGCGCGGTGAACCCGCCGGAGGTAGCACTCGCCCAGTCCAGCGTCGCGTAGTGGCCGAACGCGGTGATCCACGCGTCACCCCAGGCATCGCCCGGCCCGCTCACCTCGTCCTGCTTGGTGCTCACCCGCCGGGCGATCGCGGCGAAGATGTCGTTGACCAGCCCCTCGTCCTTGGGCGCGAAGCAGTCGATGTTCACCACCGCCTCCGGCCGCCGCCCGCGCGCTTCCAGCCGCGAGGTCAGCGCGAGCGCGGGCATGACGCCGGTGGAGTAGCCGACCACCACGAAGGGCTCGTCGCCGACCTGTTCCTCGACGAGGTCGACGTGCAGGCGCACCAAGGCTTCCGCGTCCGCGGGCAAACGCTCTCCTTTGAGGAAACCGGGATTGGGCAGCACGATCATGTCCCGCACCCCGCGCAGCGACTTCGCGAAGCGCGCGTACTGGTAGGCACCGGGCTTGCCGACGAAGTGCGGCACCAGGACCAGGCGCGGGCCGGTGACGCCCTCGGTGAGCCGGGTGATCGGCGGCTCGACGGTGAAGTCCGCGCGCGTGGTGAACTTCGGCCGGTAGCGGGCCGCGGCGACGGCGATGCCGACGAACTCCTTGAACTCGCCCATCTCGCACGCGTGGCGCAGCAGGGAGGTCAGTGATCCGTTGATCTCTGTATCGCTCGCTTCGCTGATCTCCTGGCCAGCTCCGAGCGCATCGCGGAGGTGTTCGGCCAGCGCGGCGGGCGTCCCACGCTCGAAGACCACCGTGGTCCACAGCTCCAGCCCGGTCGCGGAGTTCAGCCGTCCGCGCAGGTCAGCGGCGGTGAGCGAATCGAAGCCCAGCTCCAGGAAGGGCCGGTCGGGGGTGATCTCGGCGGTCGTCGCGTGGTGCAGCGCCTTCGCCGCCTCCCAACGCACCAGCTCCAGCAGCAGCTCGCCGCGCTCGTCCGGGCTCAGCTCGGCCAGCTGGTCGCGCACGGTGCCGGGTGTGTCCGGCTCGCGAGCTTCGGGGATCTCCGAGATCTCCGAGATCAGCGGGCTCGGCCTGGCGGAGGTGAAGACCGGGAGAAAGCGCTCCCAGTCCACGTCGGCGAGCACGGGCACCGTCTCGGCGCCGCTCAGCAGGCCGTGGAAGGCCCGCACAGCGGAATCGGGGTCCATGAAGGGAATGCCGCGACGGCGCAGCTGGTCCTCGGCGAGGTTCGCCGCCATGCCACCGTCCTCCTCGGGCCGCCAGATGCCCCACACCACCGACAGCGCCCGGAGACCGCGCGCCTTTCGATTATGCGCCAACGCATCCAGATAAGCATTGGCCGCCGCGTAGGCACCGTGGTCCCGGCTGCCCCAGGTCGCCGACACGGACGAGAACAGCACGAACGCGTCGAGGTCACCGGGGAACAGCGCGTCAAGGTTGGCCGCACCAGCCAGCTTCGCCCTAGTGGTTTCCGCGAATGTGACCAGATCGGTGTCCTCGAGTGACACCAGCTCGCCCGCGCCCGCGAGGTGCAGCACCGCGCGCACCGGGCGTCCCTCGGCGGCGAGCCCGCTGACCAGCGCTTCCAGCTGCTCACGGTCAGCCACGTCGCATGCGGCGAGCGTGATGTTTGCGGACTCAAGCTCTTTCGCCCGCACCGCACCACGACTGGCCAGCACGACGTCCTCCGCGCCGATCTCGGTCAGCCAGCGCGCGATGCGCCTGCCGACCCCACCGGTTCCTCCGGTGACCAGGACCGTGCCCTTCGGAGTCCACTGTGGAGCGTCCGTTGTGGATGGCTCCGTCCGCACCATCCGCCTCGCTCGCACCCCGTCCGCGCGGACCGCGAGCTGGTCCTCGTCCCCGGCTCCGGTCAACGCGCGCACGAGCAGGTCGGCGTCCAGCACTTCAGGAACATCGATCAGGCCGCCCCACCGCTCCGGATGTTCAAGCGCGGCAACCCTTCCCAGTCCCCACACCGCCGCCTGCACCGGTCGTTCGAGTGCGCCGACCTCCACCGCGTTGCGCGTGAGCAGCCACAACGGCGCGCCGATCTTCGCATCGCCGAGCGCTTGGATAAGGGTCAGCGTCGCCGCGAGGCCGAGCGGAAGGCCGTCGCGCACGGTCTCCTCCGACGCCAGCAGCGACAGCACGCCGTCCGGGCGCATCCCCTTCAGCTTCTCCGCCATCTCTTCCCGCGTCGCTTCGGCATCGACCTGCACGGTCACGGCGTTCAGCGCGCGCACGACGTCTTCGCCGCCGCCAGTGGTGATCACCAGCCAGGTGCCCGTGTTCCTCGCTTCGGCCGGGGTGATCGGGCGCCACTCAATGCGGTAGTGCTGGTCGGATCGGCTCTTGCGCCACCATGACGGCCCCGCCGCGCCTTCAGGTGCTTCCACCCAGAAGCGTTCGCGTTGGAATGCGTAGGTCGGTAGATCGACTCGCTGCACTCCGGTTCCGTAGGCGCTCGTCCAGTCCACCTTGCCGCCTTTGACGTGGAGTTCGCCCAGCGACAGCGCCATTCTCCGCAGGTCGCCCTCGCTTCGCCGCAGCGACCCGACAACCACGCCCGCCGCTCCCAGAGTCTCGCGCACGGCGCCGGTGAGGACGGGATGTGGGCTGACCTCCACCACGACGTCGTAGCCCTCATCGGCCAAGCGTCGGACCGCCGCGTCGAGCTGAACGGTCTCGCGCAGGTTCCGATACCAGTAGTCGCTGGTCAGCGCCGTGCCGTCCACCCATGCACCCTCCACAGTGGACATGAAGCGCACTTCTCCGGCTGTCGGCTCGACCCCCAGTTCGAGTTGAACGGTTTCAACCTGCGCCGAGTGCGAGGCGTAGTCCACGTCGATCCGGCGCGCGTAGACGTTGTCTGTTTCGCACGTCGCCAGCAGCTCGTCCAGCCCCTCCGGCGTCCCGGAGATCACCACCGAGGCTGGCCCGTTGACCGCCGCGATCCCAATACCGGGCTTCAGGTACCGCTCCGCTTTCTCACGCGGCAGCGCCACCGACACCATCCCGCCCTTGCCCGCCAACGCGACGAGTGCTTTGGAGCGCAAGGAAACGATCTTCGCGGCGTCCGCCAAGGACAGGGCTCCGGCGACGCACGCGGCGGCGATCTCGCCCTGGCTGTGCCCCACGACCGCGTCGGGCCGGACACCGAAGTCCTTCCACACCTCGGCCAACGACACCATCACCGCGAACAGCGCGGGCTGCACGACATCGACTCGGTCCAGGTTCCCGCGCAGCTCGGCGAAGAGGTCCCAGTCGACATACGGCTTGAAAGCTCGTGCGCACTCCCGCATCCGCGCGGCGAACACCGGCGAGGTCTCCAGCAGCTCGATGGCCATGCCGCTCCACTGCGAGCCCTGACCAGGGAACAGGAACGCCACCCTCGCGGCCGACTTGGCCTCGCTCCGCACGAGCATCGGCGACTCTTTCCCGTTCGCCAACGCTTTGAGCGCTTCCCGATCGTGAACAGCGGCCCGGTGGGTCAGCGCGGCGCGCCCGGTCGCGAGCGAGAAACCGATGTCGTCGTCACGGAGTTCCGGGTACCGCTCGATGTGCTCGACCAAGCGCGCGGCCTGCTCGCGCAACGCCTTCTCCGAGCGAGCGGACAGCACCCACGGCAGCGCGGCCCGCGAACATCGCTGCACGCTCGGACACTCGGGCGCCTGCTCCAAGATCACATGAGCGTTGGTACCGCTCGCCCCGAAGGCCGAGACGCCGATCCGGCGCGGCGCACCGGTTTCCGGCCAGGGCTGCTCCTCCGTCAGCAGCTCAACGGCTCCGGCCGACCAGTCGACCTTCGGCGTGGGCGCGTCGACGTGCAGCGTCTTGGGGAGCACGCCGTTTCGCAGCGCCAACACGGACTTCACCACGGAAGCCAGCCCCGCCGCCGCGGCCGCGTGCCCCATGTTGGACTTCAGCGAGCCGACCAGCAGCGGCCGTTTCCGCGCTCCGCCGTAGCTCGCGATCAGCGCGTTCGCCTCGATCGGGTCGCCGAGCACCGTTCCAGTCCCGTGCGCTTCGACAGCGTCCACATCGGACGGTTCGAGCCCGGCGTCACCGAGCGCGGCCCGGATGACGCGTCGCTGGGCGGCTCCGTTCGGCGCGGTCAAGCCGTTGCTCGCGCCGTCCTGGTTGATCGCCGAGCCCCGCACGACCGCGAGCACCGGGTGCCCGAGCCGCTGCGCGTCGACCAGTTTCTCCACCGCGACAACGACGATCCCCTCCGCCCAGGCAGTGCCGTCGGCCGCCTCGGCGAAGGACTTGGCGCGGCCGTCCGGGGAGATCGCGCGCTGCCTGCTGAACTCGATGAAGCCCTCGGGCGTCGACATCACCGTCGTGCCGCCGACGAGTGCGAGCGTGCACTCCCCCGTCCGCAGCGCCCGGCACGCGACGTGCAGCGCGACCAGGGACGACGAGCACATGGTGTCGACGGTGACGGCGGGGCCTTCGAGGCCGAGCGTGTAGGCGACGCGGCCGGAGGAGATCGCCCCGGAGCGCCCGATCGCGATGTTGCCCTCCATGCCCTCCGGCCAGGCCGGGATACCACGTCCGTAGTCATGATCGGTCGCTCCGAGGTACACCCCGGTCTTGCTGCCGCGCAGGGACTCCGGGTCGATCCCGGCTCGCTCCAGCGCTTCCCACGAGGTCTCCAGCAGCAGTCGTTGCTGCGGGTCCATCGCGAGGGCTTCGCGCGGGGAGATGCCGAAGAACGCCGCGTCGAACTCGGCGACCCCGCGCAGGAAACCGCCGTGCCGCACGTAGGTCTTGCCGGGCGCGTCCGGGTCGGGGTCGTAGAGGCCGGCGACGTCCCAGCCGCGATCCGCGGGGAACTCCGAGATCGCGTCACCGCCCTCGGCGAGCAGGTTCCACAGCCGTTCAGGGGTGTCGACGCCGCCGGGCAGGCGCAGCGCGGTGGCCACGATCGCGAGGGGTTCGCTGCGTTCGCGCTCGACCTCGCGGAGCCTGCGCCGCACCGCGACCAGGTCCGTCGTGGCCCGCTTGAGGTATTCCCTCAGCTTTTCTGCGCTTTCCACAAGGCACCCACTCCGCAATAATGTGTAGCACTCCCGTTCACGCCCGAGTTCGCAGTAAAGAAGCGACTCCAATGACGGTCAAGCCCCTAGGAGAGGATGTCCGTCAACCCCTGTGAATCCCCTTTTCATTCAGTACGAACTACGGGTGCGGAGGCTTCGCCCGCACTGGTAGCTTGCCCCGTTGACGAGACAAAGGGGCTGGTGGGAGATGGTTGCTCCAGATGGTGGCCGACGCGTGCTCGTGCTGAGCCTTCCGGCGCACGGGCACGTCCACCCGACGCTGGCGGTGGCCGAAGAATTGGCGCTGCGCGGTTACGACGTCACCTACGCCACCGGTAATGATTTCTCTGACGCGGTGTTCAAGTGCGGCGCCACCCCCTTGACTTATTCACCTGAACTCGTCGATGCGATTGCGGTGCCGAGCGGGGACAGGAATACCGAGCGGGTCACGCTCGGGGCGCTGCGCTTCACCGAGCGCGGCCTCGCGCACCTCGCCGCGCTGCACGACCCGCTCGACGCGGCGCCGCCGCACCTGATCGCCTACGACCCGGCCGCGTCGGTGGTGGCGCGGCTGCTCGCGCGGCGCTGGGGTGTCCCGACGATCGCGCTGCACCCGAACTTCGCCTTCACCGAGGGCTTCGACTGGCCCGGCGAGCTGCTGGCGCGCTACTTCGGCGGCCCCGAGTGGCAGGAGGTCGGCGCCAGCATCGGCGCTGCGCTCGCCCAGCACGGCCTCGGTCCCGCCGATCTGACGGTGCCCGGTGAGCCCGCCGTCGTCTTCGTCCCGCGCGAGCTCCAGCCGCACTCCTCCCTGTTCGGCCCCGAGTTCACCTTCGTCGGCCCGATCACCGACGGCTCCTCGTTCGCCGGTGACTGGGCGCCGCCGTCGGACGGCAAGCCCGTCGTGCTGATCTCGCTCGGCACGTACTTCAACGACCGGCCGGAATTCCTGGACGCGTGCGTCGAGGCCTTCGGCGACCAGCCGTGGCACGTCGTGCTCACCCTCGGCGGGTGCTCCACAGACCGTGTCTTTCCGGCGAACTTCGAGGTGCACCAGTGGGTTCCTCAGCTCGCTGTGCTCCGGCACGCCGCGTTGCTGCTCACCAACGGCGGCATCGGCGTCGTCCAGGCCGCGATCCTCGCCGAGGTCCCGGTCCTGCTCGTACCGGAGGGCCACGAGCACCACATGGTGGCTGACCAGGTCGTGGCGCACGGCCTCGGCGCCACCGTCTCGCCCTCTTCCCTGCACTCGGCCGCTTCCGCCGTCACCGCTTCGGCCTCGGTCCGGGACCGGCTCCGCGCGATGAGCCTGCGCATGCGCGCCGCCGGGGGCACCAAGGCCGCCGCCGACACCATCGAGTCCTATGTGGACGGAGTGATCGCATGACCGACCGGGCCGAGACCCTGGAGTTCTACCGCCAGATGCGCGCCGAGGCGCCCGTGCACTTCGACGCCGACACCGGCGCCTGGCTGGTGTTCAGCCACGACGCCGCGAGCACAGTCATGTCCGACCACAAAACGTTCTCCTCGGACTTCAGCGGTGTCGCCGAGGTGCAGGACGAGCTCAACGCCGATGAGGACCTCGCCACGCTCGGCAATCACTTCGGCTGGACCGACCCGCCTGTGCACCGGCGGTTGCGCGGCCTCGTCAGCAAGGCTTTCACCGCGCGCATGGTGGCCCGGATGGAACCGAGGGTCACCGACATCGCCACCGAGCTGCTCGACCGGATCGGCGACCGCGCGGACTTCGACTTCATCACCGACTTCGCCCACCCGCTGCCCGTCGTGGTGATCGCCGAGATGCTCGGGGTCCCCGCCGCCGACCGCGACCGGTTCAAGAAGTGGTCCGACGCGCTGCTGGAGCAACCCGACCGCGAGGACGGCGTCGAGGCCGACACCGCCGCGCTCAAGGAGATGGTCGCCTACCTCCGCGCGCACATCCGCGCCCGCGCCGGCACGCCGACCGACGATCTCACCACCCAGCTCATCCAGGCCGAGATCGACGGCGAACGGCTCAGCGAGAACCAGATCATCGGCACGCTCGGCGTCCTCATGATGGCCGGGCACATCACCACGACCACCCTGCTGGGCAACGCCGTTCTCTGCTTCGACGAGCACCCCGAGGTCCTGCGCCGCGTCCGCGACGACCCGTCCCTGCTCCCCGCCACCATCGAGGAGGTGCTGCGCTACCGCACGTCCTTCGAGCGCGCCGCCCGCCTCGTCAAGCAGGACACCACCCTCGGCGGCCAAGAGCTCAAGACCGGTCAGCTCGTGCTCGTCCTCATCGACTCCGCCAACCGCGACGAGCGCCACGGCTGCCCCGCGACCTTCGACATCGACCGCCCGCAGAACCAGCACCTGTCCTTCGGCCACGGCATCCACTTCTGCCTCGGCGCCCCGCTCGCCCGCCTCGAAGCCCGCATCGCGTTGGAGCTGCTGCTGAAGCGCTACTCCGCCCTGTCCGTGCTCGACGCCAGCTTCTACGAGGCCCACTCCATGGTCGTCCCCCACCACATGCCCGTCCGCGTCCGCCCCTAGCCTGTTCTCGTGCCCCTCGTCGAAGTCACCCACGCCCTCACCGTTGACTCTTCTGTCCTGGAGAAGCTGGGCTCCGTTCTCCCCCACCTCGTCTCCGTCGCCGTCAAGTGCCCCGAGGAGCCCTACGACGGTGACCTCCAACCCGGCGACGTCGAACTCCGCTTCCGCGCATGGGGGCCCTATGATCGGTGCGGTTTGCCTGTGGTGATTGAGATCCGCTCCAAGTACTTCCCTTCGCGAGCTTCCTCCCGGCAGTCCCGCGTGGACGCCTTGCACGCCGCACTTGCTTCTGCCACAGGGCTTTCGGACTTCGGCGTGTACTTGTCGCTGCCGGTCGCCGCGTGGTCCCAGGGCCCGGAGTAACGCCTTCCGCTGTCGCTTTGCAGCCCACACCGGCATTTGCTGAAACCGTTGCTACGCTTGGGATTTCACCCCTTGGGGCCATGATCGTCTATTTTCGGAGAGTAGAATAGTGTTATGCCCCCTGACGATCCCGATCATGTTCTGCATGCGGCGTTCACCGCTATTGGTCAGGCGGTCGCGTCGTTCTCCGTCGCGTTGATGGACTACGTGTCGGATCTTGACCCGTGTGATCGTGAGTTCGCCGAGGGCCTGCTCATGCCCCTGCTCCACGTGACTCGGACGAAGGCCAACCGGTTGCTCGACCGCGCCTCCGACCTCACCGCGCGCCCAGCCGTCTTGGCGGCACTGGCCGAAGGCCGCATCGACGAGGGCAAAGCGATCATGATCCTGGATCAGCTCAGCGTCCTCTCCGTCGCTCACGCGTTGATCGCTGAGGAGGCGTTGTTGGAGCACGCGTCGAAGAACAACTACACCGCCACCCAACGCTACGCCGTCCGCTTCATCCACCGACTCGATCCCACCGCCGCCGACCGTCGTCACCAGGAGAAGCGCAAACAACGCATGGTCGAGAAGATCCCTCTCGACGACGGCATGTGCTTGTTGCGGTTGATGATGACCGCCCACGACGCCGCCCTCGCTTTCGACCACGTCGACCGCATCGCCCGCTCGCTGCCCAAGAACGACCGCACCCTGGACCAGAAACGCTCCGATGTCGCACGAGACCTGTTGCTGGGACTCGACACTCCAGCACCGCAGGGCAAGACGATGGTCTACCTCACGATGCCCGTCACCGCCGTACTCGGTCTCACCGACGACCCCGGCATGCTCGCCGGATACGGCCCCATCCCCGCACCCGTCGCCCGCGACATCGCCGCAGGCGGCATCTGGAAACGCGTCCTCACCGACCCCGTCACCGGCGTGGCCGAGGAAATCAGCGGCACCTACCGCCCCACCGCCCAACAACGCGAACTCATCGGCCTGCGCTACCCCACCTGCACCGCCATCGGCTGCAACCAACCCGCCCACCGCAGCGACCTCGACCACTGCCGCCCCTACGACGGCTCCAACACCACCCTCGCCAACCTCCGCCCCAAGTGCCGACACCACCACCGCATGAAAACCCACTCCAACTGGCGCTGCGAGAACCTGCCCGACGGCACCCACGCCTGGACCACCCCACGCGGCAAGACCTACGTCACCGAACCCGTACCCATCGCCGACCCCGCCCCCTTCTAGCGGCCCCGCCGATCAACCTGCGGTTTGTCCAGGCGCTGCGTGCTCCGCCTCTGGACACCGCCGACGCCTGCTGCAGGGCAAGGTTGCCCCGTGTCCGCGCCGCACCGCCGACTCCAGCCCCTGTCGCCCATTCAAGACCGCCTTCGCCCCGATCAAAACCCATGTAGAACGCCTACATCCACACGCAATCCAGCAGGTCAACAAGTGTCTTCCCCGCGCGAGCGGGGGTGGTCCCAGGGTTCTCTCCTCCGCCTCGCAAGTGGACATGTCTTCCCCGCGCGAGCGGGGTGGTCCGAGCGGCGTCTTCGGGCGGCTCCACGGCGCCAAGTCTTCCCGACGCGAGCCGGGGCCTCACACAGCGCCTGCACGCCGAAGCCCTCGCCACCAAGGGCGAGGGCAACAGCGGCAAGCGCTACGCCGAGCGGGACAGCGCGATCAGGTTGCGAACCAGACCATCGGCGACGGCGCACGCCTCGTGCTCGGTGAAAGCATCCGGACGATAGTCGATGCGCAGCTCCAAGTGGTCGGAAGCCATGCGCGCCACCAAGGACAGCGGGTAGTGCGTGCCGTCGTGGACGGTTATGTCGCGAACAACCACGGAGCCCATCTGGGAAAGCGAAACCACGGGGTAGTTGTGGAACACGACGTGCCCGGCGAACAGGTGGCTGTGACCGAGAGCTTCGGCCATGGCGGGCCAGCCGTGGTGCTGGTGCGGCACCACGGCGACGTACTCGGCCTGGAGTTGGGCGGCGAGGTCGGTGAGGGGTTCGCCGATCTCGCGGCGGACGCGGACGGGGATGATGTTGGTGTGCAGGCCGACGATGGAGGTCATGCCGGGCACTTCGGGCGAGCGGCCGGAGACGGTGGCGCCGAGGAGGAGGTCTTCGGTGCCGGTCAGTTCGCAGAGCGCCTGGGCCCACGCGGTGCGCACGAGGACGCCGGGGGTGAGGCCACGGGAGCGGGCCGAGGCCAGGAGAGCCGCACTGTCCACTGAAGACAGTCGGAGCCCGTGCTGGCGGGGCAGGAGGGTGGCGGAGTCGGCGACGGGAGGGGCGAAGAGCGTGGGCTTGGCGCCGTCGAGCTGCGTGGCCCACGCGGCAACCGCCGCGGCCTGGTCCTGGCGAGCGACCCACGACAGGTGCGAGTCGAAGCCGCGGGCGGTGCCGGGCAGGGAACCCTCGTAGAGCTGGAAGAGCTCGCCCATGAGCACCGACAAGGACCAGCCGTCGATGACGGCGTGGTGGATGGTGAGGACGAGGGTGTGCCGCTGCGGGCCGCGCTCAACGAGGTGCGCGCGCAGGAGCGGGGGACTCGTCACGTCGAAGCGGACAGCCCGATCAGCGGCAAGGACCTCGTCGACGGGCGAGGTGGACACGGTCCACGGGACGACGGCGTCTGCGACGACGACCTGGGCGTCGGGCCAGGGGAAGCACGAGCGCAGGGCGCTGTGCCGGTCGACGAGCCCCTGGCAGGCCGAGCGCAGCCTGGAAGAATCCAGCGGACCGTCGAGGTCGAAGACGACCTGCACGTTGTAGACGTCGTCGCCGCGCGGGACGCGGAGCGTGTGCGCGAGCATTTCGCCTTGCAGCGGCGTGACGGGAAGGACGTCGGTCAAGCCCGGGTAGAAGCTCACGAACGAGTCGACAGCCCGCTGGTTGAGCTGCACCAAGGGAAAGTCCGACGGCGTGTGCCCACCGCGCTCCAAGGCGGCCAGCTCATGCATCGACGACACCCACGCGTCGACGAGCGCGCACGCCTCCGAAGAGGTCAGCCGCGCGCGATCCCACGACCAGGAAGCGACGAGCACCGGACCGCCGTCGCGCTCCTCGGCGAGGGCGTTGAGCTCCACAACATGCGTCGGAGTCATGCGCGGATCACGAGCACCGCCAAAGGCACGCACGGCGAAAGCGTCGTCGCCGACGCCGAAGCGGCCGAGGTAGTTCACCAGGATCTGCGGCGTGGCGAGATCGGCGAGTTCGCCCTGGACATGGCGTAGCAGGCCGTAGCCCAAGCCGTCGCCGGGCACGCTGGCGAGCTGCTCCTTCACCTGCTTCACGGAACTGCCCGCGTCGAGCGTCGGCGTGAGCGCGACGGGATGCATGTCGGTGAACCACCCGACCGTGCGGGAGAGGTCGACGCCAGGAACTGCGGACTCCACCCGGCCGTGCGCCTCGACGTCCAAGAGCACGCGGGCACCGGGAGTGGACCGCCACGCGCTGACCGCACGCGCGGCACCGGTGAGCAGAACCTCGTTGACGCCGGTGTGAAACGCCTCAGGCACAACGGTGAGCAGGCGCGCGGTGACGTCGGCCGGAAGCTCCACGGTCAGCTCGTCGCGGCCAAGCTCACCCGTGCGCGAACCAATCGATAGATCATCAACAAGCAGCATGTCTCGCCAGTACGGAAGCTCCGCGCTCCGGTCACTCGCGACAAGACCAGAGGCCCAGCTGCGGAAGGACGTGGCCGGGCGAGGGATCGAGGTAGCTCCGCTGGACCACGCCTCGGCGAGGTCCGTGGCGAGCACGCGCCAGGACACACCGTCGACCGCGATGTGGTGCGCCACCAACAGCAGGGAACCGGGCGAGCCCGGACGCCAGACAGCCTGGAACACGTTGCCGGAGAACGGGTCGAGCTGCGCGACCGCCTCGTCCAGGTGGTCGACTGGAGAGTCGGCGACACAATGGAGGGAGACCTCGGACGTGGCAGCGATCGACAGCTGAGCACCGAGTCGAGCACGCAGCAGGTCGTGACTGTCCACAAGGGACTGAAGCAACGAGGTCAGTCGCTCCTGGGAGAGCCCCGGCGGGGTGCTCAGCAGAGCCCACTGGTGGTAGGCGTCCACAGTGGACCCCTGATCCACGAGCCAGCGCAGGATCGGCGTCAGCGGAGCAGGACCGGAGGAGTTGTCGGCCACCGACGAAGCACTGACAGCGGCGACAGAGGCGAGCGCCTCGACGGTACGGCAGGTGAAGACGTCCTTGGGCGAGAACGTCAGTCCGGCGGATCGAGCGCGGGCGACGAGCTGGATGGCGATGATGCTGTCACCGCCGAGGCTGAAGAAGTTGTCGCCGACACCCACCTCCGTCAGGCCCAGCACCTCGGCGAAGACCTTGCACAGCAAACGCTCGCGATCGGTGCGCGGCGCGCGGGAGAGGTCGACGGAGGCCGCGTAGTCAGGAGCCGGCAGCGCCCGCCGGTCCGCTTTTCCGTTGCGGGTCAACGGCATCTTGTCCACCACCACGACCGCTGCC
Organism: Allokutzneria sp. NRRL B-24872; assembly: GCF_002155965.1. GTDB lineage: Bacteria > Actinomycetota > Actinomycetes > Mycobacteriales > Pseudonocardiaceae > Allokutzneria. The sequence continues at coordinate 65,136 of NZ_MUMH01000044.1, forward strand.
GGGACCATGTGCTCCGGGACGAACTCCAAGGTGGCCTCGCGCACGGCAACCGGGTCCAGTGCGACGCCACCGGCCGGGACGACGTAGCCGACGAGGCGCTTGTCCCCGGGACTGTCCTCGCGGACGAGGACGACGGCCTGCGCGACTCCGGGAAAGCGGCCGAGAGCGGCCTCGATCTCCCCCAGTTCGATGCGGAACCCTCGGATCTTCACCTGGTCGTCGGCGCGCCCGAGGTACTGCAACGAGCCGTCCTCGGTCCAGCGCGCCAGGTCGCCGCTGCGGTACATCCGCTCACCGGGCGCACCGAAAGGCGAAGCGACGAAACGGGAAGCGGTCAGCCCGGGCCGATTGACGTAGCCCGTCGCCACCCCCGGACCTGCCACGTACATCTCCCCCGCGCCGCCCGGCGGCACCAGCGCGAGTGAGTCGTCCAGCAGGTAGACGCGCAGGTCGTCGATGGCGCGACCGATGAGGCTGCCTGCCTCCGGCGTGCAATCCGCGCGCACCAGCGGAATCTGCGTGACGTGCACGGTGGTCTCGGTGATCCCGTACATGTTGACCAGCATCGGAGCGTCCTCGGCGTGCCGGTCGTACCAGTCGTTGAGCCGCGTGAGGTCGAGCGCTTCGCCGCCGAAGGTGACCGTGCGCAGCGCCAGCCTCGCGCCGAGGTCCGGCTCGGCCCGCTCAGCTGCCACGAGCTGGTAGAAAGCGGACGGCGTCTGGCTGAGCACCGTCACGCGCTCGTCGACGAGCAGTCGCAGGAAGTCCTGCGCGGACCGCGTGATCGCGTGCGGGACGACGACCAGGCGCGCGCCGTGCAGCAGCGGCCCCCAAATCTCCCAGACGGAGAAGTCGAAGGCGTAGGAGTGGAACATCGTCCACACGTCCTCCGGACCGAAGCCGTACTGCCCGTCGGTCGCGGTGAACAGCCGGACGACGTTGCTGTGCGGGATGAGCACGCCCTTCGGCCTGCCCGTCGAGCCGGACGTGTAGATCACGTACGCCGGGTCCGCCGCGGTGAGCGGCCGGACGCGCTCGGCGTCGGTGACCGGCGTCCCCGGAAGCTCAGCGAGCGCGCTCAGCACGTCAGGGGCGTTGAGCGGCAACACGTCCGGCAGGATCGGAAGCGGCACGTCGGCGAGCACGAGCGCCGGGCGGGCGTCGTCGACCAGGTAGCGCAGGCGGTCCTCGGGGTAGCTCGGGTCCAGCGGCAGGTAGGCCGCGCCCGCGGTGGTGACGGCGAGCATCGCGATGATCATCTCCGCCGAGCGCGCGAAGGCGAGCCCGACCAGGTCCCCGGGGCCGATGCCGTCGGCGATCAGGATGCGCGCCAAGCGGTTCACGCGCTCAGCGAGGTCGCGGTAGCTCAGGTGCTCGTTCTCGCAGGTCAGCGCGACGCGGTCGGGGAACTCCGCTGCGCGCGCGGCGAACTGCCCGGCCAGCGTCGTGCTGGGTGAGCCGCCACGGCCACCCGCCCACTCGGTCAGCAGGCGGTCGCGCTCGGCCGGGCTGAGCACGTCGGCGCGGCGCAACGGCCGGACGCCGAGGCCGGTGAACTCGCGGAGGTAGCGCTGGAGCCGTTGCTCCAGCACGGCGACCTCGGCGGTGGTGTAGAGGCCGGGGTTCGCGTCGAGGGTGATCTCCAGGCCGTGGCCGTCGCCCCGGTCGTAGACGATCACCGACAGGTCGTCGGTCGCGGTGCCGGACAGGTAGTGCGCCCGCGCCGGGCACGCGCCGAAGCTCACCCCGTAGGTGAAGCGCATGATGTTGATGCGGTTGCAGAACAGCCGGTCCTCCTGCGTGATCGCGCCCTGTGCGCGACGCAGGCCGCCGTAGTCGTAGTACTGGTGCGCGAGGACCCGCTTGACCTGCTTGGAGACGTGGGCCAGCAGCTCGGGAACGGTCAGTCTCGGGTCCACGGTCAGTTCCAGCGGGAGCACGTTCGCGGACATGCCGGGCGTGGCCTTCGCGCCGGAGCTCCGGCGTGCGGCCGCGGGCAGTCCGAGCACCTGGTGCGTGCGGCCGGTCATCCGCTGGAGGAATCCGGCGACGGCGGCGATCAGCACCGTGGAGGTCGAGGTCTTCGCGTCGCGCGCCATCTCCGCCACGCGGCCGACGATCTCCGGCGGCACGTCGCTGGTGCTGCGCAGCGACAGCTGGGCCGGAGCCGGGGGCCGCGCGGACAGGCTCACCGGCTCCGGCAGCTCGGCGACGTAGTCCGCCCAGAACTCGCGATCACCTTGGTACTGCTCGGAGTCGCGGTAGCTCGCGTCCGCCTCCAGCAGCGTGGTCAGCGGCGGGAACGGGCTCTCGCCGACGTCCTCGCCGGCGGCGAGCCTGGTGTAGACCTCACCGGCGCGGCGGGCGAGCAACGCCACCGTGTAGCCGTCAGCGACGATGTGGTGGTAAGCGTGCACCCACAGGTGCCGGTCATCGGCCAGGCGCAGCACGGTGAAGGTGAACAGCGGTCCGGTCGCGAGGTCGAAGGGCCGCTCCAGCACGACGCGGATGCGCTCCTGCGCCATCTCCGGGCGCTCGCGCAAGTCGACCACGTCCAGCTTCCAGTCCACAGTGGACCGGATGACCTGGCGGACGCCGTTCTCGTCGTCGGTGAACCGCGTGCGCAGGCACTCCGCTTCCTCGACCAGGTGGCCGAGGGCTCTCTCGAACAGCTCCAGGTCCAGCGGACCGGTGATCTCCAGGTACTCGGCGACGTTGTGCGTGACGCCGGTGGCGTCGAGCTGGTGGGCGAACCAGATGCCGGTCTGGGCACTGGTCAGCGCGAGCGGGGTGCTGGAAGTCGACACGACAGGGGCTCCCTGGGAGTGATCGAGTGAATCAGCGGGACTCGACGAAGGCCAGGCACACCGCGCGGGTGTCCTCGCCGTGCGCGATGTCCCACCCGGCGGGCACGTCGGCCGCCGCGGGCCACAGCGAGTGCTCGCCACCGGCGTTGACCAGCACGAGGAAGCGGCCGGAGGGGTCGTCGAAGGGGTTCGGCACTGGTGACCTCGCGGTGCGTCGCGGTGAAGGCGGGGCACTTTCAGGTTTGCCCCGGCGCCGCCCGTTCCGGAAGCGGCGAATTCCCTATGGATCACATGCGGGCGCGCCATAGTGCCGCCTGAGCTGCGAAGACGCTAAGATCACGAAGCTTTGTCGAGTGTCGAGGGGACTACGACGGCGTGGCCACCGAAATGGACAGGTTGGACCTCAACCTGCTGATCCCGTTGAACGCGCTGCTGCTGGAACGCAACGTCACCAAGGCCGCCGAGCGGTTGCAGATGGCCCAGCCGTCGATGAGCGCGCTGCTCGGCAAACTGCGGCGGCACTTCGACGACCCGCTGCTCGTGCGCGAGGGCCGGACGATGGCGCTGACCTCCTTCGCGGAGTCGCTGCGCGAGCCGGTGCAGACCGCCATGATCGCCGCTCGGGAAGCGCTGACCGCGGGTGGGTCGTTCGACCCCGCCAGGGACCGGCGCACGTTCACCATCGTGGCCAGCGACTACGTCACGACCGTACTGCTGTCGCCCACGCTGCGCGGCCTCGGCGCGGAGGCCCCCGGGGTGCGGGTCAACCTCGAACCGCTGCGCGCGGACCTGATCAACCTGCTCCGCTCGCGGCGCTGCGACCTGCTGTTCTGGCCGCTGCAACTGCAGGTGCCCGAGCTGATGAACTTCCCGCACACGCCGCTGTTCACCGACGAGTTCGTCGCCGCCGCCGACAAGGACAACCACGACGTCGCCGAGCCGCTGACCGGCGAAACCCTCGCGACCACGCCCGCCGTCAAGGTCAACGGTGTCGGCGGGAACCGGGTGCTGTCGGAGGTGAAGCTCAGCGAGGAGATGCTGCGCCAGCCCACCGCGGTCACCGTGGACTCGTTCTCGCTCGCGCTGCGGCTGGTCTCCGGTTCGGAGCTGATCACGCTCACCCAACGGCGGCTGTTCGACGAGCTGGCCCCCGCGTACGGGCTGCGCGAGCTGAAGCTGGCCACCGAGCCGACCAAGCTCACGATGGCGATGTTCTGGCACCCCCGCGACATGCGCTCGCCCGCGCACATGTGGCTGCGCGAGCGCGTGGAGCGAGAGGCCGCCAAGCTGTGATCGAAGTACCGCCGGGCTTCGTCCAGTCCACTGTGGACCGGGAAGGGGACGCTGGGCGGAAGTGGACATCCGCGCTGCCCGAGATCGTCGCGGACCTGGTGTCGCGCTGGGAATGCGTGCTCGACGGCGCTGTCATGAACGGCGAGGTCGGGGTCATCGTGCCGGTCCGGCGCGCCGGGGAAGCCTTGGTGCTCAAGGTGTCCTTTCCCCATCCCGGCAACGTCCACGAGCCTGACGCCTTCGCGGCGTGGGGCGGGTGCGGCGCCGTGCTGCTGCACGAGCGCGACGACGCGCAGTTCGCGATGCTGTTGGAGCGCGCCGGTTCGTCGTCCTTGGCCGACCTCGCCGACGGTCCGGCGATCATGGCTTCCGCAGGGGAACTCCACCTTCGCCTCACCGTTCCCGCGCCCGCCGATCTGCCCCGGCTCGCCGCGCAGGCGGAGGATTGGGAAGATTCGCTGCTTCGCGATTCGGCCGAGCTCGCGCATTCGCTGTCCGCTCGCGTGGTGGCTGCGGCCGTCGACACCGTGCGGGAACTCGGCCGGGCTCAGCCGGAAGTGTTGGTGCACGGCGATTTCCACGCCCGCAACGTCCTGCGCGCCTCGCGTGAACCGTGGCTCGCCGTCGATCCGAAGGGCCACGTCGGCGATCCCGCCTACGACGGCGGCACCATGCTCAAGACGTGCGCCGCGCTCGGTGACGCTTCGCCCTTGCGGCTAGTGGACATCTTCGCTTCCGCCGCCGAGCTTTCCCGCACGCGCACGCGACGGTGGGCTCAGCTGCACGCCGTGCAGACCGCGTTCTGGGGGCACCGCCACGGGCTCGGCATCCCCGGGCTCATCGCGTTCGCTGAGGACGTGTCCGAAGTGTTGACGTGAACCCGTCGGCGGGCGCCGAAACGCGGTCGCGGCGGCTGCGATCGCTGCTAGCGTCGCCGCCCATGCGCACCAAGCTCGTCGCCGCCGTCCTGGCCTGCTCGCTGCTTCCCGTCACCACCGGATCGGCCGCCGCGGCCGGGTTCGAGGGGAAGGTCCTCGACTGCGTGAACTTCAAGGTCACGCACAAGAACGGCCCGTTCGGCCAGAAGTACTCGAACCTGTACTACAACAACCACTGCGACAAGCAGGTCCGGTTGCGCGTGACCTACAAGTTCGACAACCCGGAGGAGCCGGGTCCGAACACCTCGTGCATGCTCGCGGTGAAGGCCAAGCAGAAGAGCGACCGGACCTTCGACAGCCGCATCATCAGCGTCGACGGCAACTCCGGCATCCGCAACTGCACCTGAGCCGCTTCGTCACTGCTTCGTCACTGGGAGCCCACCGCCACCAGCTTCGCCGTGATCGGCTCCAGCTCGGTGATCAGCTCGTCCAGCTCGGCGGGTTCCAGGGCCTCGTACGGCGCGGCGGCCAGCTCATCGGTCAGGGTCTCGATGCGCTGTTTGGTCTCGCGGCCGGCGTCGGTGAACCTGCCGTCCGCGTCGACGAGCCCGCGCTCGCGCAGGCCGCCCATGACCTCGGCCAGGCGCTCCTTCGGCAGGTGGTGGATGCGCCCGAACGACTCCGCCGGGTAGATGCCCATCTCCAGGGCGCTGAGCACGTGCGACTCCGTGCCACCGATGCGCGCGCCCACGAGAGCCGCGATGTGCCCGTCGCCGCGGTGCTCGCGCAACATCGTCGCGGAGTGCCACAGCCGCGCCACCGGCTCGCTCGGCACTGCGAGGGTCCGCATCCCCGCGTACATCGCCCTCCCTTCCGTCGGCGCGCTCATCGCTGCCTTCGTGGTCAGCTCCGCCGCGCGCACCAAGCCTTCTGAGTTGGCCAGCTCCTCGCCGATGATCCGCCGCAACGACGCCGTGCTCCCCCGCTCCCGCGCGGCGAGCGACGCTTCCGGCGAGATCGTCTCCCACGCGCTCGGGATGTGCCGCGCCGCTTCCCCGTCCGCGAAGTTGTAGAACGCCGCGTGCACGACCTGCGCCGACACCCGCCCCAACGGCGCCGCGCGGCTGGCGAAGTAGCCGTCCCAGTAGGTGCGGTGGCCGAGCGCCGCCATCTCCTCGTTGCACTCGTCGGCCTGGTAGGTGACGAGGCAGATCGGTTCGAGAAGGTCGAACATCCGGCGCGCGATGCTGGTCATGGTCCGCATCATCGCAGCCTCGCTTCGTCCGTGTGGCCGAACGGATGCGCGGGGTCCCGAAGGTCCCTTTCGTTCCCGCGCCCGGCGCTGCTCGCTGACCGCCGTCGCCCCAGCGCGCGTCCGGGCGCCATCCCCGTTCGCGCGGGGAAGACATGTTGCCGGTCCCGGCGTTGGTCGTGTCTCCAGGACCATCCCCGCTCCCGCGGGGAAGACTTGACGTCGGTTCGGTTCGCGACGTCGCGGCCCGGACCATCCCCGCTCGCGCGGGGAAGACACTTGTTGACCTGCCGGTTTGTGAGCGCCAGGCCGTTTCTAGCATGGGTTTCGATTCGGGGATACGAGGCATCCACCTCAGCGCAGTGTGGGGCACGCGAGGGGACAGACGTGCAGGGGCGCGAGTCTAGAAGGGTGCGGGATCGGCGATGGGGACGGGCTCGGTGGCGTAGGTCTTGCCCCGTGGGGTGGTCCACACGTGGGTGCCGTCGGGCAGGTTCTCGCAGCGCCAGTTGGAGTGGGTCTTCATCCGGTGATGATGGCGGCACTTGGGGCGCAGGTTGGTGATCGTGGTGTTGGTGCCGTCGAACGGCCGACAATGATCGAGGTCGCAGCGGTGGGCGGGTTGGTTGCAGCCGATGGCGGTGCAGGTGGGGTAGCGCAGGCCGAGTAGCTCCCGCTGT
>NZ_MUMH01000440.1 GCF_002155965.1 Allokutzneria sp. NRRL B-24872
CCCCCCTCGCCGCGACCTTCACGGACACCGCCGCTGAAGCCGCCGCGCTCGACGCCTCGATCACCACGGTCCGGATCGTCACCGCGATCATGATCGTCCTGATGTCGGCGTCGCAGTTCTACACGCAGCGTCAGCTGATGACGAAGAACGTCGACACCACGGTGAAGACGCCGTTCATGCAGCAGCAGAAGATGCTGATGTACATCTTCCCGATCATGTTCGCCGTCTTCGGCATCAACTTCCCGGTCGGTGTCCTCGTCTACTGGCTGACCACCAACGTGTGGACCATGGGCCAGCAGATGTACGTCATCCACAACAACCCGACCCCGGGTTCCAAGGCGCAGGCCGCCTACCTGGAGCGCCTCGCCAAGCACGTCACGCGGCACGGCAAGACCCGCAACCGTCGTGAGCGCGCCATCGTCAAGGCGATCGTCGCCAAGGGCCGTGACCGCAACGAGTACGAGCGGAAGTTCATCACCGGCCTGGGCAAGGAGGGCCTCGCGGCCCAGAACGACGGCACCGTGATCCAGAGCGAGGTCTCGGCCGTCGCAACGGCCGAGGACGGTACGCCGACGACCCCGAAGCGTCAGCAGCCCAAGCGCCAGTCCAAGGCCCAGCGGCAGTCCGGTGGTGCGAAGGCCGCCGACGACATCGAGCCGGAGC
>NZ_MUMH01000441.1 GCF_002155965.1 Allokutzneria sp. NRRL B-24872
GTCCCGAGACGACGGCCATGACGGTGAACACCCAGACCGGGCCGGCCTGGTCGAAGATGGTGCCGATGGCGAACACGCCGACGGGGGCGGCGATCATCGACATGAACATCACGGCACCGAGGACCCGGCCCTGCGCCTTGTCCGGGACCATCGCCGCGAGGTAGGCGAGGAACAGGGCGCTGGTGATGGGCCCGCGCAGGAACACGCAGGCGACGATGACGCCGAGCGGGACGAGCCCGGAGACGTTGGCGAGCAGCACGGCGGCCACCGGGCCGATCCACGCGGCGGTCAGGAAGAGCTTGGCCGGTGCGACCCTCTTGATGACCGGGCCCGCGATGAGCGAGCCGACCAGACCGCCGACGCCGGCGATGGACAGCAGCATGCCGGTGAAGCTCGCGGAGGCGCCCCGGCTCTCGGCGGTGGCGATGAGTGCGAGGAAGACGCCGGAGTGGGTGAACGCCATGTTCGAGCCCATGATCCAGACGATCAGCAGTCGCAGCACCGGCTGGCGCGCCAGGATCCGGAAGCCCTCGGCCGTGTTGCGCTTCTCCCCGGGGGCGAGCTGCTCCACCTTCATCGGCTTGCGGATGAACAGCAGCAGGATCGTGGAGACGAGGAAGCCGACGGCCGCGCTCAGGAACGGGAAGGCGCGCGCCACGCCGAAGAGGGTGCCGCCGACGGGCGGGCCGCCCATGGTCGCGGCGAAGTAGCGGATCTGGTTCTGGGCGGTGGCCTGGGTGAGCTGGGACGGCGGGACGAGCTGCTTGATCGCGGCGAGACCGGTCGGGTTGGAGATGCCGAGACAGGCGG
>NZ_MUMH01000442.1 GCF_002155965.1 Allokutzneria sp. NRRL B-24872
CACCGTGCCGCCCGGCCTCCGGGCCCAGGTCGATCACCCAGTCCGCGTGCTTCACGACGTCGAGGTCGTGCTCGATCACCACGACCGTGTTGCCGCCGTCCACCAAGCGGTCCAGCAGGTCCAGCAGGTGTCCGATGTCGGCCATGTGCAGGCCGGTCGTCGGTTCGTCGAACAGGTAGACGTTGCCGGTCTCCCGCAGCCGGTGCGCGAGCTTGACCCGCTGCCGCTCACCGCCGGACAACGTCGACAGCGGCTGCCCCAGCGTCAGGTACGACAGCCCGACCTCGGCCAGCAGGTCCAGCTTCTTCGTGATGGCCTCTTCGGAAAAGAAACCGAGCGCCTCTTCGACGGTCAGCGCCAGGACGTCGACGATGTTCTTGCCCCGCAACGTCTTGTCCAGCACCTCGGGCCGGTAGCGCCGCCCGTCGCACGCCTCGCAGATCGTCGTCACCGGGTCCATGTAGGCCAGGTCCGTCTCGATCACGCCGCGGCCCTTGCACTCCGGGCAGCCGCCCTCGGAGTTGAAGCTGAACAGCCCCGGCTGCGCGTTGTTGGCCTCGGCGAACAGCTTCCGGATGACGTCCATGACGTCCAGGTAGGTCGCCGGCGTCGAGCGGGTCGACACCCCGATCGCCGACTGGTCGATCAGCACGGCGTCCGGGTGCTGCTTGCGCAGCGCCCCCGAGACGAGGGTGCTCTTGC
>NZ_MUMH01000443.1 GCF_002155965.1 Allokutzneria sp. NRRL B-24872
GTCTCCAGGTGCTCCAGCACGGTCGGGCCGCCGTACCAGTCCATGTTCGCCGACGGGGTCACCACATTGTCCCCGGCGAGCGCCGAGATCGGGATCGCGGTGATCTCTGGAACGCCCAGCGAGGCCGCGTAGGTCGTGAACTCCTCGGCGATGGCCGCGAAGACCGGCTCCGCGTAGTCCACCAGGTCCATCTTGTTGACGGCGAGGACCACATGCGGGACCCGCAGCAGGGCGGCGACCGCGGCATGCCGCCGGGTCTGCTCCACCACGCCGTTGCGCGCGTCCACCAGGACGACCGCGAGTTCGGCGGTGGAGGCGCCGGTGACCATGTTGCGGGTGTACTGCACATGGCCGGGGGTGTCGGCGAGGATGAACCGCCGCTTGGGAGTGGCGAAGTAGCGGTAGGCGACATCGATGGTGATGCCCTGCTCCCGCTCCGCGCGCAGCCCGTCCGTCAGCAGCGCCAGATCAGGCGCCTCCTGGCCACGGCTGCGCGAGGCGTGTGCCACGGCCTCGAGCTGATCGGCCAGTACCGACTTGGAGTCGTGCAGCAGCCGCCCGACCAGGGTGGACTTGCCGTCGTCCA
>NZ_MUMH01000444.1 GCF_002155965.1 Allokutzneria sp. NRRL B-24872
TCTTCGAGCTGTGCCAGCGGGTCACCATCCTGCGGGACGGCCGGTGGGTGGCCTCCGAGCCGCTGACGGGGCTGACCCAGGACGATCTGGTCCGCCGCATGGTGGGCCGGGATCTGGCCGAGCTCTACCCCAAGCAGGACAGCCGGGTCGGCGAAACCGCGCTGTCGGTGCGGCGGCTGACCCGTGAGGGCGTCTTCCGGGACGTCTCCTTCGAGGTGCGGCGCGGTGAGATCGTCGCGCTCGCCGGGCTGGTCGGTGCCGGGCGCACCGAGGTCGCCCAGGCCGTCTTCGGCGTGGACCGGGCGGACGCGGGCGAGGTGCGGGTCGACGGGACGGTGCTGCGGCCCGGTTCGCCGACCGCCGCCATGGACGCCGGGCTCGCGCTCGTCCCCGAGGACCGGCGCCAGCGGGGCCTGGTGATGGAGATGTCCATCGAACGGAACATCGGGCTGACCGGCCTCGACCAACTGGGCCGCGCGGGGCTGGTGCGACGGGCGCTGGAGCGCGGCCGGGCGGCCGACTGGGCGGTCCGGCTCCAGCTGAAGTACGGCAGCCTCGCCGACCACGTCGGGGTGCTCTCCGGCGGCAATCAGCAGAAGGTCGTGCTCGCCAAGTGGCTGGCGA
>NZ_MUMH01000445.1 GCF_002155965.1 Allokutzneria sp. NRRL B-24872
GGGGTATTCTTGTCAGGGGGGTGAAGGAGGATCTCGTGCAGGTAGACGAAGAATCGGTACGGCCCGTCCTGAACCGTCTGCGCCGGGCGCAGGGGCAGCTGGCCGCGGTGATCTCGATGGTCGAGTCGGGCCGCGACTGCAAGGACGTCGTGACCCAGCTGGCAGCCGTGTCCCGAGCCCTGGACCGGGCCGGGTTCAAAATCGTGGCGAGCGGGATGCGCCAGTGCCTCGCCGACGGCACCGAGGCCCCGCCCATGACGCAGGAGGAACTGGAGAAGCTCTTCCTGGCCCTTGCCTGACCCGTTCCACCGGCCGGCACATCATGTGCCGGCCGGACGGGCTGTCCCCGGGCAGGTTCCCCCAGGGCCTTCCGGTCCGCCGTCCGGCAGGGAGCAGGAGAAAGACGACCCGGCTCCCCCATGCGTGCGGACGCGGTGAATCTGATGGCCGTGCCCTGCCGTCCGTGATCATCGTCGTGCCCGTCGTCGGCAGGGCTACCCGGACGCGGACCGCTGAGAGCCCGCGCATTCTCGGCGACGAACACCACGACCCGCAGCACGCCGCCGAAGCCTCCGCGCCGCGGCACACCCGCTGCGCGAGGGCACCGGCCCCGAGGCCGTCGAAGCCGTCCTCCAGGCGGACCGGCTGTTCCAGGGATTTCT
>NZ_MUMH01000446.1 GCF_002155965.1 Allokutzneria sp. NRRL B-24872
TCGCCGAACGAGGCGGCCGACAACTTCATCGCCGTTGCCACGATGGTGACGTCGTCGTAGTCCGTCAGCTGAGGGTCGGCCGCCTCGTTCGGCGAACCGGGCTCGGCGAGGGCGTCCTCCAGCGCGCCGCGGGTGCTGGTGATCGTCGCGATCGGGCTGCCGTCTCGGATGAGGGCCACGTCCTCACCGGGCTTGAGGGCGTCGATGAGGTCCACGACGTCCTCGGGCAGGCGGCTCACGTCGATTCGCCACGTTGCTCGGGTGGCGCGGTCGCCGTTCACGCGATGAGGAATGAGGGCGAGGTGGCCATGACAGGTGCCCGTTGAGCTTTGCGGGGTGTGACCCCTGCGGCGGACACGGTCGATGTCGTCATGCGCTCGATCTCCCCACGTTGGTCGGATCACCGTCTGACGCTTGTCCTGCGGGAGACGGCACCCGTCAAGACGTCCGGCGGTGGTGCCTGGTTGCGCGTGAGGAGGTGAGACAGCGGGTAGTGGGGCTGAGAAGCCGGTCCCAGATCTGTCCCAGCGCGATCATTTCGCGTGGTCAACTGAATGATTCTTTCGGCCAGGCCGGAGCGCCTGTGCTGGCGGACCAGATATGTCGAGACCACGTGTGATGGTCACTTCTCGACCGACCGTGCTGGATCGGCAGAAGCTCGCGCCGTAGGGGGTT
>NZ_MUMH01000447.1 GCF_002155965.1 Allokutzneria sp. NRRL B-24872
AACGTCCTGGCCGGTGTCGTGGCCGCCCATCCGCACCTGCGGGCCGAGGTGTTCGACCTGCCGCAGCTGGAGGCCGACTTCACGGCGCACGTGGCCTCACTGGGCATGAGCGGCCGGCTCGGCGTCCTCCGCCATCCGCACCAGACCGTCCTTCTTCTCCTCGCTCTCGTACAGCTGGTCGAACATGTCGTCGCCGGAGTAGGTCGCCGCCTGCGGGGCGCCCGTCCGCAGGCCCTCCGCCAGCCGCTCCCACGCCGGGTACATCACCCGGTCGGCCAGGTGCAGGAAGCCGCTCAGCGACGCCGGGTCGCCCGGCACCAGCAGTCGGCCGGAGACGGCGCTGTTGGCCCAGGCGCCCTGCGGGGTGCGCTCCAGGAAGCCGAGTTCGGCGAGGGCGGCCAGGAAGTGGTCGCAGCCGCGCGGGTGCAGCCCCAGCTTCTCCCGCAGCCGCTCCTCGGGCAGCGGCCCCGCGGCCAGCGCGGCGAACAGTCCCAGTTCGGTGCCCGCCAGCACCAGCTTCGCCGGCTGGAAGGCCATGGCCTGGCCGAGCACCTGCCCGGCCCGGGCCGTCACGGTCTCACTCATGCGCCCACCCCGCCGTCACGGCGCGACCGCCGCGGCCCGCGCCACCACGTCCGCCAGCACCGCGTCCGGATCGGCCACCGAGCCGGGCCCGTCCG
>NZ_MUMH01000448.1 GCF_002155965.1 Allokutzneria sp. NRRL B-24872
GGCCGCGGACCTGGAAGTGCGGGCCGTCGTGCTCGATGGCCCGGATCCGGTCGGTGTCAGCGTAGACGCCGCTCGCGCGGTCGACGAGCGCGGCGTCGTAGTCCCAGCTGTCCCACAGCTTCTTGACGACCTCGATGAACTCCTCCGCACGCTCGTAGCGCGCCGAGTGGGCCGGCCGCTTGGCCAGGTTGAAGTTCCGGGCTTCGTCGACGCCGGCCGAAGTGACGATGTTCCAGCCCGCCCGGCCACCGGAGAGGTGGTCGAGCGAGGCGAACTTCCGCGCCAGGTGGTAAGGCTCGTTGTAGGTCGTGGACGCGGTCGCGATCAGTCCGATGTGGACTGTGCTCGCGGCGAGCGCCGACAGCAGCGTCAACGGCTCGAAGTGGCTGTGGGAGTTGTGCTTGACGTTGCCCCACAACGCGACGCCGTCGGCGAGGAAGAGCGAGTCGAGCTTGCCGCGTTCGGCCGTGCGCGCGATGTCGACGTAGTGCTGCAGCGTCCGGGCCCGGTGCGGGTCGGTCGACGGGTGCCGCCAGGCGGCCTCGTGGTGGCCGTTCGGCATCACGAACGCGTTGAGGTGCATCATGCTTTCTCCTTGGGACGCCAGGTCGAGAACCGCCGTTCGAGGACGACGAAGCCGGCGTTGACGAGCACGCCGAGCACCGAGACCGCGATGATCCCGGCGTACATCTGCTGGATCTGGAAGTTCACCTGGCTGGTGTTGATGAGGTAG
>NZ_MUMH01000449.1 GCF_002155965.1 Allokutzneria sp. NRRL B-24872
GTGCGGGTGCCGCCGCCTGTGGCGGGGGCGTGCGGCGAGGCGCCGTTCGCGGGGCCGAGCGCCCCGGAGTCGAGCAGTTCGCGCTGTGCCTTCGCGGTCTCCTGGCGCTCGCGCTGCGCCACCTGGGCGATCTGGCGGGCGCTCAGCGCGGCGAGCAGCTTCTCGCTGGAGTGCAGCTTCTTCTCCACCTTGTCCCGCTGTTTCTTTCGTTTCGCCGTCAGGGAGAGCTGTTTGTCCAGCGCGGTCCGCGCCCGGGTGGCGATGGTGTCGGCGTGCCGCTCGCCCCTGGTCAGCCGCTGCATCAGGGCGGCCTCGCGGCCGGCCGCCCGCCCCAGTTCACGCGCCTCGTCGGCGGCGCTCTCCGGGTGGGGGGTGAGCAGGGTCAGCAGAAAGGCGTAGGAGGAGAGCGTGCTGTGGCCCTGGTACTGCTGACGGGCCAGCCGCCCCGCGTCGTCGTGGCTGTCGGCGAGCTTCGTACGGGCGTGCACGAGCTCGGCCGTGAGCTCCCTGGTTCTGGTGCGCTGCTTGCGCAGCTTCTCCTCGGTCGCGTTGTACGTCTCCGTCGCCTCCTCGGCCTTCCGGTACAGCGTCTTGAGCTGCGTCAGCAGCTCGGACACGGACCGGTCGGCGGGGCGGGAGGGGGCGGCCGTCGCCGCCGGAACGGCTGGTACCAGCGCGGCGGTCGCCGTGATCGCCGCCGCGCAGA